>JBMTKF010000047.1:0-2024 GCA_049439205.1 Flavobacteriaceae bacterium | reverse complement strand
AAAATCTTTTGGATTAAAAGGTGTTATGAGTATCTATGCTCCAATTTTACAAATTGCCTCAATAAAGAAAGGGCAAACTGTAGGATATAGCAAAACATTTAAAGCCAAAAAAAATATTAAGGTTGCCACAATTGATTTTGGTTACTCCGATGGTTATTTAAGATCTGGGAGCAATAATGCAAAAGTTTTCATAGATGGAATACCATGCAAAGTACTTGGAAGAGTATCGATGGACTTAGTTACTATCGATGTATCTGATATGGATGAAAAAAATTTATATCTTGGTAAGCCTGTAGAAATTTTAGGAGAAAATCAATCTTGTGAGGACTTGGCTCTTGAGATGGGTACAAACGAACATGAAATTTTGATTTCTTTAGGTAAGAATTCTAAAAAAGTATATATTTAAAAAATGTATGAAGCTCCAGTCAGAGACCTCAACTTTGTTATCAAAAATCTGATAAATCTAGAAGATCTTACTAAAATTTCCGATTATCAGCATTTTTCTGACGACTTGGTTGACGCCATATTAGAAGAGGCAGGAAAAATAGGCTCTGAGGTCCTCGATCCATGTAATTTATCTGGCGATCACGAGGGTTCAAAAAGATTGGACTCTGGAGAAGTAAAAACTCCCCAAGGTTATAAAGAAGCTTACGAAAGTTTAAGAGATGGGGGTTGGTTTGGCCTAGAGGCAAAAGAACAATATGGCGGACAACAAATTCCAGTAACTTTGTCTGCAGCTGTCAATGAAATTTGGCACAGTTCTAATATGTCCCTAGCGCTATGCCATTTGCTTACTCAAGGATTAATTTACGCTTTACAGAAATCTGCCTCAGAAGATCAAAAAAATTTTTATATCCCCAAATTAGCTTCTGGTGAATGGACTGGCACCATGAATTTAACAGAGCCACAAGCTGGTACTGATTTATCTTCTATCAAAACAAAAGCAGTAAAGGAAAATGGTCACTACAAAATTTCTGGACAAAAAATATATATTACTTATGGAGAGCACGATCTCTCAGAAAATATCATTCATTTAGTTTTAGCTAAAACACCTGATGCTCCTGAAGGCAACAAAGGTATATCAGTTTTTATTGTTCCTAAGTTCATTCCTAATGAAGATGGTAGTATTGGTAAAAAAAATGATGTTACCTGTCTTTCAATTGAAAAAAAACTTGGGGTCAAAGGATCACCAACTGCTGTTCTTCAATTTGGAGATAACGAAGGTGCCATAGGATATTTAGTTGGTGAGGAAAACCAAGGTCTAAACATAATGTTTGAAATGATGAACCATGCTAGATTTTCAGTTGGTGTTCAAGGTTTGGCAGTATCCGAAAGAGCCTTTCAACAATCAAAGATGTATGCCTTTGATCGAGTTCAAGGAATACCTATTGATGGGAAAAAAGGAGATCCAATCATTGATCACCCAGATGTTTTGAGACTAGCATCCACAATGAAAGCTGAAGTTGAAGCTATGAGAGCTCTGGCCATTTACGGTGGTTTTGCTTTGGATATGACCAAATCCTCTCAAAGTGATTATTGGGAGTTAAAGTCCTCTTTGATGATCCCCATTATTAAAGGATGGTTAACAGAAAGATCTCTTGAGATTACTTCAAATGCTATCCAAATTCATGGTGGCATGGGCTTTATTGAAGAAACTGGGATCGCGCAGCACTATCGAGATGCTAGGATTTTACCTATTTATGAAGGGACAACAGCAATCCAAGCAAACGACTTAGTTTTTAGAAAGACTATCAGAGATAATGGTAGAGCCATTACTGACTTAATCTCTGAAATTAATAATGAAGTAACTGAAATCTCAAAATCTGAAAATAAAAATTTAAAAAATATTTGCCAAAGAATGAGAGTATCGATTGATATAACTAAAAAAGTTATTAATCATATCGTTTCAATCTCTAACAATAAAAAAAGGTCAGCGGTATCTGGAGTAAATTATTTAATGATGCTTGGGTATGTTTTTGGTGGATGGATGATGATTAAAACAGCTTCTAAATCAGTTGATTTAA
>JBMTKF010000046.1:0-2170 GCA_049439205.1 Flavobacteriaceae bacterium | reverse complement strand
GTTTTAGAAGATTTAGGAAGAATTAATGATATCATGGATTGGTATTCAAAGAATCAACAAAAACTCATTATTGAATTAAAATCCTATTTGCCGATTTTCTTTTATCAATATGGTTACTCAAGCCTGGCCAACAAAATGATAAAAGAACTATGTCATGAAAATAATAAACGAAGAGATTACCCTGAAATTAGCTTTACAGTCATAGAACACGTCAGCCGTGGTTTGATGGGAATTGATGTCAATCCTAATTATATTGAAACCATGTCTAGATTAGAAAAAGATCAAAAGTGGGCTTCTGTTGATGGGGTTTCTATAAAGGGGACAATGGTGGGGGTTAAACATTTTGGCAAGAAGAAGACAGTCGTTGAAAATCAGGGTCAAAAAAAACTGGATTTTAAAATAAAATTTGAAGGTAACCACAACAATATTGAAGTGAATGAACAAAATCTAAATGCAACTACAGAAGTAGAGAATGGAAAAACGATTTCATATGTTCTTGTTTCCATTGAGCCCTCAGAAAAAATAGAAGCAGAGGTGTTTTATTTTCACTAAAACGATTACTCTAATTGCTATTATCAATAGAAATGATTGTCCAACACCATTTTTAAATCGAATTGGAAGTTGTAGGTCTAGACGAAATTGAATGACTTAAAAAATTAAGATTTTGTTTCGAAAATAGCTCAATTGGGACTTACAATTATCCTCAAAAATAATTTTTTGTTTTTGGGGATTTTTTTATGCTATTAACGGAACATAATTACACTTTTTCTCAATTGATTTAATCATCATTTGTGCAATATCTTTTTGTGTTGCTGATTCAATCCCTTCTAAACCTGGTGATGAGTTAACCTCAAGAACTAAAGGGCCGCTTGCTGATCGAATCAGATCTACACCTGCAACACTTAGCCCCATCGCTTTAGTTGCTTTAATTGCAAGTTTACGTTCCTCAGCGGTGGCTTTAATTAAAGCTGTAGTACCGCCTAAATGAACATTTGCACGAAATTCACCAGGAGGAGCAGTACGTTGCATTGAAGCAACAACCTTTCCGTCAATTACAAAGCATCGAATGTCCTTTCCATCGGCTTCTTTGATAAACTCTTGGACTAAAATATTGGCTTTCAGGCTTTTAAAAGCATTAATAACACTCTCAGCTGCTTTTTTCGTTTCGGCTAATACGACGCCTTTGCCTTGAGTCCCTTCCAACAGCTTTACAATCAATGGTGATCCACCTACCATTTCTATCAAGTCATTTGTGTCTAATGGCGAACTTGCAAATCCTGTGGTTGGTATTCTGACTCCTTTGCTTAGTAGTAATTGTAATGAAAATAATTTATCTCTAGACTGAATAATTGAATCTGATGTATTTAAGCAAAATACTCCCATGCTTTCAAATAGACGTAAAAGGGCACAGGCATAAAATGTTTGTGTAGGTCTAATTCTGGGTATAACTGCATCTATATTATCAATGGTTTCACCTCCACGATAGTAAATTTGTGGAGTAGAAGCATCCAGTTTCATAAAACATTGACGGATATTATAAAATTCTATTTGATGCCCTCTTTGCTCTGCAGCTTCTATAATTCTTCTATTGCTATATAGCTCTTGATTAGAAGCCAACAAACCTATTCTAAGTCCTGTTGTAGTATTTCTAAATTTCTCATAAAATCCCAAAACCGTATTGTCACTAATATTCCCTAGAGAAAAACTTTTTTCTGGATCAACTATTAGTCTTCCTTTCATTGCCTCCCGACCTAATAACATCCTAAACCCCATCGTGTCCCTATTGGTAAGTGTTATTTCTATACCCCAAGTATTAGCACCAATAGTCATGAATGTTTGAATAACAAATCTTTGTTCTCTATTGCCGGTTGAGCTTTTTACAATTCTCTTATCTATTACTAATGCATTACATTTTACCCTTCGCTTACCATCGTTTTGAATGGGATATACATCGAAACTTACCCAAGTTTGACCTTCTTTTTGATAAGGCTGAATATTTAAAGCATGTAAGCTGGAAGTTTTAGCTCCACTATCAACACGTGCCTTGATGTGAGGGATGTTCAAATCACTCAATGAAATCCATTCTTCAGAACCAATTGTGACTTTAGAATTCATTTTAAAAATTTTTACAAAAAAAAGAATAAAATGAATTGGTTGTATTAAAGTTCAT
>JBMTKF010000045.1:0-2358 GCA_049439205.1 Flavobacteriaceae bacterium | reverse complement strand
ATCAACCAATCTATGATAGTGAAGCAGTGTGTAAGTATGTAACCAAGCATATAGGAAAAGATGTGGACTATGACATTGTATTTAAAAGCTAAAAGTTTCTATCCAACATTAATCCAAATAAAGGGGCATGGGTTTTGGGAAACGGTTTTTCTGTTTAAACAAAGGGTTTGGATTTGATATGTACTCCAATATTAATTTATACCTTAGAGATATTATTAACCATAAATCAATTAAAATGGAAATACTTATCGTTGCAATACTTATATCATCAATCAGCATTTACGGAACTATCACTCTCAGGAGGTTTTACTTCATGCTTGGATACTTTCTTTTTTCATTACTCGCCATTACATCATTAATACCAACATTTAATGAAGATCCATATCTTACACTAACATCTTTGGCATTATTTATTGTTTTGGCTATCATTTCTTTTCCAGCAAAAAAAAATATTGCAGATTATGATATTAATAAGGAAGCTGCGCCGTTAATCAAGTCATTTATAATTAGAACTCTCTTCTCTCTCAGTACTATTAATTTTATAGCTATATTTCTTGTTAAATTCGACACAAATATGCCAGAAGGAATCACTGAAAGCATGAGGATTTATCCTATGATTATGCATGCTGTTTTAGGAGTATTACCTCTTGTAGCGTTGTATAGAATGTCAAAAAAGAAAATAGAAAAATAATCAAATATTTCACACCCCCCCAAGTGGAGGGTTTTTCTTTTTCAACCTATTCTCTGTATATTAGAGATATTATTAACCATAAATCAATTAAAATGAAGAAATTTTTATTATTACTTTTTGTAATAAGCCTAATTAGTTGTCAGCCACCAAAAGAACAAAAATCATCCCCAAATATGGAGTTTGGTGGTTGGAGTGGTATTTCAGATGATCATAGTAAAGAATCCTTAATGGCAAGAGAGTTTAACGAATACTATGTAACAAATACATTCCAAAAAGGAGCCAGCATGATTTCTGATGACGCCGATGAATTCTTTTTCAATAGCGATAAGGTCACTAAACAGGGATGGTTAGATGGAGCTTCTGCTCATCATAATTATTTTGATGATATATCTAATGATAAAATACAACCATATAACTTAACTACCACACGTTATGACAATGGTCAAGTTTGGACACTTTGTTGGTTTATTTGGACAGGTACGGGAAAATATACTGGAACAGAAGCTCAAATTTTAGTTCATTATGGTTTTCGATGGAAGGATGATAAGATTGTAGCAGCCTATCACTTTTTTGATCCTACTCTCATTAATAATGAAATCGCCGCTGCATCTGAAAATTAAGTATGATAACCCTACCAAGCGGAGGGTTTTTCTTTTCAATTCATTCTCTCTATCTTAGAGGTATTATTAACCATAAATCAATTAAAATGAAAAACTTATTTTTCACAATATTATTTGTAATAGTTGCATTCAATGTTCAATCTCAAACTGTCGCTGATATTAGTTACAGAATCGTTCCGCCAAGTGAAATGAAAACCTTCATGGATAATGAAGCGATGTATTGGGGTAAAATATTTGCAGTTTTAAAAGAACAAGGTCATGTTCAAGGCTGGTCTATAAATACAAGAGCAGGAGGAGGCTTAGCTACAGAACCAAATGTATACTCAAGAATCGCATTTAAATCTTTGTCGCAAAGAGATGAGTGGTGGAAACACTGGGGTGCAGCAGTTCAAAAAGTTGAATCAGAAATGGATCCAGAGAAATTAGCCCTTTTAAAAGAAAAGCTTAAGCAAGATAAATTTGAATTTGCAAACGTACTTGTTCAGGGTGTTGATCAAGTTTGGGCAAAAAACTCTGACTGGAAATTTTTAGTTCATAACTATACCAAGACATCGAATCCAGCAAAACTCTTAGAATTAGAATCGAAAATCACCAAACCATTCTTTGAAAAACTTATGAAACAAGGTAAAACCAAACAAAAAGGTTGGGTAACAAGTTATGTGCTTTCCCCTCAGGGATATAGATACGCTTACAATGTTATGACAGTAGATTTCTTTGAAAATTTCTCCGATATTTATAATGCATTTGATGGAAATGTAACATGGCCAGAACAAATGACCGAATTGAATGATCTGAAAGAGAACAAAGGATTCTGGAAAAGATCTATATATTACAGAGCTATCTACCTTGACTCCAATAATGAAGTTGTTCGAAACTAAAATTTAATCCCTCCCAAGTGGAGGGTTTTTCTTTTACACCAATGGACACAATCCAAATCCCTTCTAATCCATTGATATCATTGCCTTAAGTGAAGATTCCAGTGAAGTGGTTTTAGGGGGAGTTGTTTGGGGAAAATTTGTAGTGTGTTTTGTAAAAAACTCCATTCTC
>JBMTKF010000044.1:0-2387 GCA_049439205.1 Flavobacteriaceae bacterium | reverse complement strand
TTTTTGATCTAAATAGATTTAATTATCAATTTGATGCTGCGGTAGTTTCTGCAACTTTTAAAGCAATGATTTTTAAATCAAAACCATTAGGCAATCCAATTTTATCATAATCTTCTTTAGATTCTGTCCAATTAACCCAATGATTTAATGCATCTTCTAATGTTAAAAAACCGTCCCATGTCATAACATTGTGTTCTCCAAAATTTTTTGGTGACAGTCGAACCCCACTTACCCAACCTGCTCTACCATTCTGATTTTTTTTCATTTGGTCTGCAAAATTCTTTTTATATGGCTTTTGACTGTCTATAAAAGCTTGTGGTTCTTCACTAAATCCAAAATTATAAACACTATACTTTGCTGTTTGTGAACCAAAAGCAGAATCTTTGATTGACCAAATATACATCCCCCCCTGTTCAACATTGTATGAAAGTAGATCCTGAGAAACACCTAATTCCTCTCCTGCTCCAGACCACCATGCACCTGCATTTAAGTAAGATTCAACATTTGGGTATACAATTACAAACTGATACCAATTTCCAACTAACGCAGAATTTAATTTACCTCCAATAGGAACCATTGGGTGGATAAATTTTTCTAATGACCAGTAAGCAAATTTACCTTCATTAACTGCATTTTGTGCCATCTTAGACATGTACTCCTTTTCTACAGTTTCAAATTTGGCTTGATCAACTGATTTAACATAAACCATGTGATAAGCTGTGACTTGAGAATATGCTAATGAGTTTAATGTTATTAAAGCGAGTAATAATAGTTTCTTCATATTTTTTGATTTATGTTTTATAATACCTCTAAGATATAGAGAATGGAGTTTTTTTCAAAACACACTACAAACTTTCCCCAAACAGCTCCCCCCTAAAACCACAACACAGGAATCTTATCTTAAGGCAATGATATCAATGGATTAGAAAGGATTTGGATTGTATCCATTGGTGTAAAAGAAAAAACCCTCCACTTGGGAGGGCAATTCTGGTTTATTCAACTCTTGTTCTAAATTGACTATATACAACTTCAAAATTATCTTGCCACATTTGCCCAAAATTATCTCTTTCTTCTTGACTCATCTCTTTTTGAAATATATCAAATACATTGCAATTTTTCTTATCAAACAGATCATCTTCATCAAATTCTCCCATTGAAGAAAGATGTCTAACGATATAAAAATCAGGTTCCCCTTTAGTTTTTGCAATAGGGGTTACAATGTTATAAGGATTACATCCCTCTGACATGTCTGAAATCTTTTTCAATCTTTTCAAAATATCAAAAGTTGTTTTCCCATTTTTTTGTTTAAATGCTCGGACAAAAACTACTTTCCCAGAACCAGATTCACTTTTGGACATAGAACTGTATTCTGGATGATTTCTATATAAGTTAGAGTCTGAACTTATCACTTTGGGAGCAATATTTTTAATCCAATCTTCATTATGACCCTTAATATCATTTTTTTTATCCAAAAGACTCATTTTCATTGCCCCTTCAATCCATAAATACTCTCCTGAACGATGTCCGTGAGTAATTTGTCTTAAATAAGCAGATACATTTTTATCTTTATTATGGTAAGTTTTATTATGTTTTTTTACAGCCTCAACAAAAGCCATATCCATCCCAGATTTTACCTTTAAATAGCTTACTTCATATACATTTCTGTTTTCGTCTTGAGCGAAAGAAAAGGTAATTCCTGCAATGAAAGAAAGGAAAATTAATTTTTTCATTTTAATTGATTTATGGTTAATAATTCCTCTAAGATATAGAGAATGGATGTAAAAGAAAAACCCTCCGCTTGGGAGGGTTATGTAATCTTATTTAATTTCCTTAGCTCTATTATGAATATTTATTCTTTTTATTTCACCCTCAACAAAGTTAACATCCGCAATAACATTCACAAAAATTTCCTCACCATCGACAGTATCAGTAAATTCATTTCCTGTTGTTAACCAATGTTCTACTGAACCATCCGCTTTTTGGACAGAGTTTGTTACCATCCAAATAACTTTCCAATTAGGATTACTTGTTTCAAACCAAGTACTTAAAACATCAATATGGGTTTCGACACCTTTTCCTACTGTGCCATCTGCACGGAAAACTTCAATTTCATCAGAATCGATTTCTGCTATTTTATCTAAATTTCTTTGATTGTGAGCTTGAATATAATCTAACCATATATCTGTAAGTCCAACATCACCAGATATTATATTTAATTTATCTCCTTTTTCATTGAATTCATGACCAATAACTATTTTTTTATCTATTCCCTTCGTAGATTTTGTTTGGCAAGACACAAAACCAATAAGTAATATAAATAGGAATGAATATTTTTTCATTTTAATTAATTTATGGTTAATAATACCTCTAATATATAGAGAATGGGT
>JBMTKF010000043.1:0-2506 GCA_049439205.1 Flavobacteriaceae bacterium | reverse complement strand
AACTGTTTTTGATCGAAGTCTTTTAACGAGAGATAATGAACTTGATCACCAAATGTATTTTTAACTTCATATAAAATAGAAACTAATTGATTGTGACGATCTAAATACAAATAAAAACTAATTGGGTTAAACGAGTACCCTAAAAATGATGGAATAGTAATGAAATTTACTTGATGAAAATCAATTTGATATTTTTTTGCTAGATCAGTTGCAAACTTGAAAAGAGAAGTTTGTTTTTCCCGATATCCATGTTGACGATAAAAAATTGATAAACAATTTAATTTGTTGAAAGAAATAAACCAAGGCAGTGAATGTGGGTCATTTAAATTAACGCAAAGGTAAGGAGCTTTGTATTGAAAAAAATTTTGAGTATCGCGAGTTCTTTTGTGAATAATATGACCCTGGCCAATACTATGATTGGGGGTTAATTCCATGGTATTCGAGAAGTGTCAGGATGAGAAAATCCTTTGGGTTGTATATGTAGTTGCTGGCATATTTTTAAGGCAGATTGGATACCATCCTCATGGAAGCCGTAACCCAAATAACTTCCCGCATAATATGTTTGTTGGCGACCTTGAAGATAACCAATATCTTTTTGAGCCTGCAGTGTATCCAAGGAAAAAATGGGATGCTCATAGACCGTTTGGTATAAAGGATTTTTTTTGTGTTGATTCAAAGAGACAAAAAATTGATCCTGCGTAGCTAAGGGTTGTAACTTATTCATCCAATACGTCAGTGTACACAGTTGATCTTTGTTTGTATGGAAATTCCAACTGGACCAAGCTGCTCGATGAGGGGGCATGAATGAGGAGTTTTGATGTAGTTGGGTGAGATTAGGTTGGAATTGAAAAATAGATAAAAGCTTGATTTCCTCTGCTGTTTTATCCATGAGTAGTGGCAAAAATGTTTTTGGCGAACAAGCAAACACCAAATAATCAAAAAAAAGTCTTTCTTTTTGGGTGTGAATTTGAATTTGAGGAGTTCGATAAATCGATTTGATTTGAGAAGATAACTGAACTTGAAAATGAGAGGCGTTCATTAAGCATTGAATATAATTTTGAGATCCTCCTTGTACTGTTTTCCATTGCGGGCGATTCATAAAATTAAAAAGTTTATGGTTTTGAAAAAAACTCACAATACTGGATAAAGGCTGATCTAGTGAATTTTGATCAGGGGTAGACCAAATACTCGAAATTAAAGGAATGAAGTGAAATTCAATAAACTCTTTGGAGTAGTGATGTCTATCTAGGTATTGGCGTATAGAAATTTTTTGATCAGGTTTTCCGGTTTGAAATGTTTTATAAAATTTAATGATATCTTTGATCATGAGATAAAATCTTTTATTCAATAGATTTCGAGGGTCAGCAAAAAGAGCTCTTAATCCTCCTCCGCCATATTCAAATTGACTTGAGGGATTGTAAAAACTAAATGACATATCGCTGTTGGCAATGGGAACTTTTAATTGATCAAATAATTTCGTTAAATTTGGATATGTTAGTTCGTTATAAACGATGAAACCTGTATCAATAGATATTGTTTTTCCTTGAGTGTCATTCACTTGACGAGTATTCGCATGACCGCCAAGGTAATCATTTTTCTCAAAAACAGTTACATCAAAATCATTCTGGAGAAAATAAGCAGAGGATAGTCCCGCAATTCCAGATCCGATGATGGCTAATTTTTTTTTCACTCGATTATTTAATTTGTTGATAGGCCTCTAAGGCTCGGTTACGAGAGTCCTTTAAATCAACCATAGGGTGGCAATATAATTTCTGTTGGATTAAGGATTGGAATGATTGTTCTTGAAGATAAGGTTGAAAAATTGAAGAGGGTTTTTGTAAAGTATTTAATTGAGGCAAATATTGCAAAATAAATGAGGCTTGGGGGTCAAATCGTTCTGACTGTAAGATTGGGTTGAATACTCTAAAATAAGGAGAAGCATCAGCACCACATCCTGCTATCCATTGCCATCCCGCGGCATTACTAGCTTCATCGTAATCCAAAAGAGTTTCCTGAAAGTATCGCTCTCCTAACGTCCAGTTCAATAGTAAATTTTTGACTAAAAAACTTCCCACAACCATTCGAAGTCGATTATGCATCCAGCCTTTTTCATAAATTTGTTTCATGGCGGCATCCACTAAAGGGATTCCTGTTTGCCCCCTTTTCCATAAATCTAAGTCTTTGCTACTTTTTCTCCAGGGAAACTTTTGAAATTTTAGATTGATGGGAATGGAGGATAAGTTTTTTGAGTAATATAATAAAGAGTATGAAAACTCTCTCCAACCAATCTCTGATAAATAGGTTACAACAGAGGGTGTTAATTTTTTTGCCTTTAAAATATTCAATACAATCGTTCGAGCAGAGATTTCACCAAATCGTAAATAGGGGGAGAGTTTTGAAGTTTGATCTAAATCTGGTCGATCTCTTGCTTCTTTATAAACATCAATATCCTTTTTTAAATACTGAGAAAGTTGCTCAGGAGCACTTTGTTCACCCGGAGTCCAAT
>JBMTKF010000042.1:0-2566 GCA_049439205.1 Flavobacteriaceae bacterium | reverse complement strand
AATGGGAAGAGATAAGTTTACTCTTAATTAAAAATTATTGTTAAACCTAATCCACTATTGGACTTACTTGTGCTGCAACTTTGAATAATAGGGGGAGCAACTTAAAATGATAAAACCGTTATACTGTTTTAGTGTAACGGTTTTTTTGTAAGTTATAATTTGATTTAGTTCGAACTAAAAGAAGATGCAGGAAGACCTTCTTTGTTAAAAAGAGTACCATTAAAATAGTTTTTCCATCCGTATCGAACATGTTTTGGATGAGTCATTTTAGGATTTGTAAGGATTAAGTAATTTTTTTCAATTCTTACATTAGCAGGTAAAAAAAGACCATATTCATCACCAATTTCAAATCCCTCTAAGGGTCCTTTTTGTAAAAAGCCATTGTCAGCATAATCAAAGTAAACAATCACCTTATTTTTATTTATTTTATGACTCTTGTAGAGGGGTCCACTTGGAATTATATTTTTGAATCCATAATCATGATGAAGCGCAAGTCTAGCTAACCTTAAACCCACGTCTTGCTTATTTGCAGGATGTATGTCGTTTTCTTCACCTATATCCATAGTAATAGCCATACCTGTTTTTTCTAACTCTAAGCTTTTTCGTTGTGCATCCCGAAGTTCCTGTGATTGTGCTTCTGGAGTGTAGATGTAAGGAGCAATTTGCACAAAATAAAAGGGTAGGTTGTTATCACTCCATTTTTCACGCCAGTCTGCTATCATACCACTAAAAAGGGATTGGTATTCATCAAAATTACCCACGTTGCTCTCCCCTTGATACCACAAAAACCCTTTTACTTTATAAGGTGCAATGGGGGTAATCATTTTATCATATAAAACACTATACACATTCGGATTTTGTATGCTTACTCCTTCATCGATAGAATTTCTTATTAAAGAGCCGTCTTTCAAAAGATCATCTGTTGAAAAATTATGCGCTTGAATAGAGTTATTTAATAAAAATGCAGTGTGTTTATATTTTAAATTTCCTTGATCCAAAGCTATTCTGTTTTCTCCACTTTTTAAATACATCGGCCCCCGAAAACCCCCTTCTCCACCTGTATCAATAATTCTAATGGCTATAATATTTCCTTCTTTCTTTAAAAGTCCTTTTGGGATGTCGTATTTACGGTTTGTACAACAGGCTAGTTCGGAGCCAATAAGGGTTCCATTTAAATAAGTATGATCAAAATCGTCAATACCTCCCTCTACTATAAAGCTGAATTCTTCATCGGGGTTGTCTAGATCAAAGTGTTTTCTAATCCACATCACACCATCTGCTTCTAGGTTATTTAAATTATAGACAAATTCAAAAGTGAATCGTTCCCTTTCTGAACTATCAAAATTGAATTCAGACCAGTCATCATCATTATATTCACCAGAATAAAACTGTTCGTCTCCTAATACTAATTCATTCCAATCCTCAATAGATTCGGGCACTTTGTAACTTTTTTCTTTCAAATAAAATTCATTTTTTATTCTTGATGCTTCATTTAACTTAACTGCCTTTTCCTTGATTGATTCCAACCCTCCTTGTTCCATTATTTCTTTTGCCCCTTTAGCACTTTCTTTCATGCTTGCCAATTTTTCAATACTTGTCCATGCTTCAACACGCGTCCCCCCCCATGAGCTATTCACAATTCCTATTGGAACACCTAATTTTTGATGTATTTCACGCGCAAAAAAATAACCAACTGCACTAAAACTAGGCGCGTTTTCTGTGGAAGCAACTTTCCATGAGGCCTTGTTAATATTACTTCCATTCAAATTTCTGGGTACCGAAAACATCCTGATGTTTGGGTAATTGGCATTTTTAATTTCATACTCTTGATTTGCTAGTCTGGCACTCATAGGCCATTCCATATTTGATTGACCAGAGGTTAACCAAACTTCACCAATTAAAACATCATCAAATTCAATTTCATTTGAACTTGAACGCACTTTAACTTGGAAAGGCCCTCCAAATTTTGGGGTTTTTAATAAAGTTGTCCAACTCCCGTTCTTTTGCACCTTTGATTTTGATTCCTCTCCCCAGCTAGAAGTTACTTTAATAGTATCACCCGGAGTACCGCTTCCCCATAGGGGCACTTGTGCATGTTGTTGAAGAACCATATGGTCAGAAAAAACGGGTGCAACAAGTAACATGTTCTTGGTGTCAGAACAAGAAAAAAGGAATATTGAAATTAGATATAAACCAAAGTAAACGTTCTTAAATGTCATAGTGTAACAATTTTATAATAGTAAAAGTAAAATTTAATGTGATTTTTAAAGATCTCATTGGATTCTTATTTTAAATCCAAAACTTATCTTAAGCTAAATATCTTTTTTGATATTCCTGTCAACTAACCCAACTTTAAACCTAGGGTCCTTGTTGTGTCCTATGCTTGACCATGGAACTGAAGCATATACTTGCTGGCACTCCAAGATTATTAAATGTGACTTAACGTTACTTCTCCTTTTAAATTTGCCATGATTGTAGTTTTTAATTAAACATTACTACCCAGCATTAATAAAAACACAGGGGCATGGGTTTTAGAAAACGGTTTTTCTATTGGATCAGGGGGATG
>JBMTKF010000041.1:0-2883 GCA_049439205.1 Flavobacteriaceae bacterium | reverse complement strand
TAACTATCTGAAATGAAGTCGCAAGACCAAATAGAAGATAATAGAAAATCCCGAAAGGTCGCAAGATCATTTGGGATTTTTGCTTTTTACAATTGTTTTTTCAAAAAACGCTCCTTTGACTGTTTTTTTATCATGTTGAAAATCTTTATAAAACAAAAAAATACTTAAAAATGACTTTTCTGTTCTGTTATAAATGATTTTGTGAAAATTAATAAGCAACAAACCATAGCTATATTAATACTTTTAATTTTTCAGAATTGTGGAAGTTTAGAATTGTTACAAAGCCCCAAAAAACAAAATCAAGATGTAACAGTTTCTACTATCAGCCCCCTTACTAACAAAGAAGAAAAATACTTAATAAATGACGAACAAGAAGAGGAAGACATCCAAGAAATTAATTATATAGAAAATGAAAAACCAAGCTCAACCATCCCTAAACAAGTCCAAGAGTCAAATAATATAGTTCTAGACATAATCAACCAAAAACCAGCTTCCCCTACCTTAACATCCCTAAAAACACACATTAAACAATTAGAGCAAACTGCAAGCATCCTACAACCTATTGAAATCAAATATATTTCAGGTCCAACTGTTGTATCTGAAAAAGTCAAATTAGTAATGAGCCGATTTCAAGAAAAGATGAAAATATACCAACTCCTCGGTCTCAATTCGATAGATATAGATTGGGTTATTGTTAGTGAAGTTGACTATGAATGGTGGATAAATTATCGTAAATCTCAAGACTCAGATTTTCCACTAGACCTTTGGAATATAAATACTAATGAATTCGGACATTGTAAAGTAAGTGCTGATATTTTATGTGGTGCCGGAAATACCGTAAATGGCAAAAACTATCAAGATAATATTATTGGAACTAAGTTCACTAATAGAGGGTTAGATTATGTCACCCAACACGAAGCTGCACACTTTTATCAGAGTGTTTTTGGTTATGGTGGGAGGTGTTGGATGGCAGAAGGACAAGCTACTTTTTTTGAGACTTATCTCGAGACTTCATCACGTAGTAGAAATCAGGTAATATCCAGATTACTTACTAGTTCTGCTGGTATTGCAAACTTTGATGAGGAAAAATTGATTACAAAAATGCAAGACAATTCAATTTGCGATGATGATCCCAATATTGCCTACGATCTAGGACTATTAGCTTTTGAATATCTGTATTTAAATCTTAGTTTTAAACAGGTTCATGAGCTTATGGTTGATAGCTCTGTTTCGAGTTGGGAGTATACGATAAAAAGCTTATTAGGAAAGAGTTCCTCTAATTTTGATAAAGAAATAGCTCAGTATATTTTTTCCCAATTAAACATTTGAAACTTAACGAAAAATTTCAAAAAGACTCCCCTGTGGCTGTAATTTTTGTTTTATCGGCCAAGATTTAAAGTGGTTCAAGGCACGAAAGGAAGTCTTATTACCATTTTAACAAAAAATTACTCCGTTTTTTCTCTTAAATTATTTATACTCTGTAAATAATGAAGAAATTAACTATATTTTTAAGCTTTTTCTTAGTTTTTCAAGCTTGTGCTAGTTCAGACTCTTCAGAATCAGTACAAGATCGAGAACCTGCAGGGGAAGAAACTCCAATAAATCCTCCATCTGAATCACCAGAAACAACCAAGAAAACAGAAAAAAAAGACCCACCTCCACCTAGTAACAATGATAACAATGGTCCTGATGATGAGAATAAAGAAATTATTGAAGCAGCACTTAAGATTTTTGAAAACCCAAGTGAAGATCTCATTCTCTGTGTTGATAATGATGTCAATGGATTATATTCACAATATCAAAATGGTTACATTCCTGACACCTATGAAGCGCAAGTTATTTTAAATTGTGATAGCAATCCAGAATATTATGGACCAATTGATGGACAACAAGCTGGTCCACCACCTGGCGATGAGGGCGATAATCCACCACCAGGCGATGAAGGCGATAATCCTCCACCAAGTGATGATGGAGTTTATGAAGACTATTCAAATTTTTATACCTATTTTGGTGCTCCAAATAATCCAGAACAAAGAGAGTTTTTGACTTATCAGTATTTAAACTCAACTTCACAAGACAGCATTAATGAACTCGAAGCAATATTTTTTGGCCAAACACTTCCAACAGATGTCGCTAAATTTAATGATGCTTTATACAAATCAGGTTGGCAACAGAGAACTTGTCCATTTGATGCTTCAAATTTAGGACAGGTCAAAGATTTAGGTTTAGTAATCGACTACAACACTCCAGGTATTACAGCAATTCCAATGAATGATCCGGGATTTTTAAGTAGAGACAAAGGTTTAGAAACAATGGCAGACCCGAGTGCTGTCTTACTTGACGATTCGACTATTGCTCTATACTTTACAGGGGACCATCGTTCATCAAACCAAAGTACAAGATGGGTGTCTACAACACCAGTCACGTCTGTTAACTCAACAATTTCATTTCAACTAGAAAGTGATTACGATCTATTAACCCGACTCAATTGGAAAAATATGTTTTATGAAAATGGTTCATGGATAGCATATGGTTCATTAGGTGAACGTGACATCAGCACATGGTATAAATGGAGCTCAAGTGACGGACTGACTTGGAGTGGACAAACTCAGCTATTAACTGCTGGAGCTATCTCAACGCAGAGAATCAATAATGGATATCCAAGTGAAAACACAGCGTCTGCATATGTTACAAAAATAAGTGACAGCGAGTATTACGCAGTCTTTACCGGTTATAGAGAAGATTTTGAAAAACCAAATGGAACAGATGTTAATGGTGATGGAGTTGTCTCTGCTGAGTATGTTGTTATTTACAAATCTACAAATGGAAATAGTTGGAGCTATCATGACATTTTTCATGGTGGATCTGAGGCTGCAATAACCA
>JBMTKF010000040.1:0-2913 GCA_049439205.1 Flavobacteriaceae bacterium | reverse complement strand
CGAAGAAAATCTAAACAAGTGGTTAACCAATGCCGGTGCGTTTATTCCAGGCACCAACATGTATTATATGCAAGCTGATGAAAGTGTAAGGCTAACAATAATAGATTACTTAAAAACACTTAAGTGATCAAAACTATAAAGGGGGAGAAATGCGTGTATTGAATAAAAAAGCAATATCACGAAGATCGTTTCTAAAAACAGGAACGGTAACTGCCCTAGGTTTAACAATAATGGGCCCGATGGTTATTGGAAAAAACAATGCTTGGGCTGCAACATTTAAAACCTTAGGTGCAGATGACGCTGCAACTCTTATCCAAATGGCCAGAGACTGTTATCCTCATGATTTCTTAGCAGATAAATATTATGCTAAGGTCATTGAAGGTATTGAGGCTCAAGCCGGAAAAGATAAAGCGTTTAAGTCAATGGTAAGCAAAGAATTAAAAAAAATTAATTCTTCTGCAAAAAAACACTACAAAGTAAACTACAAAGATATCAATCGAGAGCTCGAAAGAACTGATATCCTTAAGAAGAACTCAAAGTCACCATTATTCAAAAAAGTCCAAGGTGATCTTGTTGTTGGTCTTTACAACAATCAAGAAGTTTGGCCTAAATTTGGATATGAAGGTGAGTCAGCTTCTAAGGGTGGATATATGAATCGTGGCTTCAATGATATCGACTGGTTATAGGAGGAACGCACATGGCTAAATTTTCAAAAAATGATGACAGCTTAGTTGTTATTATTGGTTCAGGTGCGGGTGGCGGAACGTTAGGTATGGAGCTTGCAATGAAAGGAATTAAGACGGTTATCCTTGAAGCAGGTGGACGTCACGGACCTCAAGACTTTGTAAATGATGAATGGGGATCATTCGGTCAAATCAGTTGGCTTGATAAACGAACAACATCTGGAGATTGGAGAGTATCAAGAGATTTCTCAGGTCTTCCAGCTTGGATTGTAAAAGCTGTTGGAGGAAGTACCCTTCACTGGGCTGGAGCAAGTTTACGTTTTCAAGATCATGAGTGGAAAGCAAGAACGACTTATGGAGATGTAAAAGGTGCAAGCCTTTTAGACTGGCCAATTGATGGTAAGGAAATGGCTCCGTGGTATGCAAAAGCTGAAGATCATATGGGAACAACTGGAACCAATGGTATTCCGCGACTTCCTGGTAACAATAACTACAAAGTCTTAGCAGCTGGTGCAAAAAAAATGGGATATAAAAAGTTTCATACTGGAAATATGTCCATTAATTCTCAGCCACGTGATGGTAGAGGTGCATGTCAGCAAATAGGATTTTGTTTCCAAGGATGTAAATCTGGAGCAAAATGGTCGTCAGGTTATGTTTCAATTCCTAAAGGAGAAGCAACTGGAAAATTAGAATGTAGGTCTAATAGCCAAGTTCTAAAGATTGAGCATGACAAAAACGGAAAAGTGAATGGTGTCGTTTATGCTGACAAAGATGGTAAAGTTCACAAACAAAAAGCAAGAATTGTTTGTGTTGCAGGAAACTCAATTGAGTCTCCTAGGCTTTTACTAAACTCTGAGTCAAGCATGTTCAAAAATGGTTTAGCAAACTCATCTGGTCAGGTGGGTCGAAACTATATGAGACACATGACAGCGAGTACTTATGCTATCTTTGAAAAACCTGTGTACATGTACAGAGGAACAACGATGGCAGGTATTATTCAAGATGAGTCGATCAATGATACTCGAAGAGGGTTTGTTGGTGGTTACGAACTTGAAACGTTGTCACTAGGTCTACCATTTATGGCTGCATTCTTAGACCCGGGTCAATGGGGAAGAGAATTTGCTGCATCAATGGAAGGTTATGATCGTATGGCAGGGTTATGGATTGTTGGTGAAGATATGCCTCAATCAAATAACCGTGTAACGCTTCATAAGAAAATTAAAGATCAACATGGAATGCCGGTTCCAAATGTTAATTTCTCAGATCATGAAAATGATATTAAAATGAGAAATCATGCTTGGAAGCAATCTATTGCTCTTTATGAATCTGTAGGAGCAAATAAAACGATCAAAACTCCTCCATATCCATCTACTCACAACTTAGGTACAAACAGAATGAGTGCTAAGGCAAGTGATGGTGTTGTAAATAAATATGGTCAAACATGGGATGTGAAAAATTTATTCGTATCTGATGGAAGCCAATTTACAACTGGAGCAGCTGAAAATCCTACATTGACTATTGTTGCACTAGCAATGAGACAAGCTGAATATATAGCTAAACAAATGTCATCTAAGGCAATTTAGTTGTTAATAAACTTTATTGAAAAAGGCCCTGTTTACAGGGCCTTTTTTTTTAGTTTTCTACTCATTTTTTTTGGCTGCACTCAATCAAAAAATACTAAACAAGATTTAAATTTTTTTTCTGAACAACAAAAATCTAATGTAGAAATTTTTACTGTTCGAGACTTTTATACCCAAGGACAATATCAGCTATATTTTGATGTCTTTAATAAAAATGAAGATGTCACCATTGGGAGAATGGCTCTTTATATTTTTAATAAAGATTGCGATGACGTTAAAGATGACGCAAAATCGAATAAAATTCTCTACTCAAATTATGTTTTCATAGGACCATACAAAAATGGTGTAATTACTTTTTTTCCTGGAAAACGATTGAAATGCTATACAGTCAAAGGGTTTAAAAAATACTTATAAGAGAGGAAAATAATGAACTTTGAAAAAATCAAATCAGATATTGATCAATTTGTATCAAATAGAAAATGGCAAGATTACCATACTCCTAAAAATTTAAGTATGGCTCTTTCTGTTGAGGCATCGGAGCTGTTAGAAATATTTCAATGGCAGATGAATAATGAAAAAAAATATCCAAAATCAACTTCAAAAACTGAAGTGGAAGATGAGGTTGCTGATATCTTTTTTTATTTAGTGAG
>JBMTKF010000039.1:0-3377 GCA_049439205.1 Flavobacteriaceae bacterium | reverse complement strand
GGTTTGCAATGATTACATCAGGAGCCTTGGCTCTAGTTATTGCTGAATTATATTTTGGATTCTCTGGTGTTTATTTCCTGTTTGGTTGTGTTGTGTTCGTTTTTGCGATGTTTGCTTTTCTATGCCCCGAGGAAGAGATCAATACCTCACCAAAATCCCTCAAAGAAGCTTTTAAAGAACCTTTCAAGGAATTTTTCTCTAGAACGAGCGCTATTTTAATTTTGGTCACAATAATCTTATATAAACTAGGAGATGCATTTGCATTATCCTTATCAACTGCATTTCTTATACGAGGGGCTGGCTTCTCTCCGGCTGAGGTTGGTACAGTGAGCAAAGGAGTAGGATTGTTCGCAGTATTATTTGGAGGATTGCTCGGAGGTTGGATTCTCTCTAAAGCTAGTTTGCTCAAATGTTTGTTTTGGTTTGGATGCTTACAGGCAATTACAAATCTTGGATTTTGGTGGCTTTCAATTACCAATCCTGATCTTACCGATATGGCTATTGTAATAATTCTCGAAAATCTTTCCGGGGGAATGGGGACGGCAGCCTTTGTGGCACTCCTTATGGTGTTATGTAATAAAAAATATACAGCTACTCAGTTTGCTCTCCTGTCGGCATTAGCTTCTATTGGAAGAGTTTTTGTAGGTCCTTTAGCCGGTGAAATCGCTTTTAATTTTGATTGGCCGATATTCTTTTTATTTTCTTTCGCTGCCTCGATCCCTGGGATACTTATGCTATTTGCCATCAGAAAACAAGTTAAGAAAATTCAGTGAGGTTATGAATTATCACCCATTATATGTGTAACAACCTTTCTCATCTGATTAGCTATTCTATGTTCAAACAAAAAGATTCCCTGCCACTTCCCAAGCATAAGCTTTTTGTCAATGATGCTTAAAGTTAAATTTGTTTGAGTGAGAGATGTTTTTATATGTGCGGGCATATCATCAATGCCCTCGATATCATGTTCGTAGAGATTTTTGTCCATTGGAGCGATTTTTTTATAAAACGATATCAAATCATTTTGAACAGCAGGAGATGCATTCTCTTGAATCAGTAAGGAACAAGAGGTATGTGGTATTGAGAGATTAATAAGTGCATTATTAAATTTTAATTCACCGACAGTCGTAGCAATATTGTCTGTAATCTCATAAAGACCTATACCATTAGTCATAATTTCAATCGTGCAAATTTTTTGTTCCAATATTAAACCTCTTAAGCTTTTTTTGATTTCCGTGTTTTTTTCCAACGAGCATATGAGATAAAGTCTTAGCGACAGTTTTCTTTAATGAACTCTTTTGCACGTTCGTCTATATGCTTTCTCTTCTTTCCGTCCATCCTGTTAAGAGCACCTACCATTAGTGACAATCGAGGATTCTTTTGAAGAAATTTTTGATTTTTTTCAATAAAGTTCCAGTATAGACCATCTACAATGTCACACCATGGGCCTTTTTTATAGTCACTCATCTTCACAATATAGTTTGATCCACAAATATAGGGTTTAGTTGCCATCAGACCCCCGTCGGCAAATGTCGCCATACCAAAAACATTTGGCGTCATTACCCAATCAGACGAGTCAACAAACATCTCCATAAACCATTTGTAAATTTCCCGCGGATCAATTTCACACAGGTTCATTATGTTGCCTATTATCATTAGTCTATTTATGTGATGCGTATAACCAAAAGTCTGTGTAAACCTAATTGCATCATCAAGCGGTTTTATTTGAGTAGTTCCATCATACCAACTTTGTTTTAATTTTCGAGAGTGACCAAAAAAATTACCTGCTTCTTGCAAATTACTTTTTTCTTGATATATTCCCCTTATAAATTCTCTCCATCCGATGACCTGCCTAACAAGTCCTTCATAAGAATTTAGTGGAACCTTATCAATATATTTTTCTAGTTCACATATTAGTTCACTCGGGGTTAAGAGCCCGTTATTAAGCATAGGACTTAAAGCAGAATGGAATATAAAATTGTGTTCTGAGCTGATAGAATCCTCGTATGGTCCAAAATCCTTAAATTTAGTTTTTAGGAAATCGTTTAGCCAGTGTTTAACATCTTTTCTAGATACTGGCATCCAACGATTTGTTGTGCTTCCCGGGTGCTTATAAAAAATAGTCTCTATCTGATTTTTTAACTTTTCTTCATAATCCAGTTGTTTTAACTTCAATAAAGTTGGTATTTCTATTGTCTTTGGTAGTTTTTTCCTGTTTTCTTCGTCAAAAGACCACTTTCCACCTACTGGTTTTTTTTCCTCGTCTAGAAGAATGCCCAGTTGTTTGCGCTTTTCCTGATAATACTTTCCCATAAGAAATTTATTCTTCCCAGTCGCAAATGTTTTGAAATCCTCTCTAGGAAATAAAAACATGGGAGAAGAAAGAATCTCAACTGTTAACTTGTTTCGTTTTGCAAATTTATTGATCCTTGCTTCAAAAAATTTATCCTCTATTTCGAAAAACACTAATTTTTTTATTCGTTGCGTTTTAATAATGCTACTCAGTTTATTTTCATATTTTTCTCTGAAGGAATCGTCCTCTAAAGATTCATAAATTACCTTATATTTGTTTTGACGTAGTTCGGCGCAATACTCTCTCATGGATAGTAAAAACATTAGTATTTTCAATTTGTGGTGTTTAACATAAGAACAAAGTTCATAGTCTTCCGCCATAAAGATTAAATCAAACTTAATTTTCTTCAAATAAATGGGATTGAATAATTGATTCCCTAAAATTATTAGCAACGTTTTGCTCATTTATTCACCTTCTTTGGTTTTTTCCTTTTGGGGTAACATGTTTTGCAAATATGGCAAACCGTTCCATCACAGCCTCGAGCAGTGCAAAACTCTCTACCATAAAATATTATTTGTAAGTGCAGCTTGTTCCAGGCATTTTCTGGAAAAACATTTTTCAGATCTCTTTCTGTTTGTACAACATTTTTTCATTTTGTTAAACCCCATCTTTGTGCTAAGCGATGTATATGGGTATCCACCGGAAAAGCAGGGTAACCAAAACCTTGTGACATTACTACACTTGCCGTTTTGTGGCCAACTCCTGGAAGTGACTCTAGGTCTTTAAAATTGCTGGGAACTTCGGAGTTGTATTGTTCAACTAGAATTTTTGACAAATTGCTTATCGCCTCGGATTTCTTTGGAGCTAATCCACAAGGCCGTATGATTTTGTATATATGCTCTCTTTTTACTCCTTGCATTTCTTCAGGTCTTTTAGCGAGCTTAAATAAGTGTGGAGTGACTTTATTGACTCTTTCATCGGTACACTGTGCGCTAAGAAGAACTGCTATCAGAAGTTCAAAAATACTTTTGTGATTAAGTGGGATAGGAGTATTCGGGTATATCATTTCTAAATGCTCCATTATAAA
>JBMTKF010000038.1:0-3414 GCA_049439205.1 Flavobacteriaceae bacterium | reverse complement strand
CTTCTAACATTGCAAAACCTAAAGCCATAAACATGACTAAAATTCCACAGAAAACGAATAAGAATGTATTAAGTACAAACGCTGTCTCTGCAGAAACTTCCGCACTTGCTAATCCTGAGACTAAAAGTGTAGGAATTAAAAAAGCTAATATTTTTTTCATAGGATCTCCTTATTTAATTGCTTCCGCGCCGCGCTCGCCTGTACGAATACGAACTACGTCGATGACGTCAGTGACATAAATCTTACCGTCACCAATCTTGCCTGATTTCACTGCTTCAGAAATTGTTGTAATGACTTTTTCAACATCAGCAGAGTCTACGAGAACCTCTGCTCTTGATTTAGGAAGAAAGTGTACCTCATATTCTGCGCCTCGGTACAATTCAGTGTGGCCTTTCTGGCGCCCATATCCTTTAGCCTCAACGATTGTTAAACCTTGAATGTCCACGCCGGTTAGCGCTTGTCTCAAAGCTTCAACTTTATCGGGCTTGATAATTGCTGTTACTAATTTCATTTTTACCTCACTAATAATTTTTAGTATGCAAAGGGTTATAAGGAGTGAATCAGAAAAAAAATAATGCTAAGAAGTGAGAGAGACTATGCGCTAAAGGAATAGTTAAAAAAAAGCCAATAAATTCAATAATTTAAGAGCTTGCGAGAGTTTTTTTGGGATCATAAAAAGGTTTTTCGACGACAAAACCATTTCGAATGTTTTCATCTATTACGACATTTACTGATTGACCAAGCTTATTAGCTGTAACATCAATCATCGCTAGTGCTATATTTTTCTTCAAACGAGGTGAATAAACAGCTGAAGTTACTTTACCTATGTTTTTTCCATCCATTTGAATTGGCCAAAAAATAGTGTTGGGCCCTTGAAAAGGATCTCCGGAAATTTCTAAACCAACTTGAATACGCTTAACTCCCTCTTCATGAATTTTTTGTAAGGCTTTCTTGCCAATAAAATTGATATCACTATCTAAAGCGACTAAACGATCTAATCCTATCTCAAACGGGTTCGTGTGAATGTCGGCATCTGCATGGTAGGAAAGCATCCCCCCTTCAATGCGACGAATACTAGAAGTGTGTCCTGGTTGGAGTCCAAACTCCTTGCCCGCTTCCATAATTAACTCCCAAAGTTGATCTCCTTTTAAGCTATCTCGAAGATATAATTCATAACCAAGCTCGCTTGACCATCCTGTTCGCGATACGACTAATGGTATCTCTTCTAATTCTAATTCTTGAAGCCAATAATATTTTAAATCTTTAATACTTTCACCGAAGAGTTTTTCCATAATCATTCCAGATTTTGGCCCTTGTAATTGCAAAGGAGAAACATCGGGCTCTTGGATGGAAACATTGAAACCAGCATTGACCGCTACACCTTGTGCCCATAACAAAATATCACTATCAGAAAGAGAAAGCCAAAAATGATTTTCGCCTAATCGAAGTAAAACCGGGTCATTGAGAATTCCTCCTTGCTCATTGACAATCAAGACATATTTACATTGCCCTATCGCTAGCTTACTAAGGTCACGCGGTGTTAAGAGTTGAATAAACTGATAAGCATCAGGGCCAGTTATTTCCACCTGCCGTTCGACAGCAACATCACATAAAATGGCATCATTTACCAAATTCCAAAAATTTTGTTCGGGGCTTCCAAAATCTCGCGGGATATACATATGATTATAAACAGAAAAACCTGTGGCCCCCCACCTCACCGTTGCATCAAAATAAGGAGATTTTCTTATTTGGGTACCAAAACCAAAGTTTTTATTAGACATAATATTTTTTGTAGCTATGACACTAGCCCACATGAGTGCGAGGTCAAGATTTGATTTAACTAAAGGCCTAAATCTAAATGTGTTTTTTCAAGTCTTTTTAGTGCCAGAATATAAGTTGCATCTCGATAAGATAAATTTTTGCTTTTATTTTTAATTTCGCAGATATCGATAAATGCGTTGCGCATAGCATCTTCTAAACCAGAGCGAACATAATCAAGTTCGCTTGCGCCATGAACAATTTTTTCTCTTAAAAACTTAGGAATTGACCTACCAGAAGATTTTTCAATCGCATCAACAATGTGAGCTTCTCTATCCTCTTCAAAACGCTTTCGTAATCTTCCAAAGCGGATTTGGGAAATATTTTTTACCCATTCAAAATAAGAAACTACCACACCGCCCGCATTGATATAAATATCAGGTAAAACCGAGATACCTCTTTTATTTAAAATTTGATCAGCGTTATATGTCACTGGTCCATTCGCAGCTTCAATAATTAATTTAGTTTTAATTTTTCTCGCAATGCGTTGATCGATCACATTTTCTTTAGCACAGGGAACCAGGATATCCGACTCAAAATCTTCTAAAGAATTATTCTTTTGAAAATGAGTTTGGGGAATTTTCATTTGTGCAATATTTTTTCTTTTGAAAAATTGTTTTAAAAAAATCTCTACATTAATACCTTGAGGGTTGACCAGCGCTCCATTATGCTCAATGATTCCTGTAACTTTTATAGCGGGGTAAAGTTCAAAAATACTTTTGAGAAAATGATAACCTACTTTTCCCATTCCTTGGATAACCACACTATTATGTTGTAATTCTTTTTCTAGTTTTGAATTTTTAATTTCTTTGGGACTTCGAAAAAATTCCAATAAAGCCTCAGCCACTCCTCTTCCCGTCGCTTCATCCCTTCCTACAATACCCCCAATTTCAACAGGCTTGCCCGTAACACAAGCCATATGGTTAATATCATCGCCGTGAAGAGATTTATATCCTTCAACGAACCAAGCCATCTCTTGTGAGCCCGTTCCTATATCAGGGGCGGGAACATTGGTAGCTGGAGAAAGAAAACCTGATTTAGTCAGTTCCATGGAAAATTTCTTTGTAATTCTTTCTAGATCGGAGGAAGTATATTGCGATTTATCGATGACAAGCCCCCCTTTAGATCCTCCAAAAGGTACTTCAACGACAGCACATTTATAGGTCATCAATGCCGCCAAAGCCTCAATGGTATTTGGGTTCACTGTAGGAGCATAACGAATGCCCCCTTTGGAAGGGAGTTTGTGAAGCGTATGAACCGAACGATATCCTGTGAACATTTGAGTTTTATTTTTTATCATCACAGGAAAATTCAATTTAATTGTGGAATGATTGCGAGCTAATAAGTTGATGAAATTTTTAGAAAATTTATTTTTTCCAACGGCTTGTTGAACCATCGAATTAACATTTTCTGTAAAAGAAGGTTTTTTTAATGCCATGTTCCTTAATTGCTAGTTTTTATATTCATGAAAAGCATATTTAAAATAAAGATGTCATTCAATGACATTTGTTAATTAGTCTTTCCACTCAATAAGAAACATTGCTTCATTTCTTCTAAGATTGGGGAGAGTAAAAGGTCCATTGTAGGTTGCTTTAA
>JBMTKF010000037.1:0-3437 GCA_049439205.1 Flavobacteriaceae bacterium | reverse complement strand
CAAGAAAAATCGTCGAGAAAGCACTCAACCGTCTAAAAAATTCTATTGATCAATTAAGTAACCAAAACAATTGAACTATTTCAGTGATGTGTTCTCTTTGTAAAGAGATGCAGAAGGAACTATTTAGGGATCTTCTTTTAATCCTTTTTTTTAAAGGCACCTAATTTCTTTCAGGTTGAAAAACGCTGACTTGATTGAAATTTTTCATTTGAAAAAGATGTGCTTCAAAGAAATAAAATCAAAATTCAGCTAACGGACATTACTTAAAAATTGTTGGGTATGTGGGCTTTGGGGATTTTGAATAACCTGCTCAGGAGGTCCGATTTCTTCAATCAAACCATCTTTAAAAAATGCCACACGATCAGACACTTCTCTTGCAAAGCTGATTTCATGGGTAACTACTAACATGGTCATACCTTCTTTGCTTAAAAGATGTAGTGTGTCTAATACTTCCCCGACCAGTTCAGGGTCAAGTGCTGAAGTTACTTCATCAAGCAGCATATAATCAGGTTCCATGGCAAGAGCTCTTGCAATAGCAAGGCGTTGCTGCTGCCCCCCTGATAATTTTCTTGGATAGACATTGAATTTGTCAGCAAGTCCTACATGATCCAATTGTTCCTTAGCTAATTTCTCGGCATCCTTTTTTGATTTCTTTGATACAATCCTGGGTGCGAGTGCAACATTCTCTAAAGTGGTTAAATGCGGGAAGGCATTCCATTGTTGAAAGACCATACCAATTTTTGTTCTAAGAGCGTTGACATCGGTTTCCCTGGCATGAGCATCGATTCCATCAACAATGATTCTTCCACCTTGGATATTTTCTAAGGCATTGATGCAATACAGTAATGTTGATTTTCCTGAACCACTTGCACCAATAATGCTGATCACTTCCCCCTTCTCAACATTCATGTTGATGCCTTTAATAACATCTAATTGACCATATGATTTAATCAGATTATCTATTTCAATCATTTTGCCATTTTTTCTCAATGTGGTCGCTGAATCTTGCTATTGGATAAGACAGTGAAAAATAAAACAATCCCACAACTGTAAGGATTAAAAAAGGCTGTTGAGTTCTAGTAATTAATATTTGAGATGCTCTTAACAGTTCTACATAGCCAATCACAGAAACCAATGCCGAATCTTTTAATACCCCTAGGGCTACGCCTGTCCAAGAAGGAAGTATAGCACGAAGACCTATTGGGAAAACAATGTATCTGAGGTCCTGAAAATAAGTCATACCGAGAGAACGTGCGGCTCTTCTAGTCACATTCTCTACTGAATCAAGACCTCCTCTGAATACAAACGCCATAAGAGAACTGCAGTAAATGGTTAAAACGACTGTGCCTGCCTCAAATGCATCCAGATAGATTCCTATCAATGGGAAAAAATTGTAAAAAAGTATGATTTGTATGATTAAGGGAATACTTCGGAAAATATCTAAAAAGAGTCCAAGTGTAGCAGCCCCTTTCCACTTAGAAACATGAAGAACCCAACCAAAAAATATACCCAAAATCGTTCCTAGAATGATGGAAACACATGAAATCAGTAAGGTGTTGAATGCTGCGTCTAAAATGTAAAAGAAATCAGACGACTGAAAAGAGGTGAAAAATTGAATAGAACTGGAATTTGAATCCATCTTAATCCAATTCCTCTCTGAAAAAATAAAATGAAATAAGTTTTGAAGAACCCAAAATTAATTTCACTATGATGTAGTAGATGACAGCGGTAACCATAAAAAACTCAAAAATCCTATATGTTTTAGATGCAAGGAATTGAGTTTCTCCAGATAACTCCCGAAATCCCACTAACATTCCTAATGAACTCATCAAAACAGACCAAACCATCTGGTTAGTCATCGGATAGTAGACAATTCTTAAAACCTGTGGGATCAAAATTCTTGTGTAGGACTGCCAGAGTGACATTCCTAAAGATCGGGCAGCACGTATTTGGGTTTTGGGGATGGCTTCAAATCCACCACGAAAGGTCTCAGCTAAATATCCTGCGTTGTTAAAAGAAAGTCCAAGAAGAATGATAAATAAAGGGTCAAGATGTAACCCAAATGCTCCTAAGCCAAAACCAAAAAAGAAAAGTTGAAGTAAGGCGGGTGTATTACGTGCAATTTCAATCCAACTGATGGAAAACCATCTATAAATGAACCATTTTGATTGTTTTAAATAGTTGAGAATTAAACCGATAATAATACCGAAAATCATAGCGATCACGGCAACTTTTAAAGTTTCTAAACCCGCTTCTAATAAATTTGGCAATTTATTAAAAACAGGTCGCCAATGAAACGTATAATCCAATGTGACTTGATAGGGAGGGGATCAAAGAGGCTGAAATTTAACAACCTCTTTGATTAAAAAAAGGGTTTTAATACATTACGCCTGGAATACGCAACTCCGGAGCTTCACCTCCAACAAATCGTCCCCACAATTCTTGGTATCTTCCAGATCTTACCTGCTGAGTAACAAAAAGACTTAGGTAATTTAACCAACCGTATTCTTTCCTTGAGGCGACCACCGATGTGTAGTCCGTTGTCCAAGGCATTCTTGGACCTGCAATGATGGTATCGTATTTCTCAACAATGGGCTTAACCGCAGTATTGGTTGTGATCCCGGCATCAGCCTTTCCCTGTGCAACTGCAAGAAACACCTCATTTTCACTTTGATATCCTTGATAAAGATTTTTCGTTCCCCACTTTTCTGCATATTTCAGAAACTCAATTTCAGGAACGGTACCCACAGCAGCCGCTATGCGTTTGCCTTTCATATCTTCAAAAGTTTTGATTCCTGAATTTTTTCCAACCACTGCTTGAGCATAATATATTGCATAAGGGATCGTAAAACCGACTGTTTTTGCACGTTCAAGAGTATCTGAAGTTGCTCCAAATACCACATCTGCCCGATTTGTTACGATAACAGGCAGTCTTTCTGCCCAGGTAAGAGGTAAAATTTCAAGTTCGACTTCAAGAACTTTCGCAAGGTCTTTACAGTACTCAACATCAAAACCAGCGGGCTCATTGTTTGAATCCCTATAACCAATTGGTGGAAAATCTAGAACCACTCCACAACGCAGCTTCCCAGAATTGATTACATCATCAAGTTTATCTGCAAAGCCCTGATTAAGTCCTGTTAAGAGGAAAACGAAGGTGCTCGAAATAAATAAAAATTTCTTCATAAGGTCTCCAGAAAGAGGATTAAGAAAGAGGCGAATCCTATCATTTGATATATTGTATGTCAAACGACTGAAGCCAAGATATACCATTTTAAAAATGTCTTCGTTCTCATTAAAGAATTGCTATACTTTCGGCTTTTTGAAGCAGCAAAAATGGATATTTTCTTTGTTTAGAAACTGAAAAAACGTTTAGAAAATGAATCAACAACACGCATTTTACGGTTGTATTCCTGCGCTGATGACACCCTGTAGTGAAT
>JBMTKF010000036.1:0-3598 GCA_049439205.1 Flavobacteriaceae bacterium | reverse complement strand
TAAGGGGTTTAAGCTATATGGAGGTAACAGTAACAGGACCTAACAGGGATTTACATTCTGGATTGTATGGGGGAACAGTAGCTAATCCCATCAACATTTTGTGTGATATGATAGCATCGCTACACAATGAAAACAAAAAAGTAAACATACCTGGGTTCTATGATCATGTGGAGGAAATTTCAGAGTCTCAGCGCAAAATGATGAATGTAAATGGGACAGATGACAAAAATTTTAAATCCTCTATTGGGATAGAGGCTGTTATGGGAGAAAAGGGATTTACTACACTGGATCGAAGGTCAATCCGCCCTACTCTAGATGTTAATGGAATTTGGGGTGGTTATACAGGAGAAGGTGCAAAAACAGTTATCCCCAGTCAAGCCCATGCAAAAATTTCTATGCGCCTTGTGCCTAATCAAAACTGGGAAAACATAAGTGAATTATTCGAGGAACATTTCAAGTCAATTGCACCTAAAGGAGTAAAAGTCAAAGTCACTACTCATCATGGTGGTAATGCCTATGTGACACCTACCGATTCTTTAGCCTACAAGGCTGCTGAGAAGGCATACAGTGATGTTTTCGGTGTCGTACCCTTTGCCAAAAGAGATGGAGGCAGTATTCCTATTGTTCCTATGTTTGAAAAAGCTTTAGGGACCAAAACATTACTCATGGGATTTGGTTTTGACAGCGATGCGATACATTCACCTAATGAGCATTTCGGAATTGACAACTTTTTAAAAGGCATTGAGACCATTACGCTATTTTATAGTCATTATTCAGAGTTACATAAAAACATATAAAAGCCTAGTTTTTTAATAAAAAAAGGTCTGAGGCGATCCCATCTGTCAAAAATTTTGCTTTTTTGGAAACTTTTAAAGCATCACCGTCCCAATATAACCTTTGGTTAATCAAATGGTTCTCTACTTGTTTTTCTAGATAATATGAATATCGTTTCCCAAAAGTTTGATTAATCATTTGCAAAGAAACCCCCCAAGAGGTTCTCAAACCTGTCATCAAATACTCATTAAAAGCCTCATGAGTGCTAAGGTTTTCAAATTCAGAGGGTAAAATTCCCTTTTGAATTGAATTTAGATATTTCAAATTATTGGATATATTCCAACTTCTTTTTCTTTGTCCATCAAAGCTATGGGCTGCAGGACCAATACCCATATAAGCTTTCCCCTTCCAGTAATTTGCATTATTAACAGAATTATAACCCATCTTACTAAAATTAGAAAATTCATAGTTTTCATAATTTGCTTCCTCCATTCTGCATACCATCCAATCATATTGAGACTTAACTTGGTCTTCATCTAGGAGTCGCACCTCCTTGTTATTGACCTGATAAGCCAAAAATGTTTTGGGTTCAACCGTTAGTGCGTAAATGGATAGATGAGGTATATTATATGACAAAGCTTGATTTAAATTTTTTTTCCAGCTAGAAAGATCACTTAAAGGCATACCATATATTAAATCAATAGAAAAGTTATCAAAAAGCTTTTCTGTCCAATCAATGGTTCTTATGGCTTGATCAGCGTTATGAATCCGATTCATTAATTTTAATTCAGCATCTGAAAATGATTGTACACCAATGCTTAAACGATTGATCCCAATAGAGGACAACGCTAACAAGTATTCATAGGACACATCGTCTGGATTGACTTCAATAGTAATTTCAACATTTTTATCAAGTTTGAATTTTTTCATCACCAAATTGATCAAGTGATCAATAGATTGTGGAGAAATCAAAGAGGGAGAACCTCCCCCAAAATATATGCTTTCAAGTTCATTTGTCAATTCCTCAGCTCTTAATTCAACCTCCTTATGAAATGCTTGAAGCATTTCTTTTTGGTACTTTAATTGTGTAGAAAAGTGAAAATTACAATAATGACAAGCTTGACGGCAGAAGGGAAAATGAAAATAAATACCAGCCATCAACCAGATTTAACTTTTTTTGGATTTTGATTGACATAGGCCTCCCAACCAGTATAACTCTTTGCTAATTCAGACCGACCCTGGTTAAAAAAATGACAGACTGCAGCAGCCAAGCCATCGGTAGCATCGAGATTTTTGGGTAACTCTTTAATTTTAAAAAGATTTTGTAACATTTTTGCAACTTGCTCCTTAGAGGCATTACCATTTCCAGTAATGGCCATTTTTATTTTTTTGGGAGAATATTCCGTAATGGGAATTTCTCTATACAAACCAGCCGCCATCGCAACCCCCTGTGCCCTTCCTAATTTAAGCATAGACTGAACATTTTTTCCATAAAAAGGTGCTTCAATTGCTATTTGATCAGGATGGTATTCCTCAATAATAGCCAGGGTTCTAGAAAAAATTTGTTGTAGCTTTAAATAATGATTTTCGAATTTTTTAAGCTGAAGCTCGTGCATTTGAATAAGCTTCATTTGTTTATTTTGCGCCTTTATTAATCCAAAACCCATAATGGTAGTTCCCGGATCAATTCCCAATATAATTTGATCTTCAATATTCATTCAATGGGCTGGGCCCTTATTAGAATCGGTAAAGTAAATTGTGTATCGACATAGACACCTACGTTGGTTTTAGTCGCTGGAAGTGCCTCAGGCAAGTTTAGCACTGCATCATTGAGAGTGGATTCCAAATAGGGTAGTGCATCTAAAACACTATTGGGGATTTCAGCCTCTACCAAACTAAAGGCACCTTTTTTATCAACTTTAAGAGTTAAAACTATACTTTCCTCTAATGGTGTAGTGGATACAAAACTAGCATCAAGGATAGTCGTCAACAAACGCTCTGATATAATATTTTGAAAACAATCGAATTGCTCCTCATTATCTAAGGATTCGCACTCAGGATAGCTGGGTGCTTGATCTTTTTTTGACCAGCTTGATGCTTTCTTAATATCCTTGCTAGATACAGTAGTTGACTCGAATAAATCACAAGAGGATAAGTGAATGGCAAAAAAAGAAAACAGAATAAGAATAATTATTTTTTTTGTTTCCATTGTGGGTTATTTTATGGATATTTAAAAGTACAAACTTTTGAACTATTAATTATTTAAACATTTCTATTTTTAAATTTCCAAAAAATATAAACGTCAGACTTAAAGATGGATTTAACCCTAATTGTCATTGGAATTTTTTTGATATTTATTGGTCTAATTGGAAGCTTTATACCTGTTATACCAGGTCCAATAACCTCTTGGCTAGGATTGTTGATTTTGCATCAAGCTTCTTTCATGGAATCAAGTTATACATTTTTAGCAATTACTTTTTCAATCGCAATTGGGATTTTTATTTTGGATTATTTTATCCCACTTATAGGGGCTAAAAAATTTGGAGGAACAAAATCAGGTATCATTGGAGCTACACTCGGACTATTTATTGGTTTGTTATTCTTAGGTCCTTTAGGTATTTTTTTGGGAAGCTTCTTGGGTGCATTTACTGGAGAGTTAATTCATGACCCTATAAACAAACGTAAAGCACTTTTGGCTGCGACAGGCTCTTTAATAGGTTTTTTGACAGGGGTATTTTTGAAATTTTCAGTCACCATTATTTTTGGTATTTATTTCTTTAAAATTTTATGGGATAGTCGCGATTTACTCTGGTAATTCTTTTAG
>JBMTKF010000035.1:0-5459 GCA_049439205.1 Flavobacteriaceae bacterium | reverse complement strand
TTAAAATCCAATGACCATTGCGGTCGTGCGGGTTCAAGTCCCGCTCCGAGTACTTTAAGAATCCGTAACTGATTGTTTTAAAAGAGGTTACGGGTTTTTTGTTTTTATTCTTGCAACAAATTGGCAACAAACCTATCTTTTTTTAAAACCTAAAACTTTCCTACCCATCTGATAACCTGTGGGTGTGATGGGTTTTAAAGAAGTGGTTTTTATTTTATCCAATTGGGTGTATATTTAGATGTAATATAAACACTGAATTTACATTAAGACTATTATAATTTATTCTCATTATCCAATATCAATCAAATGATTAAACAGAGACTTATTGGATTATTTTTTCTAATTGTAATTTTCATTAGTTGTAAAAATCACTATGAAAGCTATTTCTCAAAAAATACAAAGAATCAACCCAATATTCTATTTATACTTTTAGATGATTTGGGCAAGGAATGGGTTAGTGGATATGATGCTGACAATATTGAGACACCTAATATTGATAGTCTTATAAATGGTGGTATGAAATTTAATAATGTATGGTCAATGCCACAATGTACCCCATCAAGAGTAACTCTAATGACAGGTCAGTATCCATTTCGTCATGGATGGGTTAATCATTATGACGTTCCACGATGGGGCCATGGTGTTAATTTTGATTCAAATAAAAATCCAAGCCTAGCAAAAATTTTGAAAAAAGCTGGTTACAAAACATGTATAGCAGGAAAATGGCAGATTAATGATTTTAGATTACAGCCTAAAGTATTGTTTGAGCACGGGTTTGATGATTACTGTGTGTGGACTGGAGGAGAGGGAGGTAATTTAAAAAAAAGTGAAAAACGATACTGGAATCCATACATACATAATAAGAATGGGAGTAAGACCTACACTGGAGAATTTGGAGAAGATATTTTTTCTAACTTCATTATTGATTTTATGGAGAAAAACAAACAAAACCCTATGTTTATATATTACCCAATGTGTTTACCACATGGTCCACTAACTACAACACCATCAGAACCATACTTGAATGATAAAATTGATAAGCACAAGGCCATGGTTAGGTATACTGACATAATACTAGGGAAACTGGTTTCAGCACTCAAAAAATTTAAAATAAGAGACAATACAATTATCTTTTGGACAACTGACAATGGAACAGCAGGGAATATTATTGGTCAAATCAATGGAAAAAAAGTTAGAGGAGGAAAAACCTATCTTACTCAAAATGGAGTCAATGAACCATTTATAGTTAATTGGCCAGGGACTATTTCAGCTGGAACCAAATCAGATGCTTTGATCGACTTTTCTGATATTTTACCAACTTTTGCTGATATAGGTCGCACAGAATTACCAAAAAAATATATATATGATGGTAAATCTTTCAAAGACATTTTAATCGGTAAAAAAAAACATAGTCGAAGGAATTGGATTTTAACTATGGGATCTCACCCCGCAAAAATTCTAGATGGAAGGGTTAGTAATGTTCATTTATTTAGAGATAGAGCCCTCAGAGACAAGCGTTATAAGGTTTTTGTTGATACTCTCAAAAAAATTTCACATATCTATGATATGAAAAATGATAAGCACGAGAAAAATAATTTGATTAATTCAAAATCTGAGGAGATAATTAAAGTTTTAAATAAATTTAAAAGTATTATTGATTCTCTCCCACCTTTAGACCTACAACCAAAATATTATAAATTGACTAATTCAAAATATGATATACCTCCAGATCAACTCAACAAGAAGGCTGAAAAAAGGAGAAATATATCTAATCACTCTCCATCATTTAATTAGCACTCTACGTGAAATTCACTTATTTTTCTAGAAGAACAATTACCGGGTGGTGGTCTGAAGCCCAACCCCCCATCGGAGTTTTTCTATAGAGGTGTTTTGCTTTTTTAGATTTCAAGCTCTTAATGAAAACATAATCAATTCTTTTTTTTCTGACCTTTTCTGTATCAAAGTTATTTGAGGTACTGTAATGTGGATCAGATTTAGGAAGATTATGTTGCACATCTTTAAAATGGGATTGCATTTTATGGATGGGAGCTTGATCTGGGGTCAAATTGAAATCTCCTGTTATAATCACGGGTAAATTTTCTGGATTAAGCAAGTCTACTTTTTTAATCAAAAGGTCAACCGATTTTATTCTTGCCTCTACTCCTCGGTGATCAAAATGGGTATTGAAAACCCATATTTTCTCTTGGGTCTTTCGGTTTTGGAACAGGCCATATGTACAGATGCGTTCCAAAGAAGCATCCCAACCCTTTGAAACGGTGTCAGGGGTTTGGGATAACCAAAAAGTTTTGGATTCCAAAAGCTTAAATTTTTCTTTTTTATAAAAAATCGGACTGTATTCCCCTTTTGTTCTCCCATCTTTCCTTCCAACTCCAATATGGTCATAGCCTTTTAATGATTGAACTAAATCCTGCAATTGGGGATAAACTACCTCTTGTAATCCTACAAAATCAGCACTCTCCTCATTCAACAATGAAGCCACAGTTCCCCTTCGATTTTCCCATACATTAATCCCGTCTTTAGGGTTGTTATAACGTATATTATATGATATAGCCTTAATTGGGTCAGCTTGTTGAAAAAGTAATAAGGGTAAGACCAATAAAAATCGGATCATGTTTGTTGAGTTTAAAAAATTAGATTTTAAATTTTTAAAAAATTATTTATACTAAAAATAAACAAAAAAATAATGAGATTTTGACTTGATATTTTAGTGTTCAAAATGATCTAGATAGTTCAACATTATGGAATGTTTCCTACTGAAATACTATAATAATTAAGACAATTGTATAACCATGTATCTTAATTTTCATTATTTATCATGTCTATTTGGAGGGTAAACTGTTTCTAATATACTTCCGTTGGCAATGGTAGAAATAGCATACTTATATCCCAAACGATGGGTTATTATCTCTAGAGTATCATTGGGTTTTTCTAAGATGGGTTCGGTATAAAATCTCCACCCCATATGGGCAGACTTTTCTGAAGTATAGCGGTAACCGATCCTTGCTCCAGGTGTGGCGCAATCAACACTTATTTTTCCATTTTGGACCTCAATTTCTGGTGACTTGGTCAATTGAGCTTTGCCGTTGGGATAGAAAGCCTTGATCAGGTCTTTTTCGTCAATTAATCCCTTATCATCAATATCTTTCATCCAGCGTTTACACTCTTCTCTTAGTGTATTTAAAATTTCTGCGTATGCAGGGTCATTTACAATATTGTTCAACTCGTGGGGATCATTTTCAGTGTCAAAAAGCTCTTCCTCTGCTTTGGAGGTTCTAAACCATAAAGCTTGGTTTTCGTCCAATGTTTCGGTATCTCTCATCCTGAGTAGTTCTTGCATTACCTCCATTTTCTCACGATAAGCAAGTGGAAGGTAGTATGGCCGATCTGGGTAAAAGTTTTTTAAATATTTGAATCGTTTGTCTCTTACCGCACGAATCATATCCACGGTTTCATCAAAACGATCGGCATGACCATGGATGAAAGTTCTGGTAGTTTCGGCTTTAAATATTCCCTCAAACGCTTGACCTTGCATGTAGGAGGGTGCTTGGATACCTACCATTGATAAAAGAGTGGGAGGAAAATCTACAAAACTAATTAATCGATTGTCTCTTTCTCCTGCACGAGAACCATCAGGGTAGCGAATGATTAGTGGGACCCTAAGTCCGGAGTCGTACAATAAACGCTTTTGACGAGGTAGTGGCCCACCGTGATCTGAGAACCAAACTATAATGGTCTGATTTATAAGACCGTCCTCTTCCAATTGGTCGAGAATCTTTCCTACTCCTCTGTCCATCCGTATGATGTTGGTATACATCCGTCTCATGGCATTTTTTCCAATTTCGTTCTGTGGAAGGTAGGGTGGGATGTTGATTTCCAAATCCTCCGGAACCAAAAGAGGCACATGGGAATTTTCATATTTCTCATTCCATTTTTTTATACCTCTATCAGGAGGAAATTCACCTTCATCAAATATATCCATTTTAAAATTCCACATTCTTGATTCGTGGGTAACCCCGAAATTAAATATTGAAAAGAATGGTGTATTTTCTTCAGGTCTATTTCTCCAATGGGCGTAAATACTTGATTCATCCCATGCCAATTGCGACTTAAAGAACTGATAATCTTCTTTTGCATTATTGGAAGTATAATATCCATTTTCACGCATGATTTCACTTACCATTTTTACGGCCGGAGGAGGGACGACTTGATAATCTATAATCCCAGACTCTCTGGTAACAGGTTGCTGATTTAGGGTACGCATATTTTGTGCTCCGAAGGAATTGGGGTACAATCCTGTGGCTAATGTAGCTCGGCTAGGTGAACAAACGCCCGACACAGAGAAGTTGTTAGTATATACCACCCCTTCTTTAGCTAAGCGGTCTAAGTTGGGAGTAGGGGCTCTGAAATCTCCATAGGCATTGAGATAGTCTGGACTTAAGTCTTCAGCTACAAGCCATACCACATTGAATGGTTTTTTTGTTTCACTCTTTTTACAGGCTACTAATATTAGTATACTTAACAATAAAAGATTTGATGTAAATTTTGTTTTCATTTATTTTAGTGAAATTATTTTAAAATTTCTCATATTGAATTTTCTATTATATAAGACTGATTTTTAATTAAATGACTTTTTAATCTGCGTCATTTACCAAAACCCACACCTCCTTCATTTTTTATATCTTTAAATTAATAAATGATTGTATTATGATACAAAAATTCATATTTAATTTTATAGTTCTGATCTTCTCTTATCAGCTCTTTGCTCAGAAAACCTCATCGACTATCAATGATGAAGCTGAAGTTCCCTCATATGAATTACCACAATTATTAATTACATCGTCAGGTGAAAAAATAAATACCCCATCGGATTGGGAGCGATTTAGGCGACCTGAAATACACTCTTATTTTGCCAATAGTGTTTATGGTATTGTTCCGGGCTCACTAGATATAGATAAGGCTGAGGTCTTAGATATAGAACCTGCTGCATTGGAAGGTAAGGCCATTCGCAAGCAAGTCAAACTAAATTTTAAAAAAGGAAATAAATCCATAAGCATGTACTTACTTATATATTTGCCTGCTGGAAAAAAGAATTCACCAGTTTTTTTGGCTTATAATTTTAAGGGAAATTACTCTGTCATTTCTGACCCATCCATTTTGATCAATGGAAAAAAACAAAGTGAATTAAGTGTGAAGGAACTCAAAAAATTTAAGACAAACGATAGGGGAGGACGTTCTTCTCGTTGGGCCATAGATAAAATGATTGATGCAGGTTATGGATTGGTAACTATTAATTACAATAATGTGGATCCTGATAAAAATGATTTTACCGATGGAATTCACTCTCTATTCTACAGGGTGGGACAAATGACTCCTAACAACAATGAATGGGGTTCATTGTCGGCTTGGGCGTGGGGGCTGTCTAGGATAATGGATTTTTT
>JBMTKF010000034.1:0-6511 GCA_049439205.1 Flavobacteriaceae bacterium | reverse complement strand
TAAAAATGAATAGTTTGTGTCAAAAATTAAATAATTTTAATATCATACTATATTAAAAATTTAATATTCGAAAATTTAGAAGTTTATATTATGATTTTAAAAGAAAATAAAATAATGGATTTTTTATTTTTAAGGATATTCCTATTATCATTAATCCTTGTTTCAAGCTGCTCTCCTGAAACTCAGAATGTTGAAAATAAAAAAATTCAGTCTGGTCAATACTACTTATCTGTTAACGAAAATTCAACAAAGGTCCTTGGGGATGATCAGAATAAATTAGAAATTAATTTAAATCTTAAAGATTTAAATCGATTTAAGAAGCGAGGTAGTGTCTACTACAGTGATATTGGAGCCATCGGTGATGGTATATCGGATGATATAATTTTTATTAGAGCCACCCATGCAGTTGCTAATTATTATGGATTTGATGTAAAGGCTGATGATGATGCACTATACATTATCAGTGGAAGGAAAGGTTCTGCCATAATTAGTACCAATACCGATTTTGGAAATGCAACTTTTATTATTGATGACACTAATGTAGAGGATCATACATCTTCAATTTTTGAAGTGAGATCAATTAACCCTGCGATTAAAATTGATCATATAAAGACCTTAAAAAAGGGACAAAAAAAAATAAATCTCAAAATGGATAAACCTTCTCTTGTAACTGTAAAAGATACTATGGTAAGAAGGTATATTAGGTATGGTTTAAATCAAAATAATGGCAAAGAACAAACTGATATTTTTTTAGTAGATAAAAACGGTAAGATTAACGAAAACAATCCTATTTTATGGGATTTTGATAATATTTCAGAAATGAATTGTCTTTTGGTTGACAAAGAAAAATTGAAAATTAATGGAGGAAAATTTTTAACGATAGCCAATCAAGAAGAGGAAGAAAACCATCCTTACTACAGCAGAAATTTATTAATCACTCGATCTAATGTTGAAATCAATAATTTAAGTCATTTTGTGAAAGGTGAAGGAAAACACGGTGCTCCCTATCAAGGTTTTATTAGTATTAAAGATGCCTCAGGTGTTCAAGTAAAAAATTGTTTACTAACTGGGCGAAAAACTTATCAAAAAATTGGAAATGCAGGGAAAGTAGTATCAAGAGGTTCTTATGATTTGTCTGTAACCAGATCAATTGATGTATTGTTTGAAAATTGCCGACAAACAAATGATGTTAATGATGAAACCTATTGGGGTATTTTTGGATCAAATTATTCTAAAAATTTAATTTTTGAAAACTGTACTTTATCTAGGTTTGATGCACATATGGGAGTATATAATGCAACTATTCGCAATTCTACATTAGGATATATGGGTATAAAGTTGATTGGTTTTGGTCAATTCCTAATTGAGAACTCAACTATTGGGGGAGAAAATTTGGTCAGCCTTCGCCAAGACTATGGAAGTACTTGGAAAGGTAATTTCAAAATTAAAAATTGTGTTTTTATCCCATCAAAAACTAAATCTTCAACCCTAAGTCTTTTTTCTGGAAAGAATTCAGGTCTACACAATTTTGGATATACCTGCTATATGCCAAAAAAAATAGAAATAGATCAACTTTTAATAAAAGATACACAACTTAAAGATTACGATTCTCTCTTTATTTTCTCTGATTTTAATCCTGAAATGAAAAATGATAAATTCAAACAAATATTTCCATACAACAGGACCGATGTTGTAAGAATAAGAGGTGTTAAAGTTATGAGTGGAAAAAAACTTGAATTAAGTATTAACCCCTACATGTTCAAAGATGTGAAGTTAAATCTTCAATAAATATTGAATAATTTATTACATAACCAATTCAAACCACACCAACCAACAAAAAACCACTTCTATAAAACCAACCTCCCTTGAACAACATAATATTATACTGTTTTAATATTAAAATTTGTAGTAAAGATTATTTAATCAAGTGTTGCAGGGTTAAAACCTGACCTTTATTTAATAGTAAGGCTTTAAGATCATTATAATTTATATCTTGAACAGCACTATTTTCATCTATTGCAACACAAGCTGCAACCGCTGCCGACTGGCCCAATATCATGAACACCGGTTCCATTCTTATCGATCCAAAAGCAATGTGGCTACTAGATAAGCAAACAGGTACAAGTAAATTAGAACATTGATTTTTTTGGGGGGTAAGTGAGCCATAGGAAATTGAATAGGGAGCGGGTGGTTTTACTCCTATATCTCCTTCATTTTGTACAAAACCCTGCGGAGTGATATATCGTTGAACATTATGAGAGTCCATCGCATAAGATCCCATTCCTATAGGTTTTGGAACTTCTCTTTTTAGAAGTACATCTTGCTCTGTTGTAATATAACTACCTATCATTCTTCGGGCCTCACGAACATAAATTTGATGGGGCCAATTTTCATTGTCTTTAAATTCGTCTTTGGCCAAACCCCATTGGGAGAGTTTCTCTCTAATATCCGAGGGTACTCTGGGATCATTAGCAACAAAATATAAAAGGCCCATCTGATAGTTCTTATGTTCTTCAATGATGGCTCTACGCTTTTGGTAACTAGCATCAGGATAATCATAATTCATCCCAATATTATCTGAACTAAAGGGACCATGATTATTTGTATCAGTTTTGTAATTCGGAATCGGATCAAATTTTCTGAAAAAGTCTTTCCTGCCTGTGAGCAGTGATCTCAATAACAATTCATATTGTGAAGGATCATAATTTTTAGGCTTTGGGAATGGTTTTCTGTTTTCATCATTGTTTGTCATGCAAAGTCTAAAACAATAGGCTTGAATTTTATTATCAGCAGCACCATATTCACCTGGAGGCTCCTTAGAAATTTTGGGTAAAAGTCCACTAGTGGAATCTCCAGAAATTTTATAGGGAGATATATTTTCCCAAAACCAGTGTTGGTGGTGCAAGACCCCTGTTTGAACTCCGTTCCATTTTTCATCATAGGTTTTTGAACTCTCTCGGCCTACGTGATAACTTACTCCCGAACTTGCCATCAGATCTCCTTCATAGGTAGCATCAATAAAAACTTTTCCTTTGAAAACTTTTCCTGAGAGCGTTGTTAATGAGACTATTTTGCTACTATTTTTTCGGATTCCCGATGAGCGATTAAGCCATTCATTTCTAAAAGTTTTAATCTTGAATTCTTTAATGTAATCCTCAAATACACTTTCGGCTACATGGGGTTCAAATATCCACATTGTTCTTTTAGAACCATCTACTGCTTTTGTCCCCTGACCTCTATTTCCATAATCCTCTCGCTTTTGCCATATCCATGCTTCATCTTTATTATAGTATTGCCATATCCGATGGTAAAAATTTCTTGAAAGACCTCCAATAGCCTCTTTTTTTCCAGTATCTGTCCATCCTAGACCTCCTGCGGTAAGCCCTCCCAAATGAAGGTCAGGAGAAACTAAAATCACTGATTTTCCAGATTGGGCAACCTCTACAGCTGCAATTACAGCAGCAGAAGTGCCACCATAGACAATCACATCGGCTTCAAAAAAATGGTTGTTATGATCATTAGGATTACAGCTGGGCAGTAATAGAATTAAAAAACTTAAATATAATATGACTAGTTTCATAATGTAGAATAATTATGTTTAAGGAATTTTATTTTATCATAATTTAATAAATCTACAATTACTTTTTTAAAACAGATTTTAGGCCCTTAATTGAGTATCGATCTCAATACAGGTTCATAGTTATCGGCATAACGCAGCATTCCCAAGTCACTGGGATGAGAACCATCTGTTGCTCCCTCTCCATCGTGGCCCAACAGATGATCTCCATCTAAGTAATAAAGGTTTCCAACACCTGCATCATTCAATTCAGCATAAGCTTTTTTGAGTGCTGCTCGGCTTTTTTGATGATGGGATTTTCTATGAGGAAAAAATGAAGTGTTGGTAAAACTTCGATCCTCTACCAACAATATGGGTGTTTTGTCGTGTGCTTGCCTCAATTTTTTAACCAAGGGTATCGTTCGCTCAGTGACAGTAATTTCGTTCATATTGGGCAAGCAGTCAATCACATAAGCGCAGGGATCCTGCTCAGCCAACAAGGTTGCGACCTCAATCTCCATTCGTCCATTGCCAGAGAATCCCAAGTTGATGGTGGGACGCCTCAACCTCCTGCCCAAAATGGCGGGAAAAGCCATACCGGGTCGCGATGCACAGGCACCATGCATGATCGAAGTTCCATAAAAAAGTATGGGTTTCTCCTTGCGAGGTGGCAGTGCTTTAAAAGATTCTCCTTTAGGAACCCCTATTTCCAATGAATCTACTCCATTGTACAAAGGTAAATAAAGTGTGTAGCGCCTGGTTCCAGGGGCTAGGTTTTTGGCAATGGCGGTTTCCATTTCTTGTTTATTTGGCTTTACAACGCTCACCCAACGATCTATACCCTGATTATCATTGCCATACAAATCCAAACCGCTTACTCCTGTGGCGGGCATATGAGACATAGCTAATCGCTCCAAATACAGATTATAGCGGACATAAATGTTGGGGGAATCCGACAAAAAACGCATACACATACCGGCCGAATGTCGTGATAGATTCCATACCGCATCTCTAACCAATCCCTCCGCTTTTGAAGGGAATCGATCAAAATATCTTTGGGTATCTGTCCAACCTTTTCCCTCTACCCCGATTTCTTTTACATCATACCAATCTATTTCGTCTTCCGATATTAAGGGTTTTTGAGCAAATAGTAATGGAGAAAGACCCAGTGTGATCGAGCCTCCCAATAATTGAGAAGTAAATTGGCGTCGGCTGTAATGCTGCGTATTCATAAATAAAATTTTTCGTTTGTGGTTGATTTTGTGCTTAATATACGATGATTTAAAGTTTATTAATCTAAAATTAAATCCTGTCTTGTTTTTACTGACAGGCTGCCTTGTTGTTCTTTATTAGAATTAATTACTTGACTAATATTATTAAAAAATCTACAGGATTAAGCGGTAAACAAGTTGGCGAAGTACAACAAGTACGAAGCCAACGAGCAATTGGTAAATATTTTGCAAAGAATATGCTAAACCAAAGTAGCCATCATAACATAGCTTTTACACAAACTACAGCAAGGTGATAGGCTAAAAAGATTAAAAAACTTAGATATTTAGAAAAACGTAGTATTTTACCATTAAGTAATTGATAATCAATAACTATAGCAGAGGTTTATTAGCTAAACAATTATAAATAATTAAAAATTTGAATATGAAATATGATGAAATAATTAGTCTAAAAATGACTAAAAAAGACAAACAACTTTTAACAGAGAAAGCTAAATTCAAAAGGCTACCGCTATCGTCCTATGTTAGAAATTTAATATTCGAAAATTTAGAAATTTAGATTATGTTTTTAAATTAGCATTCGTGAAAAAACTAATTCTCTTTTTACTAATATCTGTTGGACTAAATGCACAGTTCAACTACCAAGCCATTGTAAAAGACAGCGATGGAAATCCTATAACTAATAATCAAGTTAAGTTTAAGTTCTCGCTAATATATCAGTCTGCTACTGCAACACCTGTTTATGTAGAAGAACATACAGTCACTACTCCTTCTGATGGTGTTATTAACTTATCAGTTGGTGGAGGTACAGTTGTAAATGGCACTTTCTTAAATATAGATTGGTCACAGAGTGTCTTTATGAAAGAAGAGTTAGACACAGGAAATGGATATCAAGATATGGGCACAAAGCAGATTGCAAGTGTACCTGTTGCTGAATATGCTAAAGTAACAAATACATCCTCCTCTTCTTTTATCAAAGGATTAGGCGATATTATAATAGGTAGTGAATCACCTGATTATCCTCAAAATATAGTAGACTTCTACGAAATATTACCTGAAGCTACGGGTGGAAATATAATTTTAGGAAAGAGAATTTTAACCTCAAGAGCTTCTACAGATACGAGCTACTCACCAACAGGAAATATAATTATTGGAAACGATGCAATGTCTGAAGCTAAATCAGGAGGAAGCATTGCAATAGGTGCATCAGCTATGTCTAATTCAGATTCATCATCTGATATTGCTATTGGTTCAAATGCTTTAGAGGTGTCAAAAGGTTTTGAAAATATTGCGATAGGACAGAGGTCTTTTGATGAATTAGAGTCAGGAAGTGGTAACATAGGTATTGGTGAGGAAGTCGGGTTTAATTTTTACGGAGGAAATCATAATGTAGGAATTGGATATAGAGCTTTTGGAAGTAGTTATGAGAAAGCAAATACTGTGACTAATACTACCTTTAACACAGGTGTAGGTTATGGTTCGTCGTATGGTTTAGTTGGAATCAATAATTCATCTTTTGGAAGAGAGTCAGGCAGAAATACCTTAGGAGACAAAAACACATTACTGGGAGCATATGCTACTACCGCTGAAAATATAGAAATAAATAATGCAACTGCTGTAGGAGCTGACGCTACAGTAACAACATCTAACACCATACAATTAGGAAATGTGAGTGTAACACTTGTTAATACTTCAGGAGTTATTTCTGCAACAGGCTTTAAAGGGG
>JBMTKF010000033.1:0-8029 GCA_049439205.1 Flavobacteriaceae bacterium | reverse complement strand
ACAAACCTATGGTTATTTTATTGAATTTCTTTTGGGTAATGATTTCGTTATTTCTAAGCATAACTCAATAGCAAAATTTAAATTATTCTTCTAATCTGATATCTAATCCTAATCCTTTCAATTCATGCATCAATACATTGAAAGATTCTGGTAATCCCGGTTCCGGAGGGTTTTCCCCTTTTACAATGGATTCATAAGTTTTGGCACGGCCAATAACATCGTCTGACTTAACCGTTAATATTTCTTGTAAAGTACTGGAAGCACCATATGCTTCCAGCGCCCATACTTCCATTTCACCAAATCGTTGACCTCCAAATTGGGCTTTGCCTCCAAGGGGTTGTTGGGTGATCAAAGAGTATGGCCCAATTGATCTGGAGTGCATTTTATCATCGACCATATGTCCAAGTTTCAACATATAAATAACCCCTACGGTAGCAGGCTGATCAAAACGTTCTCCTGTCCCCCCATCGAATAGATATGTATGACCATAACGTGGGATACCCGCGCTGTCGGTCAATTCATTGATTTGTTCAATGGTGGCTCCATCAAAAATTGGTGTGGCATATTTTTGACCCAAATCGAGTCCAGCCCATCCAAGAACAGTTTCGTATATCTGACCAATATTCATCCTCGAAGGAACTCCTAATGGGTTTAGTACAATATCAACCGGTGTTCCATCTTCAAGGAATGGCATCTCCTCCTCTCTTACTATTCGGGCAACAATTCCCTTATTTCCGTGGCGTCCTGCCATTTTATCTCCCACTTTCAATTTGCGCTTTTTGGCAATGTAAACTTTAGCCAATTTTTTGACTCCTGCGGGTAATTCATCTCCAACACTAATGGTGAATTTTTCTCTTCTGAGCGATCCTTGAAGGTCATTTTCTTTGATCTTGTAATTGTGAATCAAATCCGCTATCAATTTATTGGTGACATCTGTAGTGGTCCATGTACCTTTAGTCAAGTGGGTATAATCATCAACTCCAGTCAACATTTTTAATGTATACTTTTTTCCTTTGGGAAGAATTTCTTCCCCAAGATCATTCTGTACGCCTTGGCAAGTCTTACCATTGACTATATTAAAAAGTTTTTCGATCAAAACACCTTTTAACTCTTCAAATTTGACTTCATATTTCTCATCTAATAATTCGAGTTCTTGTTTGTCTTGGTTTCTTTTTCTTTTGTCTTTAACCGACCGAGTAAACAATTTCTTATCAATGACTACACCCCTGAGAGATGGAGGGGCTTTAAGTGAAGCATCTTTAACATCTCCAGCTTTATCTCCAAAAATTGCTCGCAAAAGTTTTTCTTCAGGAGATGGATCGGATTCTCCCTTGGGAGTAATTTTTCCAATCAAGATATCTCCAGGATTAACCTCTGCACCTATGCGGATCATTCCGTTTTCGTCCAAATCTTTAGTGGCTTCCTCACTAATGTTAGGAATATCATCAGTCAGTTCCTCGGTTCCGAGTTTGGTGTCTCTTACGTCGATAGAATATTCGTCTATGTGAATGGATGTAAAGATATCTTCTCGGACAACTTTTTCAGAAATTACGATTGCGTCCTCAAAGTTGTATCCCTTCCATGGCATAAAGGCCACTTTCATGTTTCTTCCTAAGGCCAACTCACCACTTTGGGTTGCATAGCCCTCAGAGAGGACTTGTCCTTTTACAACACGATCACCTTTTTGAACGATCGGTTTAAGGTTTATACAGGTTCCTTGATTGGTTTTTCTGAACTTGATCAGATCATAAGTTTGGGTATCACCATCGAATGAAACTAATTTTTGATCTTCCGTCATGTCGTACTTGATAGTTACCTTTTCGGCATCAACGTACTCAACAATTCCCTCTCCCTCAGCATTAATCAATACCCTAGAATCAGAAGCAACTTGTCTCTCTAATCCAGTCCCAACAATTGGGGATTCTGGGTGTAGAAGAGGAACAGCTTGGCGCATCATATTTGAACCCATCAAAGCACGGTTGGCATCATCATGCTCCAAAAAGGGTATTAGCGAAGCTGAAATAGAAGCGATTTGGTTCGGTGCAACATCAGTATAATTAATTTCATTTGGAGTTACAACTGGAAAATCGGCTTGATCACGCGCAATCACTTTTTCGGAAATGATTTTACCACCTTTGTCATAAGGAATATTTGCCTGTGCAATTAATTGGTTTTCCTCTTCCTCTGCACTTAAATAAATAGTATTTTCTAGATCAATTTTTCCATCATTGACCTTGCGGTAAGGTGTTTCAATAAATCCTAGATTATTTACTTTTGCATAGACACCCAAAGATGAGATTAATCCAATGTTGGGTCCTTCAGGAGTTTCGATAGGACAAAGTCTTCCATAATGGGTGTAGTGAACATCACGTACCTCAAACCCTGCACGTTCTCTAGAGAGACCACCAGGACCCAATGCTGACAACCTTCTTTTGTGTGTGATTTCAGCCAATGGATTGGTTTGATCCATAAATTGTGACAATTGATTTGTTCCAAAAAAGGTATTGATGACCGAAGAGAGTGTTTTGGCATTGATCAAATCAATAGGAGTAAATACCTCATTATCCCTTACGTTCATTCGTTCCCTGATGGTACGGGCCATTCTGGCCAATCCTACACCAAATTGTGATGAAAGTTGTTCGCCAACAGTCCTTACCCTTCTGTTAGAAAGGTGATCAATATCATCGATTTCTGCTTTTGAATTGATTAACTCAATCAAATATTTAACTATGGTGATTATGTCAAGTTTGGTCAAAACCTGCTTGTCCATCTCAACTTCAAGGTTGAGTTTTTTGTTCATTCGGTATCGGCCTACCTCACCCAGGTTATAACGCTGATCTGAAAAGAACAGCTTGTCAATGATGCCACGTGCAGTATCTTCGTCGGGTGGCTCTGCATTCCTCAACTGTCTGTAAATATGTTCTACAGCTTCTTTTTCAGAATTAGTAGGGTCCTTTTGCAATGTATTATAGATGATTGCATAATCGGCCATATGAGCGTCTTCCTTGTGCAATAATATAGTTTTTACGTCTGCCTCAAGGATCATTTCAATGTGTTCTTTTTCTAGAATAGTATCCCGATCAATTATGATTTCATTACGTTCAATGGAAATTACCTCTCCCGTATCCTCATCAACAAAATCCTCATGCCAAGTTTTCAAAACACGAGCAGCGAGTTTACGATCAAGAACCTTTTTTAATCCGGTTTTGGAAACTTTTACTTCTTCTGCAAGATCAAAGATTTCTAAAATATCTTTGTCACTTTCATAACCGATAGCTCTAAATAGTGTGGTTACAGGTAATTTTTTCTTTCTATCAATATAGGCATACATAACGCTGTTAATGTCGGTAGCGAATTCGATCCATGAACCTTTGAAAGGTATAACTCTTGCCGAGTAGAGTTTGGTTCCGTTGGCATGGAAAGATTGTCCAAAAAATACTCCGGGAGAACGGTGCAATTGGGATACTACAATTCGCTCTGCCCCATTGATAACAAAAGTTCCACTAGGGGTCATATATGGGATTGTTCCCAAAAATACATCTTGGACAATTGTTTCAAAATCCTCATGTTCGGGATCAGTACAAAAAAGTTTTAATCTTGCTTTTAGGGGGACAGAATAAGTTAATCCCCTTTCGATACATTCTTGAATCGAATAGCGGGGTGGGTCAACGAAATAGTCGATAAATTCCAATACAAACTGATTTCGGGTATCGGTAATGGGAAAGTTTTCTTTAAAAGTGTTGAAAAGTCCTTCCTCGATTCTTTCATCAGATTTAGTCTCCAACTGAAAAAAATCTTGGAAAGATTTAATTTGAATATCAAGGAAATCAGGGTAATCGGGTGAATCTTTTGCAGCAGCAAAATTGACTCTTGAGGATTGTGTATTCGGCATCTACTTTAATTAATTTAGCATCCAACAAATGGGTATAAACCCTATGGGCATTATGAAATACAAAATGGTTTAGGCTAGTGGTGCTATTCCAAAAACCTAAACCTTATTTGTGGTGAGATAGGAACTATTTGAGTTCGACCTCGGCTCCTGCTTCTTCAAGCGATTTTTTAAGTCCTTCAGCTTCGTCTTTAGAAACTGCTTCCTTAATGTTGCTTGGTACATTATCAACCAATTCTTTGGCTTCTTTCAGGCCAAGACCGGTTAATTCTTTTACCAATTTCACCACTGCAAGTTTTGAACCTCCAGCAGCTGTGAGTACCACATCGTATTCTGATTTTTCATCTGCAGCGGCTTCTCCACCAGCAGCAGCAGCTCCACCAGCAACAGCTACAGCTGCAGCAGCAGGCTCGATTCCATACTCATCTTTTAAAATATCGGCCAATTCGTTGACTTCTTTTACCGTCAAATTAACCAGTTGTTCCGCGAATTCTTTTAAATCTGCCATCTTTGTATTTGAATTTTCTTGTTTTTAATAATTATGATTTTCGAATGCTTTTTATTTAAGTGATCACCGCTCAGACAATGTTCTCAGGATTCTAGAAATTTTAGATCCTCCAGATTGAAGTGATGAAATAACATTTTTAGCAGGAGATTGAAGTAATGTAATTATATCTCCAATTAACTCCTCTTTTGACTTAATGGATTCCAATAAATCAATTTGGTCATCTCCAATGTAAATAGCCTCTTCAATGTAGGCCCCCTTCAAAACTGGTTTTTCGGATTTCTTACGAAAATCTTTGATCAACTTAGCTGGGGTGTTACCTACTTCGGAAAACATCAATGATGTATTGCCTTTGAGTATTTCATGCAAATTCCCAAAATCTTTGTCAGAAGCCTCCATGGCCTTAGCCAATAGTGTGTTCTTGACAACAGATAATTTGACGTTTGCCTTGAAACATGCCCTGCGTAATGCAGAAGTCTGAACTGCATCTAGACCGGCAATATCTGTTAAATAAAGATTTTTTGCCGAGGATAATTCTTCGGTTAAATCTTGGATTTCTTGTGCTTTTTGCTCTTTTGTCATTCCTTAAATTTTAAGGCTAAGCCATTTTAGTTTCAATGCTAATTCCTGGACTCATAGTGCTAGATATGGAAATACTTTTGATATAAGTTCCTTTTATAGTAGTGGGTTTCAATTTTTGAATTGTTTTCATCAACTCATTAGCATTCTCTTCGATCTTTTTGGATTCGAAAGAGGCCTTTCCTATCGAAGCATGAACAATTCCATTTTTATCCACTTTAAAATCAATTTTTCCTCCTTTAACATCAGAGACTGCTTTTTTTATATCCATAGTCACAGTCCCAGTTTTGGGATTGGGCATTAATCCTCGGGGACCTAAAACCCGTCCCAAGGGACCTAATTTACCCATTACGCTGGGCATAGTTACTATTACATCAACATCTGTCCAGCCGTCTTTGATTTTTTGGAGATACTCATCTAAACCTATAAAGTCAGCTCCAGCCTCTTTAGCATCTGCTTCTTTGTCAGGAGTAACCAAAGCCAAAACTTTAAGAGTCTTTCCAGTCCCGTGAGGAAGTGTTACCACTCCTCTGACCATCTGATTAGCCTTTTTAGGATCTACACCCAAACGAATAGCTAAATCTATCGACGCATCGAATTTTGTGGTAGTTACTTCTTTGACCAAAGAGGAAGCATCTTTAAGAGAGTACAAGTACTTACTATCCACTTTGGCTCTAGCTTCTTTTTGTTTTTTTGATAATCTTGCCATAACTAATTTTATGAGTTAGAAGGAAATTCTCCTTTGACAGTAAATCCCATCGAACGGGCAGTACCTGCAACCATTTTCATGGCTGACTCTAATGTGAATGCATTTAAATCCTGCATTTTGTCCTCAGCAATGGTTCTTACTTGATCCCAAGTAACCGAGGCTACTTTATTTCTGTTAGGTTCCCCAGAACCCTTTTTAGCTTTGGCTGCTTCCATCAATTGAACGGCCGCCGGAGGTGTCTTGATCACAAATTCAAAGGACTTGTCTTTATAAACAGAAATCACTACCGGTAATACTTTTCCCGGTTTATCTTGGGTTCGCGCATTGAATTGCTTACAAAACTCCATAATATTGACTCCTGCGGCACCTAGCGCGGGTCCAACCGGTGGCGATGGATTCGCAGCACCTCCCCGAACTTGAAGTTTAAGAACTTTATCTATTTCTTTTGCCATTATTTAGTAATTAACATTGTAGAAGTTTCAGGTGGAAGCTAAAACTTCTTATATATGTAACATTTATAGTTTTTCTACTTGCATATAACTTAATTCAAGAGGGGTCTTTCTACCAAAAATCTTTACCATTACCTCCAGTTTTCTTTTTTCCTCATTTACCTTTTCAATCGATCCATTAAAACCATTGAAGGGGCCGTCAATAACTTTGACATTTTCTCCTCTAGTGAAAGGGATTGCAATATGTTCTGAGGTCATGGTCAGTTCATCTACTTTTCCTAGCATTCGATTTACCTCTGCAGTTCTAAGGGGGACAGGATCTCCTCCTTTGGTCTCACCCAAAAAACCGATAACATTGGTTACAGATTTTATGATGTGGGGAATTTCTCCAGTTAAATTCGCTTTTATCATAATATAACCGGGAAAATATACCTTCTCTTTATTGATCTTTTTTCCGTTACGGATTTGAATTACTTTTTCCATAGGCACCAAAATCTCTTCAACCTGATCAGCGAAACCAAAACGACTGATCTCGTTCATAATGTAATCCTTTATTTTGGTTTCTTGGCCACTTACCGCCCTAATTACATACCAATTTTTTGTAACGACTTCTGCCATATAATTAGTTGATCAATTGAAAATAGAATCCTACTACTTCGGAAAGCACAGTATCTGCTCCCCAAATAGCGAGAGAAAAAATCACCGAAAATACCAAAACAACAACTACGAGACGTTGAAGCTCAACTCTGGGTGTCCAAGAAACATTGTTTCTCAATTCTTCGAATGAATCTCTGATATAGTCAATAATAGTTGACATACTTTATTTATTGCACGGGTTGAGAGGCTCGAACTCCCGACACCTGGTTTTGGAGACCAGTGCTCTACCAACTGAGCTAAACCCGTTTTTAATTGACACAAAAGGCATCCGCCAAAGACGAACACCTTAAGGCCATTGTAAAAACTTTTAGTTTAGTCTAAAATTTCAGTAACCTGACCTGCTCCAACAGTTCGTCCCCCTTCACGTATCGCAAATCTTAAACCTACATTCAATGCAATAGGTTGTATCAAATCTACATTTATGGTTAGGTTATCACCAGGCATTACCATCTCGACTCCATCAGGTAGAACAATATTACCTGTGACGTCAGTAGTTCTGACATAGAACTGAGGGCGATAGTTGTTATGGAAAGGGGTATGACGACCTCCTTCTTCTTTTTTCAAAATATAGACTTCAGCTTTAAACTTAGCATGAGGAGTCACAGAACCAGGCTTACAAATGACCATACCTCTTTTGATGTCTGTTTTTTCTATACCTCTTAATAATATACCAACATTGTCTCCTGCTTCACCTCTATCCAATATTTTTCTAAACATCTCCACACCGGTGATGGTTGACTTCATTTTTTCAGCTCCCATTCCGATTATGTCCACTTCATCAGCAGTATTAGCAACACCTGTTTCAATTCGTCCAGTAGCTACAGTACCTCTACCTGTAATGGAAAAAACGTCTTCTACAGGCATTAAGAATTCTTTATCAACATCACGTTTTGGCAATTCAATCCATGAGTCTACTTCATCCATCAATTTCATTACAGTGTCGACCCATTTTTGTTCTCCATTTAGAGCTCCAAGGGCGGATCCAAGAACAACTGGAGTATTATCTCCGTCATAGTCGTAAAAGGAAAGTAATTCTCTTACTTCCATTTCAACTAGTTCTAACAGCTCCTCATCGTCCACCATATCAGCTTTGTTTAGGAATACTACAATTCTTGGAACGCCTACCTGTCTTCCTAACAAAATGTGCTCTCGGGTTTGAGGCATTGGTCCGTCGGTTGCAGCAACCACAAGGATTGCTCCGTCCATCTGCGCGGCACCTGTAACCATGTTTTTAACATAGT
>JBMTKF010000032.1:0-9695 GCA_049439205.1 Flavobacteriaceae bacterium | reverse complement strand
ATCAGGATAGATTGCTATGTACATTCCTGGCGGAGAGAGCGGGATTCGAACTGAACCCCTAACCTATTGATTCTATTTAATATTCTGAATCACTTTTGTGGCGTTACTCACACTGTTACTCACATTTAAGCAGTAAGAAACTCTTATTGTATTTATGGATACAAAAATGACCTTAGCGCATTTATTTGCTCACTCCTCACAAGACAATGGCATTATAATTTTTACACTGATCCAACGAATATTTAGCTAAAAAAGACTATAAATTAGTAGTCTCTGCCATTATTCTCAGCACATATGATCTTTATAAAAAAATATCTCAAATGGCTAAGTACGGTTTTAGTGCTAACCGGTATCTTGTTAACTAACCTAAATATTTATCCTATTAATATAATGTTTCATGGTATCGGCGTGGTTGGATGGACAATTGCTGGTTTTCTATCTAAAGATAAAGCAATCCTCACAAACTTTGGTCTTCAAATTCCTTTGTTTATGATTGGCTTTCATCAAATATTGTTTAATGGATAGAGCGCTAGAAAACGATTTCTTTATAACAAAATAGAAATCCCAAATATTACAAAAACCATATTATCAAAAATTTCAGTAACTAACCTATCATGGTTCTTTTTGGAATTATTGGTTCCTTTATTAGGGTCGCTTACAATTTAAGTTGCGAAGTTTTTGTGAATTGTCTTCGAATTTTCAAAAACGTTGAGAAACTCTTTCTCTGTTTTATTAATAACGCTATCCCAGCAGTTTTTTTCAGCAGTTTTTCTAGCATTTATTCTTACATTTCCTAAATTTACTTGATCAAAAATCTGCATAGCTTTTCTCAAAAAAGCTTCTTTTTGAAATGGGCTCACTGTAAAACCATTCTCACCGTCAATAACCAGTTCTTTCGCTGCAGCGGTGTCATAACATAATACCGGCAACCCACTTGCTAGCGCTTCGAGTGTTACATTTCCAAACGTCTCTGTTAGACTAGGAAAAACCATCAGATCCGCATTAGCATAGTATTTCGATAACTCCACCCCTGTTTTGTAACCAACAAATAATGCATCTGGGCAGCTTTTTTTTAACTTGTTTATGTACGGACCAGAGCCCACAAAAATTAACTGTATTTGTCCATACTTTTTTTTTAATTCATAGAAACAATCTACCACTAAATCTAAATTTTTCTCACGAGCCAATCGACTTACAGATAATATTGTTGGGCATGAATCCAAAATTCCTAATTCACTTCTTGTTTTTTTGCACCGTAAATGCGGATGGAATTTTTTTACATCAACCCCTCGAGGAATCACAGAAATATTATTGATTTTTTTAGCATTTAAAAATTCGAAAAGTGACTGGGTTGGGACTAATGTTTTATTTGTATTATTGTGGAAATATCGCAAATAAGAAAAAATTAATTTCCCAAAAAAGCCTATCCCATAATATTTTCCATACTCGTGAAAGTTAGTTCGGAAGTCCGAAATCAACGGGATTAACAATTTTTTTGCCGCATAAAGAGCAGATAAGCCTAATGGGCCCTCAGTTGCGATATGAACCAAATCCGGTCTGCTATCAGACCAAATTTTAAGCAAGTAACCATAACAGGGAAGTCCCATTTTTAACTCGCTGTAGAAAGGTATTGGAACACCTTTAACAGGAAGGAAGTTTAGATTCTGTCCTACACCATTAATAACCAGTGAATGCTTTGTATCTGGAACAACAACAGTTACGTAATAATTTTTTTGAGTAAAACCAGTAACAATCTTTTCCAGCGTTAGGGAAACTCCGTTGATATCTGGTGGATACGTTTCTGTCACAAAATAAATATTTTTCAAAGTGGGCCTCGGTTTGCTAGAGTTTGCATTAATTTTTTTACAATTTTATTAAGCTTTTATTCTTGTAACAAAACCGAATTGTATCTGCCTGATAATTGAGTCATCCCTAACTATTCATACCGTCATGAAAAAACTTCTGAAAACACTAGAAACACAACGCTGGGACGACCATAGATACTACCACCATAGCAGAATTAATCAGAGCCTTCATTTACTAAGCGCCCTTTCTTTTTTAGTGAGCTACATTTTCCTATTTATCAATCCAATTTACTCTTCATTAATAGCGTGGCTAGTTGCTATGACCTCCCGTCAAGCGGGCCACTTCTTCTTCGAACCAAAAAGTTACGATACTGTTAATCTTGCCACCCATGACCATAAAGAGGAAATAAAGGTAGGATATAATTTACACAGAAAGATTGTTCTATTATCGATTTGGGCACTTATCCCTTTAATTTACTTGGTCTCTCCCGAAATCGTTCATGTTTTTGTGCCACAGGACTATGAGTATTCATTTATCAGCACTGTTGGAATTGCATGGTTATTTTTAGGTTTTTTTGGCTTATTTTTTCGAGCTGGACAACTATTGATGAGAGAAAATCTCTATACTTCAATTGCGTGGGTTTTAAAGATTATTACGGACCCCTTTCACGATGTAAAGTTGTATTATAAATCCCCGTGGTTTTTATTTGTAAGGCGCGAGCTTATCGATCCTATGGCTGAAGTTACCAAAACTCTGCGAGAAAAAGAATCAACTTAAACGTTTGCGCGGTCTCCCTTGATTTTTGCCTGAAGTAGTCCTAATAAAAAATGCTTTTTAAGTTGTCCATTAGTTAATTGTGCGCGAGAATCCCACCACCCGTCCTGTTTCATATTTAGGGCAGCATTTACAAACCTATTTTTAAAAGTAGTAAAATCTTGGTCTGAAAAGCTAAAATTAAAAATAAATCTACCAGTTCCGATCCATCCAATATTGATTAAGTGTTTACGCAGATAAAACTGTAATAACCAATTAAACATTGATGGTTTAGTAAAAATGGTACCCCATACTGTTTGAATTCCGCAAAAACGTATAGGTAGCTCGTTATCTTTCAAAAGTAAATTAACCTCTATTAATCTATTTTTCCAGGTTTCATTTTGCTTTTCATACAAGCCATTTTTAGCCATAACGGATATTTTTTTTAAAAATATGTTCATAGAGGATTGAACATAAGGATGTGCGTTAAATGTTCCACGTGCAAAAGTTATTTCACCTGGTTTTTTCTCCTTATACCGTTTCATGAACCTTTCATCGCCAGCTAAAACTCCTATTGGGAGTCCTCCTCCCAGCGTTTTTCCATAGGTAATTAAATCTGCACATACTCCAAAATACTCCTGAGCTCCCCCTAATGCTAATCTAAATCCAACAAACACCTCGTCGAAAATCAAAATTATATTTTGCTCCGAACAAACCCTCCTAAGGCTAGTAAGCCAATTTTTGTATTCTTCAACATTTAATGCAAAACTACGACTACTATCGATTAAGGTTGAGTCCCCAGGAGCGCTCTTGTTCGGATGCATTACCTGTATTGGATTAACCAACACACAGGCAATATCTGTTCGTCTCCTAAGTAAATTTAAGGTATTGATATGCATTTCCCGCAATGTCAAGGTGTTGTTGGAAGGGGGCATAGGATTACCTGGGCCTGGCTGAACATCATCCCACCAACCATGATATGCACCAGAAAAACGAACAATTTTTTTCTTTCCAGTCTTAAACCGTGCAAGTCTTACAGCCTGCATAACGGCTTCCGTACCTGACATGTGAAAGGAAATATTCTCCTTTTTTGTAATATTTTTTAGTTTTTCTATATTTTCGAAAATTACAGAATGATAACCTCCAAGATGAGTTCCGAAGTCTTTAGCATTTGCTACACCCTTGTCAACAGACTCTTTATAAAAATCAGAGCCCAATAAATTAACTCCGTACGAGCCAGAGATATCAATAAATTCGTTACCATCATAGTCAACTAACTTATTGCCGTCAGTACTTTTCCAAATTACCCCCAATGGCAAGTCATCTAATACTGAGGAAAACTGAAATGGTACTTTGTACTTCGAAATAAAATCCAGGTCGGGTAGAGACCTACTCAGATCCTTGGACATGTTTATTGTTTTGGGGGCCATTTCTTTCAAAGAGTTAGATAAAGCGTTAAACCCCTTTTGTCTTCTGGAGATTACGTGTTCTGGAGCAGAGTCTTGCGATAACCAATTATCTTTTGAATACGAAAACCTCGGTACAAAACCTGTAAAGGCTTTCTGAAAGCGCAAGTGACCGGTTAGCGATGGGTGTTTAGCCAAAGATAGACGAATTCTCTTCTGGGCTTTCCAAAAAACAACCAGCCCAAGAATCCCTAATATTGTTATAAAAAAGACATTATTTGTAATATTTACCATACATAATCCACAAAATAAGAATACAAAAGGAGTGTTTCAATAATATGAAATCTAGCATGTCAATGAGAAAGGTATTGCAAATCGAGTGGGTGAATTACTTAGCAACTAATATGATTCCTAGGTTACAAATAACCGCATTTGTCGGCTGGCTAAGTCAAATCCAGTCCCCCCTTTTGACAAAGGTGTTGATATTCATCTGGTCACGTTTTACTGATCTTGATTTCTCTGATTCGGAAAAACAAGCTTTTGGTAGCTTGAGGGAGTGTTTTATTCGAAAACTAAAACCGGGAGCAAGAACCATCTCTCTCCGTCAAAGAGTGATACTCAGTCCATGTGACGGAATCATAGGTGCTTATGGCGATGTTAGCAACGGCAAAGCCCTTCAAATAAAGGGGTCATCTTATTCAATAAAAGCTTTGTTTGATGACTCTGACTTTGCAGAAAAATGTAGCAAATTTAAATATCTTACCCTTAGACTAACTTCCTCTATGTACCACCGTTTTCACAGTCCTTCAGACAGCACTATTGAATACGTAAAAGTTATTCCAGGCGAGATTTTCAATGTTAATCCCATAACGTTAAAACGAAAGGATAACTTGTTTTGCAAAAACGAAAGGGTAGTCATTCAGTTGCGAACACACGATACGTCAGAAGAAATAATTTTGGTTGCTGTTGGCGCGATATTAGTAGGGAGCGTTAGATTGCACTGTATCGATAGAACGATCAAATCGACTAACCGCAAATGCTATCAATTCTGGCCAAATAAAAAGGTCTCAAGAGGAGAGGAATTAGGATGGTTCGAACACGGATCCACTATTCTCGTATTTTTGAACAACTCCTGCGAATTTGAAAGGACAATAACCTTAAATAAAATTCTACGAATGGGAAATGAATTAGCTAACTACTAATTCTTTCGTACCTCTGCTATGTATGAATATCCAAACGATAAATTCCGAATTTCAAACGGTATATGCTCTCTGGTGAGAAATAAGCTCAATTCTCTTTTTCTTGGCGAAACAGAAAAACGCTTAAGAAATTTTTTAAACAACTGTCCTACGATCAAAGGAAAACCCTCCAATTCTCCAAAATCTAGAATAAGTATTACCCCCCCAGGATTTAAAAACTTAAATGCATTTCTTATTGCTCCTTCCTGGTCAGAAATCATGGAAAGTGAGTACGGGAACATAATTACATCGAAAGAAGTATGAAAGTGAAACTCTTCAGCGAGACCATTACTGGTTGATACTAGACGCTCCAATTTATGCCTTTTGATTTTGCCTCTAGCTATTTCAAGCATTAAGTCTGATGCATCTATACCAAACAGTTGATTTGATGAGTTTAATTGAGCAAGTTTTATAAGGTTACGACCTGTTCCACACCCTATTTCACAAATTTTTTGTCCACTCTTACTGGCAACCTCAGAAATTAATGTATCCCTTCCAAAAAGAAAATATTTTCGTGAAATATCGTATACATGTCGCGTATATCGATAGACGTTATTCATCTCAGCACCGTGTGTGATCTTGACTTTTTCACTCATTCGAAATTTTTTTCATTAGATGAAAGCCCCCATAGATTGCGGAGCGGTCTTTTTCGTAGAGACGCTGACTTTTTTCTTTACAGTACTTCCAGTTTGCGAGAACCCCAGGACTTATAGCAGTTTTCACTAGATTATCCTCAGCAGCAGTTCTAAATATAACTCTGGCTCCTAATTTAGCTGTCCTATCTATTTCATACCAAAGCTCATTTAACTGGAAAGTGTCCATCCAATCTTGCGCATCAAGTAATACATAACCATCCAAAGATTTTTCAGACTTATTTTTTAGAAATTGAGTCATTGTTATTTGATGCATAGAAATTTTCTGAATCTGCTGTTTCAATAATTCAAAATATTCTTTTTTCAAATATCTTGGTATCGCAGCTTTATATTGTGTATCATACTTTCTCCCAAATGCCTGCCATGCAAAATAATTGTCTTTAACACTATAGTTACAAGCTAATCTTTCCAATCGATCACTAATCACCTCAAACATTTCTCTGTCACCTCTAAGCTTTTGAAACTGTGATGCTGGAATACCCAGCCCAAACAATGCTAAAGGACTCTTGAGAAAGAATCTTACGAGAGGATGAAATAAAATTGTTTTTAAATTTGCTTCATAGAATGCTTTTTGCTCTCTAAGGTTGGATGACTTTAAAATTCCGGAAGGGTCTACACCAAACAATTTTGACGCAAAATGTGCGAACCCAATAAAATTTCCAAGTGCGCCATAACGATAAAAGTTCCTTGAAAAAGCAGTGATCCTTTTTCGAAAAAAAACACGAGAATCCCAGTACCTTTGGTCTTCTTTGGACAGATAAGGTTTTAAATTCTCTTTGTAGAGGGCAAGGTTTCTTTCTGAGTCTGCCTTCCCAAAAAATTCAAAAAAATCCTCATAAAACTCCATCTTTGAAAATGCAGTCTGTTTTAATGAGTTTAATGCTAGATGTGCTCTACACAAATCCACCCCAGTAATGGAATTTGGATTTTCAGTCAGCATATTGAGTAAGTTGCAGCCTCCTGATGCAATAGCCACAATATCATCTGAACCTTGTATTTCTAAAGCCTCTAGATCGACTTCAGGATCTTCCCATATTTGTGGATAGATCATTACATTGTTGAACATATTGGAGAACAAATAGTCCCAAATTTTTCTGGATGACTTAGTTTCAATCTCTCCGTTGTAAACAGCATCCCGAGCAATTTTTTGATATTCCATATATACCTCGGTAAATTAAACTACAGTTGACTCAACTTGATTTTCAGCCTCAATCGCTGCTGGTTTAACATCTGTCCAATATACGATTTCCAATTTTCCAGAATAGGTCTCCACCAACGCAGACATACTTTCCACCCAATCACCGTCATTACAGTACAAAAGGCCGTTGATATTTTTTATTACAGGTCTGTGTATATGACCACAAACAACCCCATCAAAACCCCTCTTTCCTGCCTCATTAACAAGTGTTTCTTCAAATGCTGTAATAAACTGTACCGCATTCTTAACTTTAAACTTGAGATACTGAGAAAGCGACCAATACGAAAAACCTAATTTTCTTCTTATTGCGTTATAGTATTCATTTAGAGCAAGGGTAACGTTATAAAGACCGCTTCCAAACTTTGATAACCATTTCGCATATATAAATACACTGTCAAATAAGTCGCCGTGGACCACCCATAGTCTTTTTCCATTAATACAAGTATGGGTGACTTCATTCAAAATCTCTATGCTGCCAAAGGCCAAACCTAGAAATTGTCTAGCAGCTTCGTCATGATTGCCTGCGATATATTTTACTTTGGTACCTTTTCGAGCACGGCGCAGGATTTTTTGGATTACATCGTTGTGACTTTGTTTCCAATACCATTTTTTCTTTAATTCCCACCCATCAATAATATCCCCAACTAAGTAAAGATATTCAGAATCGTGGTTTTTCAAAAAATCCAATAGATAGGTAGCTTTGCAACCAGCTGTGCCCAAATGTACGTCAGATATCCAAATGGCCCGATATTTTTTTACATCCAAATGGACTTCGCTACCAGTTTCTTCATTGGTCTGTGCCATATGTTTAAAATAACAACAATACATTTCAAGTTTGTTACAAAAAAGCGAATTTTATATGTCCTCATCCATAATGCCGTGAAAATGGAGACCGGATGAGTGAGTTCAAAATCTTATTATTTGCCATTATTTGCAATTCAAAAACTAGTTCATTTTTAATAAAATATTAATAGTTTGATGTTAAATTTAATATGTTTTATGCCGCCAAAAAAATGTATTAATGAATGAAAAAAACTGTTAAAACTAAATCGCCGATCAGATTCAATTTGACAAAGCGGGATTTTTTAAAGACTAATCTGTATGTTGGCTTTGCGGCTTTTCTTGGAAGTACCGGCTTTTACCCAAAACGAACACTAGGTAGCTCAAACCCCTTAAAAAACTTTAGCTTTGTCCAGTCAAATACACTCGATACGGTAACGGTGCCCAAAGAATATACATGGCAGGTGGTTTCTTTATGGGGACAGCCAATGTTTTCGAAAGCAAAAGAGTTTGATCACAAAACCACGGGAAATGCAGAAAACCAAAAGCTCTGTGTTGGGGATAATAATGATGGAATGGCTTTTTTTGAAAAAGAGAATAGAAAACTGTTAGTAATCAATAATGAATATTGTAACCTCTCGATCATGCATCACTATAGTGATGGAATATTAACCTCAGATGATATTGCGAAAAATATGTTTGCCCATGGCATTACAATCATCGAGGTTGAAGAAACTAATGGTAAATGGGTATTAAAAAAAGACTCAGCGTACAACAGACGAATAACGCCCGAAACTGAAATGGATATAAAGGGTCCAGCTGCAGGTCACGATTTACTAAAAACGAGCTATGACTCTACTGGTACAAAGGCTCTTGGAACCTGGAATAATTGTGGAAACGGTCAAACGCCATGGGGTAGTTATTTATCCTGCGAGGAAAATTTTAATAAATACTTTTCATGCTCTGACAAAGAACAAAAGCTTTCCGTGGAACAAAAAAGATATGGTATCAAAACAAAAGATGCTGGTTACCAATGGTCAAAAATTCATGATCGATTTGATATCTCAAAAGAACCAAATGAACCAAATAAGGTAGGCTATGTAGTTGAAATTGACCCATTTAATCCTCTTAGTACCCCAAAAAAAAGAAGTGCTTTAGGACGCTTTAAACACGAAAATGCTGAGTTGGTTTTAGCCAACGATAACAGGATTGTCGTTTATATGGGTGATGATCAAAGAGGAGAATTTTTATACAAATTTGTTTCAAAAAATAGTTTTGACTCTGACAAAAACGCTGATGATTTACTTGATAACGGCTCGCTTTTTGTTGCAAAGTTCGAAAATGATGGGAGTGGATTTTGGGTAGAACTTAAGCCATCGAATACGGGTTTTAATACAAAAGAAGAAATCTGCATATTCACGAGGTTAGCAGCTTCAAACGTTGGAGCTACGCCGATGGATAGGCCAGAATGGGTTGCAACCAATCCACTGAATACCGATGTTTATGTTGCGCTGACAAACAACAAGAATCGGGGCATTAAAAAAAATGCAGGTGGAGACCCTATGAAAGTTGGAGGGCCAAACCCCAGGGAACAAAATATTTACGGTCAAATCATTAAAATACGACCTGATTTAGAAAATCACTCATCACAAACATTTCGTTGGGAAATATTTGCGATGGCCGGAAATCCAACCGTCAACCAGGGTAGTGCTAGAAGAGGTTCTCCAAATATAAACGCTGAGAATATTTTCAACTGTCCAGATGGACTAAAAGTATCTCATAATGGCTTCATATGGATACAAACAGACGGAAATTATAGTAATTCAGGTGACTTTAAGGGTATGGGGAACAATCAGATGCT
>JBMTKF010000031.1:0-14747 GCA_049439205.1 Flavobacteriaceae bacterium | reverse complement strand
GAGTTTGTCAATCAATTTTATTTTGACCAACTAAAAAATGGAACTACTTCCAGTAAAAACGTCAGTAGTTTAGCCAAAATACTTAATTCACGAGCTAATGACAATGATATTTCAAATGTTTTGATCATGGTTGATGAGGAGGGAAATCTTGCTGATTCCTCTTCTAAAGTAATCAAAACTGCGATTGAACAACACAAAAAGTGGGTTGAGTTGGCCGCTGAGATTGGGTGTCATTCCGTAAGAGTAAATCTTTCAGGAGAAAAAGACCTCAAGAGGTGGATAGACAAGTCTGTAGAAGGTTTGAATGGACTTTGTGAGTTTGCAAAAACCATGGGAGTAAATATTATTGTTGAAAATCATGGTGGTTTGTCTTCAAATGGGAGTTTTTTAGCACAAGTCATGAAAAAAACCAATCTACAAAACTGCGGAACTCTTCCGGATTTTGGAAATTTTTGTGTTGCCTACAGTCAGGGTAGCGATCCTGTTTGCGAAGAATGGTACGATATGTATAAAGGGGTTGCAGAATTGATGCCCTTCGCCAAATCAGTTAGTGCCAAATCCTATGATTTTGATGATAATGGAAATGAAACCAAAATCGATTATCCCAAAATGATGGATATTATAAAAAAGAACAATTACAAGGGATTTATTGGTGTAGAATACGAAGGCAGTCGCTTGGACGAAATAGAAGGTATTTTGGCTACCAAAAACTTAATTGAACGCTTATTATAATATATATGTGGCAATTTTCAATAAAAATATTTCTTGCAGCCAGTTTTATCCTGATATCGATGGATTCCTGTAGCCCTCCTAAACCTATTTATAGTATAGATAATATTCCCTTTATTCCACTTCCATCATCTATAACAACCTCTGATATGGTTTTACCACTAAATCAGATACAATCAATCAGTATCTTAGGAGAAGATGAGCAGCTAACCTCAATGGCGCAAAATTTTAAAAGTTTTTGGAAAGCCCACACTCAATATGAATTGCTGATTTCTAATGACCAAACCGATGAAGATCATGCCATCACCCTAAAAATTGATGAGGATTTTAATCCACATAATGAAGCATACGAATTAGAGGTAGCTGCAGACAAAATTAGTGTCTTAGCAAAAACAGCCGAGGGAATTTTTAGAGGATTAAAAACCCTTGAGCAAATGGTTTATCTATGTAAGCTTGAAGGAAAAACCAATTTCTTGTCTCTTCCAGGTGGTAAAATTATAGATCAACCTGGATATGAATACAGAGGAGCTATGCTTGATGTTGCACGACATTTTTTTTCTATATCTGATGTAAAAAGGTACATTGATTTGTTGAGTATTTATAAAATTAACTTTCTACATTTTCACCTATCTGATGACCAGGGTTGGCGAATCGAAATTAAGTCTTGGCCGAAGCTTACTCAAATTGGTGGAAAAACCGAAGTTGGAGGAGGAGAAGGAGGATTTTATACTCAAGAGGATTTTAAAGATATAATTAAATATGCTGAAGATCGATTCATTACTATAATTCCTGAAATTGATCTACCTGGTCACACCAATGCAGCTCTGGCCTCTTATGCAGAATTAAATTGTAGTGGTAAAGCTACTGCTATTTACACTGGGATTGAGGTAGGATTTTCCACTTTATGTGTAGATAAAGAGGTTACATACCTGTTTGTGGAGGATGTGATCAGAGAGATAAGTGAAATTTCCCCTGGTCCTTTTTTTCACATTGGAGGTGACGAGTCCCATGTTACTTCCCAAGCCGAGTTTAACCGTTTTATGGATCGAACTCTAGCTATTGTAAAAAAATACAATAAAATTCCCATGGGTTGGTATGAACTCATAACTGCAGATATTTCTGAGGAAACACTTTTACAATATTGGGCCAAAACGGAAGATTTTTCAAAAGTAATATCAAAGAAATCTAAGTTATTGATCTCAGCTTCATCCTATAGCTATTTGGATATGAAGTACAATAGCAATACCCCTTTAGGATTGAATTGGGCGGGATATTTATCAGTTAAAAAAGCCTATGAGTGGGATCCTCGTTCATTGGTTCCCGATTTGGATTCCGAACAAATTATTGGTTTGGAAGCCCCATTGTGGAGTGAAACTTTGGAGAATTTTGATGACATTGCCTTCATGGCTTTTCCAAGGATTTTGGGACACGCCGAAATAGGATGGACTGATGTAAGCCTCAGAAAATGGGTGGATTTTTCCAAAAGATTATCCTTACATGGCCGACTTTTAAGGGATCTAGGAGTAAAATATTATCCAGCAACAGAGATTGATTGGAAGTGAATTCACCAATTTGCTATTAAGATTAGTATTTTAAAGTTGTTTGACTTTTAGTTTCCGCCATTTTACCTTGATACCACCACCATCGTGAATTTGAAGAGCAATGGAACCTTTAGCATCTCCTATTTTTTGATCTATTAAAGAGATCATCTGAGTACCGTTGATCCATGTGGTAACTTTGTCTCCTACCACTTTAACTTTCATTTTATTCCAATCCCCCATTTTTAGAGCCTTATCCTTTTTAGGATCTGGTTTAATTAACCATCCCCTTCCATAGGATTCGTATATCCCCCCACTATTTTTTCCAGGAGGTGCAACCTCTACTTGCCATCCACTTATTTTTGTACCCTCTAAGGTAGAACGAAAGAAAACACCACTATTTCCGTTTGCTTCCTGTTTGAATTCCAATGTAAGTATAAAGTCGTCATAATGTTTTTCTGTGGATAGGTAACCGTATTTTTCTTCAGGTCCACTTTCACAGACCAAGAAACCATCCTCTACATACCAAAGTTCTGTTCCATGGATATTCCATCCACTTAAATCTATCCCATTGAAAAGAGAGATTTTTTGGGCATAGATTGAAAATGTTGCTAAAAATAATAATATGGAAGTAGTGATGTTTTTCATTTTTGAAGATTTTTTTTCAAGTTAACCAAATTTATGGTATTCATAAAACTGTTATTATTATCAATAATAGCTTATGATATTTCTAACACTAAAGTAGATTCACATTAACTCACCAACAATATACACAAATCATGGGGTGAAAAAGTATATAACTAGGAGAACTAGAGGTACAGAAATTTAGTTTCCTTAGCCTTCAACAAATACACTACCAAATAGATCCAAAAACAGATTTGGTAGTGTTAAGTTAGAATATTCAATAAAATTTAATTATATCGAGTAGGAGTCTGTGGGGCTTTGTCACTACTTAAACTCCCCTCCACTTCAGGTGGATAATAATCCTAGCTCAAAAAAAACACCTTAAAAAAGGTGTTCAATTATGTAGCGAGAGGGAGACTTGAACTCCCGACCTCCGGGTTATGAATCCGACGCTCTAACCGGCTGAGCTACCTCGCCAATTTCATTGCGCAAATATAAAATTATAATTTTAGCGAGGCTTTGAACTTACAAAAAAAATTATCACTATGAACGGCACCTAAACTTTTTTGTATATATTACCAGAAAATTGCCTTGATGAGTAAAAAAACCTTTTTTTCTGTTGAGTACGATTTCCAAGCCTCACCACAATTATTGTATCAGTACCTTTCAACACCATCCGGTTTGTCAGAATGGTTTGCCGATAACGTGAATTCAAGGGGTGAAAACTTCCATTTTATTTGGGATGATACAATGGAAAAGGCAAGACTAATTCAGAATAAATCCAATGAAAGAATCAGATTTCAATGGGACAATGGTGAGGAAGATGATGCCGACTATTTTTTTGAATTTAAAATTGAGGTGGATGAGATTACCAAGGATGTCTCATTGGTTGTTTCTGACTTTGCTGATGAAGATGAATTGGAGGAATCCAAATTACTTTGGGATAGTTTGATTTTTGACCTTAAACAAGTTCTGGGTTCTTCCTAAATCTTTTTTAATGATCAATTTTGACGGGAATTGTTTTTCCGACTTTAAGGCTGCTCCTGAAAAACTACTTTATGCACTTACTTTTCTTCCGATTCATACTCACCATCTAATTGCATTTAATGGTAAAATAACCTTGTTGGAGGCAAATTATTTTTCGATCATGGCTGCTTTAAGAAGATCAAGAGTGGAGATTCCCATGGAGTATACCTTAGAATTTTTTCAGGAACAGTTGGATCTGCTTAATAATTTTAACAACACTCATGTAGATTTTCAAAAAGTTATAATTACATTTTACAGAAAACAAAATTCTACTCGAGATGTGAAAGTGACATCAATCTGTTATTTGATCCAAATTGAGGAAGTTTTTTGGCATGGCAGGGCACTTGAAATGACACTTTACAAAGATCATTATATATTTGCAAATGATTATTCTAATCGTTTTCAAACAAATGAATCTTTGAGAAATTTGGCAAAAGTTTTTGCCTATGAAAACGGTTTTGGTGTCGCCTTGCTTCTAAATGATCAAAAACGGTTGGTTGAGAGTACTCATGGAAGCGTATTTTTAATTGAACAAGAAACTATTCAAACTCCTGCATTATCTGAGGGAGCGATTGATGATGTTTTGCGTAAAGCTTTCATAGGTTTTCTTATAAATGAATTGAAATACAAGCTAATTGAAGCTGAGATAACCGTTTTTTCAATCCAAGAAGCCCAAGAAATTTTCCTCATCTCTCCAGAAAATGGATTTGTTCACATCAATCAATTCCGTAAGAAAAAATTTGAAATCAAAAAATCGAAAATGCTAAGAGAGGCTTTTTTTGATTATTTGAGTAATCAGTTGTGATAAGGGTTTTCCGGAGTGTTTGACCAAATGACATATTTACCTCCTAAGGCCATCATTTGATCTTTCCACAAACTTTCTGTTTGGTGAGATAAAATTTTACCAGCAAAAGGATTTTCTACAACTACCCAGGAATTTGAGCCAATTTCTTGTTTTAACTGCTCATAAGACCAACCTGAATAGCCCAAAAAGAATCGGATATCTTTTGGGCCAAGTACTTCATCGTTGACCAATGCCAGTATCTTTTCAAACTCACCTCCCCAAAATAGTTTGTTGTCTATTCTTATACTCCCAGGAATCAAATCTCCTGCATTATGAATGAAAAACAAATTGTCTTGATCTACTGGACCTCCATTATAAAGAGGGAAATTTACTTTAATTTCGGGTAAAACATCAGTGATATCGTAGCCTAAAGGCTTGTTAACTATAAAACCAAGAAAACCTGATTCTTTTTTTTGAACCACGATCACGATAGATCTGTGAAAATTGTGATCTCCGAATACCGATGGTTTTGCAACGAGTAGTTTTCCTGACTCCATAATTTATTTTTAACACTTCAATTTAGTAAATTAACAATTTAAAGCAAAAAAAAAGCTTCCCAATGGGAAGCTTTATTGTTTTTAGTTTTTCAGGACTAGTTTACAGAGCTTGATAAATCAGCACCGGCTTTGAACTTAACAACATTTTTGGCTGCAATTTTAATAGTAGCACCGGTTTGAGGGTTTCTACCCTCCCTAGCTGCTCTTTTTGAAACTGACCAAGACCCAAATCCTACGAGGGAAACGCGTCCTCCACCCTTAAGAGTTTTCCCCACGCTACCGATTAAAGATTCTAGTGCTGCTTTTGCAGCTGCTTTTGAGATGCCAGCATCACCTGCCATAGCATCAATTAATTCTGATTTGTTCATATCTAAAAAGGTTAATTATTATATTAACAAATTTAGACCCTTTCGTAAAAGACCAATGAAAAATCTGCTCAAATCCCCATTATTGTTAATAAAAATAGATATTTGTTGATAATAGGGGTGCCTTGAGGTCAAGAAACCTCTACTTTGTCAGAAAATGAACTCCCGTTTAGGAGATCAACTACCCCCATTTGTCTTTTGTTGGGGAACTGTAAAATCTTACAATCGAGGAAGCCCGATGGATGGGTTATTAATATTTTTTTTACACCTATGATGACACGTAGTGGATCCAATTTGTGCTTTTCTTTGATAATTTTTGCATCAAATATTTTGATAATAGAAGTTTTTTGGTTTTCTATCCAATTAAATTTTGCACCGGGTGATGGAGATAAACCCTTGATTTTTGCCTGTATATCCTCAAGGCTTTGATTCCAATTTATAAAAACATTTTCCTTGTTCAATTTTGGAGCAATTTTTTCTGTCCCTTTAGCCTGTTGTTTTTGAGGCCTAATTGATTCATCAAATATCCCTTTGATGGTCTCACAAATCAATTCACTTCCCCTTAGAGCCAACTTATCGTGTAGACTTCCTGCATTATCTTCCTTATCAATGGTCACTTTTTTTTGAAGTAAGATAAATCCAGTGTCAATCTGTTCGTTGATTAAAAAAGTGGTTACACCACTATACTTTTCTCGATTGATGATTGCCCAGTTGATTGGTGCTGCACCCCTGTATTGAGGTAGGAGCGAAGCGTGAAGGTTGAAAGTCCCTTGAGTAGGAATTGACCAAACTATCTTCGGCAACATCCTAAAAGCAACAACGACCATCAAGTCTGGTTTTAAATCATTTAGTTGCTTTATAAATTCTGGATCTTTTAGGTTTGAGGGTTGTAAAATAGAAATTTTTTGAGTAATTGAAAATTGCTTGACATCAGAGGTTTTTATATGTCTTCCTCTTCCTGCAGGCTTGTCAGGTGCAGTTACCACAGCGATTACATTAAAATTTTCTTCAACTATTTTTTTCAAACACTTCACAGCGAATAAGGGAGTTCCAAAAAAAATAATTTTTTTACTCATTTCAGGTAAAACTGATTTGTTTCATTAAAAACGATTATGTATTGTTCCTACATTCCTTGCAAATCTATCATAATGTAATCATTTGCTATCCCTATTTTCATAACAATTTGATGGGAGTTTAGTGATTCTTTATTTAATATTTGTTTTTTTAGATATGACATTTATTTCAGAAAACTTTTCTTCTGGCAACTTTTCGCCGAACATTGCTCACATGTATCTGGAATTTTTTCTCCAAAATAACTTAGAATCTTGTTGCGTTTGCATTCTGATCTTTCAAAAGCATAGTTGAACATAAAAGCCATTTTATTGACTTTTAACTCATTCTGAGTTGCAATTTTATTGAGAAAAGGATTCAGTGTGTAATTGTCTTCGCGTGGAACTTTCCAGTAGAGACTAATATCAGTAATAGATTGATCATATTGCAGAATATGCTCTTTGTTCATTAAACTTAATTGTTTACTAATTTGGTCAAAACTCAAGCCCAAGAGTTCTCCCATTTGACCTATGTTAATTTTTTTTTCTTTGCTGAAAAGTTCCTGATAATTTCGCATCAAAAATTGAAGAACTCTGGCGCCATCATCCCTATTTTCACATCTCCTTAAGGCAACCGAGGAGTTACATTTTATCTTTAAATAGGTTTGTGTCTCATAGTTATGTTTTAACTCCAAAATCCCTTCCCTGTCAAATACTCCAAAACAATACTTGGTTTTTTTTGGGTGAAACTGGTAGGTATCACAAAAGTTCTTTAGGTTGAGTCTATATTTCTTTCCCTGCCCTTCTCCATAGGCTATGCCAAGGTAGCCACAGAGTTTTTTGAAAAATTGTCGCAGGAATTTTGAATCTGGAAGATGACTTAAAAATTGATTTTCTATTCGGTCTTTATCACCAGGATGAACTAAAAGAACTCCCTCCGAAGATAGACCATCTCTACCTGCTCTTCCCGTCTCTTGATAATATGCTTCCATACTTTCGGGCATGATCAGATGTATGACCTTTCTGACATTGCTTTTGTCAATTCCCATACCGAAAGCATTGGTAGCCACCATGATTGGTTGGGTTTCTTTTTTCCAATCTTCAAGACATTGTTTTTTTTGTCTAGGATCTAATCCACCATGATAAAAACCGGCTTTTAGCCCCCACCTGCGTATTTGTTGGGCAGTATGCTCAGTTTTGGTACGTGATCGACAATAGATGATCACCGATGCTTTAGGTGCAGAAGATAGTATTTTTTTTAAAGCACCCATTTTGTCTTCTGTATAAAGTACTTGGTAGCGAATATTTTGTCTCTCAAAGGAGTCCCTAAATACTTTAGGATCAACCAAACCCAATTCTGTAATTATATCTTCTAAAACTTTTGGTGTTGCTGATGCAGTGAGCGCCATAAAGGGTATCTGAGGAAACAGGGTTCTTAAATTTTTAATGGCCTTAAAGGCGGGCCTAAAATCGTGGCCCCACTCAGAAATACAATGAGCCTCGTCGATGGCGATTCCTTTAATGGTTAACTTTTCGATTTGATGGAGAAACGCTTCGTTCGTAAGTTTTTCAGGAGAACAATAAATCAATTTAAAATTACCGTTTCGCGCGTTTTCTAATTGATTGTATATGTCATTCTCACCCCTATGACTCTCAAAAAACATCGACTTGATTCCACGTTGATTGAGTTGATTTACTTGATCTTGCATGAGGGAAACCAGTGGGGAAATAACCAAGGTCTGTCCCTCTTTTAGTAACGCAGGCAGTTGATAGCAGACTGACTTTCCTCCACCGGTGGGCATCATAACTACAGTATCCTTTCCCTTAATGTAATGATCGATCACTTGCTTTTGTAGTGGCCTAAAGGAATTACTTTTCCAGTATTGCTTTAAGTAATCAAGTATTTTTTCCATGATCTAAGTACTCAAGTAGGTTCGAAATTCTTACTTCCGGGTTTTGAAAAGGAATTTCAACGATAGGAATATTATTTTTTTGATAAGTTTTTTTGATATAAAAATATAGCTTTTCAGCTTCCCAGAACTCTTCTTTTCGCTCATTATCTTGGGTATAAATGGCTTTCCAGGGAGGGAGGATTAGGGCCATATCATAAGTAAAATCAGAGAGATCAAATTTATGGACATCATAAGCTTCGCCAATACATTCCATATAAGCCACCACATCGTGCATACCTCTGTCAAAAAAAATATATGGTTTTTCGCCTTTGCCCAAAACCGAAAATGATTTTTCATATTGTTGCTTTCTGCCTTTCCAGACTTGCTCACTAAAAAAAAGGGGACTAGATTTAAAAATATTGTTCTCTCCAGTTTTTCGCGCCCTATCGATTAGGATTCTCGAAAATTCCGCAAAACATGGGTATCCCTTGTCTTTCAATAAGTTAATCAAGGTGGTTTTTCCACTTCCGGGTCCACCACTTATCACAATTTTTTTATTTTCAATCAAAGGCATAAGTGCTTCTGGAATTATTTAGATATCAATTATATTTGTACAAAATAATATTCCTTGATGAATTCAAAGGAAAATCCTGACGATTTTTATGAAAGATTCCAACAACAGTTAGAGGAATCTCAAAACTGGCCAGGTCCTTATATGTTCAAATTTATAGTAAAATCCAACAGCCATCAGATCATTAAACTCAAAGATCTGTTTAATAATCCAACTGATGGCGTCTCTCTAGTTAATTCCTCCAAAAATAAGTTTCAAAGTCTAACTATTACAATCGAAATGAAATCTCCAGAACAAGTGATCGCCATTTATAAAAAAGCTTCTGAGTATGACGGCGTTATCATTTTGTAATAAATCATGTATTTGAATAGCTGATTATTCGAATTTTATTAAATTGCAACTTTCCAACCTCACTTAAGAAAATTTCCCCCTTTATGGAAACATTACAATACAATACCAAAAGAACTCAATTGATAATACCTGAGTATGGCAGACACGTTCAGTTGATGATTGATCAAATCATGGAAACCCAAGATCGTGAAGAGCGTAATAAAATGGCTCGGGCGGTTATTGGAATTATGGGTAATATGAATCCTCATCTACGGGATGTTCCTGATTTTCAACACAAACTGTGGGATCAACTATTCATTATGTCTGATTTTGGATTGGATGTAGACTGTCCCTTCGAAAAGCCACAAAAGGAGGTTTTGTCTCAGAAACCTGAACGACTCCACTACCCACAGCGAAATCCCAAGTATAGATTCTATGGAAACAACATCAAAAGCATGATCAATGTCGCTATTAATTGGGAAGAGGGGGATCTAAAAAATGCCTTGGTTTTTAACATTGCTAACCATATGAAAAAATGTTTCTTAAATTGGAATAAAGACACAGTTCAGGATGAGGTTATTCTCAATCATTTATCAGAGTTGTCCGATAATAAATTGACTGTGAAGGAAGAGGATCTTCCATTGACAGACGCCTCTGAATTTCTCAAAATTCGATCCAAAAATGGTAACGGATCAAAAAATAATCATAAACAGAGGAACAAAAGAAACAGCGGTCGTAAAAGATATTAATTCACAATTTTAATGGGAAGTTTTCAAATTGAAGGAGGTCATCGTTTAAAAGGTAAGATTACTCCACAGGGAGCAAAAAACGAAGCTTTGCAAATCCTTTGTGCAGTTTTGCTAACAGAGGAAACGGTTATCATTTCCAATATACCTGATATTATCGATGTCAATAAATTGATGGTACTGCTCAAAAAAATGGGGGTAAAAGTAGAATTCCTAGAAAAGAGAAAGTATTCATTTACGGCAGATAATGTTGATCCTAACTTTCTTGAGACCAAAGAATATAAAACTGATGCCAAGCAGTTAAGAGGATCGGTAATGCTCGTCGGCCCTATGTTAACTAAATATGGCAAGGGATCGATTCCACGTCCCGGAGGAGATAAGATTGGAAGGAGAAGATTGGATACTCATTTTGAAGGGCTAAAGTTTTTGGGAGCTCATTTTAACTATAGTAAGGAAGATTATTTTTACACCGTGACAGGAGATAAACTAAAAGGGCAGGACATCCTTTTAGAGGAAGCTTCGGTAACAGGAACAGCAAATATTCTAATGGCTGCGGTTTTGGCTGAAGGAACCACCACGATTTATAATGCGGCTTGCGAACCCTATCTCCAACAATTATGTAAAATGTTGAATAGCATGGGCGCCAAAATTTCAGGTGTGGGATCAAATTTGTTGACCATTGAGGGGGTTAGTTCTTTATCAGGAACTGAACACAGGATTTTACCTGATATGGTAGAAATTGGCAGTTGGATTGGGTTGGCCGCCATGACCAAAAGTGAAATTACCATTCAAGATGTAAGTTGGGATAATTTAGGTCAAATTCCCAACGTATTTTCAAAACTTGGCATACAACTCCGAAAAAAGGGAGACGATATTTATATTCCTTCCCATGAAAACGGTTACGAGATCCAGAGTTATATAGATGGATCCATTTTGACCATCTCTGATGCTCCATGGCCGGGTTTCACTCCCGATCTACTCAGCGTTGTGCTGGTCGTGGCCACACAAGCCCGAGGGAGTGCCATGATCCATCAAAAAATGTTTGAGAGCCGATTGTTTTTTGTGGACAAACTCATTGATATGGGTGCAAAAATCATTTTATGTGATCCTCACCGTGCTACAGTTATTGGTCATGATTTCAAATCTCAGCTTAAGGCTACAGTAATGACTTCGCCAGATATTAGAGCTGGTATTTCTCTTTTGATTGCTGCATTATCTGCAAAGGGAACCAGTACCATTCACAATATCGAGCAAATCGATCGTGGTTACGAGAAAATCGAAGAACGTTTGAAAGCCATAGGTGCAAAGATTACACGCTTGTAAACCTAAAAAAGGATGAAAGCTTCCATTCTTTTTTTTCTTTTAACTGCTCACATTATAAAAGCACAATTTATCTCAGGGAAGATATTGGATGCATCCACTCAACAACCATTACCCTATGTTAACATTGGTGTTTTAAATAAAAATTTGGGAACAGTATCAGATGAGTATGGAGACTTTTCATTAAAGCTTAATCCTGAATTATTATTAGATACTTTGCGTTTTTCAATGATCGGCTTTGGAAAAAAGGATTTCGTGGTAAAAGATTATTTGGTCCAAGAAAAGGTAGAAAACATTATTCTATTGCATGAAGAAGCCCTCTTGTTGGAGGGGGTTACCATTGTTCGAAAAAAAAACAAAAAATACAAGCGTAAGATTTTAGGTAATAAAACCGAATCCAAAACTTTGGTTGGGGGTTTTACCTCAAACGACTTAGGTAATGAAATAGGTTTTATCTGTAGAATTCGAAAAAGCCCTACATTTTTAGAATCCTTCAACTTATCCATAGCCAAAAACACCTATGGTAACGTTCGTTTTCGGCTCAATTTTTACAGTCTCAACCAAGGTATGCCAGATGAAAATCTATTAGATGAAATGATTATTATAGAAACGGATATCGAATCAGGCATTGTTAGTGTTGACCTCAAACCCTATGATATTTTAATGGATGAAGATTTTTTGGTGGCCATCGAGTGGATTGAAGATTTGGGTTCCGGTGAGCTATTGTTTTCTGCTGGATTTTTCGGTTCAAATCTCTACGCTCGAGCCACCAGTCAGGGGACATGGACTCAGATGGGTGTTGCCGCATATGGAATGAACGTAGAGGTTGTTTATTGAATTGATTTGCTCCAATTAACGTTTAGACACCTTATTGTTGCTAATTCCTCTTTGTCGGCTACATTTAAATCTATTCACCTCAGCTGTCCTTTGTTTGAGGTGTTTGGTTTTTCGTCCTTGAACTCTGGTACGCCACATCTTGAAGCTGGTGGGCTTCATCTCCCTGCGCATCAGTCTTATGACATCTTCCTCTTTGATCCCGAATTGAAGCTTGATAGCATCAAAAGGTGTTCGATCCTCCCATGACATTTCTATTATACGGTCAATTTGATCGGGTTTAAAGTCTATTTTTTTCATAAGTATAAATTAAGTTTAATAACTGATTTTTAAACTGCTTTATTTTGTTGAGGAATTTACCTGTGCTGTTTATATCGCTTAATATGTGTTTTATCTCATCAAACTGTTACGGTCAGCCAATGTATGTTTGGCCAAAATTCTTTTACCATCTTTTTTCACCGTAACACTTTTCGAAAATGACCAAAGTGAATTGGTTGCGTGTTTTCTGGCTTTTTGTAAATCAACAATTGGGTTAGGATAGCTTATTCCGGGATTAAAACCATATACACTTGATTCTATTGGGGTCAATTCCCAGGGGGTGTGAACTATTTCTTTAGGAAGCATTTTCAATTCTGGTAGCCATTGTTTTACAAATTGTCCAGCAGGGTCGTGTTCTTGGCCATTTTTAACAGGATTGTAAATTCTTAGCATATTGATACCCGTCACGCCTGCTTGCATTTGCAATTGCGGATAGTGGATGCCCGGTTCAAAATCCAGGAATTTTCTGGCTAGAAAATGTGCACATGCATGCCATGGTTGCCACAAATGATGTGTAAAAAACGAGACAACCAGAGAACGCATCCTAAAATTCAAATAGCCTGTTTCGTTTAGACAACGCATTCCTGCATCTACAAGAGGTACTCCAGTTTGACCAGTTTCCCATGCGAGGATATATTTTTTGTTAATCGGTTTCTTCAGAATTTGATACCCTTTGTTGATGCTCTTAAACTCCATAGAACATTCCATTTCAAATTTTTGAATAAAATGGGATTGCCAGCGGAGTCGAGATCCAAATGCTTTTAATGCAAAACTTTTATTACCCTTGACGATCTCTTCTTCTGTTTTTTGTAGTAGCTGCCGCATCGACAGATTGCCAAAAGCCAAGTAAGGGGACAAACGGCTACAGCTCCTTCGAGAAAGATCAGGCTTGGAGATGTGTTTCTGATAATTTCTGTAACGATCCTTAAAGAAGGAGTTGAGATATCTCATGGCGTTTGTTGTTCCTCCCACTTGCCGCAGGGGATGTATCTTAGTATCTAATTTTACAGGAATTAATTCTCTGGTTAGATCATTCAACTCTCGAAAAGAAAGAAATGATTCCCTCTTGAGTAGGATGGGGTGGATGCGTTCTTTCATAAGGTGATTCCATTTTTTTAACCAGTTATTTCTATTTTTCATCCCCCTAAAAACACCTTGTTGCAGGTGTTCCTCAAAGTAAATATGCCTTACCTTACACCACCGAATAAGCTCAAGGTCTCTTTTGTAAGTGGTCATAACACCTGTCTCTTGGTGGGCCCATATTTTTTCGATCTGGTATTTTTTTGAAATGGATTCCAGTACTTTTATTATCCCTCCCATAGCAGAAATAACCATACTGTTATAGTGCTTCAATTTATTATTCAAATCAACAATTGATTGCTTGATAAAGTCGAAATGCCTTGAACTATAATGAGGATCTTCCAATAAAATATCTTCAAAAACATATATCAGAAGTACCCTTCTCTTTGAAAGCATAGCATGTTGAAGAGGAGAATGGTCCTCAAGACGTAAATCTCTTTTTAACCAAACAATATGAATGGGTTCAAGATCAGAAATCATCGGGATTTTGGATTATTGACAATGCTCTATTTTTTATCGCCTCCATTTCTAATGATGGAATTTTATCCAATAGCCTCAGCATCATGGCCATGCGATTGTTTTTTCTAAAGAATTCTTTTTTTTCCGCCAAGAAATTCCAGTATAAACTGTTAAATGGGCAGGCATTTTCACCGGTTCTTTTATTTTGGTCGTAGTGACAACCTTCACAATAATTACTCATTTTATTGATGTAGGAGCCAGAAGATACATAAGGCTTTGTAGCCACGACACCCCCATCTGCCCACTGGCTCATGCCACGGGTATTGGGTAACTGAACCCATTCTACTGCATCGGCATAGATGCCCAAATACCATGCATCCACTTCATCAGGGTGGGACTGAATCAACAAGGCAAAATTACCAGTTATCATTAATCGTTGTATGTGATGCGCATAGGCTGTTTCCAAAGAATCTGTAATGCTTTCTTTAAGACAATTCATTTTGGTTTTTCCGGTCCAATAGAAGT
>JBMTKF010000030.1:0-19931 GCA_049439205.1 Flavobacteriaceae bacterium | reverse complement strand
GAGATTTCTTTTAAGGGTCGTAGGAGACGACTACGTTGATAGGTCATAGGTGTAGAGGCAGTAATGTCTTAGCCAAGTGATACTAATTACCCGTAAGCCTATCGTAGGACTTTTTCTTTCAAATTGCTTCTAATTAAATTCTTTTGTTTTTTGTTTCTCAATACGTCACAATATTATGTAGTGCAAAAACGCTACGAAAATTAAGGTGGTTATAGCGATGGGGCTCACCTCTTCCCATTCCGAACAGAGAAGTTAAGCCCATCAGCGCAGATGGTACTACCATCCGGTGGGAGAGTATGTCACCGCCTTCCTCGAGACCTCGACAGTAATGTTGGGGTCTTTTTTTTACCCATATTTTTTTACTATATAATTAAGATGATATTCAGATTAAATAGTTCTAGGTTACAGGTCTATCGAATAATTACCAAATTTTTAAAAAAATATAGGTTAAGCAAATTGTGGTTTATAATATATTGATTTGATTGAAAAGCAGTGGTCTAATGATGTTTGGAGTAAAAAAAAGTTAATTAAAAGGAAAACAAATTTACAGTGTACTTTAAGCAAACAAAGAGCTATTAAAAAACATTTTTCAAATTAAAATTTGCTTTTTCATATGATCAAAAACCAATCTGGGAGAATGGCTTTGACACATCTTCATAGAAATTTGTAATAAGATGTTTTTAAAACTGGTAGCATCTCATTAAATATAACTTTTAGTAAAATTGACAATTTATTTTGAAATGATAAGGAACAAAGTAAATTTAGTTTAGGATGATTAATAAAGTTGTAAATCAAATTTAATAACTGTCATAATAAGTAGTTTGAATTTTATTAAAGTAAGTATGCAATTAGAATAGCCATTAGAATTACAATAAGTTTTTTAAAGCTGAACTTATGATTTTCAGAGCTTTCGAATAAAATTGTAGTGGAAATATGTAAAATCATACCCATTACCCAAGCAGTGATCTCAAGTCGATACTTGAAGAAAGATGGGGTTTGAGTCATTAATAAACTTCCCAAAGGAGTCATCAAAGCAAATAAAATCAGCCCAAACCACTTGACTTTGATAGAAATTTTTGTTTTTTCCATTAATAAGTACAATATGATTCCTATAGGTACTTTGTGAATGAAGATACCATAAGTCAATTCAGCCTTATCATTCAATGGCATACCCTCTATTAAAGCATGTATGTACAAACTGATCCATAAAGTCGTTGGAAAAACCTCAGAGGCATTGAGATAATTATGCCCGTGTTCTACTCCTTTGGAGAAATACTCCAATAGAATTTGAAATAAAATTCCACCCATGATGAAAACAGACAAGTGCTTGTTTCCATTTAAAAAAATATCAGGTAATAATTTGAAAATAGAAATTCCCAAAAGAAAGGCACCGCTAAAGGAGAGGATTAACTTGAGGCCAACAGTATCTCTGAGGGATAAAAATCGAGCAAAAATTATTCCTAAAATGGCCCCCAAAAAAGGAAGCATCAAAACCAAGAAGTCGTTAAGCGGCATACCTTAAATTAAATCAAATAATTTTGCCAAAAGTACTACTTTTAGTGTGAATTAATTTGGATGGATAATAATTTTAAGATGTTGGCCAAGACTTTCTATGGAATGGAAAAACTATTGGCTAAAGAGTTAAAACAACTGGGAGCGACTGAAGTTAGTGAGGGCACTCGTCTGGTACATTTTACTGGAGACAAAGGGTTTATGTACAAAGCCAATCTTTGTTTGCGAACTGCTATAAAAATCCTCAAACCCATTTTTGAGTTCCGAGCAGATAATGAGAATGTCCTTTATGAAAAACTCTATCAATTTGATTGGAACGCTATTCTCTCTGGAGATCAGACCTTTGCAATTGACAGTGTGGTTCATGGAAAGGTATTTACCCACTCACTATATGTCACTCAGCGGTGTAAGGATGCTATCGTAGATCGCTTCAAGAAGGATCATGGGAAAAGACCTACGGTTGACACCCGTCACCCGGATATACGATTTAGCCTTCATATTTTGGATCAAAAATGTAGTTTATCCCTTGATACTTCGGGTCGCTCTTTGCATCACAGAGGCTACCGGTCTCTTACTAACATTGCTCCAATCAACGAGGTACTGGCTGCAGGCATCATTATGTTATCGGATTGGGATCAAAAAACTGATTTTATGGACCCCATGTGCGGAAGCGGAACCTTTCTGATAGAGGCTGCCATGATGGCTTGTAAGATCCCTGCAAATCTTAATCGTAACTTATTTGCCTTTGAAAAATGGAAAGATTGGGACAAGAGCCTGTTTGAAAAGATCAAAACGTCAAAACTCAATAGCGTCGTTTCTCCAGTAGGAAAAATTTATGGTTTTGACAAAGCCCCCTCCGCCATTGAAAAAGCCACCAATAATATTAAAAATGCTGGGTTAGAGGATTTTGTACAAGTCAACAGAGCCAACTTTTTTAATTCTCAAAAAATGGGTGATAGCCCACTTTACCTTTTAACTAACCCTCCTTATGGAAAACGTTTGGAGGGAGATATCAATACATTGTACAAAAAATTTGGAGATACTTTAAAACGTTCCTACGCCAATACGCAAGCATGGATCATTAGTTCAAATTTTGAGGCCCTAAAGTTTTTTGGACTTCGTCCCGTAAAAAAAATCAAACTTTTTAATGGAAAGTTAGAAACACGTTTGTGTTTTTTTCCCATATATAAAGGAACTAAAAAAATTCACAAACTAAGGAATATAAATCCCAAGTCCTCCTAAATTATAGTCTGACAGGAATGGCATAGGTTAAGGTATAGTTGAAGCCGGCACCCCATACATTTTCATCGGTTTTTTTGTTAAAACCAGGGATATATAAATTATCAAAATTTTCAGGACGTGTGTCGCTCATCAACCTGTTAAGTCTTAAACTTAACCCCATGTAAATGTTGTTGATCATTTTTACTTTAATCCCTGCAACAACTTCTACCCATCGGGCCGAAAGCGATTCTTGCTCTCTTATTTCAGCCCCATTTTTTATGATTTCTGTAGCCCAATAATGATTTATTTGATACGGCTCGTATTCGTTTACTTTTTGTTTGTGAAAACTGTTTCCTATACGCATACCTAGATAAATAGCGTTGTTCATTCCTTTCCAGTTTTTGTACATATTGTAATCAAAGCCCAGTTTGAGGTAGGTTCCTGAAGTCTTAAAATTGATTCGCTCCGACTGTTGTGTTTTTCTTTCATTACCCAATTCAATGGCACCGTAAAATTCAGAAAAAAGCCTGATGTCTCCCACCAATTCTAAACCAAAATAGTCTTTGTTTAATTGCGCCATTAAAGGTTTTGATAGATCCACACCAAAGCGAATGGTATAGGGTTTTTTTTCTCTTTTGTTTATGGTATCAACTATCTCCTCTTTTAATGCCTCTTTTACTTCCTGAACAAGCTCTTGAGCAGAAGTACAACAAAGGGATGTAAATAGACTAATGATAAACAGCCAGATGTGAACTTTTTTCATCCGATAGGGTATCTCTAATTTTTATAATACGTTTTATCCATCCCTCACCTCGAGTGAGTTGATAGTAGAAAGGATTTTCTAATACAAAGTTCGATTTATATCCACAGGCTCGATTAATATAGGTCTCAAACTGACGGTGATTGATTTGTAGTGAGTCACTGAGCGTTGGGGAAGAAGTGTTCAAGATAAATTCATATTGGGTAAATTCATAGTTGTTCCTCAAGGGAATTGCAATAGAATCTCCTGAATAGACTATTAAGCTGTCCTTTCTGCCTATCCCTCTTATCAAAAGTTCACTTACACTTTTTTTGGTTTTAGGGTTTTCATGATCCTTGAATAAAATGATCATTCTCGGGGTAGCCGGTGTTCCTTCAAGGCATATGTCATCCTTTTCACAAGAGAATAAAAACGGCACAATAATGAAAATTAAACTTCGGGGAGTCATTCGCTTATATCTTTTCCAAAAGTACGACATTTTCGACATGTTGGGTTTGGGGAAAAAGATCTATGGCTTTCGATCTGACCAGCTTGTAGTGTTCTTTCATCAAAAATAAATCTCTGGATTGGGTGGCAGGGTTACAACTTACATAAACAATTTTCTCAGGTTGGAGAAAAAGTAACTGTTTTACCACAGCTGGATGCATTCCATTACGGGGAGGATCCGCAATCACCACATCGGCTTTTCCGTGGCGATTGATAAAATCTTGATTGAAAACCTTACGCATATCTCCCACTTCAAAAAAAGCATTATTAATCCCATTTTCTTTAGCATTGGTTTGAGCAGCCTCTATTGCCTCGGGAACTGATTCTACCCCAATGACCTTGTTGCAATCTTTAGCGATAAACTGAGCAATGGTCCCTGTACCGGTATACAAATCGTAAACCAACTCTTTACCCTTTAGCCCTGCAAAGTCCCGAGCTATTTTGTATAGCTCATAAGCCTGTTCTGTATTGGTTTGAAAAAAGGATTTGGCATTTATTTTAAAAATCAACCCCTCCATTTCTTCCGTTATGAGGGATTTACCGTCATAACAAATGACTTCTTGGTCGTAGAGTGTTTCGTTGGCTTTACTGTTGATGCAATAGAGTAATGAGGTAATGTCAAAATGTTTTTTCAAATGTTCCAGTAGTGCCTCACGTTGGGCTTTGTTTTCTTTAAAAAACTGTATCAAAACCATAAACTCTCCATGGCTAGAGTTTCGAATCATAAGGCTTCTCAGAAAACCCTTTTGTTCTCTGGGGTTAAAAAACTCAAGCCCATGTTCCAAGGCAAAGTTTTTGATAGCGTTTCTAATTTCGTTGGCGGGTTCGGGTTGTAAATGACATCTTTTGATATCTACTACTTTGTCCCACATTCCAGCTTTGTGAAAACCCAATCCTTTTTTTTCGATTGGCAGTGACTTGTTGGTAATTTCCTCAGAGGTTAGCCAGCGTTGGTCAGAAAAGGCATACTCCATTTTATTTCTGTAGAAATAGGGTTTTGGAGCAGCATGTATTTCGTCAATTTCCGGAATGATCATACCGGAGAAGTTTTTTAGGTTGTGCGAGATCTCTTTTTGTTTAAAATGTAGTTGGGCCTCATAACTCATGTTTTGCCATTTGCACCCCCCGCAAACCCCAAAATGCTGACATTTAGGAGCAATACGATTAGGAGAGGGTTCAAGAATTTCAATCAGATTGGCTTCAAAATACCCCCTTCTTTTTTTATAGGTTTCTATGCTGATCTTGTCCCCAGGAATTACTCCGGAGACAAAGATAACTTTGCCCTGCTGAGATTTCACCACTCCCTTTCCACGGGCGGTAATATCGACTACCTCAAGGTTGTTGAACCGCTCCGGAATAAATTTTTTTGCCATGTTGCAAAAATAGGATTGTTTTTTTACCCATTTCACAGAAAAATCGTAAACCATTGCAATGAAATTGATCTCTTTTTATCTATGCGTCACGACTTCCAAAAAGTATAATTATATTCTTATTTTTGTGATGGAGTTATTAGGCAATCATAAAGTAGTATTGAAAATTAATCATGAATACCACACAAAAATCACTACAGGAATATTATTTGGACTTAGAGTCGAAACACGGTGCCCACGATTACCACCCCTTGCCTGTTGTTTTGGCTAAGGGAAAGGGTGTTTTTTTATGGGATGTAGAGGGTAAAAAATATTACGACTTTTTATCGGCTTATTCTGCGGTAAATCAAGGGCACTGTCATCCCGAAATTGTGGGTGTTATGAAAGAGCAAGCGGAAACCTTAACCCTAACCTCCAGAGCTTTCCACAACAATAAACTGGGAGAGTATATGAAGTATATTACCCAATATTTTGGTTTTGATAAGGTACTTTGTATGAATACAGGTGCTGAAGGAGTGGAGACTGCTATCAAAATTACAAGAAAATGGGGCTACCAGAAAAAAGGAATTCCTGAAAATCAGGCCCAAATCATTGTTTGTAATAACAATTTTCACGGGCGTACTTCTACCATCATCTCTTTTTCTACCGATCGCAATTCCAAACAAAACTTTGGACCCTATGCCACCGGATTTATCCATGTACCTTATGATGATTTAGATGCATTAGAAGCTGTACTAGAGACCAACCCTAATGTAGTTGGTTTTCTTGTGGAACCCATACAAGGAGAAGCAGGGGTTTATACACCAGCACCGGATTTTATAAAAGGTGCCAAAGCCCTGTGTAATGAATATAATGTTTTGCTGATAACGGATGAAATACAAACCGGTATAGGTCGAACGGGATCTTTATTAGCAGTTTGTGGGAACTGTAGCTGTGAGCATACATGCGAAAAACAAGTTGACAGCTATGTCCACCCAGATATGTTAATATTGGGGAAAGCCATTAGTGGGGGTACTTACCCGGTATCGGCAGTTTTGTGTGACAATTATGTAATGGAAGTCATCCAGCCGGGTCAGCATGGAAGCACTTTTGGTGGAAACCCTTTGGCCGTTTCTATTGCTAAAAAAGCTTTGGAAGTAGTACTCAATGAAAAATTGGCCCAAAATGCTAGAAGATTGGGTGATATTTTTAGGGCAGAGATGAATCTTTACATTGCGAAAAGTAAAATTGTTAAACTGGTCAGAGGAAAAGGTTTGCTCAATGCTATTGTCATCAATGATGCTCCGGAAAGTGATACCGCTTGGAACATCTGTTTAAAGCTTAGGGACAATGGTCTTTTGGCTAAACCAACCCATGGGAATATCATTCGCTTTGCTCCTCCATTAGTGATCAGTGAAGAACAAATCTATGATTGTATTAAAATCATCACTGAAACTCTCAAAACATTTGAACTGAATCGGTAGATCTTACCGTTGAATATGTTATGGGATCGATGAAAGTATATTTTGACAATGCGGCCACAACCCCCACGCGAAATGAGGTCATTGAATTGATGACCCAAAGCATGACAACGACTTTTGGGAACCCCTCCTCAACTCACGGTTTTGGCAGATCTGCAAAGTCCATTATAGAAACAGCTCGTAAAAGCGTTGCAAAATACCTAAATTGCGAATCACAAGAGATTATTTTCACCTCAGGAGGCACAGAATCAGACAATATGGTATTGCGCTGTGCTGTAAAAGATCTCAAAGTAAAGACCATTGTCTCCTCTGTTTTGGAACATCATGCGGTTTTGCACCCCTTGGATGAATTGCAGAAAGAAGGTGTGAATATTCGTTATGTAGATTTGGATGAAGATGGTTCTCCAAAGCTAGATCATTTGGAAAGCATACTGGAGGCCGATGATACGATCAAATTGGTCAGTTTGATGCACATCAACAACGAAATAGGCAATGTACTTGATTTGGATCTGGTAGGAGCCCTTTGTAAAGCCAAAGGGGCATATTTTCATACTGATGCCGTACAAGGGGTTGGGCATTTTACATTTGATCTCAAATCCCAGCCCATTGATTTTTTGTCTTCTGCAGCCCACAAATTTCACGGCCCTAAAGGTGTAGGTTTTACTTTTATCAGAAAAAACATAACCATAGATCCCTTTATCGCGGGTGGGCCTCAAGAAAGAGGTAAAAGAGCTGGAACTGAATCGGTACACAATATTATAGGCATGCAAAAAGCCATAGAAATAGCCTATGAGAACTTGGAGGAAGAAAGTGCTTATATCTTAAGTTTAAAAAAATATTTTATAACCCATTTAAAAAGATTATTTCCCACTGCGCATTTTAACGGATTGTCTGAAGATCTGGAGAAAAGTACTTATACCTTAGTCAATGTAGCTTTACCACTGGAGGATTCAAAGTCTCAATTACTCGATTTTCACTTAGATCTAAAGGGTATTGCTTGCTCAAAAGGTAGTGCATGTCAGGCTGGAGCAGCTTTGGGGTCTCATGTTCTGGATAATCTCATGCGTGCCGAAGCAGTTAAAAAACTACCATCAATCCGGTTTTCTTTTTCCTCTTTCAATACTTTGGAGGAGATTGATTATTTAATTGATTGCCTGTCAGAGCTTCAAAACTGAATATAGTCTAATTCAGATTGTATTTTCTAAAAAAGATGGTTTTATAAATCGACTTGTTTCCTACATTGTCTTCTATTTCTAATTCTAGCTCATGCTTGGCTTTTTCAAAAACATTATCCGAGAAATCATAGGTGAGTAACTTGCGTTTGGGTTCGTATTCAAACAGTACCCATTGACCATTGATGGTTCCTCTGTAAGATTTGATCCCCGAAAAATCATCAGAAATTTTTAGCTTAATAAATTTGAAATTGCTCAGCCATTGATTTGTTCTAAAATTAGAAGGAGAAACTATTGGGGAGATAGAGTCCCTGGCAAGGGTGAAGTCTCCCATATCTTTTACTTTTGTTTTCCAATATCCGTTCTTGAAGGTGGTAGGGAGAAAAGACAATTTTTTTTCTGTTTTTTCGGCAATAAAAGTTTGTCTTATTTTAAGCGTATCCTCTTCATTTGCCTTGAATTGTATTTCGTAAGGATTATTGAATGGAAACAAATTTGGACCTATACTTAAGGTGTTTTTTGCTTCTTTAATTTGAATAATTGCACTTTTAAAAAAAGTTTTTTTGGGGAAATAGATCACTTTTTTATTCATTCTGAAGATATAATCCAATTGAGGTTCAATTAGTTCCCCCTCAATATTTATGTTTGGAATTTTCTTTTTAGTACCATCTATGTATATTTCGATATATGAAGCATTACCCGAAAAATCTTCAATGACAACTTTAACCTGATAGGATTTTCCCAACTCAATATTGAAAAGCCCCTCTTCGCTTATGAACTTCATAAAGGTCAGTGGTTTTTGATTTTCAAAAAATAATTTTTGGATTTTATTCTTTTTCTGTTTGTATTGAGGGTAGTCAATATTAATGAATAGTTTTTCTGAATCTGAGTAATCTAGTTGGTCAAATTGGAAATGAATAATGGACTTTCCATTGACATATACTTGAGCTTTGTATATTCCATTTTTACTGTAACTCAAATCCTGTCGATCAAACATTTGTAGTCCAAGCCCTATTTTTCCGGATGAGTATATGGTGGGAGTATGGTAAGTACTATCATTTAATTTATTAATTGAAATCTTTTCATAATGGGTCAGTGTCTCATTTTTTTGAGGATAATACAAGAATAACTTTTGAATTTGAGGTCTTTTACTATCTTTTACGGGTAAGTCAAATAGTAACGGGTTCAGAGGCATTTGAGTTTTTTTATCTCTAATTTCAAAATGCAAGTGTGGTCCGGAGGAACTTCCCGTATTTCCAGAATAACCAATGACTTCTCCCGCAGTAATGGTAAACTCTCCTTTTTTGGGGAATTGTTCCAGGGTGTAGGACTCTTTTTTATATTGTAATGATTTGATGTACGCTTCAATTTTAGGTGAAAATTTTTTGAGGTGGGCGTATACAGAGGTGGTTTGATCAGGGTGATCAATGTATAAAGTTTTTCCATACCCTCCTAGTGAGATTTTAACCCTACTGATGTATCCGTTGGCAATACTTTTTACTTCCCACCCCTCTTTTCCTTGGGTTTTGATATCGACACCCAAATGAAAATGAGTACTTCTCGGTTCTCCAAAAGTTCCTGATAATGAAAATGGGAGGTCAAGGGGAGGAACCCATTTGATTTTTTTTTGACTCCATAAAAAGATTGCTATATGGAACAAAAAAACACTGCTTATTATTTTTATCTTAATTCTCAAAAAAAGTATTTTAACAAAAATACATTTTTAGTTAGTTCCTTTCAAATCGCGGGATTATGCTATTTATATATTCATCACAATTTTCATTTAATACACTTTAACACATGGGGTCATTTTTTATTAAGAATTGACGACTATCAACTTGTTAAAGTTTTTAAAATAAATTCTACAATACGAAATTATCGGAAGGAATCCCTACTTTTGTAAATTAATGAAATGACCGTATTAATTTTGGTTCTAATGAATAATTTTGATGTTTTAGAAGAAAGAATTGTTCAGTTACTTAATAAGCTTAAGGAAAACCATCTGATAATTAATAAGTTACAAACGGAAAACCTGCAGTTTGAACAAACGTCTAGTTTGCAAAAAATAAAAATTTTAGAACTCAAAAAGGAGAATGAATCTCTAAAAATGGCCAATTCATTACTTGGCAGTAAAGAAAGTAAAGCGATTACCAAGCGTAAAATAAATAGTTTAATCAAGGAAGTGGAATTTTGTATACATAACCTATCAGAGATTAGATAATTTATGAGCGAAAAAATAAAAATAAAATTGACTATTGCTGATAGGGTATATCCATTGACAATTTCATCGGATCAGGAAGCATCTTTAAGAATATCAGCAAAAAAAATTGAAGAAATGGCTAAACAGTTGGTACAAAATTATGCTGTTCGGGACAAACAAGATGTTTTGGCAATGTGTGCCCTGCAATACGCTGCTCAATTGGAAAATCAGCTTGAAAAAAAATCCTTGGTAGATGAACCTTCAATCAAAACCAATGAATTGATTGAGTTGATTGATTTGCATCTTTCCAATTACTAAGTTCTTTAAATAAAATACATACTGCCTGTATTAGTGATTTTTTGATAAACTCAACGAGCTTTAATTTAAGAGAGGTGAGTTATGATTGTAAAAGCAAGCTGCCTTAGAGCAGACCCTTGATCAATTATGTAGCCTCAAACCTGTTTATATGGGAGTTTATACAAAAACTCTTTGCTAATGCAGGCTTTTTTAATTATAAAAATGAATTAAATGGAAGTAAGCATTAATGCCATAATATTTATAGTCATCGCCATACTTATTGGAGTGGGCGTGGGAATTCTAATTCAGCGTAGAAAAAACACAAAACAATTAGACAATGCTAATGCCGAGTCTAAAGAAATTGTTAATCAAGCAAAAATAGAAGCAGATCGTATTAAAAGTGAAAAAATGCTCCAGGCGAAGGAACGTTTCATCGAATTAAAGTCCGAGCACGAGAAGGTTATTTTTCAAAGAGAAAAGAAAATATCTGAGGTGGAAAACCGATTGAGAGATAAAGAAAATAAACTCAATAAAGACCTCAATCATAATAAAAACCTATCCAACTCATTAGAACAAAAAAACGAATTCATTCAAAAAAGGTTGGAGAAATTAGATGTTAAAGAGAAAGAGCTTGAAGACTCTCGTAAAATTCAATTAGAAAAACTTGAAACTATTTCGGGTTTGTCTGCCATTGAAGCCAAAAAAGAATTAATCGATTCTCTCCGCAAGCAAGCTCAGTTAGATGTTATGACCTATGTTCAGCATAGCTTGGAGGAGGCAAAATTAACCGTAGAGCAAGAAGCCAAAAAAATTATCATCAGCACTATTCAACGTATAGGTACAGAGGAGTCGATCGAAAATTGTGTTTCTGTATTCAATTTGGACTCTGATGATGTTAAAGGAAGGATCATTGGTAGAGAGGGGAGAAATATTCGTGCTATTGAAGCAGCAACGGGAGTTGAAATAATAGTTGATGACACTCCCGAAGCAATAATTCTTTCGTGTTTTGATCCCGTGCGTAGAGAAATTGCGCGTTTGTCAATGCATAAACTTGTTACGGATGGTAGAATACATCCTGCTAGGATTGAGGATGTAGTCAATAAAACCACTAAACAAATACAAAATGAAATGATAGAAGTGGGTAAAAGTACAGTGATTGATTTGGGTATCCATGGTCTTCATCCTGAATTGATCAAAATTGTTGGAAGAATGAAATATCGTTCCTCATATGGTCAAAATCTCTTACAGCACTCCAGAGAGGTGGCTAAATTGTGTGGAGTAATGGCATCAGAATTGGGCTTGAATCCCAAACTGGCCAAGCGAGCAGGCCTATTGCACGATATTGGTAAAGTACCTGAGCAGGAAACAGAGACCCCTCATGCTATTTTGGGTATGGAATGGGCTGAAAAATATGGAGAGAAAAAAGAAGTTTGTAATGCAATAGGTGCTCATCATGACGAAATTGAAATGACTTCTTTATTTTCCCCTATTGTTCAGGTTTGTGATGCCATTTCGGGGGCCAGACCAGGAGCTAGACGACAGGTGCTGGATAGTTATGTGCAGCGTTTGAAAGACTTGGAAAATATTGCATATGATTTCCATGGAGTCAATAAGGCTTATGCAATTCAGGCTGGTCGTGAACTAAGGGTGATTGTAGAAAGTGAAAAGGTTTCCGATGACCAAGCTGCCGAATTGTCTTTTCAAATCTCGCAAAAAATCCAAACCGACATGACCTACCCTGGACAGGTTAAGGTTACTGTTATCCGTGAAACAAGGGCGATAAACGTCGCCAAATAATTATTGAAAGAAAATTGTCATACCACCAAGTCCAGTAAGTAGAAGTATTAATTGTCGATAGTTTTCATTTTTTATTTTCCTTACAAGTAAGACCCCAAAACTAAAGCCTAAAATAACAGCTGGGATCAAATTTAAACTGATCATAAAAGATGCCCAGTTCATGGTGCCCCATGACCAGATATGAAAAGGGACTTTAAAGAGATTGATGATAAAAAACAACCAAGCTGCAGTGCCAATGAATTCGTTTTTAGGCAATTTGATGGCCAAAAAATAGATATTTGAAAAGGCTCCAGCTAAATTACCCACCATGGTAGTAAAGCCAGCCATTATTCCCATTAGTGCGGCAAAACTCCAGTGAGTCGGTACTTTTTTGTCTTTCTTTTTTTCCCAATAATACATCATGACCACACTTACAAGAATGATAACGGCCATACTGGATTTAAAAAGATCCTCTGGTAGATCTTTACCTAAAAGTACCCCCACCAATATTCCAGCCACCATCCAAGGTAAAAGTTTTATCAGATAGATCCATTTTACATGCCGCTTGTAATATATCACCGCCAGGATGTCTCCACAGATCAATAGGGGCATTAATATTCCTGTGGATTCTTTTGCCCCATAAACAATTGCTAAACCCGTAACTATTAAAACTGCCAGTCCTTTAATGCCAGATTTGGCAAAACCAAGTGTTAAAGCAGCAACCAACGCCATGGAGAAAGCTAGACTCAAAAAGGTAATAATATTTTGTAGAAGCAAAAGAAAGACTAATTGGTTTATTGGTATATAAGCTATTATATAAATTTCCTATACCTAAGAAAAAGCAAGATTTTTAAAATTTTATTTTTGAAATCCTAATTTTTTAAATGTCTATTAATCATTTTTTTTCTTAAATAAAACATTAAAATATACTAAATCTAAATTCACATAAATTATTATAAAAATAAAAAACTAATAAATCCCAAAATAACTTAGATTGACTTATTTTGACCAAAGAAAGTCTTTTATCTATACTTAATTTCATTTTTTCATTAAATTTAGATTAGGCATTCAATATTACAAATATGGAAAAATCAAATAAAAGACTATTCTCTCTTGATGTATTCAGAGGGCTCACCATAATCTTTATGATCATTGTCAATGACCCGGGTTCATGGAGCCATGTTTACGCTCCTCTTCTGCATGCAAATTGGAATGGCTTGACACCCACGGATTATATTTTCCCTTCTTTTATATTTATTATAGGAGTTTCTATCGTCCTATCACTAACCAAGCAAAGTGAGAAAGGAATGAACAGAAAACAACTGGTTCAAAAAATATTACTACGAAGTTTAAAAATTTATTCTCTAGGTCTTTTTCTTTGGCTGTGGCCTTCTTTTGATTTTGATCGGATCCGATGGGTGGGTGTCTTGCCTCGTATATCATTAGTTTTTATGGTCTGTGCTTTACTTTTTCTTTACACCAAAAGAAAAACCCAGTTGATTATTGCCTTTGTCATTCTGGTTATATATTGGTTGGTGATGATGTACCTTCCTGTCCCTGGAATTGGTATGCCAGATTTAAGTGAACCTGGAAAAAATTGGGCCAATTATATGGATCAAAGATATTTACCCGGTTATTTGTGGAGAGAAACATGGGATCCCGAAGGAATTCTGAGTTCATTTCCAGCTGTCGTATCAGGCTTGCTTGGTATGATGGCAGGGTTTATTTTGATTTCTGAGACCAAGCTTAAAGACAAGCTTATTAGATTATTCCTACTTTCAGCTTCTTTGCTCATAATGGGAGATATCACTCAATATTTTATGCCTCTAAATAAAAGTATTTGGAGTAGCTCTTTTGTATTGATCGCTGGAGGTATCAGTTGTTTGCTTTTGGCTTGTTTTGTTTATTGGATAGATATTAAGGGGCTAGACTCTAAATTAAAATTCGCTAGGGTTTTTGGTGTGAATTCCATTTTTGCCTACTCACTGGCTGGTATTTTTTATACCATTTTCTACAGTGAAAAACTTTGGGGAATTTCTTTAAGTACCTTATACATGGAACAGGTCATTGCCATTGGATTACCCCCAAAATTGGGGTCCTTACTTTATGCCTTGTTTTATGTTTTTGTAATTTGGATTCCTACCTATCAGCTGTTCAAACGTAAAATTTACATAAAACTTTAAGTATTATAAACTAGTACCCGAACTTTTAAGCCCCGTTTCTTCGTATATTTAATACACTAAACCAAAACAATGAATAATAAACAGACTTATTGGAAAACCAATTTGAAATATTTAGCTATCCTTTTATCCATATGGTTTACAGTTTCCTTTGGCTTTGGGATATTATTGGCCGACCAACTCAATCAAATTAAAATGGGAGGCTTTAAATTGGGCTTCTGGTTTGCCCAACAAGGAGCTATTTATGTTTTTGTGATTCTAATTTTTGTATACATCTACCTTATGAATAGATTGGATCAAAAATTTAAAAATAAAGAATAATGGAATTACAATATTGGATTTGGATCGCCGTAGGAGCGAGTTTTACCCTTTACATTGCCATTGCCATTATCTCAAGAGCCTCCTCTACAGGTGAATTTTACATCGCTGGTAAGGGTGTGCCTCCCATCGCTAATGGAATGGCCACTGCTGCTGACTGGATGTCAGCCGCTTCATTTATTTCCATGGCTGGGATCATTTCTTTCAATGGCTTTGATGGATCAGTTTACCTTATGGGTTGGACAGGAGGCTATGTTTTATTAGCACTTTTATTGGCCCCTTATTTAAGAAAATTTGGAAAATTTACTGTTCCCGATTTTATCGGTGATCGCTATTATTCAAATGTGGCTCGAGGAGTTGCTGTTTTTTGTGCTTTGATTGTATCATTTACTTATATAGCAGGACAAATGCGTGGTGTGGGTGTGGTCTTTTCACGTTATTTAGAGGTGGACATCACAACTGGTGTGCTCATAGGTATGTTCATAGTTCTTTTCTATGCAGTATTAGGTGGGATGAAAGGTATTACTTATACTCAAGTGGCTCAGTACTGTGTGCTAATCTTTGCCTTTATGTTACCCGCTATTTTTATTTCATTGATGATTACAAGCAACGTCATTCCACAAATTGGCTTTGGATTAAAAGGGAGTGACGGGGTTTATCTGCTGGATAAATTAGATGGTTTGCATCGCGAACTTGGTTTCCACGAATATACTTCGGGAAAAAAATCAACTTTGGATTTATTTCTTATTACTTCTGCGCTTATGGTAGGAACGGCGGGTTTGCCTCATGTTATCGTTCGATTTTTTACGGTCAGAAAAGTTAGTGATGCACGAAAATCTGCTGGATGGGCTCTCCTATTTATTGCCATATTGTACACAACGGCTCCTGCCGTAGCAGTTTTTTCCAGAATTAATTTGATCGAAACTGTAAGCAATAAACCTTACGATGCCTTACCGGAATGGTATAACAAATGGGAGGCTACAGGACTTATTACACATGAGGATAAGAACCAAGACGGCTTGGTTCAATATGTTGCTGATGCTCAACTAAACGAATTGAAAGTCGATGCTGACATTATGGTATTGGCTAATCCTGAAATTGCTGATTTACCCAATTGGGTAATAGCAGTTATGGCAGCAGGAGCATTAGCAGCAGCACTTTCTACAGCTGCTGGACTTTTGCTTGTAATCTCTTCCTCTGTATCCCACGATTTAATCAAAAAAATGATCAAACCTGATGTAAGTGAAAAAGTAGAATTGATTGTCGCACGTTTATCTGCTGTGGGTGCTGTGATGCTGGCGGCTTATTTTGGTATTAATCCCCCTGGTTTTGTCGCGGCAACGGTAGCGTTGGCTTTTGGTCTTGCTGCCGCCTCCTTCTTTCCTGCTATTGTAATGGGAATTTTCAGTAAACGGATGAATAAAGAAGGAGCTATAGCTGGTATGGTGGTCGGGATACTTTTGATGTTATATTATATGACCAAATTTAAATTTGGATGGTTTGGTGGTGGAACCAATAAAGACTGGTGGTTTGGAATTTCACCAGAAGGTTTTGGTTCTTTTGCTATGATGCTGAATTTCGTCGTATCTATTGCCATATCCAGATTTACACCAGCTCCAGATATCAAAATTCAAAAATTGATTGAAGACATCAGAAATCCCGATAAAGAATAAAATTAGAATTAATGCTTTTTGAAGATTTTTAGACTGTTGCAGCAGTTTACTTTTCTTTGGTCGAATTGGAGCGTGAGATTGGTGTGAAAGAGGTCTTGTGTTTGCTAATGTCCATACAGAATTTAAATTTTCCTCATTTCATAATAGCCAAGCTTAACAAAATGGTTAAAAGTGACAATAAAAACAACAATTATTTGAATTGTTTCAGTGCAGTCACGAATTTTAAAAATAGTTTGATTGAAAGTTATTGTTAGTACATGGTAAACCTTGATGAGAAAGTTTACAAGATGATTTCCATATATGTTAAGAAGACCTTAGATTAACTACTTGACTAAAAATTGGATTGCAAATCATCCGAATTTTGAGGCTGAAGCCACTACGCTTTGAATGATTTCTAAATCAGAGATTGGTTCACCGTTAGCTGTTTCATCCTTTCCCTTTGCCGAGAGGTGGATTTCATTAAACCCTGCTTTAAAAAAAAGTTCGCAATTTTGATCGTTGATCCCACCCCCAGGCATGATCACTAGTTCATTATTTGCAATGTTTTGAAGTTCAACCATTAAATCTAGTCCCTGTACTGCTTCAGCTTTTTGTCCGGAAGTCAAGACCCTATTGAAACCTAAATCCATAATTTTTTTCAAAGATTCTTTGGGAGAGATAACCTGATCAAAAGCTCTGTGAAATGTCAAATCTAACGATTGGGAAATTTTTACCCAGTTTTTGAGTAATTTGAGAGGTAAGGAATGATCTTCGTTAAGTGCTCCTATGACGATTCCAATCACACCCAATGATCGGGCCATTTCAATTTGCTCTTCGATCATTTTAACCTCTCTAGGGGTGTAGATAAAATTCCCACTACGAGGACGAATCAAGACGTGGACAGGAACAGGAGTTTGATTTAATACATCTTTTAAAAAGTCTGATTTAGGAGTAATTCCACCCTCCAATAAATTTTCACAAAGTTCTAATCGGGAGGCTCCTCCTTTTATTGCACTTTGAATTGAAGATGTTGACGTACAACATATTTCAACGATCATTAAAATCATTTTAATCATCTAATAAAATAATTTTTTTATTAAATATTCTAATAAAACTCAACTTTATTTTTGATTTCAATTTAATTAAATAAGGCTATATTTACTTATTTGAAAATCCTCGAAAATTTACTTAAAATGAGTATTAAAAAAATCCTTTACCAGCCTCCAGGTGCATTTGAGGAACATCGTTTTGAAAAACTTCACAATGTAACCTTCGACACCCCCTTATTGGGTTCCCTTGCTGTAGCTGATGAAATAGCTAGGCTTGTAAGGGAAAAGCAAGCCAAAGGATTACCATGTGTATTGGGACTGGCAACCGGATCTTCTCCTATAAGTGTTTACAATCAATTGATCAAAATTCATCATGAGCAAGGGCTGAGTTTTAAAAATGTTATTACTTTCAATCTTGATGAATATTATGGACTAAAACCAGACGACATAAATAGTTATCACTCTTTTATGCATGAAAACCTTTTTGATCACATTGATATTCCAGCCGAAAATATCAATATTCCTTCCGGAACCATTGATTCCAAAAAAATAAGAGACTATTGTAAAGCCTATGAAAAAAAGATAATTGACTTGGGAGGTCTCGATTTTCAATTGCTTGGGATTGGAAGAACCGGACATGTAGGTTTCAATGAACCGGGGTCCAATATTAATTCGCAAACCCGTTTGGTTACTCTAGACTATCTCACACGATTTGATGCTGCAGGAGCTTTCTATGGTATTGAAAATGTTCCCAGCAAGGCAATAACCATGGGAATTAAAACCATTCTTTCAGCAAAGCGTATTGTACTTTTGGCTTGGGGGACCAATAAAAGTGAAATTTTACAAAAAGCGGTAGAAGGAGATTTAAATCCCAATATACCAACAACATATCTTCAAAAACACAACAATACTACTTTGGTTTTGGATCGCCAGGCAGCCTCTGGATTGACTCGAATTAAAACACCTTGGATTACAGGAAACTTTGATTGGAGTGATCTTTCTAACCAATGTAAAGCGGTTTATTGGTTATGCAAAAAAACTGACAAATCTATCTTAAAATTAACAGAGGAAGACTACAGTCAAAACGGGATGGCTGAACTTTTAGTTTTAGAAGGAAATTATTACGACCTCAATATTAAAATGTTCAATCGTCTACAAAACACCATCACGGGTTGGCCGGGAGGAAAACCTCATGCCGATGACAGTAATCGTCCTGAACGTGCTTTTCCGGAGAAAAAACGATGTATCATTTTCAGTCCGCACCCTGATGACGATGTTATTTCAATGGGAGGTACTTTTGATCGCTTGGTTTTACAAGGACATGAGGTTCATGTGGCATACCAGACTTCAGGAAATATTGCTGTATCTGATGATGAAGCACTTAAGTATATTGAGGTTATTTCTGACATCACGGATGATCCCTCTGTCTATGAAGATTTGAAAAAAGAGCTATTAAACAAAGATAAAAACACTATTGATTCTGTCGCCTTGCGAAAACTAAAAGGTGCCATCAGAAAAAGAGAGTCATTAGCAGCCACGCGCTATATAGGAATTCCTGACAGTCAAGTCCACTTTCTAAATCTTCCATTCTACGAGAGCGGTAAAGTCAAAAAAAATCTACCCTCTCAAAATGACCTAAATATTACCAATCAACTGATCAAAAAGGTAAAACCCCATCAGATTTATGCTGCGGGTGACCTTGCCGATCCACATGGAACGCACCGTATTTGTCTAGATATATTGTTCGATTCTATAAATCAACTTAAGTCAGAATCATTTATGAAGGACTGTTGGGTTTGGCTCTACAGAGGGGCTTGGCAAGAATTTGAGGTTCACGAGATCGAAATGGCAGTTCCAATGAGTCCTGACCAAGTTTTACGAAAGCGAAAAGCTATATTTTATCACCAATCTCAAAAGGACAGCGTTATGTTTCAAGGGAGCGATGATCGTGAGTTTTGGGTACGTGCAGAGGACAGAAACCGTTTGATTGCAAAAAGATACAGAGACTTGGGGCTCTCAGATTATCAAGCGATTGAGTTATTTCAGCGTTATCATTATTAAAAAGTTAAATATAGGCTACTATTTTAAGATGATTTTAAATCAAAGAATTACAATCTAGCTTAAGATGATTTATCTATGGGCAAGAAACTGTTCAAATTACATGCAACAAAATTGCCAAATGAAATGAAAATGGTAAATTAAAAAATTAAAACTCAAATATCATGAACAGGAAACAATTTCTATCAATTACTGGAGTTTCAACGTTAGGATTGGCACTTCCGCCCCCAGTCTTTTCAGATGAGAATTACGTGAAAAACAAAATCTCCTTAGCTCAGTGGTCCATGAATAAATCCTTTTTCTCCGGAAAAAAAGATGTCCATGATTTTGCCGTTTATGCAGCTAATATGGGATTTGCTGGGGTAGAGTTTGTCAATCAATTTTATTTTGACCAACTAAAAAATGGAACTACTTCCAGTA
>JBMTKF010000029.1:0-22388 GCA_049439205.1 Flavobacteriaceae bacterium | reverse complement strand
CGTTTGATGGGAATGGGAGCCCCTTCGTCGGTCCCTACACCAAAAGTAAAAATTCTGATCCCCATATCTGCCGCTCTTTGGGCAGCAGTGGCTCCTTCTTCGGAATGATCTTCACCATCTGAAATCAAAAAAACCACTCTGTTGGTTTGATCCTCATCGTCAAAATAAGTTCCAGAGAGATCCAAGGCAGCATCCAAAGCTGTTCCTTGAGAAGACAGCATATTGGTATTAAGGGCTTGTAAAAACATTTTGGCCGCTCCATAGTCTGTCGTGATGGGCAACTGTGGAATGGCTTGATCTGCATAGGCAATGATACCAATTCTGTCACTGGCCAACTGATTAATAATGGCAGATACCAAGCGTTTGGATTTCTCCAATCGATTGGGGGCAATATCTTCTGCCAACATACTTTTAGAAACATCAATGGCAAAAACTATATCCACGCCCTCCCTTTTTACAGTCTCTAATTGGGTTCCTATTTTGGGATTAACCAAACCCAATATCAAAAAGGAAATTCCCAGTGAAAGCATTAACAATTTCAAAGCGGGTTTAAACTTAGAACGATAGGGGCTTAACTTTTCCATAAGGTTAGAATGCGCAAATCTGTTCTGGGCACGACGCTTCCATCCCATCACCAAAAAATAGGCCACCCAGAGTATGGGCAAGATGCCCAAACCATAAAAGTAAAAAGGTGCGTCTAATTGATACATATCATATAAAACTTCTAAAAAGGGTGTTTCTCATCAACCACTCTATAAATAGAAAAGCCAATGCCAACAATATCAAAGGCCTGAATTTTTCGTCATAATTGTAATACTTGAACTCCTCTATTTCGGTTTTTTCCAACTTGTTGATCTCCGCATAGATCTCCTCTAACTTCTTATTATCAGTTGCCCGGAAGTACAAACCACCTGTGTTTTTGGCAATGGTCTTGAGCAATTCCTCATCAATTTCCACCTTGGTCATGCCGTATTGAAACTTCCCATTGGGCAAAAGTCCTATTGGGGCTCTTGCGGTTCCATTACTTCCCAATCCAATTGTGTAGGTTTTGATTTGGTATTCCACTGCCAATTCACTGGCAATTTTCGGATCGATGAAACCGGAATTATTCACCCCGTCTGTCAACAGGATGATAACCTTGCTTTTGGCACGGCTGTCTTTAAGACGGTTTACCGAAGTAGCCAATCCCATTCCAATAGCAGTTCCATCCTCGATCAATCCCTCAAATTGAATTTCTCCCAAGGCGTTTTTGACAATAGCACGATCACTGGTGATGGGGGTTTTGGTATAACTTTCTCCTGCATAAATCACCAATCCTATCCGGTCACTCATGCGATCATCGACAAAAGACGCCGCCACCCTTTTCAGGGCGGCCAAGCGATTGGGTTTTAAATCCTGAGCCAACATACTTGAAGAAATATCTATAGCCATCACAATATCAATCCCCTTATTAGTCGTGGTTCGGGTTGAGACATCCATTGTTTGAGGGCGGGCCAAAGCCATTACAATCAGAGCGAGAGACAAAATTCTCAGAACAAACAAGGTAGGCTGTAATTGGGCCAAAAAACTGGACTTTGCCCGAAAGCCATTTAGAGAAGAAATTTTTAAAACCGCTTGTGATTTTTTTCGGGTAAAGACATACCATCCCACCAGAAGCGGCAGCGCAAGCAGCAACCAAAGGTAATCGGGATTAGCAAAGTAAATGCCTTCAAACATCTTCTATAATTCTTTTATCAATTCAAAACTGTCCATGACCCTTTTTTCAATGGATTCTCCATATCGATCCTCTTTTTCGAAGAGCAAAGTAAGGTTGATCCCCCCCTGTTCAAAATCAAATACATGAGTAATATAATTACAGCGTACCCTCTTTTTTTTTCCTTTTTTTGGGTAATCCAGTGTCCCAAAAATTTTAAGAGCCGGGAGGCCTGATAGGGTTGTGATTTCTTCCTCCTTAATTAGTATATTTACCGCCCCTCTGGATTGAAAATCGTTGATGATGGCATTGATCAATTCTTGAATCTTTTCTTTCTGTTGGGCCTGCTGATCTTCTTTTGAAGGAGCTTCTTCTCCCTGCTGCTTCGGGGGTTTTTTGGTAAATACCAGATCGATATAGAAAGGAGCATCGTAATTACCTGAGGAAAAACGCAATGCACCTCCTTTTTCCGAATTTATTCTTCTTAACACCTCTGGAGTAGAAATTTTAACAGGGGGTGTCCCATATTGACTTGTAATCCATTCCTTGTTTTTTAATTTGATAGTAGGATATCCAACCAAAGTATCCCTAACTGGGTAAAATCCGTATACGAGGATGGCCACACTCAGACTTAAAATCAATAAAATCCCAACAGAGGCAAAGCTCCACTGCAGTTGTTTTTTTCTTCTTTTTTTGGCGGATAAAAGACGGTATTCCTCTCTTTCTCTAATCTCCTCTAGGGTGGGTTCAGGAAGGGCTTCTCTGGTTTCAATCACAACCCCTTCTACCAATTCTCTGTCCTTAGAAGTCGAGCCAAACTCGGGAGTAGATCGGGCAAACTTGACCAAGTCGGCAGTCTGAAGAACTGTTTTGAGATTCTTGATCGTTTCCCTGTCCAGCTCCAATTGCCCAGATTGTTTTAATGACTCTAATTTTATCATCAACTCATCGGTAGTACTTTCCAAGGCAGAGATTTTGGCTTCCTCCTCCAGATAGCGCCTTACTACGTCAGTCAGCCGAGAGTAGTAATGTTTGTATTCCTCTTGTAAAGATGGGGTAATGGTTTCCAAAGCTTTTAGTTCCTCTATGGCACGTTCGAAAGGGGGTAATTTTTTCTTGCGTTCTTCTCTTCTTTTTTTGGCAAAGAAAAAAGCGTAGATCAATCCTACCAACAACAATACCGCCAATACCGCATAAATAATACTTTGAGTGAAGGCATCAAAATTTTGCTCTACTTCTGCAACAGGTTTGATGTCAAAAAGTTTTTGCTTTAAGGTATCTACGGGAACCGTAGCCACCTGAACCAAAAGGGAGTCTGATATTTTGGAAAAACCGTTGACCATAACCTTTTGCGGAGGCAACCAGTAGGTCCCGGAGTCAAACTGTATCAGGGCGTATTTTTTGGTAAAAAGATAATGGCTTTTCGCTCTGAGGGTATCAATGGGGCTTTCTTCCAAAACTTCAAAAGGCGCAAAAAATGGTTGCTCTGAAAAAGTGATCTGTGCGGTAGAGTCAGCCTTTACTTGAATGATGTATTCTATTTGTTCTCCTATCCTCATTTTGGTGGTATCTACTGCGACTTGCAAATCGTAGCCCATTTGGGCAAAAAGTAAAGGTTTAGAAAAGAGACAGGCCCATAAAAGCAAAATCTTTCCCTTCATTTAGCCTCTAGATTTAAAATAGTTCAACAACTTTTTTACGTAGCTTTGATCCAGTCTGCTGTGCAAGGTTCCTGCACCATTTTTATGGAAAAGGTTCTCAAATTCGTTCACCACATAACGGTATTGATCTGCATAAGCTTTTCGTACCTTGGTGGATTGGGTATTGACCCAAGCCGTCCGCCCCGTTTCGTTGTCTAACATGGGAACCAAACCGATATTGGGCATATTTTCTTCGTGTCGGTCGTAGATTCTAATCCCTGTTAGATCATGTTTTTTGGCCACGATCCTCAGGGTCTTTTCATAGCCACTATCCATAAAATCGGACATCATAAAGACTATAGCTTTCTTTTTCATCACTCTCGATAAAAATTCAAGGGCATTGCTGATACTCGTTTTTTGACTTTGGGGTTTGTATTCCAAAAGTTCACGTATAATCCGCAAAACATGAGAACGTCCTTTTTTGGGTGGGATAAACAATTCTATCTGATCCGAAAAGAGGATCAATCCCACTTTATCGTTGTTTTGCATGGCCGAAAAAGACAATGTTGCGGCTATTTCAGTCAATTCCTCCCTCTTGAATTGTCCTTGGGTGCCAAACAATTCTGAGCCACTGACATCAATCATCAACATCAAGGTCAATTCTCTTTCTTCTTCAAAGACTTTTACAAAAGGTTCGTTATAGCGGGCCGTCACATTCCAGTCGATGCTTCTCACATCATCCCCGTATTGATATTGGCGCACCTCACTAAAAGTCATTCCCCTTCCTTTGAAGGTACTATGATACTCCCCTCCAAAGATATTATCGCTTAAGCGACGGGTTTTGATTTCAATCTTACGAACTTTTTTTAAGAGCTCCTTAGTGTCCATAGGTACTGGAATTTAACCTAAAAAAACGCAAGTCCTACGGGACTTCCACCTCATTGATGATTTGGCTGATCAAATCTTCAGTGGTCACGTTTTCTGCTTCGGCTTCATAAGTCAATCCGATACGGTGTCTAAATACATCATATATGACAGCACGAACATCCTCCGGAATAACATAACCTCGGTGTTTTAAGAAGGCGTGACATTTGGCAGCAGTAGCCAAGTTGATACTCCCCCTAGGAGAAGCTCCAAAACTGATCAATGGCTTTATAGAAGAAAGATTGTAACGTTCAGGATAACGGGTTGCAAAAACCAGGTCAAGAATGTATTTCTCGATTTTTTCATCCATGTAGATTTCCCTCACAGTGGCTTGTGCAACCTCAATCTGTTTTGTGGTTACGACGGCTTTGATTTTCTCTTGAACGTTGTTTAAGTTGGAACGAACAATAATTTGTTCCTCCTCCAACATTGGATAATCGATAATGGTTTTGAGCATAAAACGATCCACTTGAGCCTCCGGCAATGGATAAGTCCCCTCTTGTTCTACTGGGTTTTGGGTAGCCATGACCAAAAAGGGAACAGGAAGTTTAAAGGTAGTATCTCCGATGGTTACTTGCTTTTCCTGCATAGCTTCTAACAATGCAGACTGCACTTTGGCCGGGGCCCGATTGATCTCGTCTGCCAAAACAAAATTGGCAAATACAGGGCCTTTTTTGATCGTAAAATCATTCTCTTTTACATTGTAAATCATCGTACCGATCACATCGGCAGGAAGTAAATCGGGGGTAAACTGTATACGGCTGAATTGACCTTTTACTGCTTGGCTCAAAGTATTAATGACAAGGGTCTTGGCCAGACCAGGAACACCTTCTAACAAAATATGGCCTCGACCTAATAAACCGATGAGCAATCGCTCAACCATCTCTTTTTGTCCTATGATCACCTTGTTGATTTCAAGGGTCAGTAGATCAACGAAGGCACTTTCCTTTTCGATCTTTTCATTGATTGCTTTAATATCAACGGGCTTTTTCATTGTTTCTTCCATTGTAGTGTATCTATCAAAACATTAATTATGGGGTGCAAAATTGTAGATATTTTTTTTTTTGACTTGTTAATAATTGGTTAAAAATAGAATGACTCATGATTTTTCGCCCCCATAATACTTCCTAATTTAGGACTTCGAATTTAAAAGATTTTACACAGATGACAAAAGCTCTTAAAGGAAAAATGGCAATGATTACAGGAGCCAGTAGTGGAATCGGATGGGCAACAGCAGAGCTCTTAGGAACTCAGGGTGCCAGCTTGATTTTGTGTGGCCGTAGAAAAGACCGATTGAGAGAACTACAGTCAAAATTAGATACACCCACCCACCTGTTGGTTTTTGATGTAGGGGATAAAAGTGCTGTTTTTGAAAAAATAAATTCCCTTCCAAAAGCTTTTTCATCCATTGATATTTTGATTAACAATGCAGGAAATGCCCACGGTCTTAAACCCGTTCACAAAGCCGATCTAGAGGATTGGGATGCTATGATAGACAGCAATGTCAAAGGGTTAATGTACGTAACAAAAGCGGTTTTGCCTTCAATGGTTTCCCGAAAAACCGGACACATAATCAATATTGGTTCCATTGCAGGTAAAGAAGTTTATCCCCACGGTAGTGTATACTGCAGTAGTAAATATGCCATAGATGCATTCACCCAAGGGCTTCGTTTGGATTTGAATTCTTTAAACATCAAGGTTAGCGCGATAAACCCTGGGATGGTCGACACTGAATTTTCGGATGTACGCTTTAAAGGAGACAAAGTCAAAGCAGCCCAAGTCTACAAGGGACTTACTCCACTACTAGCAAAAGATGTTGCCGATGTAATTCTCTATATGGCCCAAGCTCCCGAACACGTGAATCTAGCAGATGTACTTTTGTTACCTAAAGCACAAGCCAATACTTACGTGGCCCACAGGAACCCTTAATCAAAAACATTGAAAATGTTATAAGCCTTCGGCCAGTTGCTCCGGATATAAAAAATGGTTATAAGGAAAACGAGTAAGGTGAATTTTTCTTGTTTCAGCATAGACTCTATCACGAAACCCTTTGAGATTTTTTTTGTTCAGAGCAGAGATAAATAGGGCTCTATCGTTGGCTCTATGCATCCAGGTATTTTGCCATTCTTCAATGCTATAATGCTTTGAAGTCCGTTCAGTCATCAAGTCTGTTTCATCCCATTGTTCTGCTTGGTATGCATCTATTTTATTGAAAACCATTAAGGTTGGTTTATCAAGGCTTTTGATTTCACTGAGAATTTGATTCACCGATTGAATATGGTCTTCGAAATTGGGATGCGAAATATCTACCACATGCAATAACAAATCGGCTTCCTGGACCTCATCTAAAGTGCTTTTAAAAGACTCTACCAATTGGGTGGGTAATTTGCGTATAAAGCCAACCGTATCGCTCATTAGGAATGGTAAATTGCCAATTACTACTTTTCTTACGGTGGTATCTAAAGTAGCAAAAAGTTTGTTTTCAGCAAAAACCTCACTTTTAGCAATAACATTCATTAGGGTCGATTTGCCCACGTTGGTATATCCCACAAGTGCTACCCTGACCAAAGCCCCACGATTACCCCTTTGGGTAGCCATTTGTTTATCAATTGTGACTAACTTTTTTTTCAAAAGGGAAATTTTATCCCGGACGATTCGACGATCCGTTTCTATTTCAGTTTCTCCTGGCCCGCGCATGCCAATCCCCCCTCGTTGACGCTCTAAGTGTGTCCAAAGTCCTTTTAGTCGGGGTAACAAATATTCATATTGCGCAAGCTCAACTTGAGTACGAGCATAACTAGTTTGGGCGCGTTGGGCAAAAATATCCAAGATCAAGCCTGTTCGATCCAATATTTTACAACGTAAAATTTTTTCGATATTCCCCTGTTGTGCTGGGGTCAACTCATCATCAAAAACTACCGTAGTTACTTGATTTTTAATGACAAATTGTTCTACTTCATACATTTTTCCCAAACCGATAAATGTTTTAGGATTTGGAATCTGCATTTTTTGAACAAACCGCTGTAGTACAATTCCCCCAGCTGTATGAACCAAAAAAGCCAATTCATTAAGATATTCCTTGGATTGAGCTAAATCCTGTCGACTGTTAATGATCCCAATGATCACGCTATTTTCGAGCTTAAGCGATTTGGCTTCGATCATAAGCTAATGCTATTTCCAAGTTTTTAAGTTCAAAATAGTTCCATCAAAAACTGCATAGGTGTTGTGAGTAATCCAATCCCCTAAATTGATGTATTTGGAATTATGATTCAACTCAATTTCCAAAGGCAAATGACGGTGGCCAAAAACAAAATAATCGAAGTGTTCTTCTTTTAATTTTTTTTGCGAATAAGACACAAGCCATTCTTTGTCCTCTCCCAAAAATTTGACATCCTCCTCACCAGAGATAAATTTATTCTTTTGGGATAAATATTGACCCAATCGGACTCCCAAATCAGGATGCAGCCAGCGAAAGAGCCACTGCGAAAAGGGGTTGGTAAAAAACTTTTTCATTTGCTTGTAGCCCTTGTCTCCTGGTCCCAACCCGTCACCATGACCAATTAAAAAACGTGTGGTTCCAATAGTGAGGGTGATGGGTTGACGGTATACGGTTATGTCCAATTCTTTTTGAAAATAATCCCTCATCCACAAGTCGTGATTGCCTGTAAAAAAGGTAATGGGAATACCAGAATCAGAAAGCTCGGCTAATTTGCCCAATACCCTGACAAAGCCTTTGGGGACAACAGTCTTGTATTCAAACCAAAAATCAAATAGGTCCCCCAACAAATAAATGGCTGCAGCATCTTTTCGCACCTCTTCCAGCCATGATACAAAATGCTTCTCCCGAACTCGACTCGCTTCTGAATGGGGTAAACCCAAATGATTGTCAGAAGCAAAGTATATTTTTTTATTTTTTGGAAGTTCCATTTAAAATAAAATTATTCTATGCAATTGCCTGATCCAGATCTTCGATCAAATCCTGAATATCTTCAATTCCAATGCTGAGTCGAATCAACCCATCCACGACTCCACTTTGTTCACGAATTTCTTTGGGGATAGAAGCATGTGTCATGGAGGCAGGATGACCAGCCAAACTTTCGACTCCTCCCAGGGATTCGGCCAAAGTAAAGATTTGAAATTTTTCCAGGATTTCCTTGGCATTTGCTAAATCTCCACCTTGTGGGACAAAAGATAGCATTCCTCCATAAGCTTTCATTTGTTTTTTGGCCACATCATGATTGGGATGATCTACAAAACCAGGCCAATAGACTTTTTCTATTTTGGGGTGGTCTTGGAGGTGAGTGGCCACAGCAGCGCCATTTTCACAATGTCTTTGCATTCTCAAGTGAAGAGTTTTGATGCCCCTGAGAGCCAAAAAACAGTCCATAGGTCCGGGAACGCCTCCACCCGAGTTCTGGATAAAAGCAAGTTGTTCGTGCAGGACATCGTCATTTACTGCCAATAGTCCAATAATAGTATCGCTATGACCGGCAAGATATTTGGTAGCAGAATGCATAACCATATCGGCACCTAAATCCAGTGGTTGTTGAAGATAGGGTGATGCAAATGTATTGTCGACTACTATTAATGCGTTGTAGGTTTTTCCAAGAGCAGCAATAGCGCGAATATCCACAACCTTCATCATCGGATTGGTAGGGGTTTCAATCCATATCAATCTGGTTTTGATGTTGAGGAAAGGCTTAATATTTTCGGCCTTTTCCATATTTACAAAATGTATTTTTAATCCGTATTTTTCAAAGACTTTTGTCAGCAGTCGATAGGATCCGCCATAAAGATCATCAGTGGAGATAATTTCATCACCAGGTTGAAAAAGTTTTAGAACAGTATCCATAGCTGCCATACCGGAAGCAAAAGCCAAACCATGTTTTGCCTTTTCAAGGCTTGCTATGGAACGCTCTAAGGCTGTTCGAGTAGGATTGTGTGTCCGGCTATATTCATATCCTTGATGCCCTCCAGGAGTGGTCTGGGCATAAGTAGAGGTCTGGTAAATGGGTGGCATAACCGCACCAAATGCCTTGTCAGGCTCCTGACCTCCATGAATGGTGAGGCTATTAAAACGTAGTTTTTTGTCCATCACAGTGTTTTATATCATTGCAAAGATATTGGATTTTAAAGAATGCTTATTGGTGTTAAAATTTGAAGTATTCTATCCATAAATTTAAAAAACAACTTTACCTTATAATAAATCGTAAAAGGAGTTAAAAACAATCGTCTTTGAAAAAAGGGATAATGGTGAGGGAAGAAGCTGTTTATTTTCGTAAATACAAAAATTAGCCTTGTTGATGATTGTCTTTAAAGGAAGTTTATAATAAAGGGCTTTAGGAAAAGGTGAAATAGGATTTATTTATAAATAGATTTTGTTCCAAAACTTGAGTATAATTTGGGTTAATCATCTGAAATTTAAATTAACTACTTAATAATAGACAAATTCATAAATATTTTACATTTAATAACTTATTTTGTGCATCGATTTAAATATTATGCGAACTTTTTATTCTTTAAATAGCTGCAATACTTGCCAGCGTATCTATAGAGAATTAGATCTTCCTTCATATATTGAGTTTGTTAATATAAAAGAAAAGCCGCTTACTACTGAGACATTGGAAAGATTGAAAAAGCTTTCGGGTAGTTATGAGGCTTTGTTTAGCAAACGTGCGCAACTTTATAAAAAGCTAAATTTACATGAAAGACAACTTTCAGAGGATGACTACAAAGTGCTTATATTGGAACATTATACTTTTTTAAAACGCCCTGTTCTGGTCTATGATGAGCATATTTTTATTGGTAACAGTAAAGCAGTAGTGGCTGATGCGAAAAAATGGCTGGATGAACACTAGAGTTTGGGCGCTTATAGCTGCTGCCGGTGCAACTACCATCTATGGGCTCAACCATACAGTGGCCAAGGTGGTAATGCCAGATTATGTTGGTGCCTTTGGTTTTATCTTCATCCGCACCTCAGGAGCAGCCCTGCTATTTTGGTTGCTAAGTTTGTTTTTGCCCAAAGAAAAAATTGACCGTGGCGATTATTTGAGGTTATTTTTGGCTTGCTTGATGGGAATGTGTATCAATATGCTTTCTTTTTTCAAAGGGCTGGAACTCTCTACCCCAGTAAATAGCGGGATTTTTGCCACCACTAATCCCATAATCATCCTCCTGCTATCCTATCTTTTTTTGGGTGAAAAAATTGGAATACTAAAATTTTTTGGGATCACTATAGGATTTGCCGGTGCGCTGATGCTGGTTCTATATGGTACTCAAAATACTGTCAATGCCCCCAATGTATTAATGGGAAATATCTTGTTCATGATCAATTCTATTTTCTTTTCGGGCTTTATCATTGTGGTAAAACCACTTTCAGAAAAATATAATACCGTTACCATTATGAAATGGTTGTTTTCAATCGGATTTATTCTAACCTTTCCAATTACAGTGACGGAATACACTGAGGTGGATTGGTCTAATATGCCTCTAGATGTATTTTGGAGAGTGGCCTTTGTGGTATTAGGAACAACCTTTTCCACCTATTTGCTCAATCTGTATGCATTAAGAAATTTACAAGCATCAACTGTGGGTGCTTTTGCCTATGCACAACCTGTCATTGCAATTAGCTATGCCATTTATTCTGGAAATGACACCCTCGATATGCCGAAAGCGATTGCCTGTCTAGTTATAATGCTGGGGGTTTATTTGGTATCAAAAAACAATCCAAAATCAACAAAGTATTAAAAATCAAAAACAGCAGGTTTTAATTATCCTCTATTTCTTAATTTTGGTACCGATATAATTATACAATTACCCATCATGAAAAAATCCATTGCCCTGTTATATGTTTTGGCACTTGTAACTGCTTGTGGCCCCAAAAAAGAAAAAAAGAAATCTTTTGAGTACAAGCGAAGCTCAACAGAGAAAAAAGTCGAAAATAAGCAAGTTGAAAAAACACCTGTCAATATTGAAAACACTGGGATTGGCCCTATCAAATCGATGGCTTTTGATGCCGATATTGATGAAGCTATGGCAGAAGATGGTGAATTGATCTTTAAACAAAAATGCACAGCATGCCATATGCCTGACCGTAAATTAATCGGTCCCGCGATGGTAGGAATCTATAAACGTAGAAATCCCGCTTGGGTGATGAACATGATACTGAATCCTACAGAAATGTTACAAAAAGACGAGACGGCTAAAGCCCTACTGAAAGAATACAATAATGTGATGATGCTAAATCAAAATCTTACTAAAAAAGAAACGCGAGCCTTGGCAGAATATTTTAGGACTCTATAGAGGAGAATATGCTTTTCCTCCTGTAGCCTCCATTAAATCGATACAACCTTTTTGTTCTCCGGGGATTGGAACATAAGCCAATACATTTTCACCTATATACTCATTGGTTTTAAAGGCGTTGATGGTCAAGGACCTTAACTGAACAGCAAAAGCATATGCTTTTGCTTGTATTGACTGCATGTCCTTTTCCCAAGTTTTAACTGTTTGTTTTTCAGCACGCAAATACTTTAACAACTGCTTGTCCAAGTCTCCTTTAATAAGCTCAGAAACATTAGACTTACCCGAGTCATTGAGTGCGGATTTGATGAGTTGGTCCAAACCGCTTATTAATCTATTTTTTGCCTTATCGTTCATGATCACACCAACAAATCCATCAAGAAATTGTGGTAGCTGAAGCTCTATGGCTCCAGGGATGTCTGTAGGAGGAATAATCAAATCCATCAATTGGCTTAAAATTTCAAATTGGTGGGTGGAGAATTGGCTAGGCATCCAACCCTCAGGCTTAGATTGACAACTTTGCATTAAACCCACCACAGAAGGTGTGAGGGTGATCGTACCAAATGAGATTCCAATATTTTTAAGTGCTTTTCTTCTATCCATTTCTGTTTTGATTAAAGGTTCATTTTTTTAAGTTCCTTGACAGCATGATCAGCAGCTCGAGCAGTCAAAGCCATGTAGGTCAATGATGGATTTTGATTACCGGCAGAAGTCATCCCTGACCCATCAGTAACATATAAATTGGAAACTGCATGGAGTTGATTAAACTTATTAAGAACAGAGGTTTTGGGATCGAGACCCATTCTGGCTGTTCCCATTTCATGTATCCCTAATCCCAAAGAGTATCCCTTGTCGAATTGGGAAATATTTTTGAAACCAGCTGCATCTAACATTTCTGCTGCCTGTATCATCATGTCCTTGCGCATGATTTTTTCATTTTCTTTAATCTCTGCATCAAAGGTAACTGTGGGCAATCCCCATTTATCTTTTTTATTATAATCGAGATACATTTTGTTTTCGTGATAGGGTAAAGTTTCACCAAATCCGGCCATTCCTATACGCCATCCACCGGGTTTCATTATTGCCTCTTTGAGGTCTTCGCCATAGGCCATTTCACTGATAATATTAGTCCAATTATTTCTGTTGGCTCCCCCTTGATAACCATATCCTCTTATAAAGTCTTTTCGGTTGGTAGCTCCTCCTAAATTCCTGAATCGAGGGATGTATATGCCATTGGGTCTTCTCCCGGTGTAATATTTGTCATCATGGCCATCTACAGTAGCATTCGCCCCCACCCTAAAGTGGTGGTCCATCAAGTTATGACCTAATTCTCCGGAATCATTGCCCATTCCATTGGGAAAACGATCAGAAATGGATTGCATCAAAATAGAAGTCGAAGCGACCGTAGATGCACAAAGGAAAATCACTTTGGCTTTAAACTCAATGACCTCTTGGGTTTCTGCATCAATCAAACGGACACCTGTAGCTCTTTTGGCATCAGCATCATAAAGGACTTCACTGACTAAAGAATTTGGCCTGAGGGTCATGTTACCAGTGGCCTCTGCAGCGGGTAAAGTGGAGGAATTACTGCTAAAATAGGCTCCAAATGGGCACCCCCTGCGACAGCGGTTTCTATATTGACAACTATTTCTTCCCAATCCAGGTTTGGTTCCCTCTGTAATGTGTGCGACTCTACCTATTGTTACCACTCGATTGCCACTATACTTTTTTGCAACCGCATCTTTTAATTCGTTTTCTGCACAATTAAGTTCCATGGGGGGGAGAAACTCACTATCTGGCAAGTGAGGTAATCCTAATTTTTCTCCACTAATTCCAATGTATTTTTCTACATAACTGTACCATGGGGCGAGGTCCTTGTATCTTATGGGCCAATCCACGGCGATTCCATCTTTTGCATTGGCCTCGAAATCATAATCACTCATGCGGTAACTTTGTCTGCCCCACAGCAATGATCGCCCACCAACATGATAGCCCCTGATCCAATCAAAACGCTTTACCTCATTATAAGGATGTAATTTGTCATCCACAAAAAAATGAGATGTGGATTCGGTGTTTACATAATTGGTTCGGCTTTGCTTGGGTTGGCGTTTTCTGATTTCTTGGGTAATCTTATCTCCACCTTTGAAATCCCATTTATCCATATTGGCAGTGGGGTAGTCAACTGGATGTTGAACCATGGGGCCTCTCTCCAAAACTAGAGTCTTTAGACCTTTTTCACACAACTCCTTGGCAGCCCAGCCTCCACTGATTCCTGTTCCAACGACTATCGCATCATATGTGTTGTTCATGTATTTTATGTTATAAGGTATTTTATATATGTAAAAATATCTTTTTGAATCACAATCGACAAAAAAATGAATTATTTATTTTTTTGCAAATCATATTTTAATATTGAAACAACTTAAATTACTAATCATTTTTGATTCCATTTTAGTTTTGAAAAATTAATCCTATTTTTACTAAAACGGTTAAAAAATTATAATGAGTAAAATTCGACTGGGTATATTAGGGGGTGGTGGAGATTCGCTAATTGGTGTTTTACATAGGGTAGCTTCCTATATGTATGACCGATATGAGATTGTGGGAGGGGTATTTAATCCAGACTATCAGGAAAACATGAAGTTTGCTAAACAAATCGGAATTAACACAGATAGGGTTTATAAGGATTTTGATGTTTTTGTTAAGGAAGAATCTGCCAAACCAGAAGATCAAAGGATTGAGGTAGTATCTGTTTTAACACCCAATTTTCTGCATTACCCAATGGCCAAAAAACTTCTGGAGAACGGTTTTCACGTTATTTGTGAAAAGCCACTAACAACTACACTTGAAGAGGCTAAAGTGCTGCAATCACTGCAAGAAAAGCATCAAGCTATTTTTGCCGTAACCTACACTTATACAGGTTATCCCATGGTCAGAGAAATGAAAGACATGATAGAAAATGGCGTCATTGGGGATGTTCATAAAGTAGATTTACAATACTACCAAGGCTGGATAAACCCTGTGATTCATGACAAAGAAAAAAGAAGTAAAGTATGGCGGTTGGACCCCAAAAAAGCAGGAATAAGTTCCTGTATCGGAGACATAGGGACCCATATATTTAACATGTTAGAATATGTTACCGGTATGGAAGTTAAAGAACTACTCTCGGACTTAAATACCCTTTATGATGACAATCCCCTAGACATCGATGGTTCAATTCTGATCAGAATGGAAAATAAAGTCAAAGGATTACTTCGCGCAAGTCAAATTGCCACCGGAGATGAAAATAACATAGCCGTAGCCATATACGGAAGAAAGGGAGCGTTGAAATGGGAGCAAGAAAATCCCAATTATTTGTATCACCTTAAAGATGACGAACCTAGACGACTAATCAAACCTGGTAATGCTTCATACAATACCGACGTATCCATGGACGGTACCAAATTGCCTGCAGGACATCCCGAAGGTATTTTTGATGCTATGGGAAATATCTATAAAGGAGTGGCAAAGGCACTTAGGAAGGAAAAATCTTACAATGGAGAATTCCCTACTCTCTACGAGGGAGTTCGAGGGATGCTGTTTATAGAAAAAACTGTTGAGTCTAATCAAAAAGGAAATGTATGGGTAAGCATGGAAAATCAATGAAAACCATAAAAGGACCTGCCATTTTTTTGGCGCAGTTTGTTGACACGCATGCTCCTTTCAATTCTCTAGACGGCATGTGCAAGTGGGCAGCCGACTTGGGTTACAAAGGGGTACAAATTCCTACATGGGAAAGCTTTCTTATAGATCTAGACAAAGCTTCTGAAAGTCAGACTTACTGTGATGAATTGAAAGGAAAAATTAATTCCTACGGTCTTGAGATTACCGAACTTTCAACCCACTTACAGGGTCAACTGGTAGCAGTTCATCCTGCCTATGATTTGATGTTTGACAACTTTGCCCCTGACGCCTACAAAAATAATCCCAAAGCGAGAACTAAATGGGCCATTGAAACCCTAAAAAAAGCTGCGAAAGCAAGCAACCGACTTGGGCTGAACGCCCATGCCACTTTTTCCGGTGCTTTATTGTGGCATACTTGGCATCCCTGGCCACAGCGTCCCGAGGGTCTTGTGGAAATGGGGTTTAAAGAATTGGCCAATAGATGGTTGCCTATACTAAATACCTTTGATGAGAACGATGTTGATGTCTGTTATGAAATCCACCCAGGAGAGGACCTACATGATGGGGTGACCTTTGAGCGCTTTTTGAAAGCTACTGGAAATCACAAAAGAGCTAATATTCTTTACGATCCTAGTCACTTTGTGTTACAGCAGCTCGATTATATAGAATACATTGATCACTATCACGAATTCATCAAAGCTTTCCATGTGAAAGATTCGGAGTTTAAACCAAATGGAAAAAAAGGAGCTTTTGGAGGTTACGGTGATTGGATTGATCGCGCAGGTCGATATCGTTCTCCCGGTGACGGACAAATAGATTTTAAAACTATTTTTACTAAGCTAACAGAATATAGTTGTGATGTTTGGGCCGTTATGGAATGGGAATGCTGTATTAAAAGTCCAGAGCAAGGAGCTCGGGAGGGTGCTTCTTTCATTCAATCACACATCATCGAAGCTACTCAAAAAACTTTCGATGACTTTGCCGGAACTGAAATCGAAGAAAATCATCTTAAAAAAATACTTAATCTTTAAAACACAATTAATGAGAAAATTATTATTTATTGGATTAGTCTATCTTGTAATAGCTTGTAAACAGATCCCTAAGAAAAAAATAGCATCTGCAGAGGCAACTGCTCCACAAAAAGAGTGGGTGGACTTGTTTAATGGGGTCTCTTTCGACGGATGGCATCAATTCAATAGCTCCGAAATGAGTACTGCTTGGATTATTGAAGACGGAGCAATGGTTTTACCTGATGGAACTGGAAGTGGAAAAGGAAATAATATTGTTACTGATAGGGAGTTCACCGACTTTGAGCTTTCGTTAGAATGGAAAATTGTAGAGGGAGGAAATAGTGGAATTTTTTGGGGTGTAAAAGAAGGAGAGGGATATAAAACACCCTATCAAACAGGTCCAGAAATTCAGGTTCTTGACAATGAACGTCACCCGGATTCCTTTGTCAAACCAAATTTTCATCAAGCAGGCGCACTTTACGATATGGTTCAACCTTCAATGGATGTATGCAAACCCGCTGGAGAATGGAATCATGTTTTTATTTCTATTAATTACACCACCAATAAGGCCAGCGTTAAACTTAACGATGTGGAAATCGTAAACTTCCCTTTGAGTGGACCGGAATGGGATACTTTGGTAGCCAATTCCAAATTTAAAGACTGGAAAGATTTTGCCAAATTTAAAACTGGAAAAATTGGCCTGCAAGATCACGGTGATGGAGTCAGCTATCGTAATATCAAAATCCGGGAACTCTAGTACCCTATGATTCAATCGATGACCGGCTACGGTAAAGCCGAGATACAATTCGAAAACAAAAACTACAGCCTGGAGCTGCGCTCACTCAACAGCAAGGGATTAGAACTCAATGCCCGACTGCCGATCTACGTGAGGGAAATCGAAGTTAAACTCAAAAAAAGTGTAGGGGAGTTCCTTAAAAGAGGTAAAATTGATTTGATCCTCAATATTGAGAATATGAGTGAATCCAATGCCAAAACCATCAATGTTGCTACTGTAAATCAATACATTGAGCAATTGAAAGGAATAGAAGATCTTGAACGTTCGGAGTTACTAAGGATCGCCATTAAACTGCCCGATACCCTCAAAACGGAGATCGAAGACTTTGATGAGGCCGAAATTGAATTGATCGAAACCCTGCTGAAAAAGGCCATCGATGCACTGATTGAATTCCGGTCCGATGAAGGGAAAATTCTCGAAGCCGAATTCAACAAAAGATTGGACAACCTGGAGGAACTTTGTAAAGAAGTAGAAATCATCGATCCCGAAAGAAGTTCTAAAATTAAGGAGAAATTGAAATCCGCTTTGGATAACCTACAAGCAGAAATCGATCAAAATCGATTCGAACAAGAAATGATTTATTATTTGGAAAAATATAACATCACCGAAGAGAAAGTCCGGCTGAAAAATCACATTGATTATTTTAAAAAAACATTGAGTAATGATACTTCAAACGGAAAAAAACTGGGTTTTATCGCTCAGGAAATCGGCCGGGAGATCAATACAATAGGATCAAAAGCCAACCATGCCGGCCTTCAAAAGCTGGTCATCCAAATGAAAGATGAACTGGAAAAAATAAAGGAGCAATTACTCAATGTTTTATAATTGAAAGAAGGGAAACTCATTGTGGTATCGGCCCCATCGGGAAGTGGTAAGTCCACTTTGGTTCATGCCTTGTTGAAGCAAAATCTTCCCTTGGCTTTTTCCATTTCGGCTACCTCTCGTTCCCCCCGTGGTAAAGAAAAAGATGGTGTCGATTATCATTTCCTAACCCCAGAGGCTTTTCAAAAAAAAATTGCAGAAAATGCTTTTGTAGAATACGAAGAAGTTTATCCCGATAAGTTCTATGGAACCCTTCGTGAGGAATTGCAAAATAAAAGGTCTACTGGACAACATATCATTTTTGATATCGACGTAGTGGGAGGAATCAACATCAAATCTCAATACCCCGAGGACACCCTGTCAATATTTGTCCAAGCGCCCAATTTAAAGGTTTTGGAAGAGCGACTGCGGTTAAGAGCAACAGAAGATGAGGCACTTATTCAAGAACGCCTTGCCAAAGCCCAATTGGAAATGGAATCCTCAACCGAATTTGATGTGGTGATCGTCAATGAGGACCTGGAGCAAGCAAAAAAAGAGATCTATAAAAGGGTAAAAGCATTTATAAATTCATAAATAAGGAATGAAAAATATCGGGCTGTTTTTTGGTTCCTTTAATCCAATCCACTCGGGGCATCTAGCAATAGCAGAATTTTTTGCTCAAAATCCAAACTTGGAAGAAGTGTGGTTAGTAGTGAGTCCCCAAAGTCCATTCAAGGAAAAAAACACATTGATGGAAAACCACCATAGATTGGCCATGGTCCAATTGGCAATTGAAGATAAATCAAATCTCAAAGCCTGTGCAGAAGAATTCGATTTACCCTCACCCAATTATACCATTAACACCCTCGATCATTTAAAAAAAAAATATCCTCAATATCAATTTACCCTACTTTTGGGTCACGACAATATAATGCACTTCGACCGTTGGAAAGCCTACCGCCAAATCTTAGAACAGTTTCAGCTCTATGTTTATCCCCGGACCCAGTCCGACAAAATACCGGCATCACTTTTAAATCATTCTAATATTGTTTATTTTGAAGCTTCATTATTAAATGTTTCAGCGACTGAGATTCGAAATGAACTTAAAAATAAAAAATTATTGGCTGATTTACTTCCTCAAAAAATTCAAGAATACCTTCGAAAATTTAATCTTTATCATTAAATAACACTTTTATATGAAACCTGTCAAGTCAAGTAAAATATTTTTAAACACTTCGTCTTCCAAATGGGAAGCGATAGAGCCAAAGATCAAAAGAAAAATCTTGGGTTATGACGATCAACTGATGTTGGTTGTGGTTCATTTTAAAAAAGGAGGGGTTGGTGCCGAACACCAGCATCAACACTCACAGTCAACCCTTGTTGGATCGGGGGTGTTTGAAATAACCATCGATGGCGTTACCCAAAAACTTGAAAAAGGAGATTCTTTCTACGTCCCCCCAAATACCCTCCACGGTGCTATATGTTTAGAGGAAGGGGAACTCATCGATGCCTTTAGCCCTGTTAGGGATGATTTTATTGGTTAAAAATCACTGAATACTTCCCTGTTCCAAAATAACTTTTAATGCTTTTGCAATTTTTTCCCTGCTCCAATTTTCAATCTGTGGTAAAATGTTTTTGGCCTTACCTTTTAGTTGGGCTACTTTTTGAATAAATATTTCTTGGGCATCAATATCGTTTGCATCAATCATTTGAGCGAAAGAGGCTTGGGCTAAAAACCTTCCTGCTTCCGACTGGGGATCACCAATAGAAAGAATGGGAATCGATGTGGCGAGGTATTCCAATAGTTTTCCGGAGAACATATGCTGGTCAGCTCCTCTAAACACAAAATTTAGTAATAAGTCTCCACTTTTCATAAGCGCAATTGCTTCTTGGTGGGAGAGGTATCCTTTGCAGTCAACCTCAATTTTGGTAGCTGTTTCTTTTATCTTTTCAATGATTCCGAGAGAGATATTTCCGGCCAAAGAAAGGCGAATTTGGTGTTGGTCTGCCAATGTATTGAGCACCCCAATTGGGGAAAGATAATCCTGATTCTCAGTTAATAGTCCGGTATAGACGACATGAAAATCTTTAATTTGGGTCTTGGGGGTCGAAGACATCAATGGAGCGTCATAGCCATTAGGCAATACATAAAAACTCTGGTCGGGTGCTTTGGTTTGGAGTTTGCGAACCAGATCCCCCCCCACAGTGGTCAAAATACCATCTGCGGTTTGTAGCACTTTTTCTTCCCATAGGGCGTCTATTCTCTTGGCCCAAGCAGAACGGTAAAAGTCCTTATTGTAAAAAATATTGGTCCAAGGATCGCGAAAATCGGCCCACCATTGAATGCCAAATTCTCCTTTTAGCTGTAAGCCAACCAAATGAGTAGAATGGGGCGGACCAGTGGTAATAAGCCTTTGAATGCCTTTTTCACGGATGAGCTTTTCAGCTTTTATTTTGGCAAAGGTATTCCAGCCTTTTCGAGCATCGGGAATAAAAAAATTACCACGGACAAAAGCAGCCATTTTGGAAAACCACCCCTTTTTAGAAACTGCTCCCTGAGGAATGCCTTTAATGGATGATCCCGTCAAAATTTGTGAATAGATTTTTAGCGGTTCTTTGGTGTCGGTTTTAATTACTTGGATACCTTTTGCCTGATCCAGGAGTTCGAAATCCATAACAGTATAGGAAGCCTTTTTTTCATCTACAGTGATGACAATGGGTTCCCACCCAAACTGCTTTAGGTATTTGGTAAAATAAATCCAACGTTGAACGCCCGAACCTCCTGAGGGAGGCCAGTAGTAGGTCAAAATCAATACTTTTTTGGAATCTTTCAAAAAGTTAGCGATTATCCCAAAAGTAACTATTTCTTCTTTTTGTAGAGAGGAACCGAGGAACAGGCTTCACCATAAAAAAGACTTTTTACAACGGGCTGAAGTTTGTCAATCAATTGAACGTAAGCATCCTGAGGGACAGTTTTTTCACTACAACCTTTGATTATCACAGGTTGGTCTTTGTAAGGAGATATTTCCAAAAGTTGAATTTCTTCAGCAAATAGCTGCACTTCTAGATCTTTTAAACTCCCCAGGACTACCTTTCGGGCATAGGGCTTAAGGTGGGTCGTGACCAATAAGGAAGCCCAGGCGGGTAAAATGGCCTTGGTTGAACAGTGTAAGGCGATGAATTGATCTTGGTAGACACTCCAGTCATGGGCCTTGAGTTGCGCTCTGAATTCCTTTTCTTTAAGCAGTAGTCCTTGATCCAACCATTGGGATAAATCGATGGACTGTCTGATTCCGATTTGATGTAGTTCTTCAAGATCGAAAATAATCAAGGTACTTGATGCAACGCGATTGACAATACTATCAGTCATTTATAGCATTCCTAATTCTAATTTGGCTTCCTCACTCATCAGATCTTGAGACCAAGGGGGATCGAAGGTAATTTCCACCTCTGCGTCCTTGACTTCGTCCAAAGATTTAACTTTTTCTTCTACTTCACGTGGGAGTGTTTCCGCTACAGGACAGTTGGGAGTCGTTAGGGTCATCAGTATTTTGACATCGTCATCTTCGTTTACAAAAACATCATAGATCAATCCAAGTTCATAAATATCCACAGGGATTTCGGGATCATAGATGGTTTTGAGTACTCCAATAATTTTATCACCTAATTTGGCGGTTTCATTAATTTCTTTTGACATGATCAGTTCAATTGTGTTTTAAAGGCAATGGCATACATTTTTAGTTGTTTGATCATGGAGACCAAACCATTGGCACGAGTGGGGGACAAATGTTCCTTTAATCCAATTTTATCAATAAATTCTGTATTTGCCTCGATTATGGCATCAGGATGTTGATTAGAAAATACACGAATCAAAATGGCAATAATACCCTTAGTAATAATGGCGTCACTGTCGGCAGTAAAAATCAATTTATCATCTTTTAAGTCAGCATGAACCCAGACTTTGCTTTGGCATCCCTTGATGATAAAATCATCAGTCTTGAGTTTTGGGTCTATCAACGGGAGTGATTTTCCCAATTCTATCATATATTCATAGCGTTGCATCCAGTCTTCAAACATGGAAAACTCCTCTACAATTTCATCTTGTGCCGCTTCTATAGTTTCCATACCCAAAATTAATGATTTATTGCAACATCGAGATGGCCTTTTTGAGTGCTTCTAACATGGTGTCAATCTCTTCAAAAGTGTTATAAAAAGAAAAGGAGGCCCTAACGGTACCTGGGATTTGATAAAAGTCCATGATGGGCTGGGCACAGTGGTGTCCAGTTCTAACAGCAATACCAAGCTTGTCCAAAATACTCCCAATATCATAAGGATGAATGCCTTGAACATTGAAAGAGATGACCGCTGTTTTTTTAGGGGCAGTGCCATAAATTTTTAATCCGGGAATTTCACTTAGCTTTTCTGTGGCATATTGCAGGAGTTCTTCCTCATAAGCGGCGATCTTCTTCATCCCAATTGCATTGATGTAGTCCAGCGCAGCACCAAAAGCTATGCCTCCGGCAATGTTGGGTGTACCGGCTTCAAACTTGTGGGGCAAATCG
>JBMTKF010000028.1:0-24605 GCA_049439205.1 Flavobacteriaceae bacterium | reverse complement strand
AGGCAAATCCTCTTCATCAAGTTTAGGAACTTAACCCCCTATAGTTCCCATTAAGTCAGTTGCCAATCACTAATGGATAGCGTTCTGAATCACCCTCCATACATTGTATTAATTCAGTCAGTTACTCATAGATATTAGGGAATTGATGGTCTTTATAATCAAGTATTTAAAACCTTATATTGAAAAATTTTAATAAAATGTTTAAATTTAATAATCCCGTGTGGACTGGGAGTAAAAATAGAGTCGCGGGTGGAGAGAACGCATCCGGAAAAATCGTTACATAAGTTTAACGCTAAAATAAATCTATAAGCGAAGAATTTATGTCCATTAGTTTATTAAGATTTCATCATTCTTCTAAATTGATTTATGGCAGCATCATTTATTAATGATTATGAAATATTTTAACAAAACAAGAACTATCGAACAAAAAACAACCGATAGAGATGTTTTACTTCAGCTAAAAAAACAAAACGAGATTTTAAGTTCTATTTTGGAGGAAGTAAAAAAGTCCAATCTCTAAAATGAATAAACCCTCCCAAGTGGAGGGTTTTTTTATACCACATACATATCCTCTTTATTAAGCTGTTTCCTCAGCTCAAAAACAAATTACTTTCTATATTTAAAGTATTATTAAATACCTTTATTTAAAAAATAATGAGGTTTTTTCTAAATATTTGCTCTTGTATATGTTATATACTTTCTTTTTATTTCTTGTTTTTTTCTAATTGGGAGAATTCAAATCCAGCTGCCATTGTTTTAGCACTCTGGGGTGTTGGTTTTATCCTTCAGGCGCATTCTTTTCCCTCTAGAACATTTAATCCTGAAAACTGGATAAAAAAGAACTAAAAATCAAATTGTACAGTTTTCTATTGAGAGAGATTATTGGACAACGAGTATTATTGTGATATTAAAATTAGTTTCACATTTCAGGTCACATTAGATTATTAATATTAATGTTATATAATTATAGTCCAGACAAACCCAGCAACTCTTTTATTGCATTTGTTTGTTTTGTTGGCTCTCTAGGGGGGTTACTCTTTGGATTTGATACAGCGGTAATTTCAGGGACCTTCGGTTTTATTGAAAAGTATTTTTCATTAGACGAAATAGAAACTGGTTGGTTTACTAGCTCTGCACTTATAGGCGCAATTATTGGAGCTATTTTCTCTGGAAGTTTAAGTGATAGATTTGGAAGAAAACCTATTCTTATAATCGCCGCATCATTTTTTTTTATTTCTGCGCTGGGATGCACTATACCTGAATCATTTGTTTTTTTAATTTTTGCAAGAATTATTGGAGGTATTGGAGTTGGAATGGCATCTGTTCTAGCTCCATTATATATATCTGAATTTTCACCGCCAAAAATTAGAGGGAAATTAATTGCTCTATATCAACTTTCAATTGTAATAGGAATTTTATTGGCATACTTATCTAATTGGTTGTTATTAAGATTTTCAAGAGAGGGTAATTTGTTATTTTATGAGACAGATGAACTTTATAAAATATTTGTCATAGATGTTTGGCGCGGGATGTTTGGTTTTGAAATGATTCCATCTGGATTGTTTATACTTCTTTTATTTTTTATTCCTGAAAGTCCACGATGGCTAATTAAAAATAATAAACCTCAAAAGGGGTTTGATATTTTAACAAAGATTAGCGGATCAGAATTAGCAGAAAAAGAATTTAAAGAAATAAAGAATTCATTCAGTCAATTTAAAGGAAAATTATCAGATTTACTAAGACCTGGATTAAGATTAGCTTTACTTGTTGGAGTAGGTTTGTCTGTTTTTGGACAATTAACTGGAGTAAATATTATAATTTATTATGGACCTAAAATACTTGAGAGTGCTGGGTTTAAAATCGACGGAGCCCTTCAATTACAAGTTGCTATTGGATTAATTAATTTAATTTTTACAATTATTGCTTTATGGAAAATTGATAGCTGGGGAAGACGACCTTTATTAGTTTATGGCATGTTTTCTGTTTTTGTTTCTTTACTTATTATAGCTATTGAATTTTCATTTGGTTCTGGTCAAGGTATTTTGATTCTAATTATGCTTTGTATTTATATGGCATCTTTAGCAATATCTATAAATGCAGTAATATGGGTTTTGATTGGTGAAATTTTCCCAAATAAGATTAGAGGGTCTGCCATGTCAATAGTTACATTTACTAATTGGGCAGCGAATTTTTTTACTGCCTTTACATTTCCCTGGTTTATTGATAAAATTGGAATGGGGGGTGGTTTTTTTACTTTCGCTGGGATGTGTTTACTTGCGACGATTTTTTTTAATAAGTATGTGCCCGAAACTAAAGGTAAAAGTCTTGAGGAAATAGAAAATTATTGGAAAAAGAAGTCTTTTCTAAAGTAGTAATTTATAAGGATTTTTTTGTTGTAGAATAATCCACCACCTCCGAAAAAAAGAATTACTAAACAAATGATTATTTCCCAAAAGAAACCCTTTTGCATCATATAGTTTTAAATAGAATAACTATAAAGAGAACAAATCAAGTTAATAAAACTAATTTTTTGCATGTAAGTAATATTATAGGGAAAGTTTTTATGTTTGGAAGTCCATATAACAGCCGATTGATACATTAATAAAAGTTGGGTTTAAAAAAATAGCATCAATTACCGAATAAGGTTTTTAAATTGGGTTCAAAAGCCTTAAATGGATATTTTTCAGGCTTAATCGTTGTTCCCGTAGTTAATGTAATTGGAGTCTCCCCTTTTGGGTCAAAAACTACCTCTACCAGTGAAGCTGTAAAACCATTTGCTTCAGGTATTTTGATAGCATAATTACCTGATGTAACTACATCAATTGGGGTCTTTTTCCAAGCATCATTTCCAACCTCCCAACTTCTGAAATCTCTTTTTTGGGGGTTATTGGCTTTCCAAATCGCAATTTCATATGGAATCTGAGTATTGATTTTAAGATAAATACTGTCCTGGTCAATTTTCCAATCCATTTCCGGAAGGGGTTTATTTTGTATAATGTTGCGGTAAAAGGAAAATACATTTTCTGAACGGTAGCTTCCTGCCAAGCCATGATTACCATTTGGAACATACTGAAGGTATTTTTCTCCGGGAAGTTCATCCCAATAAAACTTCCATGAATCCGGTAAAAAGAACTCATCTATAGTTCCATTAACCAATAGTTTAGGCATTTGAAAAAGATCTTTAAATTGATAAGGCTCTACAAGTTTTAGCATGCGATGAAAAGTATCAGTTCCTATCCACTCCATGATTCCAAAATCAATATAGTTTTTTATTGCTGGTGACCAATCCCCATATGCTCTGTAATGGTGTTGAAATGATGGCTCTAAATTTAGCATATCAATAACCAAAGGGGCTATTCCAATTACCCTGTTATCAACTGCTGCAGTGGTCCAGGTAGTCCATCCCCTTTTTGAGGCACCTGAAATAAAAAATTTATTAGTAGGAATATTAGAGGATTTGGTGATCTCTTGAATTACGTCCATTGCCTTCACTACTGCTCTTGTCATGGGAAATCTAGCAAGCCATTTTGAATCTCTATCTTTTGCCCCATTCGATAAAAATTGGTCCCAGCCATAAGCAATTATATCATCTTCATATCTTTGGATGCTATCTGAACCAATAAAACTTATCGGTTGAAAAGGGATATTACTAATGTGAGCTACAACAGATTTAGAGGCAATGGATTGAGCAATAGACATACTATCTAAGTAGATTTTATTTCGCTCAGTAGATCCGCCCCCAATAAATAATAATGCGTGAGAAGAACTTAAATTAGTTGGTATAACAACATCAACCCAATGCCACCAAATGGGCTTGTTAACTAATTTCTCATTCAACCACTTTCCAGAGGTCATTTTAATATGATATAAACTGTAGTCTAATTCCTTAATTGAATCCTCAATAACAAATCCAAAATCCTTATTTTCAGCTTTTACATAGTCTTTTAATAGTTGAATAGGTTCAATTTGGGTTTTCTGCTCTGAAATGGAGTTGCATGAATTATAATAAAGCAGAATGATTGTTGCCCAAGTGAATGAGCTAATTAGAGGTTTAATTGATGATTTGAACATTATTAAATCAAAATTTATTTAAGAAACTATTAAAATTTAAATAAATCCTTAAAGTACATTATTATAAATCTAACGATTTTTTTTGAAGAGCTATCTCAATCATATTTTATCGAAACAGGTTTTTAGTTAGCTATTTTTATAACCTTAGTTCTGAAAATAAGATTAAAATCAATATTTTTCGAAAAGAAAATTAAACTAAACTATGTTTGTTTTATCCCGATTTCAAAAGTATTGTTTTCTGATTTTATATTTATTTGGTTATTCATTTCTTTCTAAGGCCCAAGATATAAAGGTTAAAAAACAACTGATCTTTCCAGCTCAAAATCAACACGTTCATAGTAGTTCTTTAGTTAGTTTACCTAATGGTGATCTTCTAGCTTGTTGGTTTCAAGGATCTGGAGAAAGAAAAGCTGATGATGTTAGAATAATGGGTGCTAGACTAAAAAAAGGAGATGTAAGTTGGGGAAAACCTTTTATAATGGCTGATACACCTGGCTTTCCTGATTGTAATCCAGTTTTATTTTTAAGCCAAGAGAGTGAACTTTTTTTGTTTTGGATTGTGATCCAAGCCAACCGATGGGAGGAAGCTATCTTAAAATATAAAAAGACAAGAGATTATATTGAAGAAGGTCCTCCAAAGTGGACATGGCAAGACATTATATTATTGAAACCTAGTGAACAATTCAAAAAAACAATCGAACATAAATTCAAACAATTACCCAATAGAAACCTTGGTTGGGCTGAATATGCCCCACCCTATGAGAGGATGATCATTGAGGCAGCAAGTGACAAATCAAAAAGACAAAAAGGTTGGATGACTCGGACAAAACCTATACAAATCTCATCAGGAAGGATATTGTTACCGTTGTATTCTGATGGATTTAATTTTTCATTAATCGCCTTCTCAGATGATCAGGGTAAAAATTGGAGCTGTAGTGAACCTCTTGTCGGGTATGGAAATATTCAACCAAGTCTAGAGGAAAAACAAAATGGAGAAATTGTTGCCTATATGAGAGACAATGGTGATCCACCCAACCGGGTCATTATGACCTACTCTACTGATCAAGGTGAACATTGGGAAAAAGTTACAGATGTTTCAATACCCAATCCAGGGTCTAGTCTTCATACTTTGTCAATGGACAATGGTCACTGGCTTATGGTTAATAATAATTTGGAATCAGGAAGAAATATTCTGAATCTGAACCGCTCAACGGATGAGGGCAAAACTTGGAAGGTAATATATGAAATTGAAAAATCTAAAGATCCTAAAAACAGATACTCCTATCCTACACTTATCAAAACATTAGAGGGGGAAATTCATCTAAGTTACTCTCTTTATTCTAAACATAAAAAATCTATAGTTCATGCGGTTATTTCCCTTTAATTTTGGAATAATTTTTCTTATTACTGCTAACAATTTATGGTCTCAAACCTATACTGATATTCCCTTTCTTCAGGACTATTCCATCCAATATGAAAAGCAAGATTCAACGAACCAATTGATTGGAATTAACACTGACCGTAATAAAAATATACAGGTGGTTTCCTCTAAAGGACTTCTGTCACCCTGGGAAAAAAAATTAAAAACTAATTTTCAATACCGGCCACTTCTAGAATACAAAATTCAAGGCATAACAGTTCACGACAAACAATTCTACTATCTTACTAATAATGAGGTGTTTAGTTTTGCATATGGAGGGAATTTTAAAATCAATCACGGTCTACAAGAACCCGTTAGCTTTAGTATAGGCAAAGGGAATACTGTTTTTTTAATTTCTAAAAATCAGTTTGCATATAGCGAAAAAGGAACGCATAAAATAGAAAATTTTCAATGGGTTGGAACTCCTATTAGTATTTTATATCACTCTGCTCAAAACAACTTCTTGATTTTAACTCGAAACAGGCTTTATCAATTCAACCCAAAGGATCAAAGATTAAAAGAAGTTTATAGTGGAAATGGATTTACCTCTATGGAAATATTCCAGAATGATATCTTGATCGGAACTTCAAGTGGGATTTATTTTCTCAACCAAGAAAACTGGGAATTAAAAAAAATTATGAATCAGGTTCCTTGCCCACAGATTACAGCACTTAAAAATATTAAGGGCTCCCTTTGGGCTGGAAGCGCAAAAGGAGCTTTTAAATTAAGAGAAGATGGAAAATTTGACTATTATGCCTCAAAAAGATGGCTTTTAGATGACCACGTAATCGATATTTCTGATGGACCAGATCAAAGTATTTTAATATTAACACAAAAAGGACTTAGCAAAATCAGCTTTAAGTTAATGACTTTAGAGAGTAAAGCAGCCTATTTCCAGGAAATACAGAGAAAAAGACACATTCGATATGGTCTTGAGTCTGCTGTAAAACTTAATGTAGCCGGAGATCTTTCTACTGCTACCCTAATCGATACTGACAACGATGGCTTATGGACATCTATGTATTTGGCATCAGAATTATTCCGTTATGCTTCAACAGGGTCTGAGGAAGCTAAGCAAAATGCTTATGAAGCATTAGTTGCGATGGAACGACTCACCACTATATCTGGAATTCCAGGATTTCCAGCTAGAACATATGAGATAGACCAATTTCAAATAAGCAATTGGAACAAAAACTCAACCTATGGTGTATGGAAAAAATCTAAAAATCCGGATTGGGTATGGAAAACCACCACCAGTAGTGATGAATCATGTGGTCATTTTTTTGTTTACGCACTTTTTGCAGAAATAATTGAGGATAGAGAATGGAAAAATCGTGCAATTAATTTGATAAAAAAACAAATGGATCATATCATTGAAAACAAATGGTATCTGGTGTCATGGGATGGAAAACCTACGCGTTGGGGAAGGTGGAATCCTGACTATGTAAATAGTTTTCCAATTCAGGTAGGAGACAGAAGACTAAACTCTACTTTGATTCTATCATTCCTACAAACTGCTTACCATTTCACCCAAGATGAAAAATACAAAAACCATGCTTTAGAATTAGGTGAAAAATATGGTTATGAAGAAAATGCTACTCGCTCAGCAAAAACAATTGGATATGTGGCTGACCAGTTGCTTAGTGATGCATGGAATCACTCTGATGATGAAATGTACTTTTTAACTGCTCCTGCATTCGTTAAATATGCTTTAGATCAAGACAGAAAAAAAAAGCATCTTGAAACTGTCCGTTCTCACTGGGAAATAGAAAGATCAGAAAAGAACCCATTGTGGAATTTCCTTTATTCATTGTCAGGGGGATCACCTGTAGACCTTGATGCATCAATATGGTGGCTAAAGGAATTTCCATTGGATTTATTAGATTGGAAAGTAGAAAACAAAAACAGAAAAGATATAATAAAAATACCCGCAAATTTTCGTAAACAAGAATACATAGATGTGCTTCCACCAGACGAGCGGCCAATACACTTACACAATAGAGCCTATCAAAATAATGGAGGTAGCGGTGGATTTAGGGAGTACTCACCATATGTATACTTACTCCCATATTGGGCAGGAAGATATCTAAATCATATTGAAAAAGAAGATTAATGATTAAAAAAAAACCGCCCATGGGGGCGGTTTTAATAAATTCAAAAGGAACTTTATTGAGGATACCCAGGATTTTGGGCGTAGCCTCCAACAGTTCTGTCAATTTGAGTTTGTGGTATTGGTCGAATAACATGATGAGACTGAATATTATCTTTAGCATCACTGTTATATAACCTTACTCTCTCAATAAGAGTTTTTGTTCTAGTGAGGTCATACCATCTATGACCCTCTCCAACAAGCTCACGTGCTCTTTCTTCAAGAATCATATTTAAATCAACATCTCCTGCAACAATTTGCATATCAGCAACTGTATCTGGCATACCATCAGCAGCATGCCATGCAGCTCTTGTTCTGATAACATTAATGTCATCTGCTGCGCCTGCTGAGTTTCCTTGCTTTAATCTAGCCTCAGCACGTATTAAATAAGCATCGGCTAATCTAGCAACAATAAAATCTCTTTGACCTTGAGTGTGCTGACGATTTGGTCGGGTGTTATCAATCCACTTATTCAACGATGGGAATGTTCTTGTATCCCACTCGTCAGAAGTGTAGACTTCGAAATTTACACTGGCTTGCTTTGCAGCATTCCAATATCCATCTTGGTCTACTCCGTGTCTATTCACACCAGGACCTGGAATATAAAGAGCAGTATCACCCTTAGCAACAGGAACTCCATTAGGACCACCATCGTTACCAACGTTAGCATACCAAACGTGCTTGAAAGTCTCATCATATCTTCGATCTTTAGTTCTATCCCACATAGACATTAGATAAGGCGTAGGACGAAATCTTTTCCATGGTCTACCGTTTTCAGTATCCCTTGTCATAGCAGGTTTCTTATCATACTCCATAAGGAAGTATAGGTGACCCCTATGTCCATATCCATCTAAACCTTCATCAACCTGAGATTTAGCATTTTGAATTGCCCAAACGGTTTCTGAATTACGCTCATTATCAATTCTCCATAAATCAGAGAAATTATCTAATAAGCTAAATCTTGGATTATTAATAACAGATGACATAAGTGACTCTGCGCGAGATGCATCATTTGCATCTCCAAAAGATTCGTAGCTCCTTCTTAAAAGTGCCTTAGCTAGAATAAACTGGGCTGCAGGTACAGAAGCTCTTCCATAATCACTTGGATCATCATCAAGATTTGCAATTGCAAACTCCAAATCTGGAACTATTGCTTGAGAATATATTTCGCTTGCAGCTGTTTTGTTTGCCTCAATTTCAACACCCTCAGTTTCCTCCAAGGAAAGGTGAATGTCACCATAATGGCGAGTTAGGTGAAAATAGGCAAAAGCTCTTAAGAACCTAGCCTCAGCAATTCTCTTAGTCTTAAGTGAAGCATCCATATCTTCAACACCCTCGGCTCTTGCAATAACAGCATTTGCCTGGTTGATTTGTCGATAGAAAATTCTCCAAGTATCACGCATATATCTCGCTGATGGGTTATGTCCACCATCATAGCGTCCCATATACTTATGACTACCATCAGCACCTGCTCTGTATGTGTCAGTTCCGAAAACAGTCATTGTCCATCCAATTTCAGGACCAAAGAATTCTTTCATGATACCATAAGTAGCCCTTACAGCATCTTCCAATCCTGCAGCTGTAGTATAATAACCTGAAGCTGTTACATTGGCGATGTTATTTTCATCTAAGTAGTCTTCACACGAGGTAAAAGCTGTAACAGATAGAAATAACAATAAAAATTTAATTTTTTTCATGTCTAAAAATAATTATAATTAAAAGTTAGCTCTTACTCCAAATGCCCACATACTTGAGGAGGGAGCAACACCACTTCCGAGGGTTGCTTCACCAATTTCTGGATCAAATGTGTCATAATCAGCTCCAAACCATAAGTTTTGTCCTTGTAAATAAACTCTAAGGTTCTTCATACCGAGAGTTGAAGCTACTTCAGATTCAAAGTTGTAACCTAAAGTTAAGTTTCTAAGCTTTACATAGCTACCATCAAAATATCTAAGAAGGTCTCCATCAACAGCACTCTCGTTTCCAATATTTGGTCTTGGGAATCTTCCATTAGGGTTATCTGGTGTCCAATAATCAACATCAAGGTTATTGTACCTTCCTTGTAAGGAATTATTTCCCCTATGGAAATTACTATTAATCATTTGACCTTGCTTAAAGTAGAAGAAAGCACTCAGATCAAAATTACCATAGCTGAAGTTAGTGGTAATACCTCCAAAATAGTCTGGAACATCAGTTCCAAGAACAACTCTATCATCTGGAGTAATAGCACCGTCTCCATTAGTATCAGCTCTTCTGATTTCACCAGGGAGTTTACCTTCAAGACTCTGTGCTAAATTAGCCTCGCTAACTTGATAGATACCACCATATTGGTAGTTATAAAATACTCTAACAGGCTGACCGATAAACCACTCGTTTCCTACATCATCCATAGGGTTTCCATTTTCATCAGTTAAAGCTAGTTCAGTAATTTTCTCATCATAGCTAGAAATGTTGAAACTAACATCAAAATTTAATCCGTCAGGGTTATCAAGAATGACAGCATTAATTCCAAACTCAACACCGTTAGTTTCTGTAGCACCAACATTTTGGAATACGCTTTCATACCCTGAAGTCCATGGAAGGTTTCTGGCTAAAATAAGATCTGTGGTGTTAGTCTGATAAACATCAAAAGTACCATTGATATTCCCTCCCATTAGAGAGAAATCTACACCAAAATCGACAGTCTTAGATATTTCCCAGCCAAGATCAGAATTAGGTATATCATTAACACGATAACCAAAAGCACTTGATCCTCCCCATGAGTATACAGTTCTGGCTAAACCACCTTGGGTTTGATAAGGAGAAATAGCTGTGTTTCCTACCTCTCCGTATGATAAACGAAGTTTTAATTCATCAAATGGTGCATCTGCCATAAAGCTTTCCTCATTGATTCTCCATCCAGCCGACACACCTGGGAAGTATGCCCATTTGTTGCCTTCAGATAATCTCGAAGATCCATCACCCCTCATTGATACCTGGAATAAATATTTTCCATCAATATCATAATTAAGACGGCCCATGTATGATTGTAATTGCCACTCACTCAATGATGAACTTAAATTACCCTTAACAGCAGCTGTTCCAATATTATACCATAATTGAGACTCATATGGTAAGTTCAAAACCTCAGCCTTTCCAGTTTCACTGGTGAATTCTTGGATAGATTGAAGTAGGGTAACTTTTAAAGTACCAGGGCCAATCTCTTTATTGTAAGTCAATAAATTTTCCAATGTAAACCCTTGCTCTCTTCTTGTTTCAGTCTCTGCATCTGCAGGTCCAAGACGATTATCATTAGTAGCAGCACCTCTAAACTCACCTCGTCTAACAAAACGTAAGTCAGGTCCAAAAGTTGAAGTAAATGTTAAATCTGGATTAAAATTAACTTGTAAATAAGTTGGCAAGAAAATTCTTGTTGATAGTCTTTCGTCAACATATGCCCCAGGAACAATCTCCGCAAGAGGGTTAGTTGCAATACCATCATTCCATGTGAACATTCTAGGAGTAACACCATCATCTAAATATGGACGACCCAATGGAAGCTGTCTCAAGGATTCATTCATTACTGCATTTGAACCCCAGTTATTTGTTGCTTGGGTTAGTGTAGCAGACATTCCAAACTTAAACATGTCATTGATACGATGATCAAGGTTAATTCTAGCATTGATTCTCTCATAATCCATGCCTGGAACTATACCTTCTTCAAGGAAGTATCCTATTGATGCATTATAGGCAGTTTTCTCTGTTCCACCCCTAGCTGAGAGTTGATGAGATTGCTGTGAGCCTGTTCTTAAAATGTTGTCAAGGTAATTAAAGTCAGCACCAGCATTATAATTATCAACAAGTGCTTGTTCACCGTCAAATAGTACATATAAATCAGTTTCTACATTACCATCATACATAAACTCATTATTAGCATTTTTTCTGAAGGCCTCGGCTCTCATCTGCTTGTATTCCTCTGCATTCATCATATCAGGCACATTGAGAACTTCTGTTGTTCCATAGTAACCTGAGTAACTTACTGCAGTTCTCTCACCTTGTTTACCTCTTTTTGTAGTAATAAGTATTACACCGTTTGCTCCTCTTGACCCATAGATAGCAGTTGCAGCAGCATCTTTTAAGATTTCCATAGACTCAATGTCTTGGGGTGCAATATCAAAAATAGCACCGCCATCAACACTACTAGTAACTGGAATACCGTCTACAACATATAAAGGATCATTAGATGCAGAAAGTGATCTACGACCTCTAATACGTACTTGAGGACTCTGACCTGGTCTCCCACCAGCTGCTGTAATATCAACACCAGCTACCTGACCTTTAATAGCATCTACACTACTTCCAGCAGCAACTCTTTCAATTGTTTCAGAATCAACACGAACAATAGAAGCGGTAACCTCTCTTCTAGTTTGGGTTCCATAACCTGTTACGATAATTTCGTCAAGAAAGCTTGCCTCTTCTTCTAGTGAGATACTAAATGAAGAATTGTCTCCCACGGAAACCTCTTGGTCTTTAAAACCCACGAAAGAAAAGATTAATACGTCAGAACTGGATGCTTCAATTGAGAAATTTCCATCGAAATCGGTTGAAGTTCCAGTATTGGTCCCTTTAATAACCACATTAACCCCAGGAAGTGGAACTCCTGAAGGGTCTACAACAGATCCACTAAGGGACTGCTGTGCAGTAACAAACGAACCTACTAAAAACAACAAACACATTACACCCTTTGTGAAAAGTGATAGTGTTTTTGTTTGGGCTTTATAAATGCCCAAATAAATAGAATTCATAAATTAATAATTTAGTTAATTAATATTTTTTTCGTGTGCGAACACATAATGCAATATATAAATAAATGTTAATAAAATCCTAATAATTCTTAAATTAATCAGTTTTTTAATATTATTCTTTGTAGGAATCTTTGGGATGTATATATACGTAAGTAATAAAATTCATAAAAAATTTAATAGTTATTGCACCAATAAATCCTATAAAAAAATATTATAAAATCAACGCAACACACTGTAAATCAATATTTTGTCGGTCAAAGTTCTATTTTCTATACTTTAACTATTCGGGACTACAAACATTTATTCTCCTCTATTTTATCTCTAACACACTATTGTTAGCCGACTTTTTTTTATGAATAACCTTTTCTTAATTGATATCACATTTCTAAATACATAGAGATATATTCTAAACGCTTTATTTCGTAATTTTACGTCAATCTTAAATTAGGAATTTATGGCATTTGACATTGAAATGATCAAAGCAGTTTATGATCGCTTGGAAAAGCGTGTATCTCAAGCTAGAAAACTTACTGGAAAGCCGCTATCGGCATCAGAAAAGATTTTGTATTCACACTTATGGGACGGTACTTCTGATCGAGCGTACACTCGCGGCACAGATTATGTTGATTTTGCTCCCGACCGAATTGCTTGCCAAGATGCTACTGCTCAGATGGCTTTATTGCAATTTATGCAAGCGGGCAAGTCTAAAGTAGCGGTTCCAACCACGGTGCACTGTGATCATTTAATTCAAGCTAAGAAAGGAGCATTAGAAGACCTAAAGTCAGCTAACTCTACCTCAGCAGAAGTATTTAACTTTTTAGAGTCAGTTTCTAATAAATATGGAATTGGATTTTGGAAGCCGGGTGCAGGAATCATACACCAAGTGGTTCTAGAAAATTACGCTTTCCCCGGGGGGATGATGATTGGGACCGATTCACATACGGTAAATGCAGGTGGTCTTGGAATGTTAGCAATTGGTGTAGGAGGAGCTGATGCCGTTGATGTGATGGCTGATATGCCATGGGAGTTAAAATTCCCAAAACTCATCGGGGTGAAATTAACTGGAAAATTAAATGGTTGGACAGCACCCAAAGATGTTATTTTAAAAGTAGCAGGTATCCTTACCGTAAAAGGTGGAACTGGTTCCATCATTGAATATTTTGGTGAAGGAGCAGAATCCATGTCTTGTACAGGTAAAGGAACCATTTGTAATATGGGAGCTGAGGTAGGGGCAACGACTTCTACTTTTGGTTATGACGAATCCATGGAGAGATATTTGCGGTCCACCGGTCGCGATGATGTAGCTGATGCGGCAAACACAGTACGTCAGCATCTTACTGCCGATCCTGAGGTTTATTCTAAGCCGGAACAGTATTTTGATCAAGTTATCGAAATAGACTTAGATACACTACGTCCTCATATAAATGGACCTTTTACCCCAGATTTGGCCACTGCAGTTTCAGACATGAGCACTGTGGCAAAAGAGAACGACTGGCCATTGAAAGTAGAATGGGGATTGATTGGCTCTTGTACAAACTCATCTTACGAAGATCTTTCTCGTGCGGCGTCTATTGCTAAGCAAGCCGTAGATAAAAATTTAGTAACTAAAGCAGAATTTGGAATCAACCCAGGATCAGAACAAGTACGTTACACGGCAGAACGCGATGGTTTGTTGGATATTTTTGAAGACTTAAATGCTAAAATTTTCACTAACGCTTGTGGTCCATGTATTGGACAATGGGCACGTGAGGGAGCAGATAAACAAGAAAAAAATTCTATCATACACTCCTTCAACCGAAACTTTTCAAAGCGTAACGATGGAAACCCTAACACCCATGCCTTTGTAGCTTCTCCCGAAATGGTAGCAGCTGTGGCTATTTCAGGACGATTGGATTTTGATCCTGTTAACGATTCGCTCATCAATCAAAATGGCGAAGAGGTAAAACTTGATCCACCTACCGGAATGGAGCTTCCACCATTAGGTTTTGATGTAAAAGACAACGGTTACCTTGCTCCTGAAGCAGATGGTTCCAGTGTTGAAGTAGTTGTGAAAGAGGATTCTGAACGTCTTCAATTATTAACGCCCTTTGCGCCTTGGAACGGAGAAAACCTTATTGGGGCTAAGTTATTAATAAAAGCATACGGGAAATGTACAACCGACCATATTTCTATGGCAGGACCATGGTTACGTTTCCGTGGTCACCTAGATAACATTTCGAATAACTGTTTGATTGGTGCAGTGAATGCATATAATCAAAAAACAAACTTTGTTAAAAATCAATTGACAGGAGTATATGGTGGGGTGCCCGATACTCAGCGAGAATATAAAGCCGCGGGTATTGAAACTGTCGTTGTGGGTGACCATAACTATGGGGAAGGTTCTTCTCGAGAGCATGCAGCCATGGAGCCTCGTTTCTTAGGGGTAAAAGTAGTCTTGGTAAAATCGTTTGCTCGTATTCACGAAACTAATCTAAAGAAACAAGGAATGTTAGGAATCACATTTGCGAATGAGGCAGATTACGATTTAATTCAAGAGGACGATACCTTCAACTTTGTGGACCTAAAAGATTTTGCTCCTAACAAGAAATTGACTATTGAAGTTGTGCATTCCGATGGTTCTGTGGATACCATTGTGGCTAATCACACATACAATAAACAACAAATTGAGTGGTTCAAAGACGGTTCAGCGTTGAACCTTATTAAGAAGCAAAACGCAGCTTAGTTACAGCAAATTATTGTATAAATTTTCAACGCATCCAATGGTACAAAAGAGAATTTTTTACTATGTAATTGTTTTCTTTCTTTCCACCCATATTTGTTTATCTCAAAGCCAAACTGACGATAATAAAGTTTTTTTGATAACGCTTGATGGATTGAGATGGCAAGAGCTATTTTCTGGCGCCGACTCACTATTGGTGAAAAACAAAAAATATGTCAAACATCCTGATAAGCTTTATCATTGGACTTGGGCTTCAACCTCTGTAGAGAGAAGATCAGCATTGATGCCATTTATTTGGAAAGAAGTCGTCAAAATGGGACAGATTCACGGAAATCGGAGACTAGGAAGTAAGGTAAATCTTACCAATGACATGTGGTTTTCCTATCCAGGTTATAATGAGATTCTGACAGGTAGGGCAGATGATAAAAATATATACAGTAATGATAAAATTCCCAATCCCAACGAGACAGTTTTGGAACAATTTGCAAAACGATATGGTACCTCAAGGGTAGCTGCCTTTGGCAGTTGGGATGTTTTCGATGCTATAGTCAACCAAGAAAGATCAGGTATATATACCAATTGCGGTTTTGAGCCCTCTTCGGATTTTCCACTTACCCTACAGGAAGAGTTACTAAATGAACTTCAGCGACAAATTCCAAGCCCATGGGGTTCGGTAAGGCTTGATGGTTTTACTCATCAATTTGCAAAAGCATATCTCAAAAAACATCAGCCTGATTTAATCTACATCTCCTATGGGGAAACAGACGATTTTGCTCACAATGGAGATTATGAATCATATTTAAAGTCTGCAAAAAATACAGATGCACTTATAGAAGATTTATGGAATTACACCCAAAAAAACGATTATTATCGTGATAAAACTACATTTATTATTACAACAGATCATGGGAGAGGAACCAATCCTATTGATTCTTGGAGAAGTCATGGGAAAAAAATAACCGGGTCTGACCAAACATGGTTTATTTTTTTTGGAAATGGAGTAGCTCCAATGGGAGAGCTCAAACGAGAAAGTCAACTATATACTAATCAAATCGCTGCAACGGTGCGTATGCTGCTGAGATTATCTCAAAAAGAAGGAAGGTCATACGGCCATCCAATAGACTTAACCCCTAATAAAGTGGATTAACTTATAATCTAGGGATGCTATTGCTCATAAAAATAAAGCCAATTTCCTTTAATTAAGTTATTAAATCTACTAGAATATCTTTTCAATAATTGATTGACCTCAAAATCTCCTATACCATTGCATTTCTATTGCGGAAAATACAAAAAATTGATATTTTTTTATTTCTAAGGCAATATCATTTAGTTTAATGAGTTAATTAAAAGTAGAATGTCGAGAATTCATAACAAAAGCAACCAAAAAAATATAAAAATGAGAGTAATTTCTTCAGCCATTAATTTTCGAATGCTTCTGATTGTTGTAGAAACGTTGATTATTTACTTTTTTTATGACAAATTTAATTTCAGTCTTCATATTGATTTTACCATATTGAGCATTGCTATAGTTTTTCCTTTGGTTTTTTCCATCACTAGTGCTTATCAAAAACGTCAAGAATCTATAGGAGAGTTTAATAGTTTTAGGAATAAAATCATTCAATTATCCAATATTGTGAGAGCCGTTGATGGTATTGGAAAGAAAGATTACAGTACTTTTTTTTCTGATCTACTCAAATTACAAAAAAATGTATTGGATCACTTAACGGATTTTTCGGATACCAATATGGCTGTTATCAGAGAACAACGCAAAGAAATTTTCTACACCCTTGAAAGCTACAAAAAACATTACAACGAAAGGGAGAAGGATAGCATAATTAGGGTTAAGAATGAACTTTTTGAGTGTGTGGAAAAATTAAATACCCTAAAGGTTCATGCCACACCAATTTCGCTGAGGATGTATTGCTTAATCTTTATATACCTATCTCCTTTAGTATACAACTCACACATTCTTGCAAGTTTTGATAAAAATAATTTTTTAGAATTGGGAGTTTCACTTTTCTTTTCTGTGATTATTGGTTTTATTTTTATGGCTCTTTATAATATTCAAGAATACATTGAAGATCCCTTCGATCAGCAAGGATTAGACGATTTAAAATTCAACGAAATGTTGGTTGGTGAAAATGAAATTTTAGAATAGCCACTCAATTTAGGAGTTTCCCTAACTCCAAGTTTATTTTTTCTTTTGCATACACCTATTGGTTTTAGATCATTATGACATAAATAGATTATGTCACTTAGATCCATTTTTGATTTATTAACTATATTACTTGCACAAAACAATAATTAATAAACCAATGGAAAATTATACTGAATTATTAAACGAACACGTATATGCAATCAATACCGTTTGGGTTGCTTTGTGTGCTGCTCTTATTTTTTTTATGGAAGCAGGCTTTGCGTTATTGGAGGCCGGTTTTATTCGCGCCAAAAACGCGATGAGCATAATTGCTAAGGTCATCATTGACATTACTTTTGGAGGGATTGCCTTTTTTGTGGTTGGGTTTGGAGTGGCCTATGGAGCTTCCAACGGATGGTTTGCATCGGGTTTTGGAATTATGGAAGGAGATTTGGGATTAAATCTCACCGTATCCAATCAGTTATTTTGGTTTATTCAGCTGGGTTTTGCCATTGCAGCCATTTCGATAGTATCGGGTGCTTTGGCCGAGAGGATGAAATTATGGTCCTATGCTATCATGGTAGTTGTTTTTTGTGGAATCATGTATCCATTGGTTGCCAACTGGGTTTGGAATCCCAATGGCTGGTTGGCTGTGAGAGGATTCAATGATTTTGCTGGTTCGGCAGCGGTTCATGCCATGGGTGGATTTTCTGCTTTAGCAGCAGCCATCGTTTTGGGGCCTAGGATCGGAAAATATTCTAAAGAAGGAAATTCCAATACTATTCCTGGTCATAATTTACCTTTGGCATCTGTTGGGGCGTTTATACTCTGGTTTGGTTGGTTTGGATTTAATCCAGGATCCACTTTGGGTGCTGTTGGCAATTGGGAGTTGATTGGTAATGTAGTGGTCAATACTTTTTTAGCTTCTGCAGCAGGGGGAATTGCCACCATGCTTTACACCTATTTCTCTTACGGAAAAATCGACATCACTATGGTGATCAATGGTATTTTGGCTGGTCTGGTATCAATTACTGCAGGCTGCAATGTTGTTGGCCCTTTATCTGCCATTTTCATTGGTTTTATTGCCGGGATATTGGTAGATCTGGCAGTTTTATTTTTCGATAAAATTAAAGTTGATGACCCAGTAGGGGCGGTAGCAGTTCATGGTGTCAACGGACTGTTTGGGACCATTGCCGTTGGGCTTTTTGCCATAGAGGGGGGATTATTTTTTGGTGGCGGGTTTGATTTATTGGTCACTCAATTAATAGGAGTGTTTACTATTGCCTTGTTTTCTTTTTCTTTTACTATTATCTTGATGAAAGTTTTAAAATCTGCCATAGGCATTAGAATTTCAAACGAAGAAGAAGAAGCAGGGATTGATTCGGTTTCTTTTGGGGTAAAATCATACACTAACGAATAATTTAAATCTATTATAAGATGAAAAAAATTGAAGCAATCATTCGAAAATCAAAATTTGTTGAGGTCAAGGAGGCCTTGCATGAAGTAGAAGTAAACTTCTTCAGTTATTGGGACGTGACTGGAGTTGGAAACGAAAAGGAAGGTCATGTTTATAGGGGAATTACTTACAGTACATCTGAAATCCAAAGGCGTTATCTTTCCATTGTAGTAAATGATGATTTTGTTGAAAAAACGGTCAACGCCATACTTAAGTCAGCAGCTACCGATCAAGTGGGTGATGGAAAAATATTCATACTACCTGTTGAAGAGGCCTATAGAATAAGAACCGGAGAAAAAGGAGGACAGTCCCTGAATTAATCATCAGCGGATTACTTCTCTTAAACTGTAAATAATTTATGAAAAAGTGGCTCTTTACGCTGTTTTGGTTACAGCTTTTTATGCTTTCAGCGCAATCCGAAAAACCACCCAATTTTGTGATTGTTTTTTGTGATGATTTGGGCTATGGAGATATAGGAAGTTTTGGACATCCACTTATCCAAACTCCTAACATTGACCGAATGGCTGTAGAGGGACAAAAGTGGACACAATTCTATGTTGCCGATCCGGTTTGTACTCCAAGCAGGGCAGGATTATTGACAGGGAGATACCCTATTAGAAATGGGATGACTTCTTCCAAAAGACATGTTTTTTTTCCTGATTCTCCCAATGGCCTCCCTTTAGAGGAGGTCACCATTGCAGAGATTTTAAAACCCCTCGGTTATTCTACTGCAGCTATAGGAAAGTGGCATTTGGGTCATTTACCTAAGTTTTTACCGGGGCAACAAGGCTTTGATTATTATTACGGTATTCCATATTCTAATGATATGGATAGTGACAAGTGGGGAGAGTACCTTAAACAATCCGAGGATCCCGATTATTTTTCAAAAATTGAATTTTTCAACGTACCACTAATTGAAAACACTGATATTATTGAACGTCCAGCTGACCAAACTACTATCACAAAAAGATATACTGAAAAAGCCGTTAAATTTATTGAGCAAAACAAGGGCCAACCCTTCTTTTTGTATCTCGCCCACAGCATGCCTCATATTCCTCTTTTTGTCTCAGAGGAATTTAGAGGAAGAAGCAAAACAAGTCTGTATGTTGATGTCATCGAGGAGATCGATTGGAGTGTAGGTGAGGTATTAAAAGCTTTAGAAAAAAATAATCTGGATAAAAATACCATAGTGGTTTTTACTTCCGATAATGGTCCTTGGTTATTGTTTAAAACTCATGGAGGTTCTGCAGGTCCACTTCGAGCGGGTAAAGGCACTACTTTTGAAGGGGGACAGCGTGTCCCTACTGTTTTTTGGGGACCTGGAATTGTTTCGCCAGGAGTGATCGATCAGATGGGCGCCACCCTTGATTTGCTTCCCACTTTTGCATCCTTGTCCGGAGCAAAAATTCCAACTGATCGAAAAATCGACGGGCATAATATTTCAAAGGTTTTGACCCAAAAATCAGAAAGTCCTCGGAAGGAGTTTTTTTATTGGGCTTTTGCAGAGCTTCATGCCTATAGAAACGAGCAATATAAAGTCCACATCAAACAGCGAGAAGCGATCCATTATGGTAGACCAACACTGCAGCTTGAAAGTCCCGAGCTGTTTGATATAAAAGCTGATATCTCAGAAAAATATGATATAGCTGAGGCTTTCCCAAAGGTGGTTACTAAAATGATGGACAAAATACAGTCTCATCTTGACAGTGTTGAGGATTCCCTTCCGGATCAACTGGCTGATCGTATGCCAAATCCCTAAGACTTATTTTTCAAAAAAGAAATAGACGCTGAAGTTTTCTTTTTTTATAAGAGTTTGATTAATACGTCTTTATAATTTTTCGTATGTTTATTATTGGGGTTTTTTTGCAGTAAAAATGCAGTATTTTTATTTTATGAGATCCCGAAATTGTTTTTTACATTTAAAAAAATTAGATAGGATATGGAATTTGATTATCTCTTTTATAATGAAATCCCAAAGGGTGTAAAATCTGTCTACGTAAATGGTAAGAGAATGTCTTTAAATGAGTTTAATAAGATTAAAAAAAATTACTTATTAAAGAAAGCCAAAAAGATTGAATCTTAAACAATTTTATGAGATAGTTATAATAGTATTGTTGACTATTTTATTATATATATATTTGAAAAAATAGCCTAATGCGCAAAATATTTTTTTTTATTCTCTGGGCATCTTTTTTCTTATCAAACGCTCAACAACCCACAAGCCTCAAAGATTCTCTCTTAAAATATCAAAACCTTAATCCCAACTTAGCACTTAAATTTGGTTTGGAGTATATTGAAAATACTTCAGGTAATCCTCCTAGTTGGGAAATCATTAAAGTTTATTCAAGGATGGGTGAGATTCTTCTAAACATGGAGCTATACCCTGCCTCTCTTGAGTACTTTAATTCAGCATTGAGACTAAAAGAAGCAATTAATACAGACCAAAATATATCAGATTCAAATCCTCCAGCATGGATTGTACTTAATATTGGAAATATTTATTATCGAAATGGGGATTTTGTCAAGGCAAAAGATAAGTTTTTGGAAGCAGAGACTCTTTTTAAAGCTCAAGGTCCTAACTCAAGGAATGCGCAATTTGGTTTGAACACCTCTCTTTCTAATATAGGATTGATTTATGGGGTAGAAGGAAATTTTGATAAACAAGAAGAATTGTTTTACAAGGTTTATGAAAGTAGAAAGGCCTTGGGTAAAGCTGATGATATTTTGTATTCAATGTTGCAGCTGATGACTGTAAACCTTTCTAAAGATAATTTTATTGCGGCAGAAAATAAGTTACAGGAGATAATTCAATTTTATGCTTTAGAGAAAGAAAAAGTTAATCAGAAGCATTTACAAACATCCCTTTTGACTAGGAATTATGGTATAGCTTTTATGACTATGGGAGCTTTTTTCCAATCCATTAAAAAGTATGATAAAGCAATCAATAATTTAATCCGCTCCAAAGAAATACTGAAATACTTTCCTGTAGAAATCAATCAAATTGGTTCTAGACTAGCTGAATGTTATTTTGCAATAGACGAGATTGAAATTGCTGAAGAAATTGCTTTAAAAAATCTAAAGTTTAAAAACTTAAGTGATGTAGAAAAAAGGTTCAATTTCAAAGTACTTGAAAAAATCTATAAAAAAAGGACTGATGATAAAAAGTTACTTCAAATCAAAGACTCTTTGATAGTGATAGCATCTGGAGCAAATAATTCTAAGGTTATTAAAAACTTAAATGATATTGAAACTCAAATTTTACTATCTAACTCTGCAAGGGAACTAAATGAAAGTAAAATTAGATATAACACCTACCTGTTTATTTTAATAATTGGATCAGTAATTTTATTTTTCTCACTAGTAACTATCAGAATCAATTACAATTATCAAAAGGAAAAAGGGAGTCGATTGGAATTAGAGAATGAAAAAGTTTTGGTAGAATTGAATCAAAAAAATAGGGAATTGGTCAGCAAAACCAATTTTATCATACAGCGGAATGATTATTTAAAAAACCTTCAAAAGAAAATTAAAGTCTCCCAAAAAGAAGAAGCAACCTCAAGTGAAATGATTTCTAAAGAATTAAATAAGGTAATTAACTCTGAAAAATCTTATGAGGAGTTTGACAAAATGTTTGTGAATGTATACCCTGATTTTTACAAAAGGCTAAATCAGATATGCAAATTATCACAAACTGATTTAAGGCTGGCCTCGTATATTAAGATGAATCACACCAATAACGAAATTGCTAATATCTCAGGGATCTCCATAAGAACTGTTGAAAGTCAGCGCTATCGCCTTACCAAAAAGTTAAATCTTGATAAAAATCAAGATTTAAACTCTTTCTTGATGTCTTTATAGTATCAAAACAATAACTGGGCTTATCTAAACAGAAGTTAGTTTTAAAATTTGTACTGCATTATTACTGCTTATTAACTGTTTTAATATGTAATAATTGGTTTTTAGATTTAGTTATTATTAATTGCAAATAATATGCAATTACAATGTTGTTAGACAAAAATTTTGAGGTAGAGTTCGCTAAAGTTTATCCAAATTTTACCAAGAAACTCATTCTGCTTAACGAGCAGTTGACATTTACAGAGGTTAAAATCTGTATGTATATCAAAATGAATTTTTCAAACAAACAGATTCTTGATCTGATGCATATTTCAGAAAGCACTTTATCTAATCTACGCTCCAGTATTAGAAAAAAGTTAAATTTGGACCGAAAAAAAGGATTATTTACCACAATAATCAAACTCTAGTTTCTCCTTTGAAAAATTTATCAAATTTTAAACCCACCAAACGTCTCTTATCTTTACTAATTGTAGGGTTATTTTTCTTATCCAATTCTATTTTTTCACAGGATTTTCAACTAGCATCTAATAATAAGACTATTATTTGTGACAATGCTTCGGTTGGTTCCTCGGGAGTGGTTAACGGGAAGACCTTTACTAAGGTAGATAGAAATACTCTTGTCTCGAAGATCTCAAATGGGGACGATGTTTCGTGTGTTTGTACCTCTGGAATTACAAATATGCAGGGGTTATTTCAAAATAATCAAAATTTCAATCAGGACATCAGTAGTTGGGATACTTCAAGTGTAAGCAATATGCAAGGATTATTTCAAAATGCTGGATCATTTAACCAAGACATTGGTTATTGGGATGTTTCAAGTATGAATGATCAAAATGGGGTAAATCAATTATTTGATAACGCAGGCAGTTTAAATCAAGATCTTTCTTATTGGTGTTTTCCAAATAATCAGAATATATACAATAACAGAGATAATATTTGGGGAAATAATAATCCGATAAAAAATAACTCATCTTTAAGACCAAGGTTTAGTGGAAGGAGTCCAGTGTGTCGAGATCCAAAAATAGCCCCTGATCAAAATGCAAATGATAATACTCCACCAACAGTAACGATCTCTAGTTCTGATGATGATAACTTATTGGTGTTATCAGATACTGTAACCATTACAGCTACATTTACTGAAGCAATGGCAGCAACACCAACGATTTCTATTGCAGGGACTTCCATATCAGCAGGATTGATGACAAAAGGTGTGGGCTCATTTATTCAATTAGGAGGAGATATTGATGGTGAAGCGGCAGATGATAGTAGTGGTAATTCAGTTTCTTTATCTTCTGACGGGTCTAGGGTAGCTATCGGAGCATTTGGAAATGACGGAAATGGATCTAATTCAGGTCATGTAAGAATTTATAGTTGGAATGGATCAGCTTGGAATCAAGTTGGAGCAGACATTGATGGGGACGCCGAGAGCGATAATTTTGGCTGGTCAATCTCTTTATCTTCTGACGGATCAAGGGTAGCTATTGGGGCATATTTGAGTGACGGAATTGGACCTGATTCAGGTCATACCAGTATTTACGATTACGATGGATCTGCGTGGGTGCAAGTTGGAGCAGACATTGATGGGGAAGCGGCAAATAATCAAAGTGGACGCTCTGTTTCTTTATCTTCTGACGGATCAACAGTGGCTATTGGGACAGGTAAAAATGGCGGAAATGGACTTCAATCAGGTCATGTAAGAATTTATAGTTGGAGTGGATCAACTTGGACAAAGCTAGGAGCAGACATTGATGGGGAAGCTAGATATGATAATAGTGGCTGGTCAGTCTCTTTATCTTCTGATGGCTCAAGAGTAGCTATTGGAGCATGGGGAAATGACGGTAATGGAGATAGCTCAGGTCATGTAAGAATTTATAGTTGGAGTGGATCAACTTGGACAAAGCTAGGAGCAGACATTGATGGGGAAGCGGAAGGTGATTATAGTGGCTATTCAGTTTCTTTATCTTCTGATGGGACCAGAGTGGCTATTGGTGCAGACTCAAATGACGGAAATGGA
>JBMTKF010000027.1:0-28770 GCA_049439205.1 Flavobacteriaceae bacterium | reverse complement strand
ACGCTGGCAGCAGTATTGTCCTCAATTTTTTTGATCTTAATCTTTCCCTTTTCATTGGCTTTGAGGATGTTGTCAATCAACCCGGAGGTTGTTGTTCCAAAGGGAATTTCATTGATAACCAAAGTATTTTTATCCAACTGACTGATCTTAGCTCTAACCCTGATTTTACCACCTCTATTACCGTCGTAATATGCCTGAACATCAATTATACCTCCAGTTTGAAAATCAGGATAGAGTTTAAACTTTTTTCCCTTTAAATGTTGAATACTGGCATTGAGTAGTTCAACAAAATTATGAGGTAATATCTTGGTAGAAAGTCCAACTGCTATACCTTCTGCCCCTTGTGCCAAAAGCAAGGGGAATTTGACCGGCAAATGAACCGGTTCTTTTTTCCTCCCATCATATGAGAGTTGCCAATCTGTGACCTTTGGGCTAAAGACTACTTCGAGCGCAAACTTAGACAATCTAGCTTCAATGTATCTTGAAGCTGCTGCACGGTCACCAGTTAGTATATTTCCCCAATTTCCCTGCGTATCTATAAGCAATTCTTTTTGACCAATTTGTACCATTGCATCCGCAATACTGGTGTCACCGTGGGGATGGTATTGCATGGTATGACCTACGATATTAGCCACTTTATTGTAACGACCGTCATCAAGATCCATCATGGAATGAAGTATACGGCGCTGAACCGGTTTCAGTCCGTCATAGATGGCAGGAACAGCACGCTCCAATATGACATAAGAGGCATAGTCAAGAAACCAGTCCTTGTACATCCCGGTAACTTTAACAAGAGTTTCACCGTCACCACCCCTATGAGTTATTTTATTGTACTCTAAATCATCCATGCATTATACCATTTCTTCGGCTACATCCAATTCAACCTTAAGGTTATCTATAATAAATTTTTGACGATCCTGAGTATTTTTTCCCATGTAGAATTGCAATAAATTTTCTGTAGTGGTGGACTTATCTAACATGATGGGGTCCAAACGAATGTCCTCTCCAATAAAAAACTTAAACTCATCGGGAGAAATTTCCCCTAAACCTTTGAAGCGAGTGATCTCTGGCTTTCCAGATAATTTTTCAATGGCCTCTTTTTTTTCATGTTCACTATAGCAATAAAAAGTTTGTTTTTTATCTCTTACCCTAAACAATGGGGTTTGCAGGATATACAAATGTCCCTCTTTGATCAATTCAGGAAAAAATTGAAGGAAAAAAGTGATGAGTAATAGGCGTATATGCATCCCATCCACGTCAGCATCTGTAGCAATTACAATGTTATTATAGCGCAAATCCTCCATGCTATCCTCGATATTTAAGGCAGCTTGCAAGAGGTTAAACTCTTCATTTTCATAAACAATTTTTTTAGTCATCCCATAGGTATTTAAAGGTTTCCCTCTGAGACTAAAAACCGCTTGGGTGTTAACATCTCTCGACTTGGTTATGGAACCGCTAGCTGAATCACCCTCAGTGATAAAGATGGTGGATTCCAGTCGTCGGTCTTTCTTTAAGTCTCCCAGATGCACCCTACAATCCCTTAGTTTTTTGTTGTGAAGGCTTGCTTTTTTGGCACGTTCTTTGGCCAATTTTCTAATACCAGAAAGCTCTTTACGCTCTTTTTCAGCCTGTAAGATCTTAAGACGAATGGCCTCTGCAGTTTCTGTATTTTTGTGCAGAAAATTATCGAGTTGAGTCACTAAAAAATCATTTATATATGCCCTTACGGAGGGCATACCTCCCCCCATTTCTGTTGACCCCAATTTGGTTTTGGTTTGAGATTCAAAAACAGGCTCCATCACTTTAATGCTGATGGCCGATATAATGGACTTCCGAATATCAGAGGCATCGAAGTTTTTGCCGAAATGTTCTCTAATGGTCTTTACCAAGGCTTCTCTAAAAGCAGCCAAATGGGTTCCTCCTTGTGTGGTATTTTGTCCATTAACAAAGGAGTAATACTCCTCGCTGTATTGGGATCGGCTGTGGGTAATAGCCAATTCTATATCCTCGCCACGGAGGTGGATGATAGGATATAAAAGATCTGAGACGTTTGATTGGTCTTCTAATAAGTCTTTAAGCCCATTTTCAGAGTGAAATTTTACACCGTTAAGGTCAATGGTTAATCCAGGATTGAGGTAAACGTAGTTTTTGAGCATACGTTCGACGTATTCCAATCGGTATCTGTAGTTTTTGAAGATGCTTGTATCCGGCTCAAACACCACCTGAGTTCCTCTTCTCTTAGAGCTTGATGTGATAGGTTCTTCTTGGATAAGGTTTCCAAATTCAAAAATAGCATTGGTGGTTTGATTTTCTCTAAAAGACGCTACCCTGAACATTGAAGATAAGGCATTAACAGCTTTGGTTCCTACTCCATTCAAGCCTACGGATTTTTTAAATGCTCTTGAATCGTATTTTCCTCCCGTATTCATTTTGGAAACAACATCCACCACTTTTCCCAGAGGAATTCCACGACCATAGTCTCTCACACTGACAACGTTATCTTTAATGAAAATTTCAATAGTTTTTCCTGCACCCATGACAAATTCATCGATACAATTGTCTAAAATCTCTTTTAAGAGAATGTATATGCCATCGTCAGGAGAGGAACCATCTCCTAATTTACCAATATACATACCGGGACGCATACGGATATGCTCCTTCCAGTCTAGTGAACGTATATTTTCTTCGGTATATTGGGTTGGTTTGGCCATAAAGTCAATGCTAAATTATAATTTGATGCACAATTTTTGAATGGGTTACATCCAAAGAAATTAACAAATTGTAATATTTGATTGTTGAGAAGTTTCATTATTTAACCCTCCTTGGAGGGGTTTTAGATTATTTATTTATAGATTTCCCTATGATACAAAAATTACAACCTTAACCCACTAATGTTCTTATGAAACCAAATCTCCAAACCGAAAAAAATTAAATGCGACTTCCATAATATTGTTTTTTTCTGATTAAAATCTAGATGATCAAAAGTTCTGACGATCCTTCAAATATATCCTTTAAGAGTTTATAACTAGTAACCCCTATGTAGTCAATTATTACATCGGCCAACCTAATGCAACAAATCGCCCAGTGATAATTTTTATCCTAAACTTGCAGCTTGGTGGTTTGCTTTCCAGGTCTGAAAACCAAAGATGCTTATCAAGAAATCACTCCCATTTATTGTTTATTGAAAAAACTCTGCATCTATTGAAAAGGTCAAGTTTAAGATTCTGTTTACTAAAAAATTGTTTGTAAATAATCTATTTGTAAAAATATTTTTTACTGATTTATAAAATAACTATGATTATTGATTAAAACCGAAATCATAGTTATGAAAACTTAATCCTAATTGTGTTTTTTCCTTTTTCTAACTCAATCATAATATAATTAACAAATGTTATTTCGGTCTAATCTCAAACCTTTAAACATTAAAACGAAAGTGCATCACATCACCATCTTGAACATTATATTCCTTCCCCTCTACCCTCATTTTTCCAGCTTCTTTTACTTTTTGTTCACTTCCAAAGCCACTGTAATCATCAAAGGAGATTACTTCAGCACGTATAAACCCTTTTTCAAAATCGGAATGAATTACGCCTGCCGCTTGAGGAGCGGTGGCTCCTTTCTTAATGGTCCACGCCCTCACCTCTTTTTCACCAGCAGTAAAATAGGTCTGAAATGACAATAATCGATAAGCAGATCGGATCAGCTTGACCGATCCAGGTTCGCTAAGCCCCATATCTTCCAAAAATAATTTTCTCTCATCATGAGAGTCCAACTCATTGATGTCGGCTTCGATGCTGACTGCCAAAATCAATACCTCGGCATTTTCATGAGAAACTGCTTGTTTTATCTGATTTACATAATCATTACCACTTACCGCTGCTTCTTCACTAACGTTACAAACATACATTACCGGTTTATCGGTAATGAGTTGCAGAGTGTTTACATAATTTACCCGATCTTCGTTCGAAAAGGAAATCGATCTTACATTTTTTGCCGCCTCTAATGCTACAATAATCTGATCCAATACGTCCAATTCCTTTTGAGCCTCTTTATTTCCAGTTTTGGCAGCACGTAATATTTTGTCCTTCCTTCTTTCGGTGCTTTCGAGATCTTTTAGTTGAAGCTCAATATCGATGGTTTCTTTGTCTCTCAATGGGTTAACGGACCCGTCTACATGAATAATATTGTTATTCTCAAAACACCTCAAAACGTGAATAATCGCATCAGTTTCTCTGATGTTTCCCAAAAATTGATTACCTAATCCCTCTCCTTTACTTGCTCCTTTTACCAATCCTGCAATATCTACGATCTCTACAGTAGCGGGGATCACTTTTTCAGGCTTGACCAAATCAGCCAAGGTGTCCAAACGCTTGTCCGGAACATTCACTACCCCAATATTAGGTTCAATGGTACAAAAAGGAAAATTCGCACTCTGTGCCTTGGCATTGGAAAGACAATTGAATAAAGTGGATTTGCCCACATTGGGTAAGCCTACAATTCCAGCTTTCATCAATATAGATATTAGTTATTATGCATAAAGCGTTGTTTACCCAACAACACTTCCTCTGTTTCTATATTATCTTCATCTGGTACACAACAATCTACCGGGCAAACAGCAGCACACTGAGGTTCGTCATGAAACCCTTTGCATTCCGTACATTTATCGGGCACAATATAATAGAACTCATCTGAAACAGGAATTTGGGCTTCTTCAGCATTTACTGCTTTTCCATTAGGAAGAACTATATCACCATTTAAATCGGTACCATCCTTGAATCGCCATTCATCAGCACCTTCATAGATTGCGGTATTGGGACATTCTGGTTCACATGCGCCGCAATTGATACACTCATCGGTGATAATAATGGCCATAATTAATTTCTTTAATTAAATTTATAACAAAAATAAGACCTATGATCAATCTTTACAAATAAATGAGCCAACTAGAAGATAGAATTAGAGCACTGAAAAAATTAGGTCAATATTTTAGGAATATCTCCGAGAAGGATCCGCTATACAATAATTTCTTTAAATCTATTGATCTAGCCGGTCAACAAAACGGTTGGTTTGAAAAAAAATCTTGTCTTCATGCCTTTACTTCTTGGGGAAATGCCCTTAAAACTGACAAAATAGAAAAATGGATCAGCCGATATGATCTAGAGGAAAATCTAAACCCAAAAACCATTGCTCTGATCCCTGCCGGAAATATTCCTTTGGTGGGATTGCATGATCTTATTTGTATATGGATTTCTGGGAACATATCCTTAGTCAAATGTTCCACCAAAGACAGTGTTTTGATTCCTTATATAGTAAGTATTGATCCCCTTTTTCAGTCTCTTACATCACTTGCGGATGGACAACTGGAGGATTTTGATGCAATAATAGCAACAGGTAGCAATAACGCTGCACGCTATTTTGAATATTATTTTTCAAAATATCCCCATATCATTCGAAAAAACAGAAATGGTATTGCGGTGTTGGATGGGTCTGAAGCGCCAGAGCAATTTGAGGGACTTGGAAAAGATATTTTGCAATATTATGGTTTGGGATGCCGAAATGTATCTAAACTTTACCTCCCCTTAGGTTTTGACCTAAATTTGATTTTTGGAGGCTTGTATCCCCACGCCGATGTCATTGAGATGAATAAATACGCTAACAATTATGACTATAATAAAGCAGTTTATTTGATGAGTGACATAGATTTTATGGAAAATGGTTTTTTCATGCTTAGAGAAGACAAAGCGATTTGCTCACCGATTGCTACATGCCATTACGAATTTTATGATACACTTGACCTCTTGAAAATTCACTTGAAGGAACGTCAAAAAAATATACAGTGTATTGTTTCCAAAACAGATATTGATGAATCCATTTCTTTTGGTCAAGCTCAATTTCCACAACTTTGGGATTATGCAGATGGAGTGGATACGCTAAAATTTATTCAATCACTTTAATGATTAGAATTTTCATTAAGATCTTTAGTTTTAAAAAAAATGGTAAAAATTAATCTATATTCAGTTGATAATTTAATCGAACTTTTGATATTTGCACTTTGAAAATTGATATGAGAAAACATAATTTCAGTGCCGGCCCCGCCATTCTTCCGCAAGAGGTGATCCTAGGAGCTTCAAAGGCCGTCTTAGAACTTGACACTATAGGTTTATCATTGATAGAAATTTCTCACAGAAGTAATGAGTTTAAAGCCATTATGGAAGAAGCCTGTTCCCTCTCTCTCCAACTGTTAGGTTTGGAAGGCAAAGGTTATAAGGTAATGTTTCTTCAGGGAGGTGCAAGTTTACAGTTTTTGATGACGGCTTATAATTTGTTGGAAAACAAAGCTGGTTATGTCAATTCGGGAACATGGTCTACCAAAGCCATCAAAGAAGCAAAACTATTAGGAGAGGTTCTAGAGGTTGCTTCCTCTAAAGACACCAATTTCAATTATATCCCGAAAGGATTTAGTATTCCAAATGATCTGGATTATCTTCATCTGACTACCAATAATACTATTTTTGGAACCCAATACAAATCACTCCCAATTACCCAAGTACCATTGGTAGCTGATATGAGCTCTGATATTTTTTCAAGGCCTTTTGATTATTCGAAATTCGACCTGTTCTATGCAGGAGCCCAAAAAAACATGGGACCCTCCGGTGTGACATTAGTGGTGATTAAAGAATCCTCCTTCAATAAAGTGAGTAGGACCATTCCCTCCATGCTAAACTATCAACTTCAGGCCGATGCTGGAAGCATGTTCAATACCCCTCCTGTCTTTGCGGTCTACACCGTTCTATTGAATTTACGTTGGATCTCCAACAATGGAGGTTTGGAAGGTATAGGATTACAAAATGATAAAAAAGCAGCCCTGATATATAACGAGATCGACCGAAACCCGTTATTCGATGGTTTTGCCCATACCGATGATCGAAGTAATATGAATGCTACTTTTAACCTCAAAGACGATCAGCATGCTGAGGTTTTTGACTCTCTTTGGGATGAAGCAAACATCAGTGGGCTCAAAGGGCACCGTTCCGTGGGCGGCTACCGCGCCTCCATCTACAACGCAATGCCTATTGAGAGTATACAAGTTCTAGTAGACTGTATGCAAGAGTTTGAAAGAAAAGCCTAACCAATTAATAAATAATGAAAATATTAGCTAATGATGGCATTTCTCAATCCGGTATCAAGGTATTAACAAATGCCGGGTTTGAGGTTATCACCACCAATGTCGCTCAAGAACAATTGGTAAATTACATCAATGACAATAAAATTACTGTTCTTCTGGTAAGAAGCGCAACTTCTGCAAGAAAAGATTTGATCGACTCCTGTAAGGGTCTCAAAATAATTGGCCGTGGAGGTGTAGGAATGGACAATATCGATGTAGAATATGCTCGTGAAAAGGGATTGAGTGTAATCAATACCCCTGCTGCTTCCTCTTCCTCTGTAGCTGAGTTGGTATTTGCTCACCTTTTTGGTGGTGTAAGGTTTCTTTACGATTCGAATCGCAATATGCCTCTCGAAGGAGAATCAAATTTTAAAGACCTGAAAAAAGCTTATGCAAGAGGAATAGAATTAAGAGGTAAAACACTTGGTATTATTGGTTTTGGGAGAATTGGACAGGAAGTTGCCAAAATAGCACTTGGATTAGGCATGAATGTGGTTTCCTCAGACAAATACATAGATACTGCAGATATAAAAGTAACTTTATTTAACGGAGAATCCATAGAGGTTTCTATCAAAACCACCTCTATGGAAAAAGTCTTGAAGCAATCTGATTTCATCAGCTTGCATGTACCCGCACAAAAAGACTATGTCATAGGATCGAAAGAATTCAATATGATGAAAGACGGCTCAGCGATCATCAATGCAGCCCGAGGAGGTGTCATCGATGAGGTAGCATTGGTAAATGCATTGGACAAGAGTAAATTGGCTTTTGCCTGTCTGGATACTTTTGAAAACGAGCCCAAACCTGAGATCAAATTATTAATGCATCCAAGAATTTCCTTGACACCTCACATTGGAGCAGCTACCTTAGAAGCGCAAGATAGAATTGGTGTTGAATTAGCACAGCAAATTATATCAATTTTGGGGTAAAATCCTATGATTAAGCGTCTCAAAAAAAAATGGGGTATTAGCTCTAATGTTCAGTTGGTTGTTATCTTTATCGTTTTCGCAATCACTGGTTCAGCCAGTGCTAAATTAGCCACACCTTTTCTAAATTTTTTGGGTGTTCAACCTATGGATTTTGTTGAAGTTCCATTTGGAAAAGTTCTTTACACCCTGTTGAGGATAATGATCGTGTTTCCCATCTATCAGATTTTACTCATCCTAGTGGCAACGGTCTTTTTTCAATTTAAATTCTTTTGGGAATTTGAGAAAAAAATTTTGAAAAGAATGGGATTAAAATTCCTCTTCGAAAACAAATATAAGGATTAGCTCAAGCTCGAGCTAATCAATTTTAAAAACTCATTGCGTGTGTCCGTTTCCTTGAAAGAGCCCCTAAAACCCGAGGTGGTAGTTGTAGAATTTTGTTTTTGAACTCCTCTCATCATCATACACATGTGTGAGGCCTCAATGACAACCCCCACACCGACAGGCTCCAATGTTTCGTTGATACAATCCAGTACCTGCTCTGTCAAACGCTCTTGAACTTGTAGTCTTCTTGAAAATACATCGATAACCCTAGGGATTTTACTCAAGCCTACAATTTTACCATTAGGGATATATGCAACATGTGCTTTGCCAAAAAAAGGCAACATATGATGTTCGCAAAGTGAGTAGAGTTCAATGTCTTTGACAATTACCATTTCATTGTAATCTTCGCTAAACATGGCACTTTGTAAAATTTGTTTTGGATCCTCTTCATAACCCTTTGTAAGAAATTTCATGGCTTTTGCGGCCCGCATAGGGGTTTTCTCAAGACCTTCTCTTTGGGTATCCTCGCCCAAAAGATTAATTATTTTCGAGAAGTTAAATTTAATCTCATGGGTTATAGGTAGGGTATCAAGGTTAAAGTTGTCGTTCATTATGAAATAGTATATTGATTAAAAATTGATTTTAGTTTTTTGATCTTTGGAGCAATTACAAATTGACAGTAAGGTTGTTCTGTATTTTGATTATAATAATCGTGATGTTCAACTTCAGCCTCATAAAAAGGGCACTCTGAATTGATTTCGGTAACAATAGGATCTTCAAAAACACCTTCAATTTGCAGTTTTTGGATGTATTGCTCAATTTGAATTTTTTCTTCCAGATTATTATAAAAAATAGCAGAGCGATAATGAGTTCCAACGTCATTACCCTGTCGGTTGGTGGTAGTTGGATCATGTGTTAAAAAAAAGATTTCAAGAAGCTCACCATAAGTCACCAAACTCTGATCAAAAGATATTTTGATGGTTTCTGCATGGCCTGTATATCCACTACAAACCTCACTGTAAGATGGATTTTTTAAATGACCACCCATATAACCTGGAATGACCTTAACTACGCCTTTAATTCTCTGAAAAATTGATTCGGTACACCAAAAGCATCCACCTGAAAAATATGCTTGTTTAATCACTTTTTTATTTTGTTTATCAAATATAATATTTTATTAAACAAAAATGAGTAAGATTAAACAAAATATATTTTCAAGGGATGGTTTAAATGTATCTAATATTAAAAAAGTAAATTTAAACTATGGAAAAAGCAATCTATTGCAATAATCTATTTAAGAGTTACGGTGATTTGCAAGTTCTTAAAGGAATTGATTTAAAGATCCATGCAGGAGAAATCGTCGCAATAGTAGGTCCGTCAGGTGCGGGTAAAACAACACTATTACAAATACTTGGAACTCTTGACTCTGTGGATGACTTCAAGAATACTAATTTAGAAATCAATGAGGTATCTATACAAAATATGAATCCAGCTCGTATGGCTACATTCAGAAACCAGCATTTGGGTTTTATTTTTCAATTTCATGAGTTACTCCCTGAATTTTCAGCAATAGAAAATGTGTGTATGCCAGGATTTATTGGAAAAAAAGACTCAAAAGAAATAAAGGAAAAAGCTAAAAAATTACTTAATCAAATGGGCCTTTCTGATCGAATACATCATAAACCCAATCAATTATCTGGTGGAGAACAACAGCGAGTGGCTGTGGCCCGTTCTTTAATTAATGATCCAAAGATTATTTTTGCAGACGAACCAAGTGGTAATTTGGACTCACAGAGCGCGGCGTCCCTTCATGAGATTTTTTTTAAACTGAGGAATCAAATGAATTGTACCTTTGTTATTGTAACACATAATGATGAGTTGGCCAATATGGCTGATCGAAAAATTTTCCTTAAAGACGGGAAGATCGTTCCATGAATACAGAACAACTTCAGTCTTTTCTGGATTTTAAAGCCCAACAATATGAATCCATTGAATTTATAACACACGACCCCATTCAAATCCCCCACCAATTTTCAAAAAAAGAAGACATAGAAATTGCTGCTTTTCTAAGTGCGATTATTGCTTGGGGAACCCGCGTCAGTATTCTAAAAAGTGCGAAAAGAATAATGAATATGATGGAGGAATCTCCCTATGAATACATTCTTAATCATCAGGAAAAAGATTTGAAAAATTTTAATGGATTTGTTCATAGAACATTCAAAGACCAAGACTTGATATATTTTATAAAATCATTGAAAAATATATATGTAAATCACGGTGGGTTGGAAAAACTATTTTCGACTGGAAAAATTAATCTTCAAGAAAGAATTCATATGTTTAAAAAAACTTTTTTTGAACTCGAACATCCTGCAAGAACAAAAAAACACATATCTGATCCTCTTAAAGGCTCAGCCGCCAAGAGAATTAATATGTTTTTGCGCTGGATGGTGAGATCCAGTGAAAGAGGGGTTGATTTTGGTATATGGAAAAATATATCACCTTCAACTTTATCAATTCCCTTGGACGTTCATAGTGGAAACGTAGCAAGAAAACTTGGAATATTAGTTAGAAAACAAAATGATGCGAAGGCCTTAAAGGAACTGGATATTAAGCTTAGAAAACTTAATTCTTATGACCCTGTTAAGTATGACTTTGCATTATTTGGATTGGGGGCATTCGAAAAATTTTAACACAATATAGAGGGTTGAAAAAGCTTTTTTTAAGTTCGATTTTATACTTTTGTATTATAGCTACTTCTTAATGAAGATACTTCTAAAAAATGCTACAATTCTTAACCCTCAAAGTCCTTTTCATTCTTCTAATCAAGACATTCTAATAAGTTCGGGGGTCATTACCAAAATTGCCAAAAAAATCAAATCGGATAATGATACTCAAGAATTTACCTTTGAAAACCTTCACGTTTCTTGTGGTTGGTTCGACAGTTGTATTTCTTTTGGCGAGCCGGGATATGAAGAAAGAGAAACACTTTCAAATGGTTTGGAAGTAGCTGCAAGGTCGGGTTTCACTAAAATATTACTGAATTCAAATACTTACCCCATTCCCGATTCTAGATCTATTATAGGGCATTTGATCAAAATGACCCAAGGATCAACAACAAGACTCTACCCCATAGGAGCACTGACAGTTAAATCCGAAGGAGATCAAATGGCCTCACTATATGATATGTACTGCGAAGGAGCTGTTGCTTTTGGAGATCATAAAAGTGCAATAAATAAAGCAAACTTGCTTAAAATAGCTTTACAGTATTGTCAAAGTTTTGGTGGAATAGTAATCTCACATCCCCTAGACAATGAACTTGCAGACAAGGGAGTTATGCATGAGGGTATCACCAGCACTCGAATAGGATTACCTGGAATACCTTCAATGGCCGAGACGGTCCGAATTGCAAGAGATCTTGAAATTTTAAAATATGCGGGGGGAAAACTACATCTGCCAAACATCAGTACGGAAGCAGGATTGAATTTAATAAGAGAATCAAAAAAACAAGGGTTAAAAGTAAGTTGCAGTGTGGGTTTACCACAATTGATATTTGAAGATAGAGAATTGGAAAATTTTGATACTAATTTTAAGGTATTTCCTCCAATTCGATCCAAAGAAGATCAGCAAGCCCTCAGGGCAGGGCTGTTGGATGGCAGTATTGATATGGTCAGTAGCATGCATGAGCCGATTAATATCGAATACAAAAAACTAGAATTTGAGAATGCGTTAGCTGGGAGTTTGGGACTTGAAAGTTGTTTTGGCATACTATGCAAAATTTTCCCGCTGGATCAAGTTATCAGTTTCTTGACCCGTGGTGTGGAGTATTTTGAAATCCCTAAACCTACTATTAATATTGGATCAACAGCTGATTTAACCCTCTTCAATCCTGAAAAATCATATCACCTAAAAGAGGAAGATTTAAGATCGACCTCAAAAAATAGTCCATATCTAGGCATAGAACTGCAAGGAAAAGTTTTAGGTACTTATAACAATGGTATACTTACTCTAAATAATTAATGGTTATGTTATCCTATAAGATCAGAAGAGCATCTGAAGGTGGTGCTCCCCATCCTTGTATCATACTTCTTCATGGCTATGGAAGTGATGCCAATGATCTTTTTTCCTTTGCAGACTATTTACCGAATCATCTTACTATTATTTCTCTCGAAGCCCCTTTGGATACCCCTTTCGGAGGAAAAGCATGGTATTCAATCCATTTTGATGCAGAACAAGACAAATGGTCTGATCTCAAAGAAGCTAAAAAATCCCTCTTGGACATTAGTAAGCAGTTAGAATATTTTATAAATCAATACAATTTAAAACCCAAAGACATTGGCTTAATTGGTTTTAGTCAAGGAGCAATACTGAGTTGGTCCCTATTGTTGGATCAACCCAATCGATTTAGAAGAGCTGTTTGTATGAGTGGTTACATCAATACTCAACTTTTGGAAAAACCCTTGCAAGAATATCAAAATATTTTAGCTTATGCTTCTCATGGTACTAGTGACCCCACAGTCCCCTACGATTGGGCAGTATCAAGCATTAACGAACTGAATAAAAAAAATCCTCAACTAACCTTTAACTCCTATCCCGATGGTCACAATGTGTCACCCGAAAATTTTAGAGATTTACTGCAATGGCTATCAAAAACTAATCTGGATTAGAGTAGAGAAAATGTTCTTTTAATTCAAAATCTAGCCCTCCGTTTTTGTCAATTTGATAAGTCAAAAATATTTCTCCCCATTGGGCGCCATCTGAAAAATTTGCTACTACCCACCGGTGATTGAGTACCTTCACTTTGTTGATAAGAAAAGTACGGTCCATTTCAGTATATGGGATCAAGTCCTTTTTTTTTCGATTCGAATTGATTTTATAAAGCTCATCTTTTACATGAATGGCAACATTATTAATGTTTTGGTTTTCAAAATTTCTTAAGGCATATTCATTTCCCTCCAAATTAAAATCATTTTGCTCATCCAGTCGAAGCTGAAGCTTAGATATTGTGTCTTTTAATTTTTCATTTAAAACTTTTATCTCTGTCCATTTTCCATTTAAATCATCAAATACTTTTTTCGAGTTAACTAATTGAAAAATAAGAATCAAAGCAGTAAATAGAAAAAGATAGAGTAAAATGTTTTTTTTCATCGGTATGAAATTTGGTTAATTGTTAGATAAGCAGTCATTCAGAGTTTTAATCTCTAAAGAATAGTGGGTTTTAAATGGGTCAAATCGATTGAATCTTAAGGTTATCATAAGCCAAAAACACATTTTTAGGTAGTTGTTTTGAAAGTTCTTCATGAAAGCCCAATAAATGGGAGATGTGGGTTAAATAAGTGTGTTTGGGTTCCAAAAGATCAATCATTTTTAGTGCTTCCTCCAAATTTAAATGGCTCTGGTGAGGTTCAATTCTGAGTGCATTAAGTACCAAAACATCACAATCTTTAAGCTTATATAATTGATCTTTTTTAATCCTCTTAACGTCTGTCAAATAAGAAAAGTTATCAATTCTAAAACCCATCACTGGAAGCTGATTATGCATTACTTCTATTGGAACCACTCGCTTACCCCCTAACAAAAATGTAGTATTTTTTTTGATGGTATGGATTTTGACGGAAGGTGTTCCTGGATATTTATCATCGGTTTGAAAAATATAAGAGAAACGGCGTGTTAGATCTGTCACTACCCTATCTATCGCATAGATTGGTATTTCACCTTGTTTAAAAAAAAAGGGTCTGATATCATCAATTCCTGAAGTGTGATCTGCGTGTTCGTGTGTAAATAAAATACCGTCTAAATGTTGACAACCAGACCTTAACATTTGTTGACGAAAATCAGGCCCACAATCTATTACATAGTTTTGGTTTTCCCATTGAATCAAAACGGAAGAGCGCAATCTCTTGTCTCTGGGGTTTTCACTTAAACAAACAGGATGTTGACTTCCAATAACAGGGATACCCTGGGAGGTTCCTGTGCCAAGAAAAGTTATTTTGATCATAATAGTAAATTCAAAAGTAAATATTTAAGGAGATATGAAACAAACTTTGTAATTTTATATAATACTATTATAGCATGCCAATTATCCTTCCAGGAGACAAAGAATTTGAAAAGCGGCCCTCCATCGAAAGAAAAGCTTTAAAAATAAATTTAAATGACAGCATTTACGGCACTTTTGCCGAAATTGGTGCAGGTCAAGAAGTGGCACGACATTTTTTCAGGGTGGGAGGTGCTTCTGGAACAATTGCCAAAACAATTAGTGCATACGACAAAAACTTTAGTGATACCATCTATGGTGAAGAAGATGACGGAAGATATGTCACCGAAACAAGACTTCACAAGATGCTGGAGAGGGAAATAATGCTTCTTGAGACGAGAATTCCAAGGGCTAATCATCCCGATAAAATGTTTTTTGCTTTCGCCAATACAGTTGCCACCATAGATTTTGCCAAGAAATATAAAGGACATGGTTGGATGGGTATTAGATACCAAATTGCTCCAGAGCAACCTTTTAATGAAATTTTAATACACCTTCGATTCCACCAAAGCGAAGCAAGACTTCAACAGGAAGCTGTTGGAGTTATGGGTGTTAATTTGGTTTACGGTGCATTTTACAATCATGATGAACCTAAAAAAATAATCAAACACCTCTACGACCACATTGATAGTACAGCTATTGAAATTGACACTATCAATTTTTCCGGTCCTGTTTTCAAAGGGATTGATAACCGTCTATTGAGTTTACTACTTCTCAAAAATGACATGACAGATGCTGTAATGTTTAATCCCGAGGGAAACAATGTACTTCCTGCTCGGGTGCTATACAAAAAAAATATATTGGTATTGAGGGGAAGTTTTAGACCCGTTACGAAGGTAAATATTGACATGTTTAGAAAATCTTTTGATATTTTTATCAAAGAACAAAATGTTGATGAGAAAAAAACAGAAGTGATTTTTGAAATCACCCTTTCTAATCTTACTTCTCAAGGCGAAATAGACGAGTCAGATTTCATGGATCGTGCCAAACTATTGTGTTCATTAGGACACACAGTAATGATATCAGATTTTAAAGAATACTATAAAATGGTAGACTATCTTTCTGAATATACCAAAAAACAAATTGGTTTGACTATGGGAGTTAGCAATTTTGTTGAAATTTTTGATGAACAATACTACAAAGAAGTAAAAGGTGGAATTTTGGAGGCTTTTGGAAAAATGTTTCACAATAACCTTAAAGTATACCTTTATCCGATGAAAAATCCTGAGACTGGAGAAATCGTTAACTCTAATAATCTGAAACTCCACCCTAGAATGAAAGATTTTTATAAATTTTTTAAATACAATGGAAAGGTGGTTGATATTTTTGACTACGAAAGTAAATACCTTTCAATATTTTCTAGAGAAATACTCTCTAAAATTAAAGAAGGTAAAGATGGTTGGAATGATCAGCTACCTGAGGGGATCGCGGAGATGATCATGAAGAATCAAATGTTTGGGTGGAAAGAAAAAAAGATCAAAGCCTAAATTTCCTCCAATATTTGCGCTGCGTGGTCTTTGGTTTTTACTTTACTGATCACTCTTTCGACGATACCACTCTCATCAATCAAAAAAGTTGTTCTGTGAATACCATCATATTCTTTACCTTGAAATTTTTTGGGGCCCCATACCCCAAAAGCATGGATTACAGATTTATCCTCATCTGCAAGTAATGGAAAGGGCAATTCATACTTTAGCGCGAAGTTTTTTTGTTTTTTAGGTGCGTCAGCACTCACTCCAAACAAATGGTAGCCCTTGTCCTGCAAAACTTTATAATTATCCCTAAGATTACACGCTTCTAACGTACATCCAGGTGTATTGGCCCTTGGATAAAAAAATACGATACTTTTTTTTCCCGTCAGATCAGATGAACTGACAGTCTTTTCATCTTGGTCAACAGTGGTAAATGAAGGAACGGTATCTCCCGGTTGTAATGTATTCATATTAATTTTTTATTTTGGAATCTAAATAACAAAAAATCTCAATGACTAAAAAGGAAAAGGTTTCGTTTGTAATGAAGGAGTTGGACAAGTTGTATCCCAAAATACCAATTCCATTGGATCACAAAGATCCCTACACCTTGCTCATAGCAGTCTTGTTATCGGCTCAAAGCACAGATGTAAGGGTCAATCAAATTACACCGCTATTGTTTAAAATAGCGGATACCCCGGAGCAAATGATCAAATTGAGTGTTGAGGAAATAAGAGAAATTATAAAACCTGTAGGACTATCCCCAATGAAATCCAAAGGCATACACGGATTGTCGCATATATTGATTGATAAGTACGGGGGTAAAGTTCCAAAGAGTTTTGAAGCTTTGGAAGAACTTCCAGCCGTTGGGCATAAAACAGCCAGTGTAGTAATGTCACAAGCATTTAACGTGCCCGCTTTCCCTGTCGATACCCATATTCACAGATTGATGTATAGGTGGGGGCTATCAAACGGGAAAAGTGTCGTTCAAACAGAACGTGATGCCAAACGTCTTTTTCCGAAAAAGAAGTGGAATGACCTACATCTACAAATTATTTGGTACGGTAGAGAGTATTGTCCCGCTAGGGGTTGGAATATTGAAAATGATAGAATCACCATTACTATTGGCCGAAAATCAATACTTAAGAAACAGATAAAAACCTAGTTGTTAATCTGTTCTCTCCGTGCTTTTAGTTTCTTTTTTATTCAGATTGTAGTATTTGGAAAAAGTCAAGATTCGCCGAATTACTATTGGGCGTGGTCCTTTTACAGTATTGTTTTTTTTAAGGTAATTTTGCTCCATAAAATGGCATTTACCTTAATAACGGAAAAATAAACAGAAAATTGTTTAGTGGGTCAGAAGAATTTGATTATCGTCAATCATTTTTCTTAAATTAATGATAGCGTATCTCATCCTACCTAAAGCAGTATTGATACTAACTCCTGTAATTTCAGCAATTTCTTTAAAACTCATATCTCTGTACAATCGCATGTCCAAAACTTCTTTTTGATCATCAGGAAGTTCGGTTATAAGATTTTGTAAATCGTTTACCACTTGATCTTTAATCAAATTACTCTCTACATTAGGAGACGTGTCAGTGATGAATTGAAAAACGTCGTAATCATCACTGGCTTCAAATTTAGGCATACGATTAGATTTTCTGAAATGATCTATAATCAAGTTGTGTGAAATCCGCATCACCCAGGAAAGAAACTTTCCTTTTTCATTGTAAACACCATTTTTCAGAGTTTTTATGACTTTGATAAAGGTTTCTTGGAAAATATCTTCAGCAATATCTCGGTCCATAACTTTTGAGTAAATAAAGTTATAAATCTTTGACTTATGATTATTAATCAATATCTCTAAAGATCTTTCATCTCCTGAGACATAGGAACTAACCAATTCAGCGTCAGTATTAGTAAATGTGTTGAAGGTTTGCATAAACTACTTTTTTCAGCTAGGCTGCTATAAACAAAAAATTTAAAAAGTAGTTTTGTGCTATAGGCATCTATATTTAAAGCAAATATAGTCATATTTTTAAGAAAATCAAACGAATAAACATTTCATATTATAAAATATAATATAAAAAAGTCTAAAAACTTATGTTTTTGATTCAGGATTTGGATGGTTTGCCTAGAATAGTTGTAATTTTGAAAATTTATTTTTCGATGGGTAAAATTCTTGATTTAGACACCAAAAAACACATCATCATAAAGGGAGCTCAGCTCCATAATCTTAAAAAGATTGATGCTGTATTCCCTAGAAATAAAATGACTGTGGTTACTGGGCTGTCAGGGTCTGGGAAATCCTCTTTAGTTTTTGACACCCTTTATGCAGAAGGACAACGCCGATATGTAGAAAGCCTATCCTCCTATGCAAGGCAATTCATGGGAAAACTTAGTAAACCAAAGGTAGATGAAATTAAAGGCATTGCACCAGCTATTGCTGTTGAGCAAAAAGTTTCTTCTTCCAATCCCCGTTCTACGGTTGGAACCAAAACAGAGATCTATGATTATTTAAAACTACTATATGCCAGAATTGGAAAAACCTTCTCCCCCATTTCTGGAAAACAGGTAAAAAACGACACTGTCAAAGACGTTTTGGACAGTATTAAAAATGATTTTAAAGAGGGAGATAAACTCCTTCTCCTATCCCCTATAGATAATGATACTGAAGTCAAAAATGATCGATTGGGTATATTGAAACAACAGGGTTTTGCAAGAATTTTTGTCAAGGGGGAAGTACTGCGTATTGAAGGGCTTAATGAAGCTCCTCAAAAAAAATATGATCTTGTAGTAGATCGAATCATCGTTAGGAAAGATGAAGATTTCTATCAGCGAGTTGCCGATGCTGTTGAAATTGCCTTTTATGAAGGGAAAGGGACTTGTTCTCTTTGGTCATTGGATCAAAAAAGGAGTATATCTTTTTCCAGCCGTTTTGAATTGGATGGAATGACTTTTGTTTCCCCAAATCTTCATTTTTTTAGTTTTAATAATCCTTTTGGGGCATGTAAAAAATGTGAGGGATTTGGAGATATAATTGGAATTGATAGTGAATTGGTAGTTCCAAATACCAGCCTTTCCATTTATGATGAGGCCATTGCTCCCTGGAGAGGCACAGGCATGCGCAAGTTTTACAAACAACTTATCGATAATGCCTACAAATTTGATTTCCCGATTCACAAACCCTACCATCAACTTAGTGAAAAAGACATTTCAACGCTCTGGGAGGGAAATTCTTACTTTATAGGGATCCATAAGTTTTTTGAAAAAATAGAAGCGAAAAATTACAAAATACAAAACCGAGTACTACTCTCACGCTATAGAGGGAAAACGGCTTGTTGCGAATGCAACGGTTCCCGACTTAGAAAAGAGACTAATAACGTGAAAATAGGAGGGGCTACATTAGCTAAACTACTTAATCTTCCTATTATTGAATTGGGGGTATTTTTTGATCAACTCAAGCTGGATAAATATGAAAGAAGTTTGTCTGATCGTATACTTAGAGAGATTAAATCAAGAATTAAATTTATTCAAGACCTAGGGTTGGGATACCTCTACCTAAACCGAAAATCCAATACCCTTTCAGGTGGAGAATCCCAAAGGATAAATTTGGCAACCTCCCTTGGCAGTGCTTTGGTTGGTTCAATGTACATACTGGACGAACCCTCCATCGGACTTCACTCTCGCGACAATGAACTCCTTATTAAGGTCTTAAAAAAACTTAAAGATATTGGTAATACTGTTATAATAGTAGAACATGATGAGGAAATCATGAATTCGGCTGACAAAATCATTGATATGGGCCCTGGAGCCGGTACATACGGAGGACAGATTGTTGCGGAAGGGAGTTTAAAAGAAATCAGTCTATCAGAAAGTCTGACAGCTAAATATCTGCGCAACGAAATGTCAATACCCATTCCCTCACGCAGGAGGAAAAGTAAGCATAAAATTTCTTTGATTGGCAATAGAGAGAATAACTTAAAAAACATTGATGTAAACTTCCCCTTAGGGTGTATGACCGTTGTAACGGGGGTATCGGGTAGTGGAAAATCAACTTTGGTAAAAAAAATACTTTATCCAGCTTTACAACAAAAAAAAGGTGTTTTTAATAACAAACCCGGACAATTCGACTCCATCAATGCTCCGTTTGCAAAAATAAGCAGTGTAGAGTTTGTTGATCAAAACCCCATTGGAAGATCATCTAGATCTAATCCCGTAACATACATTAAAGCCTATGACGACATTAGAAGTTTATTTGCTAGACAACCTTTGGCTAAAACCCGTGGATATCAAGCCAAACATTTTTCCTTTAATGTAGACGGTGGACGCTGTGATCATTGTAAAGGAGATGGAAATACCACAATAGAAATGCAATTCATGGCCGATGTTGTTTTACAATGTGAACACTGTAAGGGAAAACGTTTTAAAAAAGAGATTTTGGAAGTTGAGTTTCGAGGATTGTCATTGGATCAATTATTAGAAATGAGTGTGGATGATGCCATTGATTTCTTTGAAAAGGAAAATCAAACCAAAATGATTCAAAAACTAAAACCCCTTCAGGAGGTAGGTTTGGGATATGTAGCATTAGGTCAGCCCTCAACTACCCTATCAGGAGGAGAAGCTCAGAGAATAAAATTGGCCTCATTTATTGGCCGGGGAATAACTCACGATAAGATTGTTTTTATTTTTGATGAACCCACCACCGGACTTCATTTACATGACATTAAAAAATTACTTCTTTCTTTGAATGCTTTGATCGAAAAAGGCCATACAGTCATAGTTGTAGAACACCATTTGGATCTCATCAAATCCGCAGATCAACTTATTGATTTAGGCCCAGAAGGTGGAAAAAATGGGGGGTCACTAGTTGCTATGGGTACTCCCGAAGAGGTCGCAGGCGTGAAAGCTTCTTTTACAGGTCGATACCTTTCCAAAAAGCTGAGACTCTAACTTTCATTGATTTTTGGTAAAACTTTATTTATAAACTTTTGTACATCTCTCGTAAGGTTGAGTAAATAAGAGATAGCTGAAAAAGCAATAGTGGTGAACGCTGACCTTAAAAAAAGAGATACAAAAGGGTCGTAATCAAAAGAGATCTTTGAAATGATCCAATAAAGAAAAAAAACAACTCCAAGGGTAAGAAAGGTTTTTTTGCCGTAGGGATTAATCCTAAATCTATTTTGCACTAATAGAATTTTTAAAAAATTAATCAGTATAATGACCATTAGTGTTGCATATGCCACTCCAATAATCCCATACCATTGAATAAGATATAGGTTAAGAACAACTGCTAATAAAGCAGAGATTATCGAAAACCAAAAAACATAGACGTAATATTTCGAATTGGTAATGATGTTATTCAAACAGCCCATTGACATTGTTAATAATTTACCCAGAGATACGATGAGTACAACTTCAAGTCCCACATTGTAATCATCCCCCAAATTCACCCAGGCATAAAAATCATTCAAATTCAAGTTGATCAGTAGAAATAGCAGTCCTGAGATCAACAAAAGATTGTTTGCACTTTTTTTCAACAACTTTTTTAAAGTCATATAATCATTATTGTTGATGGCTTTTGCCACCAAAGGGCTTATAATTTGAAACATGGCTCTACCAGGGGATTCAATAACGGCTGCAATAAAAACAGCAACACTGTAATATGCTACATTTTCTACAGTTAAAATATTGGAGATCATTGACTTGTCAATATCCAGTATCAAACTTGCAGCAGAACCCGACATAAAAATCAAAAGGCTGTATCGCAAAATAGATATGAATTGATATGGAAGAGAAAAAGAAAATTTAGGAGTGTATTTGACAAGACTGTAGACTACTACTAAAAACAATCTAAGATAATATCCCAGAATTAAAGCAATGATAAATCCATCGAAATCTAGACCTCTAAATGCATAAATCAACAATAGAGTAAAAATCAAAGCCCTGGGATAGAACTCCTTAAGAAAATTACCGAAAACAGAATACAATTGTATCCTGAGCCAATTATAAAATACCTCAAATAAAGCAGTGGAAAAGGCAATGGCCAAAATCAAATACGCATATTTACCGATTTCTTCATTCTCGGAAGCGATAAAATCAATAATTGGTTGATGAAAAAGAAAGCTAAGGATCAAAAGTATAATAAAAATAAGAAGGGGAATAAAAAGTGAGAGACTTAATAGTTTATCTTTTTCTTCTTTAGTAATACAACTGCTGTAAAATTTGATAACAGCATGTTGAACACCAAAGGAAATAAGAGGCTGAACAAGATTAGATAAAGCTAAAAGTGCAACGACCAGGCCCTGTAGTGCACTTCCTAAATGGGTAGGATAGAGATACACCGTATTGATCGCCCCTATGAGAAATGCAAATGAAATACTGATGCTGTTGTAGAATGATTGTTTGGCTATAATCCCCATTGAAGCATAAGTTAATTAGATTTTTGTTTAAATATTTGATATCCGAAATAGGATAGCACTGAAATAAATATAAATAGGCTTGTAAGTCTTATCAATTTACCCCTTCTAATCACGGGAGGATCAAAAGTAAATTCGATGGTATGTTTTCCAGATGGTACTCTCAAACCTCTCAGCACATAGTTAACAGGAAAAACGGCTGCGTTTTGATCATCAATGGCAACAGACCAACCATGCGGATAGTACATTTCAGAAAAGACCAACAGCTGGTCTTCACTAGCTTCAAAATCGTACACTAGATTGGCAGGATGACTTTTTACTAATTCAATTTTATTTAACTGCTTTGAATCGAATTTAATACCCAATCCATCAGGTAACTCTGATTTTAGCACAACGGCTTGTCTAGAAAAATCAATACTTTTCATCGATTCTAGTAGCTTATCTGCAGTATCTGCTATCAATAGGGAATCTACCGCCCATGCCATTCCCAAAACATTTGGATTTTCAATTATTTTTTGTTCGTTATTTTCTTGAATCACGAGGTACTTTACATTGAGCATGTCCATCACGCCGCTTATTTGATGTGCGCTAAAGTATTCATAGAGTTCCTCAAACCTTCTCGGCTTGGCTCCATGATACCCTCCGATGGCGTTGTGAAAAAATGAAGTTCTAGCTCCGGAGAGTTTTAGTCCCGGTTCATATACTCTAAAACGGCCGGTATCTCTTTGGATAAGTTGGTCTCCATTTTTTAAAACAAAAAGATTTTTTATTTGTCGGGGGCTAACAAATAGGTCTCTGTCTATGTAACGTTGAGAAATCCCAATTAAATCAATCAGCATCAAGCAAATCAAAGCCATTACAGAAAAATTCTTGGAAATTTTTCCTTTAGTGAAATAATACATAACAGCGCATACTAACAAACAGTAAATAATTGCTCTGATCAAATCATAATTAAAAATTGACTTACGAGCTTTAATAATTTGATCCATTAAAACAGGACCATAGGCCTCTCTTAGGTAAGTGTCAACAACTCCGGAAAAGCTAAAAAAACTTTTGGATATAAGGATTATCAAAATGACAATAATAAATCCGATTGAGGGCTTTAATATTTTTCTGAACTCCACTCCATTTGGTTTTTGAAAAAAACGATAAAGACCCAAAGAAGCCAAGACAGGAATACAAAATTCTAAAATAACTTGAATGGAACTGACAGCTCTGAATTTATTGTATAATGGAAAATAGTCAATAAAAATATCTGTCAGTAAAGAAAAATTTTTTCCCCACGAGAGGAGTAATGACAAGATTATTCCTGCTAATAATCCATTTCGTAGCGGACCTTTCACGATAAACAAGGTTAAAAAAGCCATAAAAGCTACTGTAACCCCCACATATGCCGGGGCTTCCAGTATGGGCTGACTTCCCCAATAAGTGGGTACATTGGAAACAAAACTCTTAGCTTGAGACCGAGGCAGTCCATTTTGGATTAAAAAGTCATAAAGTTCTGAGTTCTCCCCTAAATTTTCTGAAGAACCTCCCCCCTGAATTCTAGGAGCTAAAAGATTAAAACTTTCAAAAATACCATAACTGAACTGTGTGATATAATCAGTACTAAGCCCACCTGTATTATCTTTAAGACTACCGTCGGAGTTTTGATTCAACTCACTTTTTCCACGTGTACTGAATTGCGAATACTCTGCAGTAGCTAATAAAGGGGGTGCATTGAGTCCTAAGGATAATAGTCCTGCTCCTGTAAGGATTAAGAATTGATGTAAAAAGTTTTTATGTTCACCTATTTTAATTGCACGGATTCCATAAACAATTCCAATGACAAACATCAACAGAAGCATATAGTAAGTAATTTGGTAATGATTGGCTCGTATTTGCATAGATAATGCAATAACGGTTAGTACAAAACCTTTGATGCGCTGATCGTCAAGGATCATATACATTCCTCCAATTACCAATGGCATATAAGCCAATGCTTGAGCTTTTGTATTGTGACCAACCTGTAATATAATCAATAAATATGTTGAAAGTCCATAAGCAAATGCTCCAAAAATAGCTACAGGAATAGGCATTTTGATGATCAATAAAAAAAGGTAAGCCATCAAGAGATACAAAAACAAAATTTCAGCAGGTTGAGGAATCAACTGAAAAAATTGGTGAATAGGTGTTAAAAAATCATAAGGATAACGGGCTCCCAATTGATAGGTAGGCATGCCACCAAAAGCATTGTCAATCCAATAAATTTCTTCATTATTGTTTTGTCGGTACTCCTGGATTTGTCTTGACATACCGGTGTATTGTCTGATATCTGATTGAATCATTTTTTTACCTGTCAAAACCGGATAGAAGAATAATACTGAGAACAAACCAAAACCAAATAGGATGGTAAGATGTTTAAAATTATGTTTACTGAAAACCTGCTCAATCAATTTCTTCATAATATATGTATTCACCCATTTCTTCATCTGGTGTTTTGGACTCTTTTTTGGAAATAGAAGAAAAATGATCAGCATCAAAATGTTGCATTTTTTTGGATAGTCTATTAATTAAATATTTAAGAACAAATGGAATAATCAGCCTGATAAAATAGAAGAAAAAAGTCAAAATCAAAAAAAACTTAAGCAGCCCAGCCAAAATAATTAGATAAGTTTATGCTTCAAAAGTAATTAAATCTTATGACTATTCTGATCTTTTTAAAAGAGCCTAAGCGTCGGAAATAAAATTAGATTTATCTTGCAAAAAAAACTAAATGCTGAATCGATTTGTGCTCTTGTTTATATTTTCAACTGCCTTGATTCATGCCCAATACACCGACCAGATAAATTCTAACCGACCCGGTGCTTCTATAGGTGCTTTTGCTGTAGGAAAAGGGATTATACAGTTTGAAGGCGGTTTTGAATATAGAAAATACAAGCACGAGGGATACAATTACTCTAGTATTGATGGGACTATTCTATTCCTTTCTGCTCGATGGGGTTTTTTATCAGAGCGTTTGGAGTTAACCTACCAAGGTTCTTACATGTTTGACCGATTGACTAACAAAATACCAAATCAATATATACTTTACAAAAGAAAAGGATTCCTTCAGAATTTTTTGGGAGCTAAATTTTTAATTTATGATCCCTTTAAAAAGGAAACAAAAGTAGATTTTTATAGCTGGAAAGCTAACAACGGATTTAAACTGAAACATATGATTCCAGCAGTTTCAATGACTGCAGGAGGTAATTTCATTTTTGGTAAAAATCATCCCTATCCATTTGGAGATGTTTTTGATGCGCTTTATCGGCCAATTTTCTTTCAAAATTTAAGTATACAAACAAATCAAGAGCCCTTTTTCTCTCTTCGCGCAGTCTTGGCGACTCAATCCCATTTTTTAGGAACTTGGGTTATTGTAACCAACTGGATCTATGATCGATTTTTGACCGAACAGACAGTCAAAAGTTATATCCTTACCCTCACACACACTTTCCATCCATCATGGTCTGTATATCTTGAAAACGAGGGGTTTTTCAGCATGCGTTACAATGATCAAATTTTTAGAACCGGAGCTGCTTACCTCTTGTCAGATAACATACAGATTGAAAGTTCATTTGGGGTTAATACCCATATACGTCCCAGTAGCCTATTTGTTAATTTAGGTGTTTCGTATCGGTTGAATTTCCATAAAGATTTTATAAGTGCTGAGGAGATACAATACAAAGAATCAAAGAAGGAGGAAAAAGAACTAAAAAAAACCATGAAGAAAAACAGCAAAGCTGAGAGAAAAAGAGCTCGTAAAGCCAAAAGAATATAATATCATGAATCAAGAAATAATTGATATTGTTGAAATCGTAAGCAGGAAAGATTTAAAGAGTTTTGTTAATTTTCCATTTAAGCTTTATAATGAGAATCCTTATTGGACTCCTCCCATTATTGAAGAGGAAATTGATGTTTTGGATCAATCAAAAAATCCCATTTTCAAATATGCAAAAGCTAATTATTTTTTGGCCTACAAAAATGGTGAAGTTGTTGGGAGAATTGCAGTAATGATTAACTGGATTGAGGTAAATAAACTGAAAAAGAAAAAAGTTCGATTTGGCTGGTTTGATGTCATAGATGATGTAAAAGTTACGAGTGCCTTAATGCAAAAAGTACATCTCATCGGGCTTGAAAATGGAATGGAATTCATAGAGGGACCTGTTGGCTTTTCCAATATGGACAAAGCTGGAATGCTTGTTGAAGGTTTTGAGGAATGTAATACAATGATCACATGGTATAATGCACCATATTACCATGAACATTTCAAACAACTAGGATATAAGAATCTTGCAGTTTGGGTTGAATATGAGATCACCTTAAGCTCTTTTGATAAATCTCCTGAAAAAATTAAAAAATTTTCTGACTTAATGTTAAAACGTTATGAATTGAAAACTTTAGATTTTAGATCCAAAAAGCAGATCATTCCATACATTGAAAAAATGTTTAATTTATTAAAAGAAACATACGGTAAACTTCAAACTTTTGTGCCCATCCAACCGGAACAAATAAAACAGTATAAAGAAAAATATTTTCGTTATATCCATCCTGAGTTTATCAAATGTATAGCTGACAAGAATGATGAATTGGTTGCTTTTTGTATTACCATGCCCTCTTTTACAAGGGCATTAAAAAAAGTAAATGGCAAAATGTTCCCTTTTGGTTTTTTCCACCTATTTAAGGCTTTGTATTTTAACTCAAGGGCTTCTTTTTATCTTATTGGGGTACATCCAAAATATCAAAACAAAGGGGTTACTGCCATAATATTTAATGAAATGCAAAAAACATTTAATAAACGTGGATATAATATAGTAGAGACCAATCCAGAGCTTGAAGAAAACAGTTCAATACAAAATTTATGGAAAAATTACGAACACCGCAAGCACAAAAAAAGAATAACGGTAACACAAAAAATAAAAAAGAGAACCTTGGAGTAATATCGTGAACTATCAATTGAATTTAAAATTTGATTAATTATTTCAAAACAAATAAACAAGTTAATTTTAAATAATGTACAATCAAGGAACCATTATTGCCAAAGCCTCAGCAGCTGGAAGTTCAGCCATTTGTTTATTCAGACTCTCTGGTGATGACTCAATTAAAATGGTTTCCATGTGTTTTAAAGCAAAATCCAAAAAAAAACTTACCGAACAAAAAGGCAATACGGTACATTTGGGAACATTGCATCTAGATGGATCAACCTTAGACGAAGTTCTGGTAACTGTTTTTAAAGCCCCCCACTCCTATACAGGAGAAAATATAGTTGAAATCTCCTGCCACGGTTCTAACTATATACAAGAGACTATTTTACAACTCTTAATTTCTAAAGGAGCACAGCCAGCAAAACCAGGAGAATTTACTCTAAGGGCTTTTTTGAATAAAAAGATGGATTTGAGTCAGGCAGAGGCAGTAGCCGACTTGATTGCATCCGAATCCAAATCTGCCCACGAAATAGCCATTAATCAAATGCGAGGGGGATATACTTATGAAATTTCCCAATTAAGGCAAAAACTTTTGGATTTTGCATCATTGATTACCTTAGAATTGGATTTTGCTGAAGAAGACGTAGCTTTTGCGGATCGAGTCGCGCTAAATAATTTAATTGATTCTCTACAATCAAAAATTAAAGCACTTCTGGATTCCTTTCAATATGGCAGTGTAATCAAAAAAGGAGTTCCTGTAGCCATAATAGGTAAACCTAATGCAGGTAAATCTTCTTTACTCAATGCCCTTCTAAAAGAGGACCGGGCAATAGTATCTGAAATTCCAGGCACAACAAGAGACACAATAGAAGATACTGTTACCATATCGGGTATAGAATTTAGGTTTATGGATACTGCAGGTTTACGTGAGACAAAAGATCAAATAGAGGCACTGGGAGTCGCAAAAGCAAAAGAAAAAGTAGATTTAGCCAAAGTATTAATCTATCTTTTTGATACTAATGACGCCTCAGTATATGAGATTAAAGCAGCATTGAATGAATTTAAAAGAGAAGGACTGAAAGTGATATTGGTAGAGAATAAAATCGACTTAATTCGTAGACCAAAGAAGTTGTCATTAAAAAAAGCTCTACAAGATGAGTCATCCAACATCCCATTTGACGCATTTTGCAGCATTTCTACCTTCGAATCCAGTTCAATCGAGCAATTAAAAATAATGCTTTACGACCAAATCAACAAGATTGCTGTTCAGGGAGATATAGTCATCTCTAACGCAAGGCATTATCAGGCTCTACAAAATGCATTGGGAGCAATTATAAACATTAAAGATGGTTTGAAAAATGAGTTGAGTGGTGATTTGATAAGTGTTCACATCAATGAGGCTATACATTTTCTTGGTGAAATTTCAGGGGAAATTACCAATGACGAATTATTAGGCAATATCTTTAGTAAATTCTGTATCGGAAAATAAATAT
>JBMTKF010000026.1:0-32542 GCA_049439205.1 Flavobacteriaceae bacterium | reverse complement strand
AATGGGGTTCATTGTCGGCTTGGGCGTGGGGGCTGTCTAGGATAATGGATTTTTTGGAAACGGAGGCATTAGTAGATCATAAAAAAGTAATACTGTTTGGGCATTCTCGTTTGGGAAAAACTGCTTTATGGGCCGGGGCAAATGACCAGCGCTTTAGCATTGTTATTTCTAATAACTCAGGATGTGGTGGAGCAGCACTCTCAAGAAGAAGATTTGGTGAAAAGGTTTCAGACATTAATACCAATTATCCCCATTGGTTTGCTAAAAACTTCCACAAATTTAATGATAATGAAGCTGCATTGGAGGTTGATCAACACATGCTCATTGCACTTATTGCCCCAAGACCTGTATATGTAGCCAGCGCAAGCAAAGATGCATGGGCAGATCCTAGAGGGGAGTTTTTGGCTGCTAAGGAAGCCTCTCAGATTTATAAACTCTACGAAAAAAAAGGAATTGAAACAGAGGAAATGCCACTTATCAATACCCCTTTTCACGGAACTGTTGGGTATCACTTGAGAGACGGAAAACACGATGTTACGAACTTCGACTGGGAGCAATACATTAAGTTTGCGGACCTACATTTTAAATCCAATTAGTCAATAGTGCTTCCCCACCAATCCTCATTCGGAAGATAATTTGGATCAAGTTGAAACGCCCGACGTTTTTCAACCTTTAATTTCATTTTTTGTCTGTGCTCTAAGAGCCATTCTATTTCCTCTTTTTCATTATGAAGAGGATCTATTTTAGGAATCAAGGCTTTTGTTGAGCTGAGCCAGCTTTCTAATTCATTTTTTAGTGCCATTCCCTCATGTGGAAATTGATTAAAAATATTGTTTGTTTCTCCTACATCTGAACTAAGGTCATACAATTCGTTTGTTTCGTCTTCAAAATAATGTATCAATTTCCAGTTTCCTTTTCGGATGATGGCACTGGGATCTCCTCCTTGGTTTCCATAATGAGGGTAATGCCAATAGAGCGCGCGCTCTGAAAAACCTTCATCTTTTAGAAGTGGTACTAGGCTTTTACCATCCACCAAGGTTGGGTTATCTATCCCTGCCAATTCTAACAGTGTAGGAAACAAATCGGCTCCCATTACTGGTGTGTCTACTATTTTTTTTGGGTTATCAATTTGTGGTGCTTTGAGTAAAAATGGGATGCGCGTACCTGCTTCCCACTGATAGCCTTTACCACCTCTTAGTGGGAGGTTACTTGTGGCATAGTCATCGCCTGCGGAAACACCTCCATTGTCTGACACAAAAACAATCACTGTATTATCATCTAAGCTTAATCCTTCCAAGGTATTCAAAACATGCCCCACAGCTTCATCGGTTTGTTCTAAAAGGCCTGCATATACAGGATTGTCCTGTTTGACCCTTATTGGTAATCTTTTTTCCATTGAGAAACCTTCTTCAAGTAGTCCTTGTTCAACCGCTTTTTTTTGATATTTTTCCCATTTTTCCTGGGTGGTTTGAATGGGAGCATGAACTGCATAAAAGGACATATAGGCAAAGAAAGGTTCTTTAGAGTTTTGCTCGATAAAACTTGTCGTTTCCTTGGCAATTTTCATCGAAAGTGACATTCCTTTCTCATCGGTTTTATCCTCTAAAAATGGATTATTGAAGGGGGAGAAATAGCCTCCGCTATAGGGTCCCCCGCTATGGTATCCACCTTTATTAATCTCAAAACCGTGATCGGTCGGAAGAGATTGTTGTTTAGCAGATCCCAAATGCCATTTTCCGGCAAAAAAGGTTTTGTATTGATGCGCTTTAAAGACTTCAGGTAAGGTAGTCAATTCAAAGGGAAGGTGCTTTACATAATCACTTGGCAACAATTTGGTTTTCCGTCCCACTTCCCTCCATTCAGCTCCGTATTTAGCACCTATCCAATCGGTTATACCATGAATTGTTGGATATAATCCTGTTAATAGACTCGCTCTGGAGGGACTGCATACGGAGGAATTGGAATGAGCTTGAGTAAATCGTGTACCCTCATGGGCGATTTTGTCGATGTTGGGTGTTTCATAAAAATCACTCCCAGTAGCACTCAAATCCTTGTGACCTAAATCGTCTACTACAATGAACAGAAAATTGGGGGGAGTTGCAACTTTTTCACAACAATAGAAAGCAAATAAAACGAGTATAAAAGCGATGTATTTCATCGGGATATCATTCTTTAAAGTTACGAATGCTTTCGATAAGTACCGTGCCCAAGATTAGAGCTCCCCCAAATATCGTAGTCATAGCTGGATATTCTCCCAAAACAATCAAACCAATAATTATGCCATAAACGGGTTGCACTCCGCTAATTATACTTGCAGTACTGATGGTGAAATTTCTAAAACTATGGATAAATAATGTGTGACCAGCAGCTGTGGTCACTACTGCGAGAATTAAAATTGCGGGAAATGATGATTCCAAATTAGCGGTGTCATAAATGAAAAATACAGGGGACAGCAATAATGTAACAATTATCAGTTGGTAGACCATCAGAATAGATCCCTCATATTTCGAAGATTTAGATTTCATATAGATGTTTCGGATGGAATAACAAAAAGCCGATAAAACCCCATAACCGATGGCCTTGAATTGATCGTTTTCAAAACTGATTTCGGGGGCTAAAAAATAAATACCTGCCAAAACCATAAATCCTAAAAGTAGATTTGATATTTTGAATTTACTATTGAGCATTAGAGGTTCTAGCAAAGTAGTGATTGCCGGATAAGTAAATACAGATAGCATCCCTACAGCTACGGTCGACATTTTTAAGGAAATAAAATAGAGGATCCAGTGTAAGCCCATTAATATCCCACTAAAAAAAATAGTCCAACGGTCTTTTTTATGAATCGTAAAACTTAGCTTTTTCCATTTGCAGAAAAGGTACAGGACAACAACTCCTATAGCGGCTCTTAAAAAAATAATTAGGGAAACTGGAAGATCAATATATCTTCCTAAAGTTCCCGATGTACTGATCATTAGTACAGCAAAATTAAGTTGTATTAAATTTTTTAAATATTGTTTTTTTTGCATTTTGTCCAATTATTAAATTCTTACTCACATTGATGGTTCTGGTATGGTTTGGAAGTTTATCAATCATTTCGCTAATAAGAATTTTATACAAGATTTTTGATATTAAGATTCCAATGCTTATCAAAGAATTAACATTAAAACCTTTGATTTACAATATATGATTTATAAATTTTAATAAAAATGTATTAAACTATAATATAAATAAACAGTCTAAAAAAATATTAAATGAAAAAATGAAGAAAAATTTCATTTTCTTATTGCTTCTCATACTATCATTGACAATGACATTTGCTCAGGAGTTTCAGGGTAAAGCCTACTATACATCCAAAACCAAATTGGATGCCAATTTTGGGAAAAATATACCCCCGGAGCGTAAACAAAGAATTATTGATCGGATGAAGTCTAACATGGAAAAAAACTATGAATTGGATTTTAGCAGTACTGCCTCCTTGTTTTATGAAGAGGAGCGTCTGGATGTTTCTGGTGGAGGTGGGCGTTTTAACTTTATGTCTTATATGAATCCATTTCAAGGGATTTTACACAAAGAATTTTCAACAAAAACCTTTACCAATAGAGTGGAACTCTTTGGAAAAATTTTTTTAATTAAAGACAGTCTGATTGATGTCAAATGGGTTCTCTCTGGGGAGTCCAAGCAAATTGGAAATTATACCGTTTATAAAGCAACGACGAGTAAAGAGGTGTACCAACAAATTTTTCAATTTGGCAGGCAGAGTGATCAAGAGAGTAAACCCAAAACGAGAAAGGTTAATATCACGGCATGGTTTACCCCTCAAATCCCAGTCTCTACTGGCCCTGCAAAACATGGAGGTTTGCCAGGACTTATTCTTGAGGTAAATACTGATAATACTAACATGCTCTGTACGAAAGTGGTCTTGAATCCAAAAGAAAAAATGAAGATCAAAATTTCCAATAAAGGAACTGTTGTAAATGTCGAAGAGTACAATAAAATACGTACGGACAAGATTAAACAAATGCGTGAAATGTACCGAGGAAACAGAGCTCAAGGTGGAGGTCGCTTCAGATCTAGATAATTTAAAAACATAAAATTTGAGAAAAATACATCTAATAGGATGTTTTATGATTTCAACACTATTAGCTGTTGCACAAAATATAGATTTAGAGGGAACCATAACAGACATAAATGGGAATCCAATAATGGGGGCGAATATTGTTGCTGTTGAAAAAGAAACACAAATACTCGATGGTTTTGGAATTTCGAACGAATCTGGTTACTATAGGTTGACCCTTAAAAAAGCTACAGATTATGATGTGAAAATATCCTTTATTGGTTTGAATGAGGTCGCTTTCGTATTCAATGAGAAAAAAAATATTGAAAAAAACTTTGTATTGGAAGAACAAGCTGAGTCTTTAGAAGAGGTCGAATTGGTCTATGAGATGCCGGTTACCATCAAGGGGGACACCATCATTTATAATGCAGACTCATTCAATACAGGGTCTGAAAGAAAATTAGAAGATGTACTCAAAAATATGCCAGGAATCGAAGTAAATGAAGAAGGTCGTATTGAAGTTGAAGGAAAAGAAATAACTAAAATCACAGTCGAGGGAAAAGATTTTTTTGATGGAGACTCCAAATTGGCGACCCAAAATTTGCCAGCCAATGCGGTGGGTAAAGTGGAGGTATTAAGAAATTTTTCCGAGGTCAATCAGTTAAGAAGTGTTACCAACAACGAAGACAATATTGCTATCAATATCAGTTTAAAAAGTGGAAAGGATAAATTTTGGTTTGGTGAGTTGATGGGTGGCCTAGGAAATGATGATAGATTTGTTGCTGCACCTAAAATATTTTATTACTCTAAAGACCTAAGTATAAATTTTTTAGGTAATAGCAATAATGTTGGGGAGCCACCTCTATCGCGAAGGGATTTTTATCGTTTTGGAGGAGGGTTCAACAATCTAAATGCTAGAACAGGGACCTCCATAGATATCAGTAGTGATGATGCTGGGATTACCAACTTACAGAACAATAGGGCAAAATCCATTGAATCTCAGTTTGGGGCATATAACTTCAGCTTCGCCCCTTCAGAGGGTCTAGAGTTTAGTGGTTTTACCATTTTTTCTCGAGCTCACAACATATTAGAGGAAAAAAGTATTCGACGTTATACAGTATCAAATGCTTTAGAAGAAACTTCTGACTATACTTCACAAGAAAACGAACAACAATTATATAAATTTACAACGGAATACAATCCCAGCAAAAACCTTCAAACGGAGTACAATCTTCTTTATAAGACATCCAATCAAAGTGAAGTCTCAAATCTAACAACGATTTCAGGCAGGCAGGGACAGCGAGTGCCTGAGCTGATTGGACAATATCGTCAACAAACGCCGTATTCTTTAAACCAAGAATTAAGGATGTATTACACCTACAATGAGTCTCATATTTTTTCGATGGAATTACAGCATTTGACTCAAAAAGAAGATCCTTTTTACAGGGCGATCAAACAATTACAACCATTTGGTGGAATCTTAAAGCTTAATACAGATCAAGAATTTTTTAATATCAACCAAGATCGGGTGACCAAAACCGACAAGATAGAGGGGAAATTAGACTATTTTTATATTCTCTCCCCAAAAGCCAATCTCAATTTAACAATTGGATTTACAGATGTCAGGCAAGATTTTAACTCCTCTATTTTTCAAATTTTGGACAACAATAGCCAACAGAATTTTTCTGATAAAAATTTGAATAATGATGTTTCTTTTCATTTTCAAGATATCTATGCAGCTCTTCATTATCGCTTTATTGAAGGTATTTTTACTTTTGACCCTGGTATTACAATTCACTCCTATAATACTGAGACACATCAATTCAGTGGTTTGACTAAAAATTCCTTTGCTTTTTTTCGACCCGATTTCCGAGTTTTAATAAAATTTAAAGATTCTGAAACTTTAAGGTTTGTTTATCGTTCTACCCAACAATTTACTGACATCAATAATTTAGGAGAGGGTTATATCTTTAGAAACTATAACTCTTTTTTTCAAGGAAATCCCAATTTGGAAGCTGCTGTTTTTAATGTTACTAATCTAAATTACCAGAGTATCAATATTTTTAATTTCACCAATATATTTGTTAATCTGAGTTATTCTTTAAGGGACAATGCCATACAAAATACAACAAAGGTAGAGGGCATCAACAGCATACGATTGGCTACTAATTCGAACTTTCCACGCGCAAACTATTTGGCCTCAGGGAGAATTGATAAACGATTCAAAAATTTTAAAGGGGGAATGAATATAATTTTCAATTTCAGCGATTTTAATAATATAATTAACGAAAACCCCACAGCATCAAGTAATTTCACTCAACGCTACACTGCTAACATCGCAACTAACTTTCGAGACAAACCCAATATAGAAATTGGATACACTTATAGTATAAGGGATTATAAAACAGGGACTGTCCAGAGTAAGTTTTTTACTGATTCTCCCTATGTACAAATTGATGCTTACTTCTTAAAAGGTTTTGTTTTCAATTCAAAATATACTTATAATTATTACCGTAATCAAGAACAAACACTTAATCAATATCGTTTTTTAGAAGCTGAGTTATCCTATAATCAAAAGGGATCAAGGTGGGAGTTTGGGATTAAAGCAACCAATCTACTCAATGATACACAGATCAACAGGGATAGCTTTAATCAATTTTCTTTTACAACCAATTCATATGTAATTCAGCCTAGGTTTATTGTTTTTAAAGTCAATTACGATCTTACTGCAATAAGTGGTGGTGGCAATGGAAAAAAGAAAAAGTAACTATTAAAGTAAACCTAGGATATTATTTTAGTACATGATATTTTTAAACTAAATGTCTTCAGTATAGCCCGTTTTTATAATTCTTAATCTTTGATCTGCAAGTTTAAAATTGTTTAGTTCACTCAAGAAACCAATCCATTTAGACTTAGTTATAATTTTGTTAGGGAGATCATTACCAATCGATAAAAATAATTGTCGATGGTTTTTTAGCAATAAAAGTCTATAAGACTCTCCTGTCTAATTAATAATCTTTTAATTTTATATGCATTTTATAAAAAAGCGGGTGAGGATTTTAATTTTTATATTATTACTGAAAACGGCATGGTTAGCATCTGCTCAGGAAATTCCACCTATCGAGCAGTACAAATCCCAAATATTATTTGCTGGAAATCAAAATTGGATGATTTCTCAAGACAATAAAGGGACTATTTATTCTGCAAATAACAAAGGGTTACTAAGATTCAATGGTGCTCAGTGGGAATTGTTGACTAGCCCAAACCAATCCATAATCAGGTCTGTCAAAGTAATTGAAGACAAGATATGTATGGGGAGTTATATGGATTTTGGATATTGGGAGAGGGCAGAAAACGGTTCATTAAATTACATTTCTCTTGTCAAGGAATTGAACATTGAGCTTCTTGAAGACGAACAATTCTGGAATATTATCGATTATGGTGATAAAATAATTTTTCAATCTTTGAACCGACTTGTAATAACAGACATCGGAAATAAAACTTTTCAGTATGTAAACACAGAAAACACCTTGTTAAAATCCTTTAAAGTTGGAGAAAAGATATATTTCCAAGAATCTGGCAAGGGATTGTTTGAGGTGATTGGTGGAGAAGCATTTTCTGTTACTAATGATATTGTTTTAAGCAGTAATGTGATTGTTGGTCTTTTTAAGGTTGAGGGTAAAATATTGATATTGACCGATAAATCTGGTTTCTTTTTTCTTGAAAAAAATCGTTTAATGAGATGGGAAATAGAGGCCGAAGAAAATTTTAAGGGTTATAAACTTTATGATTCACTTCGACTTTCTGATGGAAGTTTTGTATTAGGATCGATATCTAACGGCCTATTCTGGATCGATGCAGATGGTAAATTCCTTATGGGACTCAATAAAGCAAATGGTATTTCTAATAATACCATATTAACTCTTTTTGAGGATGATCGCCAAAACATATGGCTGGGATTGGACAATGGAATAGACTGTATCAACCTTAACTCTCCTTTCTTGGAGTACAATGATAATTTTGGAAAAGTAGGAACTGTTTATGCTTCAGCAAAAAATGAAAATTACTTTTATTTAGGCACCAATCATGGATTGTTTTATCGTTCAATTAATAAGATAGATGATTTTAAACTAATTAATGGAACAGAGGGTCAAGTGTGGAATCTGATAACAATCGATGGAGATCTTTTTTGTGGTCATGATATAGGAACCTTTTTTGTGAAGGGTTCTCAAGCAAAAAAGATAGGTGATATTTCAGGAACTTGGACTTTTAAAAGGCATCCCAAAGAAGAAAATCTTTTACTCCAAGGAAATTATAATGGAATACACGTATTACAAAAAATTAAAAATCAGTGGTTTTATAAAAATAAATTGAAAGGTTTTGATATTTCTTCTCGCTTTTTTGAAGTCGTTAACGATTCAACAATCATGGTTGGTCATGAATATAAGGGGGTTTTCAAACTAAGTATTAATAAAAAATTTGAACAGATAATGAAAACTGAGGTTGAGTCCTCGGTTGAAAAAGGAATTAATGCAAGCCTAACAAAGTTTGATAACGAAATATTTTATTTTAATCCAAAAGGAATATATAGGTACAGCAATAGTAAATCGAAATTTATAAGGGATTCATTGTTGTCGAAGCAGATCAAACCAAATGATTATCTTACAGGAAAGATGATTAATGATGAAAATGGTAGACTATGGATTTTTTCAAAAAACAGAATTCATTTCTTAAGAAGGGATGTCTTTTCAGAACAATTAAAGTTTGAAACTGTTTTTTTTAAGAACGATACTCGAAAAAATGTTATGGGATTTGAACATCTTGGTAAGCACGATGATTCAAACTATTTAATCGCCTCAGGTACAGGTTATTTGCTTTTTGATATGGATAAAGTAAAGAATATCCAACCCACAGTAGCTATTGATAAAATACTCCTCAAGCAGAACCAACAGAATCTTATTCAAATCCCACAGATCAATAATTCAGAAATTGATTTTGAAAATAACAACATACATTTTTACTATACCGCCAATAGTTATCAGAAATATCAGGAGGTAAAATACCAATATCGAATGGAGGGATATGATTATTTATGGAGCTCTTGGTCAGACAAAGCAGATGTTTCTTATTCAAATTTACCAAGTGGATCTTATGAGTTTTCTGTTCGTTCCAAAATTGGAGATCAAGTCTCCGAAGTTACAAGTTTTGATTTTAGAGTTAAACCGCCTTGGCATCTATCACGATGGATGTATGTAATATACATCGTTTCTTTAATTTCAATATTATTAATAATCAATAGATTTTATGATGCTTTTTATGAGCGTGAGCGCCAAAAACTTATCAAAAGAAATCAGCGAAAAATTCAGATCAATGAGCTTGAAAGTAAAAGGAAACTGATGAAAATTCGCAATGAACAATTGCAAAACGACATTGAAAGCAAAAATAGAGAGATTGCCATTGCAACCATGAGTACTGTCAAGCGAAATGAATTTTTGAATAAAGTAATTCAGGAATTGAAAGGGTTAGACCCGCACCCAAAAATTGACAGATTGACAAAAATGATTAATAAAAACATTAATGGTAATGAGGATTGGGAGTTTTTTGAAAAAGCATTTAATAATGCAGATAAAGATTTTTTAAAGAATATTAAAGACTTACATCCCTCATTGACTCATAACGATCTAAAATTGTGCGCTTTTTTAAGATTAAATCTACTTTCCAAGGAAATAGCTCCTCTTTTAAATATTTCAACTAGAAGTGTAGAAGTAAAGCGTTATAGACTTAGGAGAAAACTTAATCTAAGCAGAAATCAAAGTATAAATGATTATATTTTAAATTTGTAGTGGTATTAATCCAGATTATCAGAACACTACATTAACCATACAATTTTTTATTTTTTTTTAAACAATATTTACTAAATAACTGAATATAAGTGTTTTAAAATAAAAATCAATTATTAATATAGTTAAACAAAATTCTAAAAAATGGTTATGTTTTTGTAGTATTCAAAAACTGTTGTAGAGGAGATAATATTTATAAATTGTAATACGAAAAAACCAAAATTTAAATTTAATTATCATTTTTGAACATGTTTCCCTTTTTCAAATATAAAGGTAAATTCCTACTAGCCTTATCTTTATCTTTTTTTACATTCTTAAATTTAATTGACTTAATTAATTTAAATACTATAATATTAAATATATTGATGGTGTTGAGCTTCTACCATTGGAATCTAGCATTAAATTCATTTGGGTCTTATGTATCATATATCAAATCTGTAAATGTTAATTATCTACTTTCTCAATGGCTAGATTTATTTAGAAATATTTTTTTCAATTTCAATACTTTAGCTAATCAAGAACCTGATACTAAAATTTCTGCTCTCCTTGAGCCAGAATCCTATTTCACAAACTTTTAAAATTTTTTTATGAGAATATTTTTTTTGATGCTTTTGTTAAGTACATCTCTAATCGCTCAGAGAAGTATTGAGGGTGTAGTGCTTGAGCAGTCAAATGAGCAACCATTAATGGGGGTTAATGTAATTAAAAAGAATTCTAAAGAGGGGGTAACTTCTGATTTTGATGGAAAATTTATTTTGAACAATGTTTCCTCTGGGGATATCTATTTAGTTAGTTATGTAGGATTTAAATCTAAAGAAATTATAATTGAAGACCAGACATCACTATCGATTTTATTGGAGGAAGATTCTGCGCTTCTCGATGAAATAGTTGTTGTAGGATATGGTTCCCAACTAAAAAGTAATGTCATTGGATCTGTTGTTAGTGTTGAAGTTGATAAGGCCTCTCAAATTCCTACAACTAATGTAACGGAATTACTTCGGGGTCGAGCAGCTGGGGTTCAAGTAAATCTTGGAGATCCTAGACCCGGGGGTAATTCTAGTATTATTATTAGAGGAAATGTTTCTGTTGCAGGAGGAAATAATCCATTAATTATTGTTGATGGACTACCCTTTGATAACCTCAATGATATTTCACCAGACGATATTCAAAGTGTTGAGATTTTAAAAGATGCTGCTTCAACTGCAATCTATGGTGCAAGGGCATCTAATGGTGTAGTTTTGGTAACTACAAAAAAAGCCCAAGAGGGCTATACCACATTCAATTTTTCTAGTTACATAACTACGCAGACATTAACTAAGAATTTTGACATGTATGATGAGGTTGGTTTTTTTAACTATAGAATGGATGCATGGAGAGCGAGAACAGGAATTAGTAAACCACCTGTAAGATTTGTTTGGGATGATTTTGAATTAGATTTTATCGAGAATCAAAATTATGTAAACTGGGAGGATCTTGCCCTTCAAGATGCTCTGCTTTCTAATTACACTCTAAGTTACTCTTCTGGAACAAAAAAATCAAAAGTATACTCAAGTCTTAATTATTTTACCCAAGATGGTATTATACCTAATTCTGGTTTTGATAGGTTACAGTTTAAATTAAATTACAGTCAAGAGCTAACTGATAAGCTCAGTCTAGATGGTATAATTAATATTCAAAATGCTAACCAAAGTAGAGAGACTGGTGGGATTTTTTTAGCAAGTCTTAGCCCGATTGCTAAACCATATGACGATGATGGTAATTTGGTCAAATATTATTTTGGTGAAGAAAATTCAGTTGCAATCAATCCCTTGTGGGATCAAAACGAATCATTTGATGAGACAGAAACAAATCTTACTGATATTAGTGTAAAGCTCAATTACGATATTACACCCAAAATTAAGTACTCTTTAAAAACATTCTATAGAAATAGAAATACGGATCAAGGAACTTATCGTTCATCTGAACACTCTGCTGGTGATGAGGGTAATAATGGAGTTGGAGTTTTAATTGATACTCAATACAAGCAATTACTTGTAGAACATATTTTGAATTATGATATCATCGATAATGATCTACATAAACTAGATTTTACCGGAGTACATGCCTTTGATCAACAGGATTTCAAATTTAATGAACTGGTCAAATCTGATTTTGTAAATGATGCTTTATTGTACAACGGATTAGCATCTGAGCTTTTAAGTAACTCCAGAGATGTTTGGAGGCGAAGAGTACTTTCATTTATGGGAAGATTTAGATACTCATTTCAAAACAAGTATTTGATGGAATTCACAACTCGTGCTGATGGTGCTTCTGTTTTTTCTGAGGACAATAAGTGGGGCTACTTTCCAGCAGTATCTTTTGCATATAAAGCCGAGGAAGATTTGAATTTGGATTACGTAAACCAATTAAAATTAAGATTGAGTTATGGTGCTACTGGTAATCAAGGTATAAACCCCCTAGAGTCATTAGGTGTAGCAAATTATAACCCTTATGTTTTTGGGAATTCAACAGTTAGTGGTTCATCTGCTTCTTCTCGTTTAAGAAATCCATCATTAAAATGGGAAACTACCACAACTTTTAATACAGGTTTAGACTTCGCTATTTTTGATAATAAACTTAGAGGAACTTTTGAATACTACAAAGCAAACACTACTGATCTACTTTTAGATCGTCAGTTAGCATCCTCAACTGGATATAATGTGACCAGATTTAATGTAGGTGAATTGCAGAACCAAGGTTTTGAAGTAACCTTAAATGGAACATTATACAATAATAATGAACTTTCATTTGATATGGGGATTATGTGGTCTACAAACAAAAATGAGGTTATTAGCTTAACTGGTGAAACTCAAATTGATCCTCAAACAGGTGAGGAATATTTTATTGACATTACTGACTCAGGAGGAAGAAGATTATCAATTGGTCAATCAATCAATTCATTTTGGCAACCAGAGTATGCAGGTATTTACCAATCAGAGGATTTACTTCCTGGAAGTCCCGTAAATCCTGAGGTTGGGGCAAAGGCTGGGCACATACGTGTAGTGGATCAAAATGGTGATGGCTTAATTGATATTGAAGACAATGTATTTTTAAATGCTGACCCAGATTGGTTTGGATCATTTAATGCAACTCTGAGGTTTAAGAATTTTGATCTTTTTGCCGATTTTTATATGGTCCAAGGTGTAACTAGAATTAATTCAATTTTAGCTAATGGAGAGTTTTGGAAAGCTGAGATGAACGGTCCAATTGTTCCATACTACACTGATGAAAACCCGTCTACTGCATGGCCTAAAGCCAACGCAACTGCAGCATGGCTTAAGCACTTAACTTCTTTTGCTGCTCAGGATGCATCCTATTTTAGACTAAGAACATTAACCTTAGGATATAATTTTGGAGATCGAGTTAAAGATTTTATTAAAGTTAAATCTGGTAGGATTTATTTTACAGGAACTAATTTGTATACAATGACTGATTTTCTGTCCTACTCTCCTGAGCAGGATTTAACTGCTGGGGTATTCCCAGAGACTCTTAACATGACAGTTGGACTAAAACTTTCTTTTTAATTACATAGAAATGATGAAAAAAATTAAAGTACTAAGTTTAGGTTTATTTTTTACGATTTTCAGTTCTTGTTATCAGGAAGGTTTTCTTAAAGACGAGTTATTGTCTAACAACTCTGTAGATTTTTTATATTCTAGCTCTGATGGAATTGCAAATGCAGTAGTTGGACTTTACTCTCTAAATAGAGAGCCATATCAAAGAGATTGGTTTAATGGAGCTATTCCTTTAATTCTTCAAGCCAAAAGTGATATTTCAGCTGGAGTTGACGGTGAAATTTCATTGTTTAGCAACTGTTTTTGGGGTTGTGGACTTGGAGGAGACTACGGAACCGAGGCAGCGTATGGATATTTTTGGGGACATAACTACAAAATTATTGACGTAGCTAATTCTATTATCAGAGGTGGAGACGCTCTTATTGAGGCTGGAAGTAATGATGCTAAATTAATTAAGAATGTAGCAGAGGCAAGAGTTTTTAGAGCACATTCATATTTTACACTTTATAGATTATTCAAAAATATCTACATTAAAAATGAACCAACAACTCCTGAAACAGCATTCGACAGACCCTCTGAAATTTCATCTAAAGACGAAATTTTCAATTTCATAAAAGAAGACTTAAACTATGCAAGCGACAATCTTTCTTACACTACTTCTGAATTTGGTAGGTGGAACAAAGGAGCGGTTGACCACATAAGAGCAAAAGTTGAAATGTGGCTTGAAAATTATTCTGAGGCTGCTGCTATAGTAGACGATATAGTCGAGAATGGCCCCTATTCTTTAGTAAATGTTGAGCAGGTTTTCGAGGGAGAATTAAATCACTCTGAAACATTGTTTGCAATAAATTTTGAGAGAAATACTATTGGAGGAGGAGCGTGGCATCAGATGAATTGGCAAACTGTAGCTCATTACTCTGCTGTTCCGGGATTAAAACAATCCATTGAAAATGGTGGAGACGGTTTTGGATTCATTACTCTTAATCCATATGCTGTTGATCTTTTGAATGCTAATACTGGTGACAAAAGAAAGGATAATTACTATATTTTTGAATACTTATATAATGATCCTAAGACTTTACCTTCTAACAAAGATATAGGTGATCCACTTGATCTCTATCAAAATATAGCCAAAGACGATGACTTCTTTATGTACTTTAAACGTCAAAGCCCAGGTGTTCTCAAGTTTTTTGACCCAACTGTTGATCCAACTGATAGAATGCATTTTAAAAACATAATGATATACAGATTAGCAGAGACACTACTTATAGGTGCTGAAGCTCACTTTGAATCAAAAAATACAGGCAAGGCCCTTGACTACCTTAATATGGTGCGTCAAAGAGCTGGAATTTCACCTGAGTCCTCTGCTACTATTGAAAATATTTTTGAAGAAAGGGCAAGGGAGTTAGCATTTGAAGGACAAAGATGGTATAGCTTAAAAAGAAAAGGTTTGCTATATGATTATCTAATGGACCACATGAATGCTCCACTTTTAAATACTTATTATTCTAGAAACCATGTTAATCCTATGGAGGTTTATGGCCGGCATATGATTAACCTACCCATTCCACAGGGAGTTTTAGACCTCTTAGGTGCTGGGTATCCTCAAAATGAGGGATATAATTAAAAGATGTCTAACTAAATTTAAATTAAAACTAAAACTAAAATGAAACTTAAATTATTTACTATTATTAATCTTTTGGCCTTTGCAATTTTTATTGGCTGTTCTAAAGATGATGATGACAACAACAACAATAATAATAACAACGATGATAACACTATTATTATTGAAGAAGAGGAAGAAGAGGAGGCTGTATTCATCGAAGTTGATCCTAACATAAATGATGGTGTTATAACTTTCGAGGAAACAGGACCAAGCTTATCAGCTGAAAATATGCAACCTGATGATAGATCACAGGGTAACTGGAGTAGATTTGGATCTGTAGGTGAAAATTCTATTTCTGTCGAATATGCTGATAATCCTGACAAAACTGGAAATACATCCGACAGAGTAATAAAGGTCACTGAGCCTGTTGGTGTTGAATCTTGGGCAGGATTTTATTTTATGCTTGAAGAAAATATTGTTTTCCCAGCTGGTAAGGAGGCTATTTCATTTCACTTCCTTTCACCAGGTCCAGGGCACAATGTGCTTTTAAAACTTGAGGATGAGCTTGCAAATGGTACAGAGGGAAAAAAATCTACTGGAGACCTTTTTGCTGTTACTGAGGGAACAGGTTGGGAAACAGTTGTTTTTAATATCCCTGAGAAAAGTGGAGAGAGAAATGGCATTTACAATACTGTAACAATGATACTTGGTTATGGTATTTCCAATGATGCGGAGGTTAGTTATTATGTTGATAATTTTGATTTTGCAACTCCAAAAGAAGTTGTTATCGCTGCTGGTCCTGAGACCGCTCCAACAGCTCCTACATATTCTGCTGATGAGGTAATTTCAATTTTTAGTGATGCATATACTACTTATGAAGGAGTAAATTATAATCCTAATTGGGGTCAATCAACTGCTGTGTCAACCGAAACAATTGCGGATAATACTGTTTTAAAATATGAGAATCTAAATTACCAGGGTACTGATTTCCCTGCAGTTGATTTAACTTCTAAAACAAGACTACATATAGATTATTTTACAGGTGATGCAACTCTACTGAATTTTTATCTAATTAGTCTAGAACCTACAGCAGAAGTTGCATACTCATTAGATGTTTCTAACCTAGGTGAGTGGAATAGTGTTGATATCGATTTGAGTCATTTTGCTGATGTTGTTGACTTGTCAAAAGTCCAACAGATTAAAGTAGATGGTAACGGTACTGTTTATTTTGATAATATTTATTTCTTCGGAGGTGGATCTGGAGCTGGAGTAGATCATACTGCTACAATGACTGGATCTTTTGGTGGAGCTACAGTATCTGATAACGTTTACAATTTCCCTTCAGGTTCAGAAAGCTGGGCTGGTTTTGCAAATGAAGACACAACTATTTATCCTTTCTCATTTCCTAATGGCGGAAAGATAACATTCAACGCTGCAACTGCTGGAACCGATGTAGCTATTAACTTCAGATTTGAAAAAAATCCGCACCCAGACGTTGACCCTGCCTTCAATACTTCCAATGTAACTGTTAGCGGAACTGAAACAGCTACATATACTGTTGATATTGCTCCTCAACCTGCGGAAAATACATATAGTTCTTTTCTGATGTATCTTGTTACTCAAGATGCTACAGTTACTGTTACAGACATTGTAGTTAGAGAGTACGACGCTGAGTAAGTATTTTAATTAATAATTAATTAATCAAAGCTGCCTTTATTGGCAGCTTTGATTTAATATATGGTTATCAGGAATTTCATATTAACATTAATAAGCTCTTTTTCGCTGACTATGTTTTCATTTTGTAGCAAGTCATCTGATGAGGACAACCTTTTTGTTGAAATTACACTAGGAAAGAATGGTTTAGTCAGTGTTGTTGCCACCGCTGACAATGCAAGTAATTATAGATTTTCCTTTGGATCAGGAGCAGTTTACAATAATACATCTGGCGAAGCACAGTATAGATATCAAAATACAGGGTCATTTACGATTGCCGTGTGGGCCTTTTATGATGAAAATCAAGAGTCATATTCTCAAAAAATTATTGATGTTGAAATAAAAAATGCTTCAGGTGGTCCTCAGGTGATTTCAAGTGATGGTTACATTGATGATAGTGAGGAAGTGACTGAGTATAGTGGATACACTCTTGTATGGAATGATGAGTTTAATTATGATGGTTCTCCTTTAGATACTAAATGGCATTTTCAAAAGATTCCAATTTTTGGAGGTAGTTGGGCAAATGGTGAGAGGCAACACTATACAGATCGCCCAATAAATTCAAATGTTAGTGATGGAACATTGAAAATAATTGCACGAAAAGAAGATTATACATACAGGGGATCAAGAAAAGAATATACCTCTGCTAGGCTTAATTCCAAATTTGATTTTCAATATGGAAGATTAGATGTTAGAGCAAAGTTACCTGCAAGTGGAGGGACATGGCCTGCAATTTGGACCCTAGGTACAAATGTTGATGAAGTCGGAAATTATCATGGAGATAGTGATGGAAGTGTGGGATGGCCTGCCTGTGGTGAAATAGATCTAATGGAACAAAGGGGTTTTAACAAACATGAGGTTTTGGGAACCTTCCACTGGTCTGATTCTCAAACATCAGATTATGCCTCTCATGGGGAAACTAAATCAAATACACAAATGGGTATAAGTTCAGATTTTACAAATGATTTTCACACATACTCTTTAGTTTGGGATCCTTCTAGATTAAGAATTCTTGTTGACGATGTTTTACTTTCTAGTGTTTCTAATTCAAGTAGAATGCCTTTTGACAATCCTCATTATTTAATTTTAAATCTTGCTATGGGAGGTACTTTAGGAGGTGACATTCCACAAAATTTTGTTAGTGATCAAATGGAGATAGACTATGTTAGATTTTATCAATAGTATAATTATTTAATTAATCGAATCAGATAGTAAACTCATTTTCCATACCAATTATTAAAGGTTTGGATAGAAAAATTTTGTTTTAAAATGTTGACACAATCTTTAAAAAATATTTCAGAGATTAATTATGATAGCCTTAAGAATGTTCGATTGGAGGAGGTTATAATTAATGATGAAAGTTTTTTTAAAATATCTAATATAGATAAAATGCGACCATTTTTTATGAGTTTGGTCAGCAACTCCAACCATTGGTTTTTTATATCCAGTACTGGAGGTTTAACAGCTGGAAGAAAAAATACTAGCAATGCCCTTTTCCCTTATTACACGGATGATAAAATTATTCGATCGTCAGAAATTACGGGTTGCAAAACTATATTTAGGATTTCTAAAAATGGTAAAACAGAGCTTTGGGAACCTTTTTCTATAAGGCAACAAGGATTACTCAATAACACTAGAAATCTTTATAAAAATAAACTAGGAAACAAAATTAAATTTGAAGAAATAAATCATGATCTAGGCATAAGCTTCTCATACACCTGGAAAACCAGTGATCGTTTCGGCTTCATTCGTGAAGCATTATTAGAAAATCAATCCTCAGAATCAATTAGTGTTAGTTTGATCGACGGGATTCAAAACATACTTCCTTGGGGAATTGAACCTATGCTTCAATTAGGGAGTAGTAATTTGGCTGATGCATACAAAAGGAACGAACTAGATATAGAAAGTGGCTTGGGCGTATATTCACTTTCTGCTCTAATTGTAGATCGAGCAGAACCCAGTGAGGCTTTAAAAGCTAACACTGTCTGGTCATTAGGTTTTGAAAACCCAAAACACCTCTTATCCAACCTTCAATTGGATCAATTCAGAACCGGATTTCCAATTCAAAACGAGCTCGATATAAGAGCTGAAAAAGGAGCTTATTTTTTGAATTCAGATTTTTTGCTAGAATCAAAATCCCAAAAAAATTGGACCATAGTAGCTGATGTTAACCAAAGTATTGATCAGATAGTCCTTAACAAGGAGCTTTTGACAAATAATCAAGATTTATTTAATGAATTGAATCAAGATATTGAATTTGGTTCTCAGGAATTGGTTCGTTTGGTAGCTGCATCAGATGGACTTCAACTGACTAGCGATTGCCTGAGAAATACTAGACATTTCTCCAACACTCTTTTCAACATTATGAGAGGCGGGATATTTGATTTTAACTACACTATCGAGAAGACTGACTTAGCTAGATATTTGTTTGGAGCTAACAAAGAGTTATACTCCAAAAAAACAGATTTCTTGAATCAACTAAATGAAGATTCAAGCTTATCATCTATTCAAGCTCTATTAAACAATGAAACTGATTTAGACCTTGTAAGATTGATTAAAGAATATCTTCCTTTAAAATTCAGTAGAAGGCACGGAGATCCCAGTCGGCCATGGAATAAGTTTTCTATAAATACTAAAAACGAAAAAGACGGATCAAAAATATTAGATTATCAAGGAAACTGGAGAGATATTTTTCAAAATTGGGAGGCCCTTGCTCACGCTTATCCAGATTTTATAGAGGGAATGATTTATAAATTTTTAAATGCCTCTACTTTTGATGGTTATAATCCATATCGGTTAACTAAAGATGGCTTTGATTGGGAAACTATTGAGCCAGATAATCCATGGTCTTATATAGGTTATTGGGGGGATCATCAAATCATTTATTTATTGAAATTTTTAGAATTTTCAGAAAACTACTTCCCTAATAAACTAAATGCTATACTAGACCAAGACTTGTTTGTCTTTGCGAATGTGCCATATAGGATCAAATCTGTTGAGGAGATATTGAATGATCCAAAAAACACTGTTGATTTTGACCAAGAAGCCAATGATGAAATTCTAAAAAGAAAAAGTAAACTTGGATCAGATGGAGCACTACTGCATGACTCTCAGGGACAGATTTATAAGGTGAATTTTGTAGAGAAAATTTTAGTTAGCTTACTAGCTAAAATTTCAAACTTTATTCCCGAAGCAGGCATTTGGATGAATACCCAGCGTCCAGAGTGGAATGATGCCAATAATGCATTAGTGGGTAATGGGGTTTCTATGGTTACCTTATATTATTTAAGGAGATTTTTAACTTTTTTCAAAGGTTTCATCGCTAAAACAGAACTTACAGAATTTAGTATTTCTAAAGAGTTATGTCAATTTTTTAACTACACACTTGAGACTTTTGAAAAGCAAAAGTACCTGCTCAACTCATCCATTAATGATCATGATCGAAAGAAAATATTTGAAAGCTTTGCTAAAGCTGGAAGTGTCTATCGACAAAAAATTTACAAATCCGGCTACTCAAATCAAAGGGATAAAATTACCATCGAAGAATTAGATAGCTTTATCGTAGTAGCTAACGCCTTTTTAGAGCATACCATAAAAGCTAATAAAAGAGAAGATAATCTTTATCATGCCTACAATTTGATTTCGGTTGAAGATGATCGTTTTTCAATCTCTTATCTCAGCGAAATGCTAGAAGGTCAAGTTGCCGTATTAAGTTCAGGTTTTCTCTCCATAGAGGAAAGTGTCGAACTCCTAGATAGATTAAGAAATAGTAAACTCTATAGAGACGATCAAAACAGTTATATTTTATATCCTGATAAGAATTTGCCTTCATTTCTTGAAAAAAACAAAATATCCGAAAATAGAGTCAAAAACAGTAAGCTTTTAAAAAAGCTTATAGTAGATAATAATACCGATATTATATCTAAGGATGTTTTAGGACAATATCACTTTAATCCAGCTTTTAATAATGTTAATGCTCTTAGAGATGCACTTGATAGTCTACCAAATGAATACGATGATTATTTAGAAAAAGAATCTGAATCTATATTTTCACTTTATGAGTCAGTTTTCAATCACAAATCTTTCACTGGAAGATCGGGGACCTTTTTTGGATATGAGGGACTTGGCTCCATTTATTGGCATATGGTATCTAAACTTTTATTAGCCAATTATGAATTAGTAACCAGGGCACTTGACTCGTCTGAAGATCAAAAGTGGATTGATCGGTCAATCGATCACTTTCACAAGATAAATGACGGTATTGGTCTAAACAAATCGCCTGAGTTATACGGCGCTTTTCCTACTGACCCCTATTCTCATACTCCCAAGGGGAAAGGAGTACAGCAACCTGGTATGACCGGTCAAGTCAAAGAAGACCTCTTATGCAGAGCTGGGGAGTTGGGCGTTAGGGTCAAAGATGGCACCTTGTTTTTTGAACCAGTTTTACTCAGAGGTGAAGAATTTTTAGATCAAGGAAAGTCGTTTTATTTTTTTGATATAAATCAGAAAAAAAATGAAATCCTTTTGTTGCCAAAATCATTGGCATTTACAATTTGTCAAGTACCTGTAATTTACCAAAAATCTGATGAAAGTGTAATAGAGGTATATGCTGTAGACGGTTGTGTCACTCATTTAAAAGGTAATCAACTAGACAAAAAAATAAGTCAAGCAATTTTTAGTAGAAAAGGTGAATATGTTAAAATCATTGTCTACTTAGACTCAGAAAAATTTAATTAAAAATCTATTTTGATCATTTCAATACATTTTTTTGGCTATTCATTCACAAAATCCATGCGATATTTATTGGCATTGATATCGGTAATGATCATAGTAGCTTGTCAACAAAAGGTTCAACCAATTCAAAATCAAAGAATTAATGCTGCTGAAATCTTATCAAATCCTGCATATAAAGGCATCTCTTATGGTGGATATCGCTTTAATTCAAGAGAAATTCAACCCACTGTTGACGAAATTATTAAAGACCTCAAAATTTTAAATGCTTTAGACTACAAGCTTATCCGTACTTATAACGTACATTTTGAATTTGCCCATAACGTTCTGAAAGCCATCGAGATTTTGAAAAAACAAAGTCCTGAGTTTGAAATGTATGTAATGTTGGGGGCTTGGATCAATTGTAAAAATGCATGGAGTGACCAACCAGATCATGACAATGAAGATTTCGATTCCAATGAGAAGGAAATCATTAGGGTAGTAGAACTCGCTCAGACTTATCCAGATATTGTTAAAATTATTTCAGTTGGAAATGAAGCAAGAGTCCGTTGGCAAACCAATTATTACGTTCAGCCTAAGGTAATTTTAAATTGGGTTAATCATCTACAGCAATTAAAAAAAGATAAAAAACTACCTGAAAATTTGTGGATCACTAGTTCAGATGATTTCACTTCTTGGGGAGGGGGAGACCCTTCATATCACCATCCTGATCTTGAAAAATTGGTTAATGCGGTGGACTATATTTCTATGCATACTTACCCTTTTCACAATACTCATTATAATCCTGAGTTTTGGATTTCAAATAATCACAACAAAGATCAACTTACTGATAAACAACTAATTGATAGTGCAATGGTTAGGGCTGTTAAATTTGCCACTTTTCAATACAATAGCGTAAAAAAATATATTAAAAGTATAGATGTAAATAAGCCCGTTCATATTGGTGAGACTGGCTGGGCTTCGCAGAGTAGTGGTTTTTATGGAAGCAAAGGCTCAAGAGCTGCGGATGAATTCAAACAAGCTGCTTACTATAAATTAATTAGCAATTGGGCAGAGCAAAATATGATCAACTGTATATTTTTTGCTGCCTTTGATGAGCCATGGAAAAATCCCCTTGACCCTCAACATTCTGAAAACCATTTTGGTTTAATTACCTCAGATGGTAAGGCCAAGTATGCAATTTGGAAATTTCTTGACAATCACAAATTAACTGGCCTTTCTAGAGGTAAAAACCCATTAATAAAAACATTCAAAGGAGATGAAAACGAACTCCTTTCATCCATATTAACTCCAGTTGAAAAATGAAAATTAATAATTTTATTTTTTCTTTTTACCTGACAGGTATTTCAGCTTTTTTATTAGGATGTAATATTTCTATAGATAAAGTTGAGATTAATGAAAGAAAAATATTGGTAAATGAAACTCCATATTTCATTAAAGGCATTTGTTATAACCCTGTCCCCCGAAATTCTTATAAAAGAAATTTTAGCAGTTTGGATTTAGACCTTGCTTTGATGAATGAAGTCGGGATAAATACTATTAGAGTGTATAGCCCTATAGAAGAAAAATCTGTTTTGGATAAGATTGAAAAAGCAGGTGTTAAAGTTATTATCAATTTTGGTTATGATCAACAAGGTTATTATGATCTAAAAACAAAATCTTACATCGATTATGTAAAGAAATATAAAGATCATAATGCTATATTATTATGGGAGCTTGGAAATGAATATAATTTTCATCCCGAATGGTTTGGGGGCGACATTAAAAATTGGTACCACACACTTAATCAAGCATCAAAAATTATACATAAGATAGATAATTACCACCCGGTAGCTACTGCACACGGTGAGCTTCCTGATAGTTTGGCCTTTTCGATGTGTAAAAATATAGATTTATGGGGTCTAAACATTTATAGGTGGGACAATCCGAACGCCATCTTTGAGCAATGGAAAAAATTAAGTCATAAACCTTTTTATTTTTCTGAAGCCGGGAGTGACAGTTATATGACGATTGAACGGGATGGCTTTGTTAAAGGGGAAAATCAAAAAGCACAATCTTTTGCTAATTCTAAAATAGTAGATGCTGTATTTCAAAATCATAATCTGATCAGTGGTTTGACCTTATTTTCCTTTTCCGATGAATGGTGGAAGGCAGGAAATCCTAATCAACAAGATATAGGTGGTTTTGCGCCCAATAGTACAGGTGTTCCTTATGACGGAAGTCCAAATGAAGAATATTGGGGTATAGTGGATATAGATAGGAACAAAAAAGAATCATTTTATGCCCTGAAAGAACAATACAAGAAATTTAATTTAAAAAATCAAGAATAATCCAAAATAAGGATATGAGTGAAATGGATGGAAGTATAGAAAGAAAAGTACCTATGGGTCAGAAAATAGCCTTTGGTTTTGGAATGTTAGCCAACCAAATGTTTCCTGCATCTCTTCAAATATTTATGGTAATTCTTGTTCAGGACCTGGGATTTCCTCCTCATTTATGGGGGTTACTTTTTTTTCTACCAAGATTTTTAGATGCAGTTACAGATCCAATTATGGGTTTTATTTCTGATAATACTAAATCAATTTGGGGAAGAAGAAGACAGTATATTTTTATTGGGGCACTGATAACAGGAGCATCATTTATATTAATGTGGCAATTATATGAAGTTAATGGATTGACATATAATTTTTGGTATTTCCTTTCCTTATCATTTCTTTTCTATTTAGGAATTACAATTTTTAGCGTTCCCTATGTAGCAATGGGATATGAGATGAGTACCGACTTTCATGAACGTACTCATATTATGGCGATTTCTCAATGGATTGGTCAATGGGCTTGGGTAATTGCTCCATGGTTCTGGGTTATTTTTTATGATCCAGATTGGTTTGAAAGTGCTGAAAAAGGAGCTAGACAAGTATCAATTATAATTGGTGTTATTTGTACAATTTTTGCCATAATACCTGCTCTTTTTGTTAAAAGCAGATCTACTTTGAATGATAATGAGCTAATCCCATTAAACGTAAGATATTTGTCTAATAACTTTGGAGAAATTTTTTTAAGCTTTAGATATGCATTTTTGAACAAACCATTTAGAAAATTATGTATAGCTACCTTTTTAATATATAACTCTTTCAACACCATTGCCGCCTTTTCTTTTTTTATAATAGTATATTACTTGTTTAATGGGGATACTACTGCGGCAGGAGTTTGGCCAACTCTTCATGGGTGTATTGCAGCTTTATTAACAACATTTATTGTAATTCCTGTTGTGACAAAAATGTCTAAAAAGCTTGGCAAGAAAAAGGCATTTATTATATCACAGGGAATTTCTGTTTTTGGATATATTATGTTCTGGTTTTTATTTATTCCAGGGAAACCAATATACTTCCTTTACGCTTTACCATTCTTCTCATTCGGAATTGGAGGTTTGTTTACCTTAATGATGAGTATGACAGCAGATGTTTGTGATTTGGATGAACTCAATAATGGAGCTCCACGAAAAGAGGCTACATTCGGGGCTATTTATTGGCTTATGGTAAAATTTGGATTTGCCATATCAGGATTACTTAGTGGAATAATCATGTCTATTATTGGCTTTGTCCCTAATGCACCAGAGCAGCCGGAGGATGCTGTCTATTGGTTAAGGGTCATTTATACTGTTTTTCCTATCATAGGAACTCTTCTGGCTATTTATGTGATGAGAAATTACGAAATATCAGAAAAAAAAGCCAAAGAGATTAGAGCAAAATTGAAAGAAAAAAAATCAGCTTAAATTAAAATTTTTATTTTTTGATTTTAGTAAACTTAATTTATTTTGATTCTATATATGATTAGTAATTAAAAAAGTTTCTCAGCCTCAAATATAAAGTCTTTCATGGCTATAATTGGTTTATGAATTTTTAAAGGCTTTTAATTTTTCAATAAGTTCAGGCACCACCTCGAATGCATCTCCCACCACCCCATAGTCCGCTGCCTTAAAAAATGGTGCTTCAGGATCATTATTTATCACCAATTTTACCTTTGAGGAATTAATTCCTGCCAAATGCTGAATAGCACCCGACACACCAATAGCGATATACAAGTTAGATGCAACTGGTTTTCCAGTTTGACCAACGTGTTCGCTATGCGGTCGCCATCCCATGTCTGATACTGGTTTTGAGCAAGCCGTAGCAGCTCCCAAGGTCGATGCTAAATCTTCTATTAAATGCCAGTTTTCTGGACCTTTCAAACCTCTACCTCCAGAAACCACAATCTCAGCATCGGCAATGCTAACTTGACCGGTTCCTTTTTCTATCTTTTCCACCTCAAAATTTGTTTTTATAAAGTCAGCTGATTTGTCTTCAACCGAAACCTCCTTAGGGTTTTCATTTATTCCAAATGAGTTACTCGATAAACCTATAATGTTTATATCGTTATCAAGTACACAAGTGTTATATGCTTTATTGGTAAAACATGATCGTTTTACAGTTAAGCGTTTTAAAGATAAAGGCAGCCCTACAACATTGGATGCATATCCTGCTGAAAGTGAAACCGCTAACAATGGCGCCATGTATTTAGCGTTAGAACTCGAACTTAAAACCACAAGATTTACTTCATTAGCTTCTGCAACTGTAGCTATATTTTCGGCATAAGTTGAGGCTGTAAAATTTTCCAGTGAAGGATCATTGATCTGAACAACTCTTTCAACACCATAAGCCCCTAACGTTTGGTGATCTTTTAGGTTGAAACTGATAGCAATCAATTCAACTCCCAATTGGTCAGCTATAGCCCTACCGTAGGATGCCAGTTCAAGCGCAGATTTTTTAAACTTTCCGTTTTCGGATTCCGTATAGATTAAAATACTCATACTATGTTTTCTATATTACCTTAGCTTCTTTATGAAGTAAATCGATAAGTTGGTCAATTTGATCGGGGTCTACCATTTTTATGGCACCCTTAGGTGCAGGCTTTTCAAATTTTGTAATAACAGATTTTACAACGCTTTCTGCAGCCGGGAGAACTGTCAAACTTTTTTGCCGTGCCTGCATGATCCCCCTCATATTTGGAATTATCAAATCTTTTTCTTCAACCAGGCCTTTTTGAGCTCCGATTACCAGTGGAAGCTGGCAAGAAATGGTTTCAATCCCACCGTCAATTTCTCGAGATGCTCTTGCGGTATTACCTTCTATTTCAAGTGCCATGCAATTAGTTATAAAACTATAACCCAACAATGCAGAAAGCATGCCAGGTACCATAGCGCCATTATAATCAATGGACTCTCTTCCTGCAATGATCAAATCATAATTTTCTTTCTTACAATGGGCACTCAATTGTTGCGCTACCTGAAACCCATCCGTAGGGTTCAAATCTATCCTAATGGCCTTATCGGCTCCAATGGCCAAGCATTTTCTTAGCGTGGGTTCACAACCCAAATCCCCTACTGTAACTACTGTTACTTCTGCCTTTTTTTTTTGTTGAAACCAAACAGCTCGGGTAAGCCCAAATTCGTCATTAGGGTTAATGATGAATTGAACTTCATTTTTATCAAAAGCCGTAGAATCTTCAATAAAATTTATTTTTGAAGTGGTGTCAGGCACATTACTGATACATACTAAAATTTTCATAAAAGTATTTTTTAGTCAATCATTCAAATGACTGTTTAACAAATTAAAATAAACTAAGAATAAAAATTGATTAAAACGATCAATAAATTAAAGGTACAAATTTATTAAAATATGTTATGCATGCATAACATATTTTAAATTATTCTTTTAATCTTGATGATAGGGATGAAATTAACACTTGCATTTGGGGTTTAATTTTTTGCAGTATTCACTCATGGTCATTCCCTTATATTGCTTGAACAATTCATCGAATTTTTTTTTTGATGCATAGCCACAAACTCTCCATATACGATCCAAATCAGAACTTATCTTATGTGAGTCTTTTGAATTTATTAGATTATCAGAAATTGAGAGAGCATACTGCAACTTTGCTTCATCATAATTTCTTATAACTAAGTCGTCGTCTTCGTTAATCTCGAGTTTCATATAAATTCAAAGTAAAAAAATAACAAATTTTATTAGAAATCATGAATATTAAAAAGGGTTTACCCCATCAAAGATTGCACTTTCATTGCTAAACCCATATCTCCGTCTATTTTGATTTTTCCTCCCATTACAGCCATCATAGGGTTGAGTTCTCCATCTCTTAGTTTCTCCAAAACTTCAACAGATACGGTAATGGTACAATCAGCTTCAAGGTCGTCCATAGAAACAATATTCTGGTCACCATTCCCATCAATAAAAATGACATTTTTATCTACCATAAACTTCAAAGTGCCTCCCAATGGGTCAGCATTTTCTGCTCTGACTTTAAATTGATCAAATACATTTTGATTACTCATGATAAATTTATTTTAAACAAATGTAAAAAAAAAATCATCCTTTCCAATTTCAAATAAATACCCTTTTATATGGTATTGGTTTTTGAATTGACATGTTATTTTTAATTTTAAATAAAATAACTAAAATCGAAATTCACTTCCTACTTTCATGGTCAAGTATAAAAGATAGCTAATGGATCAAAACAAAACTTATGACTTAAACAGAAGTCTTTATTTTTTAACATTATTATGCATGCATAACATATTTTTAATAGATTTGCAAAAAAACTAAATAATGCAATACCGAATTAAGAATGTTGCTGTTTTAGGTTCCGGTGTAATGGGATCCGGGATTGCTTGTCTGTTAGCAAATGTTGGAATTGAAGTGTTGATGTTGGATATTTTACCTCAAGGATCATCAGATTTGAAATCGAGCAGAAATAGCATCGCCCAAAACGCATTAAATAAAGCCCTAAAATTAAAACCTGCCCCGCTCTACAAAAAAGAATATGCAAGTAGAATAACTGTAGGCAACTTAGAGGATGATTTTGGAAAAATCAAAGATGCTGACTGGATTATTGAAGTGGTCGTAGAAAGGTTGGACATCAAAAAAGAGATTTTTGAAAAAGTCGAAAAGTACAGAAAACCAGGAAGTATTGTAAGTTCTAATACTTCCAGTATACCTATCTCTCAATTGTCCGAGGGAAGATCACAAGATTTCAAAAAGTATTTTTGTGGCACGCACTTTTTTAATCCACCCAGATATTTAAGATTGCTAGAGATCATACCCATTGCAGAAACACAATCGGAATTGATAGATTTCTTTATGCATTTTGGTGAAATTAATTTAGGAAAACAAACTGTTTTATGTAAAGATACTCCTGCATTTATCGCCAATAGGATTGGGGTCATGTCAGGTTTAAAAGTTTTTGAGTTGACGCAGAAATACGACTTTTCTATAGAGGAGGTCGATGCACTTACAGGTGCTCTTATTGGAAGACCCAATACAGGAACTTTTAGATTACAAGATTTGGTAGGTCTTGATACAGGTGAAAAAGTAACTCAGTTTGTGGTTAATAATGTCAAAAATGATTCCTTTTTTGAATCTTTAGGAAAGGCTCCAGAATCAAAATTTATGACCTTCCTTTTGGAAAACAACTTTTTGGGTAAAAAAACAGGAAAAGGCTTCTACCACAAAACCGATCAAAAAGATCAAAATGGTAAAACCATTATCTACGCTATAGATCTTAAAACACTGCAATACAAACCCAGTGTCCGTCCCAAAAATCCAATTCTCAAAGAAGCCAAAGTCATTGAAAACATGCAAAAACGAATGCTATTTTTGATGAACAAAGAAGGAAAAGAAAGTTTCTTTCTCAAGGAGTATTTTGCAGCTATTATTGCTTATGCTGCACAACGAGTCCCAGAAATTTCCGATCAATACTATCCTGTCGATGATGCCATGAGGGCTGGCTATGTTTGGGATTATGGGCCTTTTGAATACTGGGATCTGATTGGCTTTCAAAATGGAGTTGAAATCATTGAAGCCTCAGGGGAGAAAATCCCGGACTGGGTTAGACAAATGCAAAAAGCTGGAGCTGACCAATTCTACAAATATGAAAAAGGTGAAAAGAAATATTTTGACCTAAACAGTAAAGTATATAAAACAGTTCCCGGTTCAAATGCATTCATCATATTAGATAGTTTTCGGGAAAATACACCCATCATTAAAAACACCGAATGTACTGTTCACGATATTGGAGATGGTGTGATGTGTTTGGAGTTTCAAAGTAAAAGCAATGCCATTGGTGAAGGGATTGTAAAAGCAATTTCTCAAGCAATTGATAAAGCCGAAAATGAAGATTGGAAAGGCATGGTGATAGGTAACAATGCCAAACAATTTAGTGTAGGAGCCAATCTTATGGGTATTGGAATGCTCGCTATGCAAAAACAATTTGATACTTTGGATCAAATGGTTACTGATTTCCAATCTGTCATGATGCGGATAAGAACATCAAAAACTCCCGTGGTAGTCGCCACTCAAGGTTACGTTTTTGGGGGAGGTTGCGAAATCACTATGCACTGTGATGCTGCTGTATCTGCTGCTGAATCTTATATAGGTTTAGTAGAAGTAGGGGTAGGCCTCATCCCAGGTGGTGGAGGCACAAAAGAATTTGCCCTGAGGGTCTCTGATGGTTTCTATGAAGGAGATGTCAAAACGCCCATGTTAATCGATCACTTTAAATCTATAGCTACAGCTGCTGTTTCCACGTCCGCATCCGAAGCCTTCGATCTACATTATCTTCTGCATAACCGAGATTCCGTTTCCTCCAATGTTCAACGAAATATTGGTTTAGCCAAAGACAAAGTTTTGGAACTTGCCAAAGATTATATTCCCCCCTCCCCAAGAAAAGATATTGAGGTACTTGGTAGGTCCGGATTGGGGGTGCTTTACTCCGCAATTAACGAATACCGCTTGGGAAAATTTATGTCTGAGTACGATGAGGTGATCGCCCGAAAGTTGGCTTATGTAATATGTGGGGGTGATTTGACCAGTCCGCAAAAAGTCAGTGAACAATATTTGCTCGACATAGAACGCGAGGCATTCATGAGCTTATTGGGAAATAAAAAAACCTTAGATAGAATACAATATTTATTAATGAATAACAAGCCTCTAAGAAACTAAAATATATGGAAGCTTACATAGTAAATGGATATAGAACTGCAGTAGCAAAAGCCAAAAAAGGTGGGTTTAAAAACTATCGTTCTGATGACATGGCCGTCGATGTTTTGAAATACTTGGTAGGTCAAGTTCCCGCTTTGGACCCAACCACTATCGATGATGTCATTGTTGGTTGTGCCAATCCCGAAGGCGAACAAGGTCTTCAGGTAGGTCGACTCATTTCAGCAAGGGCCTTAGGTATAGAAGTTCCAGGAATTACCATTAATCGTTATTGCGCCTCTGGATTAGAAGCAATTGCGATGGCCGTATCCAAAATTAAAGCTGGAATGGGGCAGATCTATATTGCTGGTGGAACAGAGAGCATGAGCTTGATTCCCATGACTGGGTATAAATTATCTCCCAGCTATAAAGCCAACCTGGAAAACCTAAACTATCATGTCAGTATGGGTGCCACTGCAGAGGCAGTAGCTGAAAAATTCAACATTAGCCGAGAGGTAGCCGATACCTTTTCTTTAGAATCCCATAAAAAAGCCGCCAATGCGATAGATCAGGGTTATTTCGAAGATGAAATCGTGCCCATTACCGTTGAGGATGTATATGTCAAAGATGGTAAAAAAGTAAGCAGTTCCCATATTGTTTCGGTAGATGAAGGAGTGAGGAGGGATACCACCTTTGAAGGCTTATCCAAATTAAGGGCTGTATTCAAACAGGGAGGGATCATCACGGCTGGAAATTCATCGCAAACCTCCGATGGTGCTGCCTTTACCTTAGTTATGAGTGAAGAAAAAGTCAAAGAATTGGGCTTAGAACCGCAAGCCCGAATGGCTGCCTGTTCCGTAGGGGGAGTAGACCCTCTCTACATGGGTATTGGACCTTGCGAAGCCATTCCTAAAGCACTTCAACAAGCGGGACTTAAATTAGCCGATATTGAGCAAACAGAGCTCAACGAAGCATTTGCTGCTCAAGCACTGGCAGTCATCCAAGAAGCCGGTCTGAATCCCGATACAGTCAATGTCAACGGGGGGGCTGTCGCCTTAGGACATCCCCTGGGTTGTACTGGAGCAAAGCTCACGATCCAGCTGTTGAACGAAATGAAACGCCGCAATCAAAAATTCGGAATGGTCACTGCCTGTGTTGGTGGAGGACAAGGTATAGCAGGGATTTTTGAAAGACTGTAGCCTAAACTTTTTTGACCACATAAGTCACCAGACCCCAGATGATCAATTCATTTTCTTCGGTTACTTTTATTGATTGGTATTTGGGATTTTCCGGCATCAGATATACACAGTCTTCTTCAACTTTTAGTCGTTTTACTGTAAATTCCCCGTCGATAAAGCATACGGCTATTTTATTGTCTTGAGGTTCCAAGCTGCGATCGATCACTAGTAAATCCCCATCATCCAACCCTGCACCTTGCATCGACTCTCCCGATACCCGTGCATAGAAAGTTGCCTCTTCGTTTTTGACAACCTCGCGGTCAATGCTTATGCGTAATTCCTTAAAATCATCTGCAGGAGAAGGAAAACCTGCCGAAATACCTTCTTGTGCCAAAAATGAGGATTTTCCCAATTCCTGATCCGGTTGAAAAAAGATAATTTTGTCTTCTTTATCACTCATCTTACTCTAATGATTTCGTTGATTTCTGTGGTAAATCGGTTGGAAAGATGCTCCCGTTTCATCTTCCAAGTTTGTTTTAAATCCTGACTTGCCAGCTTCATTCTGTGTGGGCCATAACGCAGGTGAATTTTGTCCAAGGTTTGCATCAATGCACTGTGTTTTACCGTATCCTGCTCGAACAAAGTGATTTGTCTGGAAGCCGAAGGCGTTAGTCCCAACAGTATCACCCCTGCTTTTTTGTACTTGATTCCCGGTTTGAAAATACTCTTAAAACCCATTAATGCATAACGATTCAAAACAAAATTAGAATCTGTGGCATGGGGCAGGGTCAGGGTACAACCGTTGCGGTATTGTGCGGCATTGGGATCAAAGGGATTGCT
>JBMTKF010000025.1:0-33825 GCA_049439205.1 Flavobacteriaceae bacterium | reverse complement strand
GAAATTTTAGGTGAGAATGATCTTTTCTTTGGTGGTAACATGCAATCTTGGAAAAAGCTTGCCAATAGCTTAAAGCTTAGAATGGCCCTGAGAGCTCATGGTGCAAGTGGTGAAGATTTCTCAGCCTCTGCAGCCTCATCTGCTATTTCAAGTGGTGTTCTTGGTGATCAAAACGCAGTAATTAATAGACATAATGCTGGTAATACTTGGGCAAGTGCAGTATATGGCGATGTATGGCACCCTTTTTATAGTGGTGGACACTGGAACCTCGGATATGCAATGGTTGATGCTCTAAGAGATAATAATGATCCTAGAATAAGAACAATGGCTAAGCCTAGTAAAGGAGGTTCTATTTCTGTACCCCTACCCACTGAGGGTGAGAATGTTGCATTAATTGATAAGCATATTGATTTTTTAAGAGGAATTCTTGATGATGCTGGAGCTCAATACACGCTGGAAAAAACAGCTGATGCAGTAAATATTGAAATGCCTGCGGGTGTAAATTATGTTGGATTTCCTACAAGGGTAAATGGTAGACCAAAACCCTACCTTCATACTGACTTATTCTCTAAGCCATCTGATATTGTTATTAACGGAAGAGGAGACGGTGAAATTTTTCCATGGTTAGTAATGACAGCAGGTGATAGTCATCTTATGGTTGCTGAGGCAATTACAAAAGGACTTGCCTCAGGTAATGCACAAGATCACTATCAGCTTGGAATCAGAAAAAGTATGGAGCTATGGAATGTTCCTGAGAATGAAATTGCAGAATATTTATCCAATGAGGATATGGCGCAATTAAATGGTTCTCAAGATCAGCAGCTTGAAAAAATTGCATTACAAAGGTGGTTAGCAAATTTTACAAATGGATTTGAAGCTTGGGCAATTGTTCGAGACTCTGGTTATCCATCTGACTTATATGCTGGAGTATCAGACCCTGAATTGCACGCACTTGGTACTACATTAAACGGAGCATATCCTCAGAGAATGAGATATGGAGGAGGAGCTTACAATACAAATGGAGATAATGTGAATGCAGCAAACAGCGCTCAAGGTCCTGATGTTCAGGGAACAAAATTATGGTGGGCTAAGCCATAATAATTAGTTAGAAATTTAGTTAATCTAGAGCCTGCTGAAGCAGGCTCTTTTTTTTAACTATAACTCTAGAAATAATAAAATTATTCTATCCTTTTCCAAAGTTCAAAAAAACCATTTCCGAGAGAATCAAGGTTTCCTTGAGAAAAATAATTTTCGTTTACGTTTATTGTAGCTGTAAAGCTAAATCCTTCTTGGCCCTCTTTTAATTCAGAATTTAACCAAGTCTGAACATTGTCAGTTCCAATGATAAGGTACTCCATCAACTTTCCATTTTCAACGGAATAATTAGTAGCAAAAGCAGCAGCTCCAGGATAGAGATCTTTATTTTCTATTGTATCCAAGTTAATTCCATTATTCATCCACATCATATGTTTTTTGGTATACATTTTAAACATCCTTGCTTGATTTTTTTCATTTCCAAATTTGGATGTGTCAATAGGCTGACCATTTTCATATCTGATATTACCTTCTCTTTTCCATACACCCTCAATTGGACCCTTTTTCTCGATAGATGTCTCTTGACAGCCAAGAACTAGAATTGAAATAAATAATAATAAATATTTTTTCATTTTTTGTTTTTTGATTTATTATGATTCAAATTTAAAAAAAACTATTTAAGGCTTTAGAGAAAGCCTTTAATATTAGATCGAAAGTGCTAATTGAAGTTTAATTCCCGTAAAATATAAAATCAATAGCTACTGATTATAGCAATAAGTCATTTACTACTTTACCATGAACGTCAGTCAATCTATAACGTCTTCCTTGGTGTTTGAAAGTTAATTTTTCATGGTTAATACCCATAAGGTAGAGAAGTGTTGCCTGAAAATCGTGAACATGTACAGGATTTTTTACGACATTGTAACTAAAATCGTCTGTTTTTCCATAGACAAGACCCTTTTTTATTCCTGCCCCGGCCATCCACATAGTAAAACAACCAGGATGGTGATCTCGACCATAGTTAGAGGCTGTGAGCCTTCCTTGTGAAAAACTGGTTCTTCCAAATTCGCCTCCCCAGATCACTAATGTATCTTCCAACAATCCCCTTTGTTTTAGATCTTTAATTAGTCCTGCTGTTGCTTGGTCTGTATCTTGAGCTTGTTTTTTGATTTGAGAAGGAAGGTTTCCATGCTGATCCCATCCGGTATGATAAAGCTGTATGAATTTGACATCTCTTTCTGCTAGCCTTCTAGCTTGCAGGCAATTGTAAGCATAAGTGCCAGGAATTTTAGCATCCTCTCCGTATAAATCATAAATATATTGAGGTTCTTCTTTGACATTGAGGGCGTCAGGAACAGACTGTTGCATTCGATAAGCCATTTCGTACTGCTTGATTTGAGAAAGAATTTTTGGATCTTGATAGCTGTCAAACTGCATAAGGTTCAATTCGTTGATATAATCAATGGCCCTTTTTCGATCGTTGTGATTGACCCCATGTGGGTTATTGAGATAAAGAACAGGTTCCTTTCCCGATCTCAATTGCACACCTTGATGATGTGAGGGAAGAAAACCATTACTCCAGGAGGCAGAATTAAGCGGTTGTGCCCCGGAGTGGGACTTAGAAACCAATACAATGAAATCAGGTAAGTCTTTATTATCACTTCCTAAACCATAACTCAACCATGACCCTATCGAGGGCCTGCCTGTAAGTTGAGAACCAGTCTGAACAAACATAACTGCAGGTTCGTGATTGATTGCATCGGTATACATAGATTTGATGATACAAAGTTCATCAACAATACCTGCGGTATGAGGAAAAAGTTCACTCACCCAGGCTCCTGATTGTCCATATTGTTTAAAATCATAAATGGATTTAACTAGTGGATAGGAGGACTGGCCCTCTACCATCCCCGAGTTTCTTTGGGTTTGCTTTAAGGATTCAGGAATTTCCTGACCGTGCCATTTTGATAGTTCCGGTTTATAATCATAGGTCTCTATCTGCGAAGGTCCTCCACTTTGAAAGAGATAGATCACCCTCTTTGCCTTTGGAACAAAATGAGGGGTTCTACCTGATACATAGTTAATTTGAGGGATCATGTTTTGAGCCGAACTGAATTTGGAACCCAAAAGAGAGGATAATGCAATAGACCCAAAGCCCAATGATGATTTTTTTAAAAAATCTCGCCTTGAAGTAGCTTCTAATTTATGCTTTGAAAAATCATCCATACTAAGAAAGTTTAATTTATAGTGATAGCCTCAGCCGTATTCATTAATCCACTAATGACACTAGCCAGGGCAGCAGTATTGATGATCCCTAACTTGCGATTCATGGGTTTTTCTCCAGTATTAAGGTAAGCAATTGCTTTACTCGGATTTTTTGAGAATTTTTCTTTTTCCTCTCCATAAAATCTTTTGAGGGTTTCCAATTCACTTTGTTTTATAGTTCTTCCGATAATGTTTCTGAATATGTTACTCAATTTGTTGTCTATACTTTTGTCTTTGGATATAATTGAATTTTCAGCAATCACACGGGCTGCTTCGATATATTGTGGATCATTTAACAATAATAATGCTTGAAGTGGACTGCTGGTCAATGTTCTTTTAACCGAACAAATATCGCGATTGGGCGTATCAAAAATTAGCATTGAGGGAGGAGGCGCCGATCGTTTCCAAAAAGTATATAGACTCCTTCTGTACAATCCTTCACCTTTGTCATGTTTATATCTATATCTCCATTTTTTATCACTCAAATTCCATAAGCCATCTGGTTGATATGGATAAACGCTCTTCCCTCCTATTTTAGGAACCAAAAGTCCACTGACTTTTAGTGCGTTATCACGCACCATCTCAGCCGACATTCTATAGGCGGGACCCCTTCCCAAAAGAAAATTTTCGGGATCAATATTTGCTAAATCTTCCCTCATTTTCGATTCTTGCTGAAAAGTTGCAGAACTCAAAATTTTCTTGTGAAGTTTTTTAATATCCCAATTGTTCTCCATAAAATAATTGGACAGCCAATCCAGTAATTGAGGATGGCTGGGAAGCCTTCCCTGATTTCCAAGATCATCAGTAGTAATTGTAAGTCCTTTGCCAAAATGCATTTGCCAAATTCTATTTACAAAAACCCTAGCAGTGAGAGGGTTGTTAGGATCAAAAAGCCATTGTGATAAACCAAGACGATTTTTAGGGAGATTTTTATCGAATTCAAGAATCACTTTCGGTGTATTGGGAAAAACTTCTTCGCCAATGTCATCATATATCCCTCTGTTTAATACATAAGTTGGTCTAGAGCTTTTAATATCTCCCATAATCATTAATTCAGGGATGGGGTCAATTATCTTAGTTAATTTTTTTCTTAGTTTGAGGTAATCATCATTTAAAACCCTATGTTCAGATTCTATGTTTTTGAAAAAGTAATCCTTAAACAGCTGCTTTTCAGTAGATAAATCACCTTCTGAAAGTTGATTAAAAAAGTTAGGGTTATTCTGATAGCCTACCTCAAGGGCAGTTAATTCCTTTTCATAAATTTTTAAATCGTCAAAACCTCCACCGACAAAGGCCTTAAGCTTGTGGCTTGAACCGATCTTAAATCCCTCAAATCCATAGGTGTGAATATCAGGCTCAAACAATATAGATTTGTATAATTCGTCCCCTTTTCTTTTAACGGCAGTCTTTTTTCCGTTAATATAAATCTGAATTCCCCCAACAGATCCTTTGCCATCGTATGTAATGGTGACTTGACTCCAGTTTTTTGCGGAAATAGGTTGGAGAGTTTCAATCTCAATTGCATTTTGCGGCCATGATCTGGCGATAATGAACTTAAGCTTATTGTCATTGATAAAAAAAGAGTATCCTTTTAGTCCCAATCTGATTTGCTCACAATGACCAAAAACAATAGCCTCTTGATCTTCATGATCAGCATAAATAGAAAAGGAAAGACTAAAAGGATCGGTCTGATCAAACCAACCTACCTTCTCAGGGAGTTTCATATGTGTATACTCATCTATCAAAAATCCCTTTTGATCATAACCCTTATCGATAATAGGCTCGGAGAGGGTTGCAGCTTTTTGTCCGCTTAACAAACTGGGACTATAAAATTCTTTTGATTTTGCCTTGGGAATAAATTCATCGAATGGGTAATGAGCTACTAAACCACGGTTAATATTTTTTAGGATATCTTGAGTGGCTAATTTTTTTTTGATGAACCAATTTTCGAAGGCTTGCTCATTTTGAGATAAGCTTAGGGCAATTTTTTCTTTTTGGGAATTGAGATCATTTTTGATATAATCAATAAGGGTTTCTTGCTCGTCATTGGTCAAAAGCAAAGAGGGTCCTGCTACTTGACCAGGGCCATATCCGGCATGTCCTATCTCATTGGTACTGTTAAAAAAACTGGAAATTTCATAGAAATTCTTTTGACTAATAGGGTCGTATTTGTGATCATGGCATCGGGCACACTCCATGGTCATTCCCAAAAAAGCTTTACCAAAAGTAATAGTGCGATCTGCTACATATTCAGTTCTGTATTCCTCAAAAATGATCCCTGCTTCAGAATTTTTTTTGTGAAGGCGATTAAATGCTGTGGCAATTTTGGTGTGCTGATCGGCATTGGGGATCAAATCTCCTGCCAATTGGTGAGTAACGAACTTTTCATAACTCAAATTCTGGTTAAAGGCATCAATGACCCAATCCCTCCAGGGACTAAAATCTCTATGTTTGTCATCTAAGTAGCCATCTGAATCAGCATATCTGGCCACATCCATCCATTCGGCAGCCATGCGCTCACCATAGTGGGGAGAAATAAGCAGTCGGTCAATCAATTTTTCAATGGCATTAATCGATTCATCTGCCAAAAAAGCATCAATTTGATCCAGACTGGGGGGGAGCCCAGTGAGGGTAAAACTCAATCGTCGGATTAGAGTTTCTCTATCAGCTTTTTTTGAGGGGGAGAGGTTATGTTCATCCAATTTTTTCTTTGTAAAAAAATCAATTTCATTTTCCATCCAATCATCTCCTTTGATTTTGGGTACTTGACTTTTTGAAGTTGGAATGAATGACCAGTGGGGCTTATATGCTGCTCCTTGATCCATCCATTTCAAAATTGTTGCGATTTCTCGATCTGAGAGGGTCAAATGAGATTCGGGGGGAGGCATTTTTATATTAGGGTCTTGGGACAACAACCGATTGGGAATTTTGGATTTTACATCATTAAAGGTGAGAACTTGTTGATTCTTATCTATTAGCAATTTTTGGTTAAAGTCTAATCTTAAATTTGCCTTTCGATTTTTAGCATCAGGTCCATGACAGGCAAAGCATTTATCTGATAAAATGGGTTTGACATGAAAGTTGTAGTCAATTTTATCAGTCAACTTTGAAATTTCCTGCACCATTTCATCTGGAATGTGGGTCAAACATCCTGAAGCGAACAAGACCATTACAAGTAAAAACAAGGTTTTGTTAGAAATCAATTGGTACATTTAAGTTTTTTCTAATTTAAATTTAAACAAAAAAAAATATTGTAATTATGAGTTTTTATAGATTGATAAACATAAAAACCTGCTATTAGGTTAAGTCTTTTCTACTTTAACAAAAATTAATTTCTTTTTATTTAATTAGTAAACTACAATTTCATCGGCATATAAAATAGCTGGTTTTCCAGCATTAATATGCCAGTTAGGCATTTTCAATTCACTCTCTGCATGAACTTTCAGGTAACGCGCCTTGGTATTTTTATAGTTCGTTTTAAAAGACAGAAAAGGCAGTTTAACGATTTCGGGGTTTTCTGCAGGATTTGGGTTATGAGGGTTATTGATTTGAATCGGATCACTGTAGTTTACTCCGTCTTGAGAAATTGCATATGTAACAAATTTTGGCAGGATGAGTTGGTGCCAATTGGCCTGAGCCTGAACATTTAGGAAATCCATCTCAACACTTTTTATAGCCATCACTGCACCTAAATCCAAAATAAAATCCATATGTTTCCCCTTATAAGCAACCCAATTGGCATCCTTATCTGGGAATCGCCAAGATTCAAAAGCTCCAAAAATACCATCCGTAAGGCGTGCAAGATTTTCTTTTCCAAAACTGGGCTCAATAATAGGAATGACTTTTTTCTTGAAAGAGATCGCCTTATCCATTTGATACATTTTAGAAAATATTCTTTTGAAATTATATGCATAATCATCAATTGTTATAGCCCGCTCTCCTATTCTTTGGATACCCGCTTTTTTGGCACTCGCCACAAATTCTTCAACCTTATTTTTCATCTCGGATTTGGGAATAACATTTCCGTTGTCATTGGTGGTGTAAAAGCTCCCCTTTTGCCCCACCGGAATCTGTCCAGCAATCTGAATTTCTGCAATCAAAAGTGGCAATCTAGCCTCTTTGACTCGGGTTAATTTCTCTTTATCGTCTATGACCAATTTTTCAGCTTTATCAAATAAGCTGTTGTACTCTATCATCTTATCTTGTGCCAAATAGTTATTGACGGCATCTCTCGGGTCACCAAAAATATTGAGACGGAAATTATCATTCAAAAGAGCTTCCCGCATGCTGTCAATATAATTGAGAATCAATTTAGCTGATTTCCCATAATAACCATCCAAAAAATCGTTGATAATAGCATTTGGATCCGCATCAGGATTCCACATCAGCTTTGTGATGAGGTAAGCTCTTAAATGACCAAATTCACCTTTATTTCCAGTGGCCTGCATAAATAGAGCCCGCACATTATTTTGGATATAAAACTTTATGTTAGGACCAATGGTATGTAGATTAGGAAAAGGACTCACCGGATTCGCAAATTGTATATTGTAGTCCCAAATCAATATATCTTTACTCATTTTTCCCCAATCTTGCAAATCACTTGTAAAAGCTGGATCAGTATCAAATACCGGTTTTTCTCGGCTGCTTTCTATATTGCACAACATGATATTGACATTGGGTTCAGCAACAATGTTGCTAGGTGCCGCTCGGGTATACCAATAGGCTAAGGTAGAGATGATTTTATCAGGAAACTCACGCGCTACTTTATTGACAAACCAGACCATAGAGCCACTGGGTAGGTTACCATATTTTTGATTCAATGCTTTACATGGTGCACATTGACAGTATTTGTCGTTGTCGTTCTGACTGACTGACCAATATTTAGCCTTGGGATTCTTTTCTATTCTCTTTTTGAGTTCGGCGACTAATGTTTTAAAAACTTCCTCATTGGACAAACATAATTGGGTAACAGGATTTCGTTCACCGTCGATTAGTGAGAAAAATTCGGGGTGAGTTTTTCCATATTTTTCGGGGGAAATCAATACCTCAAAGGTATGGACAAACATTCCCCAGGAGTCAGTAGAGGAAAGCTTGTGCCAAGATTTATAATCAGCGTCTCTTGCATCATAATAATTTGTTGTTCTATATTTAATTCTGGGTGTTTTGAGCTCATCTTTTGGAAAGCTGAAAGCATTTTTGTCGGGAAGCAACAGAGGGTCATCAGCACTGTATTTCCTAAAACCAAAAAACTCCAATAGGGAGTAAACTCCATTGAGTAAACCGTTTTCTGATCCTCCAGCAATGATCAGACTATTGCCTATACGCTTAAAAAGATAAGCGTCTTCCTCCAATAAAAGTGAATCTACCTCAGCAGTTTTGGCAAAGGATGTTTTCCCCAAATAAATCGCATTTTCACCACTGAATTCCTCTTCTTTCAGTACCTCAACTCCCTTCCAAACTTTTAACAAATAAAATTGTAGTTTTTGTGAAGCCTTTTTTTCTCTATCATTGGCTTGTTTAGGTATGACTAATTTATAAATTGTTTTACCCTGAATTATTAATTCTTTAAGAGAATTTATATCTCCAGAACAAGCATAATGTGATAGGGCTAAAACTCCTCCAAATGCTGCTCCTGAGGTTTTTAAAAAATTAGAGCGAGAAATTTTATTTTTTTTAGGGGACATAATAATGTTTTTCAAAATAATCTTTAGAGTAGAATTTATTTACACAATGACTTAACTAATATAGTAAACTCATTGATTGATACCGAATATTCCTTGGCTCGTATCGGGGAAAATCTCAATACTTATCTGAAATAATCCTTATTTTATATAGATTGTTTTACTCATATTTCTATAATTTATCCATTCAAATAGATCTGTTTTAATAGTACAGATAGATATTTATACTGTATGTTTTTTTAGGCTAATTTCTTTAACACAATCCTCAATCCATCAGACTTTTGAAATTGACCCCGCTTCTTTAGAAAAATATTCCCCAAAAAACCAAACAAGTCATTTAAAAGATTTTATGTTGAGGCCAATTAAAAATAGGGTGGATCAGAACATGACATTGGGACTTCTTTGGTAAAAGGTTAGGAACAAGGTGAATTAAAACTCATCTGTGATAGATAACATTAGTGTACTTTGGAAATACTATGAATCAGTGTACATTAGTAGTCTTGAAATTCGGTAAATATATACTTATCTTATGGACGGTTTAAATAACCCCTTTCGTCAATTGTGTAGACGGCACCATTGACTAGATCCACAACCTCAAGATCAAAACCCGTGTAGGAATTTAACAGGGTGGTTTTCAATTTTCGATTATTCAATCCTATAAGTTGAATAGAAGTGATTTTTCCGGGCAAATTTTCTCTCATGTATTTGAATTCACCATAAGCTATTTTTCTAAAAAGGGCATAGATGATTTGTTCTATCTCAGAGTCAGTATTGTGAACAAACGGATCATTTAATTTAGGAGATTCCCCAAATTCAATATAGCCCCAATGTTCCGGCAAATGCATATTGATAACTCCTTGTGATGACCATACCCAATTGTTTTCTCTCAAGTATTTATCATTTTCTTTTTTTCGATAATATCGGTTTTCAATTAAGTCATGATCCCATTGAACTCTTGAAAAATTGATACGCCATTGTTCCCCTAAAATTGGTTTTTTCCTCGGTGAACGCTTTAGCTCCATAAGTGCCTTCATGGGAATGGCCATTTCCACAGACCAGTATTGATCAATATCTGTAGGTTTGTTTAATGTACCCTCAATATGGACTGCTGTTTTTAGTTCGGGTAAGTTCCAGTTAAAAATGGGATTCCCTTTAGTGTTATAAGGTCGATCCAAGAGCAAATCCCAAACGGTATTCAAGGCATTGATCTCAATCTCACCATAGTTGTGGTTACTGTTAGAAGGGCTTATGAAAACTTCAAAATCGTTGTTGTAAAATATGATCGTATCACGATTCTTTAGGGTAGCCCAAATATGTTTTTCTTCCAAATGCGCGTAGATATATAAAAACTCCTCATCCCATAGCATTTTAAGCCGGGTTCTCTGATCGGGAATTTTTAGTCCTTCAATATCGATAAAATCCTCCGTAAAAGGAGCTTTTTCCCAGCTTGGATCTTCCTGCTTACCGTCTATTTTAATTGATTGATCAGCTAGGGGAATGACATAGGTGCGGGGATTGATTAACTCACCTGAAATGTCAATTTGAACAACTTGATTCTTACAGGAAAAATTTAGCAAAATAGCTATCCACAAAAACAGCGCTGAAATCCTCAAATGGAAGAACATGATGCTAGATCTTAGCCCTTTAATGAAGCGCCCAAATACTCCCGGTTCATTCTTGCAATATTTTCCAAAGAGATTCCTTTAGGACATTCTACCTCACAAGCCCCGGTATTGGAACAATTCCCAAAACCTTCTTCATCCATCTGCTTGACCATATTCAGAACCCTATCGGTTGCCTCAACCCTTCCTTGAGGTAAAAGAGCATATTGCGAAACTTTGGCTGATACAAAAAGCATGGCAGAAGCATTTTTACAACTTGCTACACAGGCACCGCAACCAATGCATGTGGCCGCATCGAAGGCCCTATCAGCGTCTTGTTTTTCAATGGGGATGGCATTGGCATCTTGAGTATTCCCGGAAGTGTTTACACTAACAAAACCCCCGGCTTGTTGGATGCGATCAAATGCAGATCGATCTACTGCTAAATCCTTAATAACGGGAAAGGCATTGGCTCGAAAAGGTTCTATGGTTATCGTATCTCCGTCTTTGAATTTTCGCATGTGTAATTGGCAGGTTGTCACCAATCGGTCAGGACCATGGGCTTCTCCATTGATAAACATGGAACACATACCACAGATACCTTCACGGCAGTCATGATCAAAGGCAACAGGATCTTCTCCCTTTTGGATCAATTGCTCATTGTGCATGTCCATCATCTCCAAAAAAGACATATCGGGTGAAACATCGGAAATAGAATAAGTAACCATTTCTCCTTTTGACCCTTTGTTGGCTTGACGCCATATTTTAAGCTTCAAATTCATTCTGTTCTTATTTATAGGAACGTGTTTTTACTTCAATTTCTTCGTATTTTAATTCTTCTTTATAGAGTTTAGCCCCTGATGGTTCTCCTCTATACTCCCATGCAGAAACAAAGGTAAAGTTTTCGTCATCACGCAATGCCTCTCCCTCTGCGGTTTGGGATTCTTCTCTAAAGTGACCTCCACAGGACTCTGTTCTTTCAAGAGCATCTTTTGCAAACAGTTCTCCCAACTCAAGAAAATCAGCCACCCTTCCCGCTTTGGCCAACTGCTCGTTGAACTCGTTTGCTCCTCCAGGAACATTAACATTTTTATAAAAATCCTCTCTAAGTGCTTTTATCTCATTTATGGCCTCTTTTAGACCTTTTTTATTTCTTGACATACCACATTTGTCCCACATGATTTTCCCTAATTTTTTGTGGTAATAATCCACAGAGTGTTTACCATTATTATTGATAAAAGCCTCTAATCGATCTATTACTTCTTTTTCAGCTGTTTCAAACTCGGGGATATCTGTGGAGATTGGTCCGGTTCTGATGTCATCAGATAAATAATCCCCAATGGTATAGGGCAAAACAAAGTATCCATCTGCCAAACCTTGCATCAATGCTGAGGCTCCCAAACGATTGGCGCCATGGTCAGAGAAATTTGCTTCACCAATAGCGTAACAACCTGGAATAGATGTCATTAAATTATAATCCACCCAAACACCTCCCATAGTGTAATGCACAGCTGGGTATATCATCATAGGAGTTTCGTAAGGATCTTGATCAACAATTTTTTCATACATCTGAAAAAGATTTCCATATTTAGCACGAACTACCTCTTGTCCAAGTTTTTTGACCAAAGCCATATCGCTCTCTTCCAAACCCTTGACATGTGCCTGTTCTTTACCATATCTAGTGATCGCATCAGCAAAATCCAAATAAACCGCTTCACCTGTATTGTTGACACCATATCCTGCATCGCAACGTTCTTTGGCAGCACGGGAGGCCACATCGCGAGGAACCAAGTTTCCAAAGGCAGGATAGCGACGTTCGAGATAATAATCACGGTCTTTCTCCGCTATCTCTGTAGGTTTGAGTTTACCCGCCCGTATTGCCTGAACATCCTCTAATTTTTTAGGAACCCAAATTCTACCATCATTTCTCAAAGATTCTGACATCAATGTCAACTTGGACTGGTGTTCTCCCGAAACAGGGATACAAGTAGGATGAATTTGAGTAAAACACGGATTGGCAAAATACGCTCCACGCTTATGAATTTTCCATGAAGCAGAAACATTGCTCCCCATGGCGTTGGTAGACAAAAAGAAAACGTTCCCATATCCTCCCGAAGCAATGACCACTGCATGAGCACTATGCCTTTCAATTTCGCCATTGACCAAATTTCGTGAAATGATTCCTCTGGCTTTTCCATCGACTAAAACGAGATCCATCATTTCATGACGATTGAACATTTTAATTTTTCCTCGACCAATTTGTCGGTTCATAGCAGAATAAGCACCCAACAACAACTGTTGTCCGGTCTGTCCTTTAGCATAGAAGGTTCTAGATACCAACACCCCTCCAAAGGAACGATTGTCTAACAAACCTCCGTAATCTCTAGCAAAAGGAACACCTTGGGCAACACATTGATCGATAATATTGGTGGAAACCTCTGCTAAACGGTATACATTGGATTCTCTGGATCGGTAATCACCACCTTTGATGGTGTCATAAAAAAGCCGATAGGTAGAATCCCCATCTCCTTGATAGTTTTTTGCAGCATTGATCCCTCCCTGGGCAGCAATAGAATGTGCTCTTCGTGGAGAATCTTGAAAACAAAATGTTTTGACATTATAACCCAATTCGGCCAAAGTAGCAGATGCGGAAGCTCCGGCCAAACCGGTACCTACCACAATAACATCAATCAAACGCTTGTTGGCTGGACTGACTAAGTTAATATTACTCTTGTGATTAGTCCATTTTTCGGACAATCTTCCCTCGGGTATTTTTGGATCTAACTTTGCCATTTAATTATCCGTTTAAGTAGTGAAAAATTGCGATGAAAATAAAACCTGCTGGAATGACCATCGAAAAAGCGGCTGTAAACCATTTGATACCATGGGTATATTTGTTGTTAAATCCCACTGACTGAAAAGATGATGAAAAGCCATGTAGAAGATGTAATGCCAAAAAAACAAATGATACTGAATATATTGCAACCCTTAATGGACTGTCAAATTTGTGAACCAGTTCTTCATAGTATCGTTCAGGGTCTTGGGGAAGAAACTCAACATATTTGTAATTAATTTCCGGCACCCAAAAATCGTAAAAGTGTAAGCCCAAAAAAGAAAGTATAACAATCCCCGAAATGATCATATTCCTAGACACCCAACTTGCGTTAGAGGCACCTTTGAAAGATTCATATTTTACTCTACGTGATTTAGTGTTTTTAAGCTCCAAAACAAAACCCATAACAAAGTGAAACACAACTCCAATAATCAATATTGGTTGCAAAATGAATTGTACCACAGGATTATTCCCCATAAAGTGTGACAAAAAATTGAAAGTATTTTCGCTAAAAACCGAAATTATATTGATAGTAAAATGTTGACCTAAGAAGAGTATTAGGAAAAGGCCTGACAAAGCCATAGCTACCTTTCTAGCGATGGTAGTTTTTATCATTATTATTTGGATTAAAAAACAAAATTAGTCCATAAACGTTGAATACAAAAACCCAAATGCCTAAATTTTTAACATGTTAACACAATCTCAATAGTGTTTAACATTTAATGGATATCAGTATATAAAATCTCTTTTTTGTTCAACAAATTGAGCCCTAATCCATGTCGCTGTATTTAAATTTAATAATTTTATGTGTTTAAAAAAATTGGCAGATGCGCTTTCGTCCACTATCCTCTAATCTTTATTCCAAAAACAGAGATCTTTTTATGCAGGCAATGAAATCTGGAGGCTTGGCCATTTTTAACTCTAATGATATATATCCAATAAGTGCGGACAGTACCTTACCTTTTGCGCAACATCGAGACATCTTTTACCTCTGCGGGATCAATCAAGAAGAAAGTATACTACTGTTGTTCCCTAATGCACCAAAACCTGAACATCGCGAAATATTATTTATAAAAAAAACCAATGAGTTGATTGCTGTTTGGGAAGGAGAAAAACTCACACAAAAGGAAGCCACTGCTTTATCAGGGATTCAAACAGTCTATTGGCTTGATGAATTTGAAGCGTTGTTTGAAGCTTTGGCCATGGAGGCCAAAATTTTTTATTTTAATACCAATGAACATTTTAGGGCGAAGGTTGAAACCCAAACTAGAGAAGATCGATTCATCAAATGGGCTAAGGCCAAGTTTCCCAATCATCCCAATGAAAAAAGTAACTTTATTTTACAAAAGTTGAGATCTGTAAAAGACCTGGAGGAGATTGACCAAATCAAGAATGCAATTGATATTACCGAAAAAGGCTTCAGAAGGGTTTTACCTTTTGTAAAACCTGGGATATGGGAATTTGAAATTGAGGCAGAATTTGCTCACGAATTCTTAAAAAACAGATCTGATGGATTTGCATATACCCCCATCATTGCATCTGGAAGAAATTGCAATGTCTTGCACTACGTTGACAATAACAAACAATGCATGTTAGGTGATCTGATCTTAATGGATGTTGGAGCAGCCTTTGGTAATTATTCCAGCGACATTACCCGTACAATTCCCGTTTCAGGAAAATTTACTCCCCGACAACTTACTGTATACGAGGCTGTACTGCGTGTGGAAAAAGCGGCTATGCAATTACTCGAACCTGGAATATTGATCAAAGAGTACCATCAAGAAGTAGGTCAGATCATGACCAATGAGTTAATCAAACTAGGGCTGTTGGATCAATCAATTGTCAAAAATCAAGATCCCGAAAAACCTGCATATAAAAAGTATTTTATGCACGGAACTTCTCACCACTTGGGTCTGGATACACACGATTATGGTTTAGTGGACCAGCCACTTCAGGCCAATATGGTGCTAACCGTTGAACCTGGAATATATATTCCTGAGGAAGGGTTTGGCATTCGTATTGAAGACGATGTAGTCACTCAAGACCATGGACCACCAATCAATTTGACTGAAAATATTCCAAAAGAGCCAGATGAAATTGAACATTTGATGCAGCAAGCTTAGGGCATTGGAAAATTAACCAATTCATTTACACTGATTTCCAGGGCTTGGGAATCCAAAATAAGGTTATGAATGTTAGAAAAATCTTTGAATACATTAACACCCACAGCCTTTACTACAGCTTTTATTGCTTGTACGCTTGTTCTTTACTCTAAACTTTTTAAAAATATAATAGAGAGACCAAAATCCTATTAATATTACTATTATATATTGTACAATCATAATTATTTTAACATTTGATAAACAATTAATGACACAGAATAAGCAATAACAGTCATTGAAAAAAGTTGAATAATCGGCCATTTCCAGCTGTTTGTTTCTTTCCTGACAATTGCCAATGTACTCATACATTGCATTGCAAATGCATAAAAAAGCATAAGAGAAATCCCTGTAGCCAAGTTAAATAGACTAGTTCCATCTTTTCTGATTTCTCCTGCCATTTTTGTTTTTATAGTCTCTTGGGCATCACTTCCAACACTGTAAATGGTAGCCAATGTTCCCACAAAAACCTCCCTAGCCGCAAATGAACTGATCAAAGCAATTCCTATTTTCCAGTCATACCCTAGAGGAAGAATTATCGGTTCAATGGTTTTTCCTAAAATACCGATATAGGAATTTTCCAACTTAAAAGAAACAATTTTATTTTTTAATTCAACCTCATTAAGCGTTTGATTAAAAGATTGTTGAGATACAATTTGTTCTGCATTTGAAAAGTTTTTCCCTGGACCGAAAGAGGCCATAAACCAAAGCAAGATGGAAATTGCCAATATAATTTTACCGGCCTCTACCACAAAGGATCGGGTTTTCTCCCAAACCATTAAAACCACATTTTTAGGCAATGGAAGTTTGTAATTGGGCATTTCCACAACAAAATAAGACTTGTTGGGGGATTTGATTAAAATATTGAGAATAGAAGCCGAAACAATGGCCATCAAGAATCCAATTAGATAGAGTCCCATCAAGGATAAACCTTGATAATTTATCCCATACAAGCGCTCATCCGGAATTACCAAAGAAATGAGTATCATATAAACTGGAAGTCGGGCAGAGCATGTAGTAAAAGGAACCACTAAGATGGTGATCAATCGTTCTTTCCAGTTTTCAATATTTCGGGTTGCCATCACAGCCGGAATGGCACAGGCAGTTCCAGATATCAAAGGGACTACACTTTTTCCGCTCAAACCAAATTTTCTCAAACTTCGATCCATCAAAAATACCACTCGACTCATATAACCGGTTTCCTCAAGGATAGAAATAAATAAAAACAAAAAAGCAATTTGAGGAATAAAAATCACTATACCTCCCAAACCGGAAATGATACCCTCTGTAATCAAATCGGTCAATATTCCAGAAGGCAACTGAAGCTTGAGCCATTCACTCAAGCCTGCAAAGCTATTATCAATGAAATCCATAGGAACACTACTCCAATCAAATATGGCCTGAAAAATGGTCAATAAAATCAGAAAAAAAATAATATAGCCCCAAAATTTGTGAATCAATAAATTATCCAACCTGATACGCAAGTCTGTCGCCTCTTGGAGATTAACCTTGTAGGTCTCTTTAAGAATTTGATTAATAGTTTGATAACGCTTGATTGTTTCCCTCTGTTGTAATTTTTTGAGGTAAGATTGAGATTGAGTTCTGAAATCTGTCGTATCGGGCACTTTTTGTCGCTCCAATTTAGTGAAATTGACATCTTGGGTGATCACCAACCAAAGTTTATACAACGATTGACTAGGAAAAGCCTTTTGAAGGCTTTCAAAATATTTTTTATCGATGGAGGTGGGGTCAAACATTGGGGTATTAGGGATCGAACGGTAATTAACCAAAATTTGTTTTAGTTGACTCACTCCCAAATTTTGGCGGGTACTCACCAAAACTACTTTCGTATTGAGTTTTTCCTCTAACTTCTCAAGATCAATTTGGATCCCTTTTCTTTTCATCTGATCGGACATATTTATGACCAATACCGTTGGGATCTCAAGATCTTTAATTTGTGAAAATAAAAGAAGGTTCCTCTTAAGGTTCTCAACATCTGTAACAACAATGGCAATATCCGGGAAATCTGGATCATTTTTATTTAGAAGTAATTCAACAACCACACTCTCATCCATGGATGAAGCATTGAGACTGTAGGTACCGGGTAAATCGAGAATTCTAGCTTTTGTAGCTCGATCCAATCTACAACTGCCCTGCTTTTTTTCAACGGTAATTCCTGGATAGTTTCCCACCTTTTGATTCAATCCAGTAAGAGCATTAAATACAGAGGTTTTTCCTGTGTTAGGATTCCCTATAAGGGCAACTTTGATGTTTTTAATCATCAACTAGAGGTTTTACCATAATGTATCGAGCAACTTCTTTCCTAATGGCCAAGTGGGCCTCATCAACTTTTAGATAAAGTGGATCTTGAAATGGAGCCAAATAGAGTAGTAAAATTTCATTGCCTGGCAGACATCCCATTTCAATCAATTTAAGGGGCAAAAAATCAGTTTCAATTGATTTGATGATCGCTTTTTGTCCAACAGCCAATTGATCTAGCGGAAACATTATTTAGAATGATTTTAAAAAAACAAAATTATAAATTTTGATCAATCTGTAGCGATAAAGAGACTTTTATTTAATGAGGAAAATATTCTTGGACTAAAATTTCTAATTCCTCGAACAATCTCTGAATTTCTTCCAAATCTGTTCCGTCATAAAAGCCTCTGACTCTTCGTTCAGGATCGACCAGTATAAAGTTTTCAGTGTGAATCATATCAAATGGTCCACCGTCTCCGTCTTCCTTAACTGCTAGGTAGGACTTTCTTGCCAATTCATAAATTTCTTTTTTGTCTCCGGTGACAAGATTCCATTTTTGATCAATAACTCCCTTTTCTATAGCGTATTTTTTGAGTTGAGGTACCGAGTCTATTTTGGGGGTAACGGAATGGGACAGGAGCATCACATTGGGATTGTTTTTAATTTTTTCCTGAACTTTAAGTAGGTTGTCTGTCATTGCGATACAGATGTTGGGACAGGTAGTGAAAAAGAAATCTGCCACATATATTTTCCCATTAAAGTCTTTTTGTGTAACGGTTTTTCCATTTTGGTTGGTCAGAGAAAAATCGGCAATACGATGAAATTTCTTTTGATGCTGTATGGTACTGTCTACCAATTCAAAATTGACCATGGCGGGTTGATATACTGGTAGCTTTTTGATCGGTAATAGTGCATTGTAAAACAACATCAGTATTATGACAGAAAGGGCTGCAAAGACCCATAAAAATTTTCTGTATTTTTCTAGAATACCCATTTTTGCTCAAAGATAAGTCATTATAAATACAAAAAATGACTCCAAAGGTTTTTCTATAAATGGTTATGGAATGTGGCTAAAAATGGTATTTTTGACACCAAAATTTGTTTGCTATGGAACCTATAGTAATAAAGGGCATTCAACTCCTACTTAGTTTGTCAATTTTAATTGTGTTACACGAATTGGGTCATTTCATCCCTGCCAAAATTTTTAAAACTAGAGTAGAAAAGTTTTTTCTCTTTTTCGATGTCAAGTTTGCTTTGTTTAAAAAGAAGTTTGGAGATACCGTTTATGGTATCGGTTGGTTACCCTTGGGAGGTTATGTCAAAATATCAGGTATGATCGATGAAAGTATGGACAAAGAACAAATGAAACAACCTCCACAACCCTGGGAATTCCGAACCAAGCCAGCATGGCAACGATTAATTATTATGCTGGGAGGAGTAACTGTGAATCTAGTTTTGGGTTTCCTGATCTATATGATGATCCTATTTGTTTGGGGTAAAAATACTTTACCCAATAGTGCTTTACCTATGGGACTGGGTGTTTCGCCTCTTGCTAAAGAAATCGGTTTCGAAAAAGGAGATCAGATTGTGTCTGTTGATGGAAAACCTCTTGAGGTTGCCCTCGACATCAATAAACTATTATTGATACGATCTGTTGAAGTGGTTCAAGTCGAGCGTGACAATGGAACGAAAATCAACATAGCAATACCTGAAAACATTGGCGATCGCATGTTCACCACTGGTGAAATGAATATTTTGTATCCACGTTTTCCCGCCGAAATAGATAGTGTTTTAACTGATAGGGGTGCTTTTCAAGCTGGATTCAAAGCTGGGGACAAAATTGTTTTTGCCGATAAAACCATTATAGAAGATTGGAAAGAACTACGTGACTACAACAATGAAAGGGCCAATCAAAAAGTTCAATATGTGATCGAACGTAATCAAATTAAAGATACCATCAATATGGTTTTGGATGCCGAGGGTAAAATGGGTGTCATTCCAAAAAATTCCATCAAAGTCAGTCAGGAAGATCTTTCTTTGGCCGAAAGTATAGCTGAAGGATTCAGCTATGGATATTGGATGCTTTATGATTATGTAGCCCAATTTAAATATGTTTTTACAAAAAAAGGAGCTTCACAGTTGGGTGGTTTTGGCGCCATAGGGAGCCTTTTTCCGGCCTCATGGGACTGGAGAGCTTTTTGGGGTAGTACAGCATTTATTTCAATCATTTTGGCTTTTATGAACTTATTACCAATTCCTGCATTGGATGGTGGTCATGTGATGTTTCTCTTATATGAAATGATTAGTGGAAGAAAGCCTAATGATAAGTTTATGGAGTATGCCCAAATGGTTGGATTTTTCTTGTTATTGGCTTTGGTAATTTATGCCAACGGAAATGACCTTTTCCGTTTTTTATCCAATTAAACTAGGCAATTTCGACAACTCATTTTGATATTTATTATATTTATAAAAATTAAAAAATCAATGTTCATGAAGTTTAGCATATTTTCTTTGTTTATTTCATTTGCTTTGTTTTATAATGCTGTAATTCATGCTCAACAGCAACGTGTCAAAATCGAAGATTTTATCACTGAGCATGAAGGATTTGAAGAAAATGAAGCTGGAGAGATCACTCCAATAAACATAAAAGAAATCAATAAAATAATTCGCTTTTTTGTAGAAGAACGATACCCTGAGATCGTTGAGAGTACACGAAATATCATCTGGGATTCTTATAAAACTTTTCTAAGTCCATCCGACATTTATCACTACCATACATTTATTGCACAAGTAAAGGTAAAGGATTTGGAACGTTTAAAATATGTTGAAGTTATCTATGATCCTTTTGTAAAAAAAGTCAAGGGAGATTTTGAGTGGATTCCTGAGGATGAAGAGTTTTATTTGATCAAAGAAAAAGAGGAAAAGAAAGACAATCAGCCTGACTTGATCGAACTGACTATCTCCAATCAAGAACAAAAACCTGCACTGGGTGATTTTGTTACTGAACACCAGGGGTTCCTCGATGTAATGGAGCGTAAAAATTTAAAGGAAAGTGAAATAGTACCTATAAACGTAAAGGAAATTAATGGGTCCATTAGAGCATTTGTGAAATCTACCTATATTAATGTAGAATATACACGTAATATTATTTGGGATTCCTATACTTCTTTTATCAGCCCTTTTGATAAGTTTCATCATCACAATTTTATAGCACAAGTTAAAGTCAAGAATGTCAAAAGACTCAAATACTTAGAGGTCTTTTACAACCCTAAATCCCAAAAGGTAACCAGTGATTTTGTTTGGATTGAATCCGATGAAGAATTCTTTAGGAAAAAGGAATCTAAATAATGAAACTCTCTGACATAATGATCTTGATGGCTGCATTTGTCAGCTTTCTATTTTCGGTATACCTTTGGTTCAATGGCCAGCAACAGGAAGGACTTTACGTTGGTCTTTGGGTACCTTCTATTTTGGCGGGTGGAGCCTATATTAAGCAAATGTCAAAACAATGAGTATTTCCATCATTTTTGCCATAGGGCTGATTGTATTTTTTCTTTTTTTGTTGGGTATCTTTTTTAACAACAGAGAGATCAAAGCCAATAGCCAATCCAAAATTGAGACGGATATCATTGACTACGATGGGTCAGGTAATTTTGGAAGAATTCCTAATAAAAAACCCAAGAATAGGGCCATATAGTTTTACTACCTTATTTTTTTGTTAAGCATTTTATTGTATTTTGGTAATAGTACATTTTATAATTAACCAAAAAAATTTTTAAATGAAAACTAAATTAACCTTAACTATTATTGGAGTCATACAGTTGCTTCAATCGATACTTTACGCTGCATTTGCAAAGCCCTCTATTAAAATGATGTTCAATGTTGGTGAAGAAGCGGCAGAACTAGCCATCATGTTTCAATACGCGCTTACCCCGGCATTTTTAATGATAGGGTTGATGTTGCTTTTTTCGAGAAATTTGGGAGTTGAGGATGCAAAAAAACTATTATTAGCTATCATTATTGCCTATATACCTTTGTTTGGTGCCTTTTACTACATGGCTGCTTCTCCATTGACAAATATGGGACTTCCCGATTTTGCAATTGATTTCGTTATGTTTGGATTGGCTATTTTTACATACTTAAAGCCAAAAGCTTAAGCTGGGAATACTGCTTTGTTCAGCTCAATAAATACCCTGAAAAAATTGCGGGGTTTTTTAATGTTCTGATTCTAAGTCTGCAAAACCTAATCCATGATGAGATTAGGCAGAAAGAGAGACAACTCTGGAAATAATGTAACTAAAACCAATACCAGAATACTTATTCCTAGAAAAGGTAGTCCTGCCCTACTGACTTTTCCGATTGGAGTTTTGCCAATACTTGATGCAACAAATAAACATACTCCTACGGGGGGAGTCGTAAGACCTATGATTAAATTTAGGACCGCAATGACTGTAAAATGGATAGGTTCTACGTCCACCTCAATTGCAACCTTAAGTAAAATCGGAAATAAAATCAACAAGGCAGCAATAGTTTCCATGAAGGTTCCTACCAATATCAACAAAATGTTGATCAATAATAGTACTGAGTATTTATTTGTGGTCCAAAGAAGTATCTGTTCGGAAATACGTTGTGGAATCTGTTCGGTAATGAGTATGAATCCAAATAAATTGGCAAAACCAACCAATATCATGAGAGAGGCAGTGGTTTTCATGGAATCTAAAATAACAACAGAAATATTTTTAAGGTTCAGTTTTTTATATACAAATGTTCCAATAAACAGTGCATATAGCACAGCAACCACGGAGGCTTCTGTTGGAGTAAATACACCCCCAATGATCCCAAATAGAATTATCAATGTCATCAATAAGGCCCAAAAGGTATCAGTAAAGCTTTTTAGAATTTGTATTATCGAACTTTTTTGATGCTTTGGGTAGTCCTTTTCTTTAGCTACAAAATAGGCGACCAGCATCAGTCCCAAACCCAATAATAAGCCTGGGATGGCTCCAGCAAGAAAAAGTTTTCCCACAGATAATCCACTCAACGTTGCGGCAATAATCATCGGTAAACTGGGTGGAATAATGGGTCCCACGGTTGAGGAGGCTGCGGTGATGGCACAAGAAAAATCGCTATCGTATCCTTCTTTTTTCATGGCAGGGATCATCACGGCTCCCAAACTGGCAGTATCAGAGATGGCAGTTCCTGAAATACCCGCAAAAATCATAGAGGCACTTATGTTGACGTATGAAAGCCCCCCTCTGATATGTCCCAAAAGATGATTGCAAAACCTAATTATCTTATCAGTCAGCCCTCCCTGGTTCATCAAATTCCCTGCGATAATAAAACCCGGGATGCTCAGTAAGACAAATACGTCAATCCCAGCATACATTTTAAGTGGCACTACCACTAAAGGAGTTCCTTTGAAAATAAAATAAAACAAACAAGACAAACCCAAAGAAAATGCAATTGGAAACCGAAAACAAAGACAAACTACAAAAACAGTGATTAGCAAGAAAATCATGATTTCCAAAATTTAATTTTTTTTAGAAAGGCTAAAAAACTGAAATAAGTGATTGAGAGACTTAAGATCAACATACTTAAAAAGGGTATTGCCATTATGACATGAAGTGTTGGTGAGTGCTCATTGAGCCCCATTTCAATCATGAATATTGTATAGAAGCCACAAAATACAAATAAAACAAGACTCAAGAAAGGAGATATGAGGTCTACTATTTTTTTAAGATTATTGGAAAAGCCAGCGTAAAAAGCTTCTAAAAAAACAAAATAATTACCACGGTAAGCCAAACCACTTGAAAATGCTATAGCATAAATAAACAAAATTCTTGAGGCTTCTTCAGTCCATGGAGGTACATCACTGAGAAAAAACCTTGCGAAAATTTGAAGTGATACGGTGATGATAAATCCCAAACTAGTTAATAATGTTCCGTATTTTAAAAACTTTAACAAAAAAATTTTGAAGCTCATTTAGTAATTTTTTTTATAGTTTTATATATCTCTTGCATCTGGGGTGATAAACTTTCATAAATGGCTTTTTCGCCATTTTCCATGAAAACATTTTTATCTACCTCAACAAATATCATACCTTCATCTTGCAATTGTTTTTGAACTTTGGATTCGTTGCTGAGAAACAATTTATGCTCAAATATTTGCATTTCTTTTGCAGCCTGCAAAAAAATGGCCTTAAGGTCATCCGGTAATTTTTGAAATTGTTTTTCCCCAACAAGCGGATAACCCCAAGTGATAAGATGACCCGTGAGGTTGAGGTATTTTTGTACTTCGCTAAAACCGGCATTTTTAATCATTGCAAAAGGGTTTTCCTGTGCTTCGATTGTTCCTTGTTGAAGGGAGGAAAACACCTCGGAAAAGGCCATAGGTGTGGGTTTGGCCCCTAGAGCTTTCCAAGCAACAACATAGGAAGGGACATTGGGAACTCTAATGATTAATTCTTGAAGATCATCAGGGTGCTTAATGGGACGATTCGAAGTCAAATGACGTTCGCCTCTTTGAAAATAGCCAAGAGGACGGACTCCTATTTTTTTAATCATTTCCTTTTCGATTCGCTTTCCAATATCGCTGTTTATCAGTTTATGCATTGCAATAGTATCTTTTAGCAAAAAAGGCATATCAGAAAAAATTAGTATTTCAGCAAAGTTTGTTAGGGAACCTGCAGAAATGGTCATGTCGATGACCTCCGCCTTAATCAAGCGAATGGCCTCAAGTTCTTTAGCCAATTGCTCGGAGGGGTATACCTCCAATTTCATTCTTCCACCAGAACGTTCTTCGATAAGCTTACCAAAATGAATGAAAGCTTTATACCACGTATGGTTTTCTTTGACCAACATACTTGCTTTGAAAAGGTATTCCGGATTTTTATCTGTTGTGAAACTACAAGACCATACCAATACGAAAAATGAAAATCCAACTAACAAACGTTTTATATTAGACTTCATCCTCGTTATTTTGTATAAATGTATCACTCAAAAAAAGCTATTACTATTTTATTCTAAAATAGGAAGATTTTTTTCAGTTACATCATTTTGAAATTATAATGAACTATTATGAGAGAAAATCCTGGAAAACTATTACAGTCTATAGACCATAAAATATTGGGGAGGCATATTAATAAAGAGAAAGAATTTTTTTAAATTCAATTTATTATTCTCACTACATCATGTTTTCGATTAAAAAATCCTTGATTGTCACCCTCAGTCTTTTGTTAATTAGTTGTAGCATAGGTGATCAAACTTATCTGGAAAAACATCTGCCAAAAAGTACTTTTAGGGGAGTTTGGGTCACCAATGTGGGTAGTGATGCCCTTAAATCAGAGGCAAATATCAAAGCCTTGGTTTACAATTGCAAAAAATACCTGATAAATCATCTTTTTGTGGTAGTTTGGAATAAAGGTCTTACCCAATACCCAAGTGATGTTTTGGAGAAATACATTGGATTGAAACAAGAACCGATGCTTTCACATTTTGATCCATTGGAGTATTTGATCAATCAAGCTCACAGGGAAGGTATTAAAGTTCACGCTTGGTTTGAGTTTGGTTTTTCATTTGCCTATAATGACCCCCAAAGTATATGGATTAAAAAATATCCTGAATGGCTTGGCAGAGATACAGAGGGTAGAATCTTGAAAAAAAACAATTTTATGTGGTGGAATGCCCTTCACCCTGGACCACAAAAATTTTTAATGGAACTTATAGAGGAGGTAGTCACTCGCTATGATATAGATGGTATACAGGGAGATGATCGCCTTCCAGCCATGCCTTCCGAAGGGGGCTATGATGATTATACGATATCACTTTTCAAAAGCGAGTTCAATACACCCCCCCCAATGGATTTCAAAGAGGGAAGTTGGATTCAATGGAGATCTGATAGGTTGAGTGAATATGGAAAAAAGGTCTACCAAAAAGTAAAAGCGATCCGTTCAGAAACTATGGTTTCTTGGGCGCCAAGTATTTATCCATGGTCTGAACAAGAGTATTTACAATCCTGGCCTGATTGGATTAAAGAAGGTTATGCAGATTTTATCGTCCCTCAATTTTACCGTTACAACCTGGAGGATTATTCAAAAATTGTTGACCAATTGGAAACCCAACTCAATCATGAAGAGAAAAAACGGATTTATGCCGGAGTATTGAGTTCTTTAGGTGGAGGATATCGCATCAATGACACTCTTTTAGTTAAAATGGTAAATTACCACAGATCCAAAGACATCATGGGAGAAGTATTTTTTTACTACGAAACATTTAATCGTTAACTTATTAAGTGAATCCTGCAAAAAGGGTAATGAGATTGTAAAACACAAATTCTCAAAATCACATTTTTTTTGTAATTTAATTAAATTAACCAAAAATCGATTTTATGTTACTACAAATTATTATTGCCTCTGGTTGCGTTCTAATTTCACTTTATGGACTGGCAAAACGTAATCGGGTATTTTTCAATTTAGGTTATTTTCTTTTCGGCTTGATCGTTGTGGCCTCAGAATTCAGTTTTTTTGCTGAGAGCCAAGCACCAATTCATTTGGCTACCGCATTTTTGTGGTTGATCCAAATTTCATTGGCTATTCCAAACAAATTACCTTATGATGGGAGTAAACTCGCCAAATCGGCTGCGGTTAAGATCTATATCTGCTTGAGTTTGATTAATTTATATGGTATCTACATTGTAAGGGTTACTGATGTGCCAGATGTGGCACAGTACTTCCACATCATTTTGGCTGTGTTGCCATTTGTACCGATTTATCTTGTTTTAAATGATAAAATTGAGATCATCAAAGAATAGTTCAAGCTTAAAATTTGATTTTTTTACTAACCCTCCCCAGTGGAGGTTTTTTTAATTTCAGCACTTTATATGAAAAGTGCCGGATAGTTTGATTCCTTTGGCCCCACTACTTAAAACAATAAACCAAAACAAATCAAATGAAAAAATAAACTAAAGAGCAGCAGGGCAAAGGATCTAAATTTTAAAACATTACTTGTATCAACAACATTTATCTATACAATATTAATTAATTATTTTTTCTCCTTATTTATGTAAAATTCTTTTAATCCATGTAGCGATAATTTTTACTGATATTTAATTTTTAAATTATAATATTTACATCCAATAGTGTGCCTTTTTCAAATTTGTTTTTTGTGAATTTTATATATTGTATAGAAAGAAATTCCATGAAGAAACAGATGCTACTTTTGGTAATGGTTCCTTTGATTGGTTATGGAAATATTAATAAAGAGGGACTCCCCCTAATGAGTGTTTATAATGACAAAGATTCTTTGTCTTTTGAACATGATATCAAAAGATTTTCGTCGGGTTTAAAGTTTGGATTACCCTACATGGCTGTGATTGGCGCTCAGTATACGCTTCCTTTTTTTAATAACCACTTTGCGCCCTACTTTGATTACTCACAATATTCATATGAAGATTTAAATAGGGAAGCTCAGTTTCGTTTTTCTGAATGGGGTATATCCTATTTTCTCAGAAAAAAAGGGAAAGGAATTTATTTAGGTCTTTCAAATTCTAATCTTAGTTATCAAGCTAATTTTACAAATATTATATTAATGAATGATTCTAAAGGTTCAGGTATAGGAGAAGTGGATATGAGAACGACCAACTTAAGACTTGGAATGAAAACAGGTGGTACTTTATACTTCAGAATTGAAATAGGATATGGTTTTGGTAATTTGCCAAAGGAAGTAACTTTCACTGCAACAGACGACTTTAATACCAAATACACAGAGCTTACTACCAAGGATATACCTGGAATTGATGGAGTTTCAGATAACGGAATGTTGGTCGGCAACCTTGGCTTTGGATTTAGCTTTTGATTTTGTCTTAAGGATGTTTTAAAATATTATTTCACAAATGAAAAGAAGAAATTTTTTTAGTAAAATGGGTATGGCTATTTCTGGCTTTTTAGGCCTTAGTTCATTTGAGGCCAAATCGCAAATTACCTATGCTAGTAAAAAACCTTTCAAAAGCAGTCCCTTTTCTATTGGAACATGGAATTGTCCTGAGGCAATCTTAATTTCTGGTCAATTAATGCAGTCGGGAATATCTGCATTGGACGCTGTTGTCAAAGGTGTTGCTTTTGAGGAAGCTAACGAGGAGAATACAACCGTAGGCTTTGGAGCCTCTCCTGATCGATCAGGTCGTATAACCTTAGATGCATGTGTTATGGATGATAAGGGGAATTGTGGGGCTGTGATGGCCGTAGAAAACATTATGCATGTTGCTAAATTAGCCCAAAAAGTTATGGAGGATACTCCACATGTATATTTAGCAGGAACGGGTGCTGAGGAATTTGCTTACAGCAAAGGGTTCAAAAAAACAACACTACTAACTCCTCCAGCAAAAAAAAGATGGGAAGCCTGGCTGCAAAAATCTAAATATTCTCCTAAAATAAATGTCGAAAACCACGATACCATAGGAATGTTATGTTTGGATGCTTATGGAAATCTGTCTGGCAGCTGCACTACAAGTGGATTAGCATACAAAATGAAAGGTCGAGTGGGTGATTCACCTATTATTGGATCAGGACTATTTGTAGATAATGAAGTGGGAGCTGCAACAGCCACTGGTTTGGGCGAAGCTGTAATTAAAACTGTTGGTTCTTTCTTAATTGTGGAACTTATGAGAAATGGATGGTCGCCTCAAAAAGCTTGTGAAGAAGCCATAAAAAGAATCCTATCCAAACAAAGTGGAAAACCAGATTTCCAAGTAGGTTTTATTGCAATTAATAGAGCAGGAGAAAAAGGTGCTTACAGCATTCACAAAGGTTTTTCATACACCTATTTCAAATCTGGCAAAGCTATAAATATCTCCTCGGCCAGCGAATATTAATATCAAGGAATATTAAATAGCCATTTTAAAGCCGATTGCTTCTAGCTAAAAGTCTTGGGAATTGAAGACCAATCAATTAATTTGCAAAAAAATATCAGACAAAATAATCCATGAAAAAATCAATTCTTAGTTTTTGCATTTTCTTTTCCTTGGTTAGCCACTGGGGATGCAAGATTAATAAAAATTCCACAGACTCTAATATCGATTTGACTTCTTTCGTTGATCCAATGATCGGAACAGGTTTTCACGGACATACTTTTCCAGGGCCTACATTACCTCATGGACAAATTCAATTGAGTCCAGATACCCATATCATGGGATGGGATGCCAGTAGTGGCTATCACCATGACGACGTAACACTCTATGGATTCAGCCATAACCACCTGAGCGGAACAGGAATTGGAGATTTGGGGGATTTTCTTTTTTTACCTTATACTGGCCCAGGTGAAAACAAGCCAGTTGGGGTATTAAATCACGAAAATGAAACGGCTGAGGTGGGCTATTACTCCATACTTCTAGAACCTTGGAATATCTTTTGTGAATTGACTACCACTGAGCGGGTTGGATGGCATAGGTATTCTTATCCCCCTTCAGAAAATGCAAAACTAATGATCGATCTTTCCCATGTACTTCAACCAAATTGGGGACACCACCTTTTGGAAAGTGAATTCACATTTGTAGATGAATATTCGGTCAAAGGATACAGAAAAACCTCAGGTTGGGCCAAGGAGGACCCGGTATGGTTTACGGCAAAATTTGATCAACCAATTATCGGTAAACAAATCATTAATGGGGAAAAAAATATCAATTCAGAGAAAGTAAAGGGGAAAAACCTGATCGCCTATCTCGACTTTGGGCTCTTATCTGCTCCACTGAATGTTAAGGTGAGCATTTCCTACACTCGATCTGAAGGAGCTGATAAAAACCTATCTACTTTGGATTCGGAGCTTTCATTTGAGCAAGTAAAAAAAAGCGGCAAAAAGGTATGGAATGATAAGTTGAGACAAATCAAGATTGAAAGTTCAGATGAGGATGTTTTGAAAAACTTCTATACGGCGATGTACCACAGCCATATGGCTCCTTTTATATTTAGCGACGCAAACGGTCAATACCGGAGTATGGAGGGAGAAGTCATTACTCAAATTGGAAATAACAGATATTCTGCCTATTCACTTTGGGATGTTTTTAGGACATGGTTTCCAATGATGACTTTGATCCAACCGCAACAAGTAAGACACTGGATTTATGACCTTCTGTCGCAATCTGACGAAGGGGGTTTGTTACCCAAATGGTCATTAAACAGTAATTATACGGGTACCATGGTGGGCTATCCCGCAGTGTCAGTCATTGCGGATGCTATGAAAAAAGGACTTTTGGATTCCCTCCCAAAAAAACTGCTTGAAGCCAGTGTGAAAAGCTCCCAATGGGATGAAGATTTTCGTAGCAAGCACTTGGGAACTAGAGCAGAAAATGTGATGCCAAATCATATCAAATACAAAGAAGAATTGGGTTTTGTTCCTATGGATAAATGTAAGGAGTCCGTTTCATATGGTCTAGAAATGGCCTACTATGATTGGTGCATTTCTAAAATGGCGGAAATACTTGGAGAGAACGAACTGGCCGAATCTTACAGCAAAAAAGGCAGAGCCTATGCGATATATTTTGACAAACAAACCTTATTCATGCGGGGTAAGATGTCAGACGGATCCTGGGATCCAGATTTTGACCCTAATTTTTCTGACCATTTAGAAAGTGCTTTTGTAGAGGGTAATTCATGGCAGTGGACACCTTTTGTTCCTCACGACCCTGAGGGGCTTGCTAAATTGATGGGTGGTAAAGAAGCGTTTGGCGAATGGTTGGATAAACTATTTAGTACAAAATCCAAGGTTAGCGGTGAAAATGCCTCAGGGGATATTACCGGCTTGATTGGTCAGTATGCCCATGGCAATGAGCCAAGTCACCATATTCCTTACTTATATCAATTCACCGATCGCCCATGGCGAACACAAGAGGTGCTGGATTTTATTCTAACTTCTTTTTATAATCCAACACCAGATGGAATTATCGGAAATGAGGATTGTGGGCAAATGTCGGCTTGGTATGTAATGAATGCAATAGGGCTTTATCAAATGACCCCAGGAGACAATACTTTTTATATCGGGAGGCCCATCGTTGACCGTGCGGTTTTATCCCTTGAAAATGGGTTATTCACCATAAATGTAAAAAACAATTCCAAGGAAAATAAGTATGTCCAAAAGATTTTATTCAACAAAACCCCTCAAAAATCGATGAGCATAGCCTATGATCAGATACAAGCCAATAGTGAACTTACCATTGTAATGGGCAGCAAACCTAATAAATAATGTCTATTGATTCCAAAGACCCTTGGTAATTGTTTTCAAAAAAAGTTCTAAATACTTTGTTGAAGCAAAAGGTTGAAAAGTTTTTACTTTACAATTAATAGTAATGAAAGGATTTTCATAATTTGATTTTTCAAATTTCTAAATATTTTATAATGAAAAAAATAACATTACTGCTTTTATCTCTAATATTACTTAATTCATGTGCTGAAAAAGTAAGCTCTGAAAACCAAGCTAAAAGAGCCCCTGGATATTTAAAAACAGATGGTAAAGTTTATGATGTAAACGATGCAAATCCAGACAATCTCGACCTGTGGGATAATTATATTGAAGCTCACAACAAAAGGGATATTGAAGCCATAAATCAAATGAATGCAGATTCAACAAAACAATTTGGAGTTTTTAAAATATACGGTCCAGATGGAAGTATTGTTCCTAATAAAAATGCTCATAAAGCATTGTTGAGTTCTTGGTTTGAACAAGAAAATCCAAAATGGAATCCAATTTTCTCATACACAATGAAAGTAGACTCTCAACCAGGTTCGTGGGTAATTTCAGGTCATAAAATTGATTTATCGGTTGATGGTGAGAGTAAAACTTATTATGACGTAGCAGATGTATATATAGAGGATGGTAAAATTGGAGGATTTTGGGTATACAGAAGAGAAACTACTGCTAACAAATAATTTTTTTTAAAACACCAAAAATTTACGGACAATTTCTTTAAAATAACAAAGGGATATTGTTAGGCAGGTAGTGAGTTTATTGTTGGATACAATCAAGTTAGGTCATTTGGGTGAAAATTAGAAGTATGCGCTACTAATTGTGCTATTTTCTTTACTTTAGATAACTAAAAACAATACGATGAGCAGTAAATTTTTTGGTAACAGCAAAGTTAAGGGTCAGCCAAATAATAATCAAAAGAATAAATTTAAATCCGGGTCAAAAGGCAAGGCCACTACAGCTGTTAGAAAAACAGGAAGGGGTAGTTGAGATTTCTGAGTTAACGCTTGGACGTGAAAAAGATAGTACTTTTATTTATAGGCTTTGTTTCGCTTACAATCTTCTCTTACTCCCAACCTAACAAGCCAATAGTTAGTGAAGGTCTATTCACTAAAGTTTCTGAATATGCTGAGCTGATTGTTGTTGGTGTAAATAAAAAATCAACAAATTTTCAAGGCTATTTTGAATACTCAACCGACAAACCACCTATTCAAGGTGAAAAGTGCAGTAAAAAAGCTCCTGTATGTGAATATCCGATGTCAGTTCCTCAGTTTATTAAAGAGATGAAAATGAAAGGCTGGACTTTAGTTTCTTCATCTACTCAAAATGGAGGTGGCATTATCAGACATTTCCAATATCTCTTTAGAAAAGAATAGAGAGAAATAGGGGGTGATAAAGTAAAGAAGAAGTAATTAGTTCATCATCCCGATGGCCCCGATCCAATCTATCATATTGTTAAACCAATTATCCACGGGATGGCCTGTCTTAATCATTCCAAAGCCGTGATTTCCGTGGTGATAATTGTGGAGTTCGCTCACAAATCCTTTTTCTGCCCAATCAATATAAAGTTTAGCACTGGGTATGGCCAGATTTAATTGATCGGCAGTAGTACAAACTACAAATAGTGGAGGCCCATAAGCAGGAGGCTCTTGGTCTTCCACGATCACCATCCAAGGGTAGATGGGTGCCAAAAAATTGGGTCTGTTTTTTGGATTAGATTTATAGGTTGCCTCTAGTGTAACTGCACCGCCGGCAGAGAATCCCATAATTCCGATTTTTTTGGGATCAATACTATATTTTGCCGCATTTTCCCTAATATGAGCAATGGCATTAAGTGCATCCAGATAACCATAGGTCAACTGCTTTTTTTCTTTAAGGTAAGGTTCGTTCAAACCTGCATTCTCTTCAACCAAATGAGCGGGAACCAATCTGTATTTTAAAACAAAAGCAGCGATTCCTTTTTCATTCAAAGCTTTTGCGACATCCAACCCTTCATGAAAAAAAGCATTGCTCCTCATGCCTCCACCCGGACAAACAACTATGGCTGTTGAGGGTTGGGATTTAACCTCGGGTAAAAATACTTGAAGGGTAGGGATGGAGATGTTTTTAAACTTGTATCCACGACCAGAATAAGCTTTTATTTTTATCTCCGGTTCTTTATAATCTAGTCCTGTATTATCGTATTCCAAGGAGATAATTTCTTGACCATTAATAATGGCACAAAAAATTAAAAATAGAATGGGTATGATTTTATTCATTAACGGTTAAATATTAAAATTTTATACCAAGTGCAATAAGTATTTTTTGAGTAATTAATTTAGAGTTCAAATATAAAAAATCAGATCGCTAACTAGACAAGGTCTTTCAATGAGTCACTAAATCTTATTTTATTGAATTGGTATATCATTTCGGTATATCCATAATTCATGAATAAACCAACTAAAAATAAGTTAAGTAATATTTTTTTAACAAGTCACTACATAAATTAAGTAAATAACATATATAATTCAATCAAATAAAATCAATAAAATACTTCCCATCGTTGGCAATACAAATCTTAGGGTATTTGACACTCATTTTGGCAGTTATTTGGCAGTTTTACATTTTAGGCACTAACTGGGAATCATCTCTAGAAATTTATATCTAAAAAAAATTCAATATTTACAGGGGATAGTTTTATATTTGCGGACTAATTCCTCCTTAGCTCAGTTGGTTAGAGCATCTGACTGTTAATCAGAGGGTCCTTGGTTCGAGCCCAAGAGG
>JBMTKF010000024.1:0-37958 GCA_049439205.1 Flavobacteriaceae bacterium | reverse complement strand
AAGATCATTTATTCAAATGTACCAGCTCCACTTCGCGGGCTGGGCATTACCTTTATTATAACAGGTCTGATGGCGTTGGGTTTTATGAGTTTTATGGGAATTAAATTATAGGAAATTAAAGATGGATTATTCGGTTATCGTTGCGAGTATTTTGGTTTTTTTGGTCATCATTTTTGTTTTGGTGGGAATGCTTCTAGGAGCCAAGGCAAAATTACTACCTTCTGGGCCTGTAAGTTTATTGATCAATGGAGAAAATGATGTAGAGGTTTCTTCCGGAAGTACTTTGCTTACTACCCTGGGGAACAGTAAAATATTTTTGCCATCTGCTTGTGGAGGTGGAGGGACATGCATCCAATGTAAGTGCAAGGTTTTAGAGGGAGGTGGAGAAATTCTACCTACTGAAGTACCACACTTCACCCGAAAAGAAATTGCAGATGGGTGGCGGTTGGGCTGTCAAGTAAAAGTAAAACAAAACATGGTCATCCAAGTACCCGAAGAAGTTTTTGGAATCAAAAAATGGGAAGCTACTGTTGTCAGAAACTGGAATGTAGCTTCTTTTATTAAAGAATTTGTTGTTGAAATACCTGAAGAAATGGACTATCAAGCAGGAGGGTACATTCAAATTGAAATCCCTCAATGTGAAGTAAACTATAGTGAGATTGATATTTCTGCGCATCCTGACGAGCATCCAGGGGAATCTGATAAGTTCAAGTTGGAATGGGACAAATTTAAACTTTGGCCATTGGTAATGAAGAACCCCGAAACAGTAGAACGGGCATATTCCATGGCTTCATTTCCTGCAGAAGGACGTGAGATCATGCTAAACGTAAGAATTGCTACCCCACCATGGGATCGAAACAAAAACGGCTGGATGGATGTAAACCCAGGAGTGGCCTCATCCTATATATTTTCAAAAAAAGCGGGTGATAAAGTCACCATTTCTGGTCCTTATGGAGAATTTTTCATAAATCACTCCGATGCCGAAATGCTCTATGTGGGAGGAGGAGCCGGAATGGCTCCAATGCGTTCTCATTTATACGAACTATTTAGAACCCTCAAAACTGGAAGAAAAGTTAATTTTTGGTATGGGGGTCGTTCAAAAAGAGAACTCTTCTATTTAGATCATTTTAGAGCTTTGGAAAAAGATTTTACCAATTTTAAATTTCACGTTGCTTTGTCTGAACCTATGGAAGAAGACAACTGGAAAGTTAAGGAAGGTTTGGACGGAGAGGGTGATGGATTTAAAGGTTTTGTCCATCAATGTGTGATCGATAACTACCTCAATCACCACGAAGCACCAGAGGACATTGAGGTCTATTTCTGTGGACCACCCCTGATGAATCAAGCAGTAGAAAAAATGGCCGATGATTTCGGTATCCCCCCTGAGAATATTAGATTTGATGATTTTGGGGGTTAATGCTTAACGAAGCAGAAATTCATAAATTGGCGATGAAAGAGGTGGGAGATTACCTTACTAAAGAGGGTTATGATTTTTTGGCTGTTAACTCTCGTCTGAAAAAAGACCCTCAATTTGTTTGCCTTAAAGACCAAAAACTTCATTTTATTGTAGTTAGGGGGTGTTTGTACCCTGACAACCCCAAAAAATTCGATGTTCAATTGATGAAACAAGTTAAGGATCATGCTTTCAAATACAATGCAAATACTTTTTATGCTGGGGTAGGTTTTGCTAATGCAAGAGATTATGAAATACCTTTAACGAAAAATGATAGCTATGCAGTCAATTTTGATGGGTTACAGATTTTGGAATAGCCTGATTTTTTGTTTGGTAATTTTTTCATGTAATAATATTCCTAAAAATGCGAAGCACTTACAAGGCTTTGCAATTGGAACTACATATAACATTCAATACATTGCTAACCACTCTGCTGATGTTGTTCAAAAAGGAATTGATTCAATTCTTTATGTAATCAATAAATCTCTTTCTACCTATTTACCTCAATCCGATATTTCCAAAATCAATAGGGGAGACACCACCTTGGTGGTGGACCATCATTTTAGGGCTGTTTTTAAAAAAGCTACAGAAGTTTGGAAAGCCACAGGCGGCTATTTTGATCCTACCGTTGGGGCACTCGTCAATGCATACGGATTTGGGCCAGCAAAGGCCATTAAAGAGTTGAGTTCCCAACAAAAAGACAGTTTGCTCTTGCTAACCGGTTGGCAAAAACTGCAACTCAGGGATAACAATACCATAAAGAAGGAATCTTCTGATATTTTTATAGATTTTAATGCATTGGCTAAGGGTTATGTAGTTGATTTGATAGGTGACTACCTTTATCAGATGGGCAGTCGTAACTATATGGTCGAAATAGGGGGAGAGATTGTTGCCAAAGGCAATAGCCCCAAAACAGGGCAAGCATGGAAAATAGCCATTGACGATCCCCGTCAGGGAGGGAGACAAAATTTTTTACAAACTCTAACGCTTCAGAATAAAGCATTGGCCAGTTCTGGAAACTACCGCAAATACCGAATAGATACCATCACCGGTGAGCGATTTGTACATTCTATCAATCCCATCAACGGTTCTGCCTTAAAAACAAATATTCTCAGTACTTCTGTCAAAGCTCCCGACTGTTTGACGGCGGATGCATGGGCCACTGCACTTATGGTTATGCCCATTGAAAAAGGAAAAGCCCTTATAGAAAATCATCCTCAACTAGAAGCCCTCTGGTCAGTAGCTGGGGAAGAAGATCTCCAGCTGATTAAATCTGCGAACTGGTAGTTTAGAACTTCTACTTATGCATTACCGGTATCTTTTCTTTTTGAGGTAGGGCATATCGTCTAATTTCTTTTGTGGTGAGTTGACTTTGGAGAAAAACCTCCTTAGCGGAGAAACCAACTGACTTGAGCCTTTGATAGTAGTCCTGCCCATAAACCCGAACGTGATCGTATTGTCCAAAAACTCGACTGCGTTCATTGGCCTCAGTTATACTATTGTCTTCGAATGTTTTTGGTCTTCCTTCATCAAGAGGGACTTGGGCAATCAGTGTCCCCCCTTTTTTTAGGACACGATACAATTCGGTCATAGCTTTGAGGTCATTGAGAATGTGTTCCAAAACGTGATTGCAGAGGATCAGATCGTATTTATTGTCTTGGAAAGGCAAATCACAAATATCTGACACTACGTCTGCCAAAGGTGAATTGAGATCGGTAGTGGTGTAGTCCCAATGTTGAAATCTTTTGAATTTCCGGAAAAAAACCTGTTCGGGGGCTACATGCAGTACCTTTAGCTCTTGATTTAAAAAATTTGTTTCTCTCTCCAAATAAAGCCATAGCAAACGATGGCGCTCCAAGGATAGTGTCCCCGGACATAGGGCATTGGGACGTAAAGTTTTACCATAACCATATGTTAAAAATTTACGATAGCTGGAACCATCGATAGGATCGGTAAACTTATTACCGCCATAATAAATTCTTAATAGGGGTTGAAAAAACAGACTCATCCGAATCAAAAAAGATCGAGGCAATAAACGCAAGATCCACTTCATATCTCAGAATTAAGTTTTTTTAAAGGGATTTTCTTCATCAGATTGTATTCCCAAAGCCTCATAGATATAATCAAAGGTAGAGAGTAGTTGAGGTTTTCCATCAATCAAAGCAACATTATGTTCAAAATGAGCACTGGGTTGATTATCGGCAGTTTTAATGGTCCAACCATCGCTAAAATGACGAATACTTTTAGTCCCCTGATTTATCATGGGTTCGATGGCAATGACCATACCGTTGATGAATTTTTTCCCTCTCCCTCTTTTGCCATAGTTAGGAATTTCTGGTGATTCGTGCATTGTTTTACCCAATCCGTGCCCTACTAACTCCCTTACTACACCATAGCCAAAAGATTCCGTATAAGTTTGAATGGCATGTCCTAAATCGCCAACTCGGTTGCCTTGACAAAAGGCTTTTATGCCAATATAAAGTGATTTTTTGGTGACATCAAGTAGTTTTTTTGTTGCTTCGGCAACTTCTCCCAGCTCAAACGTATAGGCGTGGTCTCCAAAAAATCCATTTTTTATTGCTCCACAGTCAACAGACAGGATGTCTCCCTCCTTAAGGGGTTGGTCGTTTGGGATACCATGAACGACCTGTTCGTTTGGACTCACACAGAGGGTATTGGGGAAGTCGTACAAACCTAAAAAACCTGGCTCAGCTCCGTGATCACGGATAAAACTTTCTGCCAGTTTATCCAAATATAAAGTTGTTACTCCTGGCCTAATTTCCTTAGCCAGCATCCCCAAGGTTCGGGATACAATCAGTGCACTTTCGCGTATCAATTCGATTTCCTCTAAACTTTTGATCTTAACCATTAGTTACTTATAAGAATGGGTATAGGGATCCCCTTTAATGATTTTTGAAATATCAGATTCGAGACTGTTTACTGGAAACTCAACAAATCTATTAATTTCCTCTCCATTTTTTAAAAAAATAATAGTAGGTACATTATATATCTCCCATCCCTTCTCATAATTTTCAGGAGTGGTTTTTTCTTCAGACATGGCATACATTTCAACATGCTTTTGATCAAATTCCAAGGCTTGGAGTAACTTAAAAAAATGGGGGATCTCTCTTTGGCTGTCATCACACCAAGTACCCATAAAGACTTTAATTCTCAGTCCTTTAAGGTAAGGCTTAAGATTTTCTATCCATTGGGGGTCGATAGATATACTTTGGTAATCTTGATTAAACCAAGGGATGTGGTTAGAGGTTTGTAAATTGGCCTTATTGATCTTACCTAAGAGAATCATTTCGCCACTACTTGTTTTAACTGGGCTAGTTTTTATGGGCTTTTGTTGTTTGGAGCCACAGCCCGCCAGAAGTATAATTAGGCTTGTAAAAAAAAGTTTTTTCATAGATTAGAAATTTGGGCTGATGATTTTTAGACCAGTGGACTTCCTGTCATTGTCTTTGGGATTTCAATGTCCATCAGTTTTAAAATGGTGGGAGCAATGTCTCCCAAAACACCATTACTGATGGGGGTGATTTCTCGATCAACTAAAATCAATGGAACAGGGTTGGTGGTATGGGCTGTATTTGGTGATCCATCTGGATTAATCATAGTTTCACAATTCCCATGATCGGCAATTACAATGATCTTATATTCGTTTTCTAAAGCCTTGTCTATTATGTCTCCCGCACATTGATCCACGGTTTCGCAGGCTTTAATGGCGGCTTGTAAATTTCCGGTATGGCCTACCATATCTGGATTGGCAAAATTCAAGCAGATAAAATCTGGTTGTTCCTCTTTGATCTTAGGTAAAATCGCATCCCTAACATCAAAAGCACTCATTTCGGGTTGCATGTCATAGGTGGACACCTTGGGCGATGGACACATGATGCGTTGCTCTCCCTCAAAAGGTTCCTCCCTTCCACCGTTAAAAAAGAAGGTTACATGGGGATATTTTTCGGTTTCGGCGATTCGAATTTGGGTTTTCCCTTCTTTGGATAGTGTCTCGCCCAAGGTATCTTCCAGATTGTCTTTTTCAAAAACAACATTAACATTCTTAAAAGTCTTATCGTAATTGGTCAGGGTAACATAATGTAAATCGAGGGGTGTCATATTCTGATCAGGAAAAGCATATTGTGAAAGTGCTTCGGTCAATTGTCGCCCACGGTCGGTACGATAGTTGAAAAAGATCACCACATCACCTTTTACAATTTTAGCCAAGGGCTGGTTGTTTTGGTCAACTGTGATAAGTGGTTCGATAAACTCATCGGTAATACCTTCAGTGTAACTGGCTTCAATACTTTCTGTCAGATTGCGGGTGGGGGTGCCTTTACCATGAACAAGTGCATCGTAAGCTTTTTTAACCCTTTCCCATCTTTTATCCCGATCCATAGCATAGTAGCGCCCAGTAATGGAGGCCAATTTTGCGTTGGTGCTACTAAGTTTTTGAGATAACTTTTGAATAAATCCCACTCCCGATTTTGGGTCAACGTCGCGGCCATCGGTAAACCCGTGGATAAAAACTCTGTGACAATCGTACTTTGCGGCCATTTCCAAAAGGCCATCCAAGTGATCCAGATGAGCGTGTACGCCCCCATCGGAAAGAAGTCCTAAAAAATGAACATTTTTCCTTTTGTTTTGGGCATAGGTAAAAGCATCTGCCAAAACTTGGTTCTTCTCAATGCTTTTGTCTTCAATGGCTTTTGAAATTTTAACCAAATCTTGATAAACAATTCTTCCTGCTCCGAGGTTCATATGCCCCACTTCGCTGTTTCCCATTTGACCGTTCGGCAGGCCCACGTTTTCTCCATCGGTCAATAGCGATGCATGAGAATACTTTTTGTATAAATCATCGATTTTTGGCGTTTGGGCTAAATCTACTGCAGAAACCTCAGGATTGTGAGCAAAACCCCATCCGTCCAAGATCATTAACATTACCTTTCGGGTCATTCAATTTTTTTTCAAAGATAGCAATTCCCCCTGCTTGTGATCTCTGCAGGGAGGGAAAAAATATTTGTTGTTTCTTTGTAAAGATGATAAAAAAAGGAATTGTTTATAGTTCCACAGGAAGCCATTACCGCGTTGAATCCGATGGTCAGTTTTACGATTGTAGGATCAAAGGGAAATTCCGTATCAAAGGGATAAAAAGCACTAATCCCATTGCTGTGGGAGACCGGGTTGTGTTTACGATCGAATTTGAGAAACCAAAAAAAACAGGGTTGATCACCGAAATCGAAGTACGTCAAAATTATATTGTTAGAAAATCGGTCAAACTTTCTAAACAAATCCACATCATCGCCGCCAATATTGACCAAGTTTTTTTGATGATTACTCTAAAAACACCACCAACTTTTCCGGCCTTTATCGATCGTTTTTTGGTCACTGCAAAAGCCTATGAGATTAAAACCGTATTGGTATTCAATAAAATTGATCTCTACAATTCGAAGGAATTGGTGGAGATGCGTTCCCTGAAGAACGTCTATGAAAAAATAGGTTACGACTGTCATGAGGTGGTGGCTACTGATGCTGGTACTTTGGGTAATATTCAAAAAACAATGACCCAAAAAGTAAACATGTTTTCCGGTCATAGTGGAGTGGGAAAATCCACCCTGATAAATACCTTGTCCCCAGGTTTAGATTTGAAAACCGCCAATGTTTCAGCTCAACACGAGCAGGGACAACATACCACCACTTTTGCCGAAATGTTTGATTTGGAGGGAGGTGCCAAGATCATCGACACACCCGGCATAAAGGGTTTTGGCGTGGTTGATATTCAAAGGGAAGAGTTGTCTGGCTATTTTGTTGAATTTTCCGCGCTAAAAGAGCAATGTAAATTTAATAACTGTATGCACATCAACGAGCCTCAGTGCGCCGTTAAAGCAGCTTCAGAAAAAGGCGAAATTGCCCAAAGCAGATACAAGTCTTATTTACAATTGTTGGAGGATGATCTTTTATACCGATAAGTCATGAGAATTGTAATTCAAAGGGTCAGTGAAGCCGAGGTAAAAGCAGAAGGAGAAGTTGTAGGTTCCATGGGCCAGGGACTGCTGGTATTTTTAGGGATCGAAAATGAAGACGATTCCTCCGATTTGGAGTGGTTGGTTAATAAACTCCTTAATTTGAGGATCTTCAATGATCAAAATCAAGTGATGAACCGTTCTCTGCTAGATATAATGGGTGAATTGATGGTCATCAGTCAGTTTACTTTGATGGCAGCGACCAAAAAAGGCAATCGACCTTCATATATTCGGGCAGCTCGCCATGAAATTGCAATCCCTTTATACGAACAGTTTTTGATTTTGACAGAGGAAAGATTAGGTAAAAAAGTGATTAAAGGGGTGTTTGGTGCTGATATGAAAGTTAGCTTGATCAATGATGGCCCTGTAACCATTATCATCGACTCCAAGAACAGGAAATAGTATTAAAGGATATTGACCTCAAATTCTAAGTTGATCGAAAAATTTTCCAAAACCTTGTCTTTGATCTGATGAGCAAGTTTTTGGATTTCAGTACCGGAAGCATTGCCGTAATTGACCAATACAAGGGCCTGTTTTTGGTGTACTCCTGCATCATTGGCACGATAACCTTTATAACCTAAACTGTCTATCAACCAAGCTGCCGGAATTTTAATTTTACCTCCTTGATCGGGATAGTGAGGTATTTCGGGGTATTGCTTTTGCAATTGGGTGAATTGCTTTGAAGAGATCACTGGATTTTTAAAAAAACTACCACTGTTCCCAATTTGATCGGGATCGGGCAATTTGGCAGTTCTGATATCGACAACTGCTTGAGCGATACTTTGGATGCTGGGGGATTTGCCATCGAATTTTTCGGATAAGCCCTTGTATGAAGTGTTCGTTTGATGTGGAGCTTTACTCAGGTTGAACTGTACCGAAGTGATTATGTATTGCTCTTTGAGTGAGTTTTTAAAAATGGAGTTTCTGTAACCAAATTCACATTCCTCTATATTGAAAATTTTCAATTCCCCGGTTTCTATAGACAAGGCCTCACAGCTTTCAAAAACTTGGCTGAGTTCTACGCCATAGGCTCCAATATTTTGTATGGGTGCAGCACCCACACTCCCTGGAATGAGTGCCAAATTTTCTATTCCACCCAGATCATTGTCCAAACACCAAAGTACAAAATCATGCCAATTTTCTCCCGCAGCGACTTTGACCTTAGCACTGCGTTGTTCCTCTTGTACGATTTCTATTCCCCGGTTTTCAATTCTCAGCGTAAGCCCGTCAAAATCTTTAGTCAGCAAAAGATTACTCCCTCCCCCTAAAATCAACAATTGCTTTTCTTGATTTTGATTTAAAACCGCTTTTAATTCATCAGTGGATTTAACACTGACAAATTTTTTTGATTTTACGTCAATCCCAAATGTATTGAAGGGTAGTAGTGAAACATCTTTTTGAAAATTCAAAACCATAGGGTAATATAGAAAAATGCCTATAAATTATTGTAGGCTATCAAAGCTTTTTCTAAAATTTTAGCAGCACGATTGAGTTTATTACTTTCCAACACAAAAGCCAATCGAACTTGATCTTTCCCCAGTTCGGGAGAGGAGTAAAATCCGGCAGCAGGGGCCAACATTACTGTTTGTCCTTGGTCTTCAAAATCGGTGAGTAGAAATTTGGAAAAGTCTTCAGCACTATCAACGGGGAGTTTCGCGATACAATAGAACGCTCCCATGGGATTGGACACTTCAACACCCTGAATTTTTTTTAGGGCGGCAATGGTGACGTCTTTTCTCTTTTCATATTCTTTTTTCACACCTTCCAGGTAGGAGGTGGGAGCTGAGATAGCAGCTTCGCTTGCCAACAGTGCTAGAGCAGGCGGAGATAAACGAAGGTGTGCAAATTTCAGTGCAGTAGCCATCAAGGCTTTGTTTTTAGAGATCATACAGCCCACTCTCGCCCCACACAAGCTATATCGTTTAGAAACTGAATCGATCATCACAGCATATTGGCTTGCTTTTTCTGACTTTAGAACAGAATAGTGAGGCTTTTCAGTATAAATGAATTCCCTGTAGACTTCGTCAACAATGATGAAAATATCGTTTTCTACTGCGAGATCAATTAGGGATTTTACTTCTACCTCTGAGTACAGATAACCTGTTGGATTGCTGGGGTTGCAGATCATTATGGCTCTAGTCTTATTAGTGATACTCTCTTTTAATTTTTCTATGGGAGGCAATTCGAATTGGTTTTCAAAGTGAGAAACCACAGGAACTACTTCAACACTTGATGCTGCTGCAAATCCATTATAATTGGCATAGAAAGGTTCGGGAATGATGATCTCATCTCCTGCATCACAAATCACGTTGAGGGTAAAAGACAAAGCCTCACTGGCTCCTGTAGTTACGATAATGTCATCAGGTTTTATCGAAATATCGTGATGTTGATAATATTGGCATAATTGGGTACGATAAGATAAAGACCCCTGAGAGGAACCGTACGGCAGTAAATTTAAGTCGTGATCCTTCACTATTTCCATGGCTTCTTTGGGTGCTTGAATATCGGGTTGCCCGATGTTAAGATGTAAAACTTCTACCCCACGGGATCTGGCTTCATCCGCATGAACGACTAGTTTCCTGATGGGAGACGAGGGCAAATCTTGCCCTTTTTTGGAAAGTTTTGGCATCCTAAAATTTGTGACTGCAAATATTCAAAAAAAAGCCCTCAATCTCAAATGAGGATTAAAAATTAATTTGCCAATACGTTACCTTTTATTTTCAACGCAATGATCGAGTTAGAAGAGACATTAGTATTTACAGTGATGGTTTTTCTGAATACTCCAACGCGATTGGTGTCATATCTTACTGTAATTTCTCCTTTCTCTCCCGGAGCAATAGGTTTCTCTGGTTTTTTGGGGATGGTGCACCCACAACTGGACCTCACCCCTTGAATTTCAAGCGGAGCATCTCCGGTATTTTCAAAGGTAAAAGTTCGAACCCCATCGCTGCCTTTGGTAATTTCACCATAATCAATGGTGTCCGTGTCAAAACTAATCATGGGGCCTGAAGCTTGAGCACTCAATACCTGCGGAGCAAAAATCAATAAAATAAAAAGGATTGCTTTTTTCATTGTTGTAAATACTATTCTATAAATTTACAACTTTAAAAAGAAAACCAAAACCGTCAGGGTTTTTATAATCCCAAAAGGGTGCTTACTTTTGTCGAGCATTCTAAAGGCTGACCAAGATTCATGCAGATCCCATCTAAGTTTGTTTCCCAAAACGTTGAAGATAAATGGTACTCCTATTGGATGGAGAAAGATTATTTTTCTTCAACTCCGGACGATAGAGAACCCTATACCATAGTTATTCCTCCTCCCAATGTCACAGGGGTACTGCATATGGGGCATATGTTAAACAATACGCTACAAGACATCATCATCCGCCGCGCCAGAATGCAAGGATACAATGCCTGCTGGGTTCCCGGTACTGATCACGCCTCTATTGCTACAGAGGCAAAGGTGGTGGCTCGACTTAAAGAACAAGGCATTGAAAAATCGACATTGACCCGCGAAGCTTTTTTGAAACATGCTTGGGACTGGACGCATGAGTATGGAGGTGTGATTCTGGAACAACTTAAAAAACTGGGCTGTTCTTGTGATTGGAAGCGAACCAAATTCACTTTGGACGAGGATATGTCTGCTTCAGTGATTGACACTTTTGTTCGGCTTTATGATAAAGGCTTAATTTACAGGGGCTATCGAATGGTCAATTGGGACCCTGAAGCAAAAACCACCTTGTCGGATGAGGAGGTGATTTATGAAGAGCGTGATGGTCAACTGTATCATATCGCCTACAACGTAGTAGACAGTGATGAAAAAGTAATCATTGCCACCACCCGACCCGAAACCCTTTTGGGGGATACGGCAGTTTGTATTCACCCTGAGGACGAACGTTACGCTGCTTTAAAAGGAAAACAGTTAATCGTTCCCATTGCCAATCGAAAGATTCCCATCATTGAAGACGAATACGTGGATATGGAATTTGGTACAGGTTGTCTTAAGGTGACCCCTGCCCACGATGTTAATGACAAAGCCTTAGGTGAAAAACACCAATTGGAAGTCATTGATATTTTTAATGATGACGCTACCCTAAACCATCACGGTTTGGAATTTGAGGGTATGGATCGTTTTGTAGCTCGAAAAAAAATAGCCAAGGCATTGGAGGCATCCGGTCAATTGGTCAAAAAGGAAAACCACCGCCACAAGGTGGGGACATCAGAACGTACCAAAGCCGTGATCGAACCTCGACTGTCGGATCAGTGGTTTCTTAAAATGGAGGGTTTGGCACAACCTGCGATGGTAGCAGTGTTGGAAAGTAAAGAAGTGAGGTTGGTACCTGAAAAGTTTAAAAACACCTATCGCCATTGGATGGAAAATATTCGCGATTGGAATATTTCCAGACAGTTGTGGTGGGGTCAGCAAATTCCTGCTTACTACTACGGCAAGGACAATTCCCAATATGTTGTTGCCAAAGACAAAGAAACTGCTCTTGAGCTGGCCAAGGCCGCCTCTGGAGACGCTACTCTAAAACCCTCTGATTTGCGTCAAGACGAAGACGTATTGGACACCTGGTTCTCTTCTTGGCTGTGGCCCATTTCGGTTTTTAACGGGGTGCTGGAGCCTGACAATCCTGAGATCAATTATTATTATCCCACACAGGATTTGGTCACCGGCCCTGACATCTTATTTTTTTGGGTTGCTCGGATGATCATCTCGGGATATGAATTGCGAGAGGAAAAACCTTTTTCGAATGTTTATTTGACCGGATTGGTTCGAGACAAACAAGGCAGAAAAATGTCCAAACAATTGGGTAATTCACCTGATGCTCTTGCTTTGATAGAAGAATTTGGTGCCGATGCTGTCAGGGTTGGATTGATGCTGAGTTCTGCTGCCGGTAATGACCTTTTGTTTGATGAAAGTCTTTGTCAGCAAGGCAAAAACTTTGCCAACAAAATATGGAACGCCTACCGTTTGGTAGAGGGTTGGGAGGTGAATGAAAACCAAAAAATGCCTTCGCTGAATAAGACCGCCATTCAATGGTACAAAAACCTCTTTTATCAGACCCTCAGGACCATAGACGATCATTACAGTAAGTACAGAATCTCTGATGCATTGATGAGCCTGTACAAATTGATTTGGGATGATTTTTGTTCGTGGTTTTTGGAAATGGTCAAACCCAACTACGGGGATCCCATAGACAGAGATACACTTGCTGAAGTAAAAGTTTTGTTTGAGGACAACCTTAGGCTGCTCCATCCCTTTATGCCTTTTATCACCGAAGAAATTTGGCATTTTATCGGTGAGCGGGGTACCGGGGAGGCTTTGGTGGTTTCTGATTGGCCCAAGGCCCAGTCCACTGATCAATACTGCATTGAAGATTTTGAAATGGTCAAACAAATCGTGGCGGGCATTAGAAACTTTAGAAAGGAAAAAAATATCGGATTCAAAGAACAATTGATTTTGATCTCTGAGACACAAATTCCTTACCCGGAGGTCATTCAAAAACTGGCTCAGCTCGAATCCGTTGAGAATATCGTCCGAGAGGATAACCAAGCCTTAGGGTCATTTAGAGTTGGGCAATCCGAGTTTTTTATTCCTCTAAATCAAGCAGTTGACCCGGAGGACGAACGCAAAAAACTAACGCAAGAACTGGAATATGCCAAGGGTTTTCTGAAATCTGTTGAAAAAAAATTATCTAATGAACGTTTTGTTTCCAATGCCCCTGAAAAAGTAATCCAATTAGAACGTAAAAAAGCAGTAGACGCTCAGGAGAAAATTTTACTTTTGGAAAAAAGATTGAGCCAACTCTAATCAGACTTCGGCGATACAATCCACTCCACCTTTTACGATCTGATCTTTTTGAACATTGATCTTTGTGCCTAAGGGTAAAAACAGATCTACTCTGGAACCAAATTTTATAAATCCGGCATCTGCCCCTTGTACCGCCTGATCTCCCACTTTGGCATAGTTTACGATACGACGGGCAACGGCTCCTGCAATTTGCCGGTAAAGGATCTGTCCTACTGACTTGTTTTCGACCACCACGGTGGTTCTTTCATTTAACTCGGAGGACTTGGGATGCCAAGCCACCAAGTATTTTCCCGGATGGTATTTGCTAAAAACAACCGATCCACTGATGGCATAGCGGGTAACATGAACATTGAGGGGCGACATAAAAATAGAGACCTGTAGGCGTTGGTCTTTAAAATACTCTTTTTCGTAGACCTCCTCAACGATGACTACTTTTCCATCGACCGGTGAGAGGATATGCTTTTCGTTGAGAGAGGTTACTCTTTTAGGATTTCTGAAAAATTGAAGCACCAATACCAAAATAACCACACTTAAGATTTGCACTGATTTTTGTATCCAAAAATGATCGATCCGATACTCTGCCAATAAGGCAATGGCCGCACATAGCAAAAAAGTATTGATGATGATTTTAAAACCTTCTTTATGAAACATATTCTTTGAAATTGACTAATAAGTAAAACCAAGGTGCTACAAAAATAGCACTATCCATACGATCAAAAAAACCTCCGTGTCCGGGAATCAAAGACCCACTGTCTTTGACCTTAGCGTATCGTTTGAATTGGGATTGGATCAAATCACCAAAGGTCGCCAAAACACTCGTTAGGAATGCCACCGTAATGTAGGATCCCATGGATTGCTCAGGATAGAAATTTTGAAAAATATAGGCCGTAATAAAAGTGAAAATGAGTCCTCCAATAAAACCTTCCCAAGTTTTTTTGGGAGATACACGAGAGAAAAGGGGATTTTTCCCCAGTTTTCTCCCCACCAAATAGGCAAAAGAATTGTTGGTCCAAATCAATACAAAAAATAACAAAATGTTTTTGGGTTGAAACTGATCTGCATTTCCTCCCAACGCAATGATGAAAAAGCATCCCATACCTATATAGAATAAGGTAAGTAAGGTTTTGGAAAGATAACCCAATTGAATTGGTTTGTTACTAAATAGCCAATACATCACAAAAGTATGTGCCATAAAGACACTTAATAAGGGATATTGTAATTCGGGAGTGTCAATTTTTGATTGATAAAAATTATAGACCAAAAGGATCACCAGGGCAATAGGCATGTAACTTTTGTGATTAACCAAACGTTGGAATTCAATCATTGCCAGACTCGAAAAGATCATAATAACTATAGTATAAAGCAACTGATCGAAGAAAACAGACCCTAAAATCAAGGCGACGTATAACAGTCCTGAAATTCCTCTTATGTAAAGTTCCTTCATGAATTAATGCTCTTGAAGGACTAAATATAGGTTTTTCGCACTGTTCCCATACGATAAAAAATCATTTTCATCCTTTGAGTTTTTCACATTCAATGTGGTAATGTTGGTGGGCAGTTGATCGGCATACTTGTTTTTGAGATTGCTCATGCCTTCGCTGACATCGTTTACAAAGTTGTCCAATCCGGAATATACGATAAAGAAATCCGGCAGTGATTCGAGTTTAAAATCTTTGAGTTGGTGATGGCAAATGAGCACTGTGCCTTTGTTGGCAATTAAATATTCACATCCGATAAGTAGGACCTTAAAATCTTTAGGATTAATATGATCGGCTAGGGTTTCCAGTCCAAATCTTTGGATCAGATGAGAGTCAAAACAAAGGATGTCTTGTGGTGACCAATGATTTTCCTCTAATATGAGTTTGAAAAACTTGTCAGTAGATTTTACATCCTCACTGTAGATAAATTTGCCTCCTTTTCGGGTGAATTTCTCAGCGAAAACGATTTCAACTTCATTTTTCTTTTCAGGAAGGTAAGGACTTTTGGCCTCAAGATCCGGGCTGTTTTTTTTTCTTCTGAACAGTTTATTCCAGAACCCCAATGTTAATTAATTTATAGCTACCTGTAACCCATCCTTGCCATCTTCTTTTTTTTCGGGTTTTAAATTAAAGGGTCGCTCACCAAGTATATTCAGAAGATCATCTTTAAAAATAACTTCTTTTTCCAATAATCTCTCGGCGAGTTGCTTAAGCTTAGTTTTATTTTTTTTCAAAATATCGCAGGCTCTCTTATACTGAATTTCGATCATATCGGAAATTTCCTTGTCAATGACCTGAGCTGTTTTTTCTGAATAGGGTTTTGTAAAACTGTTATCCATCTGGCCGGTTGAGTCATGATATGTAATATTACCAAGAGTATCATTTAATCCATAGACAGATACCATTGCTCTTGCTTGACGGGTAACTTTTTCTAAATCACTGAGTGCCCCAGTAGAAATTTTGTTAAAAATGATTTTTTCAGCGGCTCTTCCTCCCAATGCTGCACACATTTCATCTAACATTTGTTCCGTTCTTACGATCATTCGTTCTTCGGGCAAGTACCAAGCCGCCCCAAGGGATTGGCCTCGGGGAACTATCGTTACTTTTACCAAAGGAGCTGCATGTTCGAGCAACCAACTGACAATGGCATGCCCCGCCTCATGGAATGCAATGGTTTTCTTTTCCTCGGGAGTAACAATTTTATTTTTCTTTTCCAGGCCTCCTACAATCCGATCTACGGCATCTAAAAAATCTTGCTTGCCTACGGACTTTTTGTTTTTTCTTGCTGCAATCAATGCGGCTTCATTACAAACATTGGCAATATCGGCCCCGGAAAAACCCGGTGTTTGTTTGGCCAAGAATTCCACGTCTAATGTTTTTGTTTTTTTTAAGGGTTTGAGGTGAACCTTAAAAATTTCACGTCTTTCATTCAAGTCGGGCAAGTCAACGTATATCTGTCTGTCGAATCGACCGGCACGCATGAGTGCTTTGTCTAAGACATCTGCACGGTTGGTTGCCGCCAATACGATAACATTGGTGTTGGTGCCAAAACCGTCCATTTCTGTAAGCAACTGATTCAATGTATTTTCTCGCTCATCGTTAGATCCAGTAAAATTATTTTTTCCTCTTGCTCGCCCAATGGCATCAATTTCATCAATAAAAATAATGGAGGGTGATTTGTCTTTGGCTTGTTTGAATAAATCTCTTACCCTTGAGGCACCAACTCCCACAAACATTTCGACAAAATCAGAGCCCGACAGAGAGAAAAAAGGGACTTTGGCTTCACCCGCCACAGCTTTAGCCAACAATGTTTTACCAGTCCCAGGTGAACCAACCAGCAAAGCACCTTTAGGGATTTTCCCACCCAAAACAGTATATTTTTTTCGATTTTTAAGGAAATCGACAATTTCCTGAATTTCTTCTTTGGCACCTTCTAAACCAGCAACATCTTTAAAGGTAGTTTTTACTTCAGTATTTTGATCAAAAAGTTTTGCTTTAGATTTTCCTATATTAAAGATTTGACCACCCGGTCCTCCAGCTCCTCCACCGGACATTCTTCTCATAAGAAAAATCCAAACACCAATGATTATGATGATTGGAAGGAATCCTAGAATTACATCCAACCAACGATTTTCAACCGTCATGAATTCATAACTAAACGCAATGCCCTTTTGTTCAGCCTGCTCAAGCTTTCGTTGGAAAAGCTCAAGGTTTCCCACTTCAAATTCATAATGAGGGCCGCTTATGTTATCCTGACCTAAAATATTCTTAGATTTTACACTCTTATGAACGCTTTTCTCCAGTCCATAACTGTTTAGGGTGACTTTTGCAAGTTTTTGATTGACGACAATAATTTCCTCCACATCTCCCTCGTTGAGAAAACGTTCAAAATCTGAAATATTTGTTTTAATGGTTGATTGCCAACTGTTGTCTCCCCCAAACATGCTCATTCCTAGCAGTATGGTGATGATAACCGCATAAACCCAATAGGGGTTAAACTTTAACTTATTATTGTTTCCTTCTTTCATAGCCAATTAATAATTCGATGCAATTTTTGTTGTTTTAGCATCTCCCCAAAGTCCTTCTATATTGTAGTATTCCCTGATTTGTTTCTGAAAAACATGAACCACTACATTTATATAGTCGATCAAAACCCATTCAGCGTTGTCATTTCCTTCTGTGTGAAAGGGTTTTTCTTTCAACTCTTTACTCACTGTTTTTTGAATGGCACTGACAATCGCATTGACATGCGTGTTAGAACTCCCAGTACAAACAACAAAATAACTGCAAAACGTATTTTCAATATCTCTAAGATCCAAAAGACTAACATCTAAGCCTTTTACATTGTCTATACCCAAAATGATGTTTGATATTAGGGCATCCTCAGATAACATCGGTTTTGACATTAAAAAATTTTAGTTTTACACAAATTTATTACATTTTAAACACATAGCGTTCTAAACCATGAGCAATTTCAATATGATCAAACTTGATGCCACAGCCTCCTCAAACGACTGGTTGAAGGGTAGGTTTTTGTCGGGAGATTGTTTAGATGGCGATGTAGTATGGGTGAGAAATCAAACCCAAGGAAGGGGACAAAGGAACAAACTTTGGCAAAGCGAACCCATGAAAAACCTCACTTTCAGCCTGTTTAAGCTTTTTCCTAAGCTAACGGTAAAATACGCTTTTGCGATCAATTGTGCAGTTACTTTGGCTTTAGTAGAGGCTTTGAGTGAATTTGTGGAAATTGGCTTGATGCTGAAATGGCCTAACGACATTCTGTCAGGTAAAAATAAAATAGGGGGGGTTTTAATTGAAAATATGATAAAAGGAGATCGTATCATGGGCTCAATTATTGGTATTGGAATCAACGTTAATCAGGAGTATTTCGAGGAGCTCCCCCATGCGAGTTCTCTGCTATTAAAAACAGGGGTCAAAGTAGAGATTGACAATGTCCTTAAAAGAGTTTTAAAATTTTTAGAGCAATATTTGATTGGACTCTCTAATGAAGATTCGGCAGGATTGAAGACACAATACGAGGCATTACTTTTTCGAAAAGGAAAGCCTTCTACCTTTATAGCCCATGAAAAGAAATTTCAAGGGGTTATCAAAGGTGTTACCGAAAGTGGATTGTTGAAGATTCAAAAAAGCTCAGGAGAGGTTTTCAATTATTCTCATGGGACTGTTGAATTAATGTACTAAGCGGATCGCCATTCAGAAGGGGAAATCCTCCAGGATTTCAGCACTGATATTTCCTCTGCTTCAATGTATTTGGATTTTTCGGCTTCAATGATTAAATGATGATAGTCACTCAAAGTATGGAGTTGTATTTTCTCGGCTTTGAAATTGTCCACGGCCAAATCAAAACCATAATCGAAAAGCCCTAACATTCCTAATACCTCCATACCTTCTTTCCTGAGTGCTTTTACGGCATTGAGACTGCTTTTTCCTGTGGATATCAAATCTTCAATAACCAATACCTTTTTGATTGGATCAATCAAGCCTTCGATTTGATTTTGTCTTCCATGTGATTTGGGCTCTGGCCTGACGTAGATAAAAGGAGCATTGAGAACATCGGCAACCAATATGCCGATTCCAATGGCACCTGTTGCTACTCCTGCTACCACATATTCCTTACCATAGATCTTTTGAGCTTGTTCTGCTATTTTTTGAGCCAAAAACCTTCTTGTTTCCGGATAAGAAAGGGCTACTCTGTTATCGCAATAAATGGGAGACTTCCATCCGCTAGCCCAGATAAAAGGATTTTTAGGATTCAATTTTATTGCATTAATTTGTAATAGGGATTTTGCAGTTTTTCGGGCTATCTCTTGATCATAAATCATAGACAAATGTATAAAGTTTTTTTCAATAGAAAATTTGTTTTGCTGACTACCGAAATTTTAGACCACAATGATCAAACACCTTTTTTTTATATCAAGTATTGTGATCAAAAACAGATTATTTCTGCTTTAAAATCAAAAAAAACAAAGGGAATTTATTTGTATCACCCCAAGGAAGAAAAGTTATGGAAACACATGTTGAAAATCTTCTCATTGGTTGAGGCTGCTGGAGGTCTTGTAGAACATCAAAACGGTAAAGTTTTATTCATTTACAGAAATAATAAATGGGACTTACCCAAAGGCAAGATTGAGAAAAAAGAAATATTAATTGATGGCGCTGTTAGAGAGGTGATGGAGGAAACAGGAGTAAAGGATTTGATCGTGAAAAAGAACCTCAATCATACCTTTCACCTTTTTTCCAGGAACGGTAGTTATAAGTTAAAGAAAACGTATTGGTATTTGATGACGACCTCTTATGAAGGAATTTTAGAACCTCAGTTAGATGAGGGTATCTCTATGGTAGAGTGGAAAACCAAGGAGGAAGTCCCCGATCTAATGGAAAATGCTTACCAAAACATCAGATTACTTTTTGAAGAAATTGAATTGATCTAAATTAGATCCTCACTGAGGAGGGTACCAATTGTGTATAATCACCTTGATTTGATATAATCTCCCTGACTATACTGCTACTGATAAAAGAGGTTTTGGCTGCGGTGAGCAGAAAAACGGTTTCGATCCCGGATAATTTTCTGTTGGTATGGGCAATGGCTTTTTCGAATTCAAAATCAGCAGGATTTCTAAGTCCCCTAATGATAAAATCAGCTTGTATTTTTTTACAAAATTCAATGGTCAACCCTTCATATTCAATTACTGAAATGTTATGGGAATCAGAAAAGGTTTCTTCGATAAAATCCATTCTTTTTTTGAGGGAAAACATATATTTTTTTTCGGAGTTGGTTCCAACCCCAATAATGATCTTATCAAAAAGCGGAATGCTTCGCTCTATGATATCTAAATGTCCCAAAGTGATGGGGTCAAAGGATCCGGGAAAAACAGCACGTTTCATGTCTCTAAATTAGTGGTTTTTTTAACAGCTTTAAATTAAAGTTAATTAGCTGATATTTAATCATTCTTGACTGCCATCCGGTTCTTATTTTTGAGAGATTTTATTTAGGCTGTATTAAATTCATTTATGCGTTTTCATTGCCTCTGACAGCAATGTGTCAAAAAAATCGGCCAATTCGATTCCTGCAACGCGGACTTGCTGTGGTATAAGGCTGGCTTTGGTCAAACCGGGAATCGTATTTACCTCTAACAAATGGGGAGTACCATCAACAATGATGAATTCACTCCTACAAATCCCTTTGAGTCCTAACTGATGGTAAAGTTTTTTGACGGTAGAATGAACTTTACTAATAGTAGTATCATCCAGTCGGGCAGGGGTTATTTCCTGTGATTTGCCATTGTATTTAGCATCATAGTCGAAAAAATCGTTTTCTGAAATGACCTCGGTAATGGGTAGGACGATAACTTCATCATTCAATACATATGCTCCTACAGATATTTCCATGCCTACTAAAGCAGTTTCAATGATCAATTGAGCATCTTCTTTTAGAGCTGTTTTTACAGCCTCTTTCAAGGCAATTTTTTCATAAACTTTTACAATTCCATAACTGCTTCCTGAGCGATTGGGTTTGACAAAACAGGGAAGGCCAACCTTCTCTTCTATTGCATCAACATCCAAAAAGTCTCCTTGGTCAAAGGTGAATGATTTTGCCATTGGAATTTTCCATTCTTTCGCCTTTTCCAGACAGTCTCGTTTATTAAAGGTCAGTGCTGCAATGTTTTGACTACAGCTTGTATGGGGGATATGAAGTTGATCTAAAATTTCGGCCAATTGTCCGTTCTCTCCCGGGGCTCCGTGAATGGAATTAAATACCACATCGAAATGAATGTTTTTTTCATCCATTTTAAATGAAAAATTTTCCAGATTAAGGGGATAGTGTTTTTCTTGTGAATCGACCACAGTCCAACTGTCTCTATCAACTAATATTCTGTAGCATTTCCAACGAGACTGGGTTAAAGATTTGTATACAGTGTTTCCGCTTTCAAGAGAAATTTCTCGTTCAGAGGAGTATCCTCCCATAGCAATGCCCACTACTTTTTTACCCATCAAAAAACTTTTGGCAAATGTATTGCATTTAAAATTAATCCTTAAGCTCATTGATTTATTATCTTTGGGAAGTATTTGTATAATGAATTTCTTAAGGTTTCTTTTCAGTAAAACGTTTATTATCCATTTATTGCTTGCATTTTTGGCGGGTTTATTGTTTGTATACTTGAGCCTAAGTTTCTTAAAATACATAACTTTTCATAATGAATATCAGAGTGTTCCTGATTTGAAAGGCATATCTTTGATTAATCTAAGTCAAATTACAGAGGATAAAAATTTGAGATTTGAAATCATTGATTCTTCAAAATTCAACCCTAATCTACCGCCTTTATCTGTTATGGAACATATACCTGGTCCTGGCAAATTGGTTAAGAAAAATCGTAGAATTTATGTAACCTTGAATCCCTCAGGCTACAGGAGGATAAGTGTTCCAGATGTGGTTCAAATCACTCGAAGAAATGCAGAGGTTACCTTAATGTCGGTTGGTTTTTCTATAGGTGAAATTATCTATAAAAACAATATAGGTAAGGATATGGTTCTGGAAATGCGCTACAAAGGAGAACCTCTTGAAGCAGGAACATTATTGCAAAAAACAGAAGCGATAGATTTGGTATTGGGCAATGGGAAAAGAAACTGAACCTGGTTTTGGAGCCGAAATAAACGATGATCAATTGTATGAACATTATGTATTCCATGCAGATCCTGGTCAAGAACCCTTGCGGGTAGACAAGTTTTTGATGAATCGCATCGAAAATGCTACTAGAAACAAAATCCAAAAAGCCGCAAAATCGGGAGCCATTCAAGTCAACGAAAGTCCTGTAAAATCAAATTACAAAGTTAAAGCAGGAGACCATATCAAGGTGGTATTCTCTTATCCTCCTCATGAAAATATGTTGGTTCCGGAAGCCATTGACCTAAACATAGTTTACGAGGACGATGATCTTATTGTGGTCAATAAAAATCCGGGTATGGTGGTTCATCCAGGACATGGAAATTATAGTGGGACATTGATCAATGCTTTGTTGTATCATTTTGAAAAATTACCCTTGAATTCCAGTAACCGACCCGGTTTGGTTCATCGTATTGACAAAGATACAAGTGGTCTTTTGGTAGTTGCTAAAACCGAACAGTCGATGGCCAATTTATCCAAACAATTTCAGGAAAAAACCTCATCTAGAATATATATAGCCTTGGTTTGGGGGGATGTAAAAGAAGATCAAGGCACAATAGAGGGATACATAGGCAGGCACCCCCAAAACCGTCTTCTAATGACTGTTTTTCCCGATTTAGATTCGGGGAAAATAGCTATCACACACTATAAAGTAATCGAAAGATTGGGTTATGTCACCTTAATAGAATGTCGATTGGAAACAGGTAGAACCCACCAAATTCGTGCTCACATGAAATCCATTGGTCATACATTGTTTAATGATGCCCGTTACGGAGGAGATTCTATTCTTAAGGGAACAAGTTTTACCAAGTATAAACAATTTGTTCAAAACTGTTTTACTCTTTTACCACGTCAGGCACTTCACGCTAAAACACTTGGCTTTGTGCATCCGTCCCAAAAAAAATGGATGGATTTTGAGGCACCCCTTCCGGAGGACATGAAATCTACCATTGACAAGTGGAGGAATTACGCCCAGCATAAGCATTTCTGATTCTTTTATTAGTCCAGACAATCCTTTTGAATTGCTTTTCAGGTGAATTCCTTATAAATTTGAAAAAAAGTCAAAAATGAAAATGGTCATCTCACCGGCAAAATCACTCAATTTTGAGTCTAACTTGCCTACTGAACAAAATTCAAACCCCTGTTTTCTTGCCGAGGCTAATCGAATCAATGAACTGCTGAAGAAGAAAACTCCGGCTGAGCTTTCTCAATTGATGAAAATCTCCGAAAAGTTGGGAAACTTGAATTGGGAAAGGAATCAAAATTTCAAAATACCATTCAATAAAGAAAATGCACGTCCTGCAGTTTATGCTTTTGATGGAGACGTATACGCAGGATTGGATGTTTATACCCTTCCATTAGAGAAAATTCAAGTGCTCCAAGATAATCTCAGAATACTCTCGGGACTCTATGGTGTTTTAAAACCTTTGGATTTAATTCAGCCTTATCGACTGGAGATGGGTACAAAATTCCCTATTGATAAAAAAAATAATCTACACGGCTTTTGGAAGCAAAAAATCACCACTTTCATCAACGATGAATTAGAGGAAAAAGAGCTTTTTGTGAATTTGGCCAGTAATGAATATTTTTCTGCCATAGACAGTAAAGTACTCAAGACAGCAGTAATCACCCCTCAGTTTAAAGATTTCAAAAACGGCACCTTAAAGATGATCTCATTCTATGCCAAGAAAGCCAGAGGAATGATGGTACGCTATTTGTTGGATAAGGAAAATGTAACAGCCGAAACGCTGTTGGACTTTGATTATGGTGGCTATGCCTACAGTGAGGAACACACTAAGTCTCCTTTAGCACCAGTGTTTATAAGGTAATTCAGAGCAATGAGGGGTCAACACCCATCACATGACTTTTGATATAAGAATTCAAAAATTCTTGACCCAAGCATTTTGCTCCATTAAAGTCTGCCGTCAAGATCAATTGTGCATGATCGAGCTCAAGGTATTGCCTTAGCATGGGTATAGATTTTGGGGCAAAGCTGTAATGCCAGGGTTCGTACTTAAAACCGCTTCTTTTTTCATCCCAATTGTAAGGAAGAAAAAAGCCATAGTCTTGGGCATGGGTTTCCATCCATTCCCTCAAAGCATTGTAAGGCCCATTATCGTGAAACTTATGTGGGAGTAAAACATCTCCCTCCTCGGGAGGCTCAGCATCAATGATGTCTAAATCGGTTCCCCAATGATGGCGTGAGGTACCGGGAAGTGTTGAGTATTCGATGATTTTTGCAATTGCTTCCCCGTCCTTCAACCCTTGACTTTTAAATCTTAAAAATTTCCTGTTCCAAATGCTTTTTTGTCTTTCAAAGGAACGGTAAGAGGAAACCACTTTGATGGTGATTCCCTGTTTTTGTGCAGCGGCAGACATTTTTTGGAAGGCCCTGTCTGCCTCTGGGAGTAAAGCGTAATTTTTTCCTACAAGTTTTGGACTTCCCTTACCAATGAGTAAATGTGGATCCGTATTCATATTTTTACTGGGTTGTAAAAAGCTTGAGCCCACAATGGCCAAGCCCGTATTGATAAATTCTAATCGATTCATAATCAATCATTGATATTTTATTGAAACCAATTGCCGAATGGTAAAGCTTTTGTAATTAAATTGAAAATTCACCTTAAATTACATTAATTTCTATAAGTCTAAAAAATCTTTTGTGAGGGACATATAATTTTAACAAGTTTTAAAATCATTCAAAAAGTTAAGCTTCTTATATTTAGAAGATGAAAATTACACATTTATTGCTTTTTCTTTTTCCGGTTTTGGTGATGGCTCAAGAGCGAAAACCGATCAAAGGTCATTTGATCTACAGAAACCGTAATGTGGTAGCCGCTAATGTGGTAAACAACACCGCTCAACTCAATACCATTACTGATGGGGAGGGAGGCTTCGAAATTCCAGTAGCCTTGGGAGATGAGGTTGTTTTTTCTTCTGTTCAATATTTGATCAGAACTGTTGAAATAACACCCGAAATATTGAAAAAGAACAGATTGATCATCACGGTCAATGAAAAAATAAATGCCTTGGAAGAAGTTGTAGTAACTCCGGACAATATGGAAAAGTTTCTCGATCTCAAGGAGGAGGAGTTCGAAGGTTATGACTACAACTGGGACAAATCGACAAAATTAGAGAATACCATATTGACTCAGGGCCAACTCAGGAACGGTCTGAATATTATCAATATTGCAAAATTGATAGCCAAAGCTGTCAACAATAAAACAGAGGAAGAAAAACAAAAACTTAAACCCAGTGAAATACTGACCTATGTTTTCAGTGATGAATTCTTTACCAAAGACCTTGCTCTAAAAAACGATCAGGTGACAGGTTTTTTAGAGCATATTGATGAAAATCTACCCTCCCAAAAATTACTCAAGACAGGTCAGCAATTTCAGTTGATTGACTATTTGATTTCTGAGAGCCAAAATTACAAGGATAAATTGATTGCGAAATGACCAAGTTTTTTTTAGGGTTTTTCTCCTGTCTCTATGGGGTAGCTGCTCTTCACAATTTTTATGTTTCTACGACTTCGGTTCGATTTGTGCCCGATGAAAACTCTCTACAGATCACAACGCAAGTTTTTCTCGATGATTTTGAATCTGCTCTTCGACTTTATGGCAATGAAAATATAAGCCTTACACCTGATGGTTCTCAAGTGAAAATTGACAGTTTGATTGAAGACTATTTTCGAAAAAATATCAATTTCATAGCACAGGGAGAGACAATGAATTTTGATTTTTTGGGAAAAGTATACAAAAACGATGTAATGGTGGCTTATATGGAACTACAAATGGATACCATAATGTCTCCATTAAGTATTAAAAACACCATTTTCTTTGATTATTTAAGCGATCAAAAAAATATCATTCACCTGAAGTTAGCTTCCAAAAGAAAAAGTTTTTTAGCGGTTTCTTCAAAATCAATTTTTGAAATCCCCAAGGATTTTTTCGATTTTCAGAATTAATAGAATAAAATTATAAATTGTAATAAGTTACCCAACTTAAATTATTGACGATATGGACACAATCAAATTAAAGTTTCTTTTTCTTTCTTTTCTATTCTTACAAATTCCCTTGACCGCTCAAACACCCGGAGACTCTCTGTCTACCAGCGGCCATACCAATAACAATAAATTTAAGCAGCTAAAGGAAGAACTGGCTACTCCCAATAGTTACAGGACTGCTTCCGGGGCTCCCGGTAGAGACTATTATCAACAAAAGGTAGATTATGTAATGGATATAGAGTTGGATGATGAGAACCAAAAAATATATGGAAAGGAAGAAATTACGTACACCAACAATTCTCCAGATGAGTTAAGTTATTTATGGATTCAGTTGGATCAAAATATTAGAAAGAAAGATTCACCAGCATTAGAAAAAAATGGTGAGGGTGCGGAGCCGATTCTTCGGGTTGAAACTTTTGTGAATACTTTTTTTAAAGAACCTTTTGATGGGGGTTTTAACATAGATTGGGTAAAGGATGCCAATGGATCGCCATTGAAACATACCATTAATATGACCATGATGAGGGTGGATTTACCCCAACCTTTAAAAAGTGGAGACCAATTAAAATTTTCAATTAAGTGGTGGTACAATGTTAATAATCATGTAGAAAATCGTGCCCGTTCGGGATATGAGTTTTTTCCCAAGGATGGCAACCGTGCCTATGTTATCGCACAGTTTTATCCCAGACTTGCGGTTTATAATGATGTAGAAGGTTGGCAAAATCATCAGTTTTGGGGCAATGGAGAATTTGCACTCAACTTTGGAGATTTTACCGTAAGACTAACAGTGCCTGCCGACCACGTGGTTGAGGCTACGGGTCAATTGCAAAACCCCAAAGATGTTCTCTCACGTCAGGAACTTAAGAGATATCGTAAAGCTCAAACTTCATTTGATAAACCTGTAATCATTGTTAGTGAAGAGGAAGCCATAAAACGAGAGAAAAGCTTTTCAAAAAAGAAAAAAACATGGGAATTTAGAGCAGAAAACGTCCGAGATTTTGGATTCGCTAGTTCTAGAAAATTCATTTGGGAGATGATGGCTGTCAAATTGGGAGGAAAGGATGTTATGGCGGTATCCCTATACCCAAAAGAAGGAAACCCCCTATGGGAGGAGTACTCAACCAAAGCAGTTGTTCAAACCTTAAAAACCTATTCTCACCATACTTTTGATTACCCTTATCCTAAAGCAGTTTCTGTTCATGCCAAAAATCAAGGAATGGAGTATCCCATGATTTGTTGGAATTACGGTCGACCCGATGAAGACGGATCCTATTCAGATCCAGTAAAATTTGGTATGATAAGTGTGATTATCCACGAAATTGGACATAACTTTTTCCCGATGATTGTCAATTCTGACGAAAGACAGTGGGGTTGGATGGACGAGGGACTGGACACTTTTATGCAGTATCTTACTGAACAGGAGTTTGGAAAAACCCATCCTAGTTCAATAGAGGGAATTGAAAAATATCCCTCTAGAAGGGGTGAACCTAAAGCCATTGTAAGTTATATGTCTGGCGATCAGAGTTTTTTGGCACCCATCATGTCCAATCCCGAAAACGTTTATCAATTGGGGCCTAATGCCTACGGAAAGCCAGCTACTGCTCTAAATATACTTAGAGAAACCGTTATGGGTAGAGACTTGTTTGATCATGCTTTTAAAACCTACGCACAAAGATGGATGTTCAAGCATCCTACTCCCGCAGATTTTTTTAGAACAATGGAAGATGCTTCTGCAGTAGATTTAGATTGGTTTTGGAGAGGATGGTTTTATACTACAGATTATGTTGATATTGGAGTTAAAGATGTTAAACAATTTTATGTTTCCAATGAACCCAGTAAGGAGGTTTTAGAAATGCTTAAAAATTACGGCATGACTCAGGCCGATTTGCCTCCTGTAGTTTATACAATGGTTGAGGATAACCAAGACTTCAAGTCGGAGTTCAAAGACGGAAGTCCACTAGACCATTCCAGAGATTTAAAACTTTACATGGATCAAAACTTTGCTCAATCTGATCTCTCCATTAAAATTCCTAAAAACTTTTATGAAATTACTTTCGAAAAGCCCGGAGGTTTGGTAATGCCTGTTATCGTAGATTTTACATACGATGATGGTTCTAAAGAACGAATAAAATATCCAGTTCAGGTTTGGCGAAAAAATGACAATGAAATGAAGAAGGTACTCGCAACTGATAAGAAAATCATTGGTATTGAGGTAGATCCTGATCATGAAACTGCTGACATTGACTCTTCCAATAACAAATGGCCTAGAACGAATGAAATGTCAGAATTTAATCTATTCAAAGCCAAGATTAAAAATTAATGTTTTTTTGCCTTGATTGATCATTTGATTTCAATTTTTCATTTATCATTTGTTAGCCCCCATTTTATATCTTTGTAAAAAAAAACATGTTTCTTTTTATAAGTGGTGCAGAAATCGTTTTTATATTTTTTATCGTACTGCTTATTTTTGGTGCCGATAAAATCCCTTCCATTGCAAAAACATTGGCCAAAGGGGTTAATCAGGTTAGAAATGCTACCAACGAAATCAAATCTGAGATACAAAAATCTGTCGACAAAAATAATCCCGTAGGGGATGTTGGTAAAAATTTAAAAAATCAGGTTGATAAGGTCAAAGAAGATTTTGATGAGTTAACCGACTCAATCAAAAGAGACCTCTAAATCTTTCGGCATATCATCAGTCCGTCTCTGATGGGTAGCAATAAAGTTTCAACTTTCTTTTCAGCCTTTACTTTTTTGTTGAAATTTTTAAGCCCCATAGTTTCGATATCCTCTTTCGTGAAACTCTTTTGGAGTACCTTCCCATTCCACAAAACATTATCGGCAATGATAAGTCCTCCTGGATTTAATTTGGGGAGAACAAGATCAAAATAATCAATGTAGTTTGACTTTTCTGCATCGATAAAAACCAAATCAAATTTGAAATCAAGAATTGGGATGATTTTTTTTGCATCTCCACGATGTGGTATGATTTTGTTTTTGTAAATGCTTTTATCAAAGTATTTTTTGTAAAAATCAAACAACTCCTCATTTATTTCAATAGTATGGATAGTACCATTTTCTTGTAAACCTTCAGCTAAACAAAGGGTGGCATAGCCAGTATAAGTTCCTATTTCCAGGATTTTATTTGGTTGGGTTAAATACGATATTAAACTTAAAAACCTTCCCTGCAGATGACCACTCATCATCCTGGGTTGCAGTATTTTTTGATGGGTTTCCCTATGAAGCTCTTTTAGTAATTCGGATTCATCTTGTGTGTGGCTTTCAGCATATTGCATGATTTCATCATTGATAAAATCGATCATGACTCTATATTTTTTTTCTGATTTGTTTGGGTCGGGCATAATCCAGTCTTTTTTGCAATTGTGGTAGGGCATATCCGTCAAGCCCATTTATGGCCACTACTTTACCTAATTCTAACTTGACCCAGCCGTCTTTTTGCAATAGCTTATCCTCTATAAAAATATGTTCTATGGCTGCTATAACCAATAAGCAGTCGTTTTCTTTAATTTCATATTCGTTTAAATAACGGCATCCCAAAGCAATTGGGGAACTCTTAACAAAAGGAGCATACCAATCCAGTTTATATTCTGGTTCTAACAAGGTCTGATCAAATTCAGAAATTTTCTCTTCATATTTGGCACTGGTGTGATGAGCTTGATCAATTTGTGCTAGAGAGACATGGTTTACGGTAAAGACCTTATTTTCTTTAATGTTCTTATAGGTGTCGCGAGGAACCTTATTGGGGCGTAATGTAAAATGAAGTAAAGCCGGGTTACTTCCCAAATGGGTAATTGAACTAAATATGGCTAAATTCTCATCCCCAGAGTTAGACTTGGTACCGATCAAATTAGCTGACTTATAGCCCGTAATACTGTTGATCAGATTAAGACGATACAATTTTGAAAATCTTTGGATATCATCTATACTAAAATGTAGCATTTTCATTTTATGAATTGGAATGTTTATCAAAATATAAAATGGCAGCCAATAAACCAATTACAATGATCACTAAACCTGCAATAAAAACATAATGGTCTGCGATTGAGTTAGAGGACAAAAAGCCGTCTTGGGTTACCTTTTGGTCAACATACCCAATGATAACTCCTAGAGGAATCAACAAAAGTAAAAATTTAAATTTCATTAATTTTTCTTTCATAATAAGTATTGAAAGATCGAATACTCTAAAATATAAAAACAAAGCAACTTAATCATATCGATTTCAAAGAATCCTTTTTTATCTCAGGATGATCGAATTCAAAAGATTTTATGCATTTCAGGTGTGCGTTTTCAAAATCTTCAAATTCATTAATGCAATTTTTTACTGACGGCATTTTAATTTTATTGTTGAGAAAGCTTTCATTGCTAAGAATTTCCGTACACAAACAAGCATCCCTCTCATTGATAGAACCATTGAATTGAATAATTAATCCTAAAATTACAAGAGTTATAGCGACACTTAAAATTAAATTTTTTTTACTCATTTTGATGGTTTGATTCTTAATAAAGATAATTATTGTAATTAAATGTGTACAAAATTGGGCGGGTTTGAGAGACCCGCCCAATTAACGAAATAATAAAAAAACCAAACAATTAAATTAACTAAATTAAGAATGAGTTACTTAAACAGTATCTTAATTTGAATATAAATTTATTATGCAATTGATTAATGAAAAAAATAAAAGTTATTTAAGTGATCTTTTTTATGACTTACTTAATATAGTGCTCAATATTTTTTTAATTCTTTAATCTGAAGGCTTGCGATTGATGAATTCGCAAATAAAGTAGAATTTATATCGAATTTATTTTTTAAAAAATCACATTTAACACATTTTGTTAAGAATAATTTAACGTTTAGCAACTATTCTTAAAGAAATTATATATTTATTAAAAATTAAATACCTAAAACCAGTATGGTAAAGATATTTATTTTGGTACTCTTTGGTGATTCCTTAATTTTACTTCAAGAAGGGTGTTTAGCTCAGTTGGTTTAGAGCGCTACCTTGACAGGGTAGAGGTCACTGGTTCGAATCCAGTAACACCCACAAAATTGATCTCAGTAAATAGTTATTATTAACTATTTTGAGGTAAGGAGAAGTAGTTTATACCTAAAATTATTTTCTTATTCGTAGGCACGACCTTTTATTCTTCGGTTAATTGTTATTTTATCCAATAACTTTCGCTAAAGTAAAACCGATTGCTACTCCCAATATTAACATAATGATGCCTTTTCCTGAGAAAAACCAACTAAATTTTTCTTCCCAGGCATCAGGGATAAAGTTTTGATTTTCATCTTTAGCAAATCCGGAACGAGTGGAGTAACCGGCATACCAGTATACTCCTCCAAAAAGGAATGCCAAAAAAATCAACACAACTAGAATTTCCATAAATGAAAAGTTTTGTTTGGTATATTAAATGTTTATTATAGTAAATTTAACAAAAAAACATTTGTTTTTTGGTAATTCCTTAATTATATCGCGTTCTTTTTGTTATAACTGATGTTTTTAGTACAAAAATTCATTTTGTATACTTTATTAATAAGCTTAAGTTTACCGTAAATAAAATACCCATGATTAATAGAATTAAAACCTTGAGAGATTATTCTAATGACTACCACCATAGTGTATCCAACCCTGAAAAATTTTGGTCTGAAATTGCGGATCATTTTGAATGGAAAAGAAAATGGGATCAGGTATTGAGTTGGGATTTTGAAACCCCCAAAGTTACTTGGTTCGAAAATGCCGAGTTGAATTTAACCGAAAACATTTTTGAAAGATTACTTCCTACCCATAAAAATAAAACTGCCATCATTTGGGAACCCAACGACCCAAAGGCAGATTCAATACAAATGACCTATGGCGAGTTGTATAAAGCTACTTGCAAATTTGCAAATGCTATGAAATCTCAAGGGGTCAGAAAAGGCGATCGTGTTATTATTTATATGCCTATGGTGCTCGAGGCTGTAATTGCAATGCTGGCTTGCGCTCGACTTGGAGCCGTTCACTCTGTTGTATTTGCCGGTTTTTCTTCGTCTGCTCTTGCCGATAGAATTAATGACTGCCAAGCCAAAATGATATTGACCTCTGATGGAAATTTTAGAGGTAACAAGGTTATACCGGTTAAGGCCTTAGTAGATGAAGCTTTAATAGGCAATGGGTTTGTTGAGAAAGTAATTGTATTAAAACGAACAGGTGAAAAGATTGAAATGATCAACGGTCGTGACCTTTGGTGGGATGAGGCTTTGGAGGGGCAATCCGAACAACATAAGGCAGAAGTGATAAGTGCAGAGGATTTATTGTTTATTCTTTATACCTCGGGATCGACTGGTAAACCAAAAGGAGTAGTTCACACCACTGCCGGTTATATGGTTTATACTTATTACTCGTTTTTAAATGTTTTTCAGTACGACGCTGGTGATGTTTATTGGTGTACCGCAGATATAGGATGGATTACAGGGCATTCTTATATTGTATATGGTCCACTCTTGGCAGGAGCTACTACACTCATGTTTGAGGGTGTACCCACTTACCCCCATCCAGGAAGGTTTTGGGAGATAGTAGAGAAATATAATGTCAATCAATTTTACACTGCCCCCACAGCGATTAGAGCTTTACAAGTTTATGGAACAGAGCCAGTTCAAAAATTTGATCTGAGCTCACTAAAAGTAATCGGTTCTGTGGGAGAACCAATTAATGAGGAAGCCTGGCATTGGTATCATGAACATGTAGGTAAAGGCAAATGCCCTTTGGTAGATACTTGGTGGCAAACTGAAACAGGAGGTATAATGATTTCTCCATTAGCAGGAATTACGCCCAATAAACCCGCTCATGCGTCATTACCACTTCCTGGGGTTCAGCCTATTATTGTTGATGCAAATGGAGATGAACTTAAAGGTAATAATGTAGAGGGCAATCTGTGCATTAAGTTTCCTTGGCCATCCATGATAAGAACTACTTATGGTGACCATCAAAGATGTAAGGATACCTATTTTTCTACTTATAAAGGGATGTATTTTACAGGTGATGGGGTTAAAAGAGATCACGATGGTTATCTAAGAATTTTGGGAAGAGTAGATGATGTGATCAATGTTTCGGGACACCGTATGGGAACTGCCGAGGTAGAAAATGCTATAGACGAGCACCCCAATGTAGTAGAATCTGCTGTTGTAGGATACCCTCACGATATAAAAGGACAGGGAATTTATGCTTTTGCTATCTGTGACGGTTCTGACAAATCTGAAGCTGTTTTAGAGGATGAAATCAAACAGTTGGTAAGGAATATCATTGGTCCCATTGCCAAACCTGAGCATGTTCAAATTGTTTCAGGTCTACCCAAAACCCGCTCTGGTAAAATCATGCGTAGAATCTTAAGGAAAGTTGCAAGTCGTGATCTATCTAATTTAGGAGATATATCTACGCTTTTGAACCCCGAAATTGTTGATGAAATCATTAAAGGAGCAGGCTTAGATTAAATTCTACAAGTAATCCAAAAGCTTTTCCATAGTCATACCTCTAGATCCTTTGATGAGTATTTCTGTATCCTCGAAAGGGTTTTGGATGAGGTAATCTTTAGTTTCATCAAGGGTTTTGAATGCTCGTACTCTTGGATCATTTGATTGGGTTTTGAAAAAATGCTCACCTACGATAAGGATACTATTGATGTCTGTAGATTCTAATTGATTAATAATTTTTTGATGCGCTGTACCTGTGAATTTTCCTAATTCATGCATATCTCCCAAAATGACAGACCCTTTGTTTTTTTTGTTATCGATAAACGATGTGATTGAAGCTTTCATACTGCTAGGATTCGCGTTATAGGCGTCAAGAATGATTCTATTACTACCTTTTAAAATGTTCTGTGATCTATTATTTCTAGATTCATAAGAAGTAATTCCCGCTTTGATTTGTTCAATATTCAGATCAAAAAATTTACCCAAGGCTACTGCTGTACCAATGTTAGAAAAGTTGTATTCTCCATAAAGTTGGCTTTCAATTGTTTTTTCCTCAAAAGTTAGAGCCAGTGGCATTTGTTTTCTTTTCAAATATTTCACACAACAATCTGCACCTAAATCTTCTCCAAATGTAAAAATAGAATTGTATGACATCCATCTTTTTTGAAGGGGGTCGTCTATATTTAAAATAATGGTTCCTCCGGTATTGAAAAGGTATTTATAAATCTCAGACTTGCCCTTTATTACCCCTTCGATTCCTCCAAACCCATCCAAGTGGGCTTGACCGAAGTTGGTAATCAATCCAATGTCGGGTTGCGCCAATTGACATAAAAAATCTATTTCTTTTTTGTGATTCGCTCCCATTTCAACAATGCCTATTTCTGTTTTTTCATTGAAATCTAATAATGTTAGGGGGACACCGATATGGTTATTTAAATTATCTCTAGTTGCTTTGGTATTAAATTTCTTTTCCAATACATTTTTAATTAACTCCTTTGTAGTGGTTTTGCCATTACTTCCAGTTAGTGCAATAATTTTGGTTTCTATATTTTTTCTGTGATATTGAGCAAGTTCCTGAAGCGATTTTAATGTATTATCGACAAGGATCAGTCGCTCATTTTTATTGGCTATTTCTGGTCGGTCAACCAAGGCGTATTTTGCCCCTTTTTTAAGGGCAACTTCAGCAAACTCATTGCCATCAAAATTTTCACCTCTAAGGGCTATAAAAAAACAGTCTTGGATCAGCTTACGACTGTCAATTACTACTCCTGAGGAATCTTTAAAATAATCGTGGAGTTTAATTATATTCATAAAAAAAAGGCATCTGAAATAGATGCCTTAATATGATTATCTCCCGCGTTTGTGTCTTGCGGTTTTTTTGATTCTAGTTTTTTGCCCTAATCTGGACATAGCACATCTGAAACCAATATAATCGGTTGCTATGTATTGGGGTAAATACCTACGCTGTGCTGGATCAAGCCAGTAGGCACGATCCTTCCAGGACCCTCCTTTGTATACCCTAACCTCATCTGTAATCAGTGAAGTTCTCCCTTTAGATTCGTCAATTTTTCTTTCAACAATTTTTCCTTCTGCATCTTTTACGACCTTAGGGTGATCAGGCGCATCATACATTCCTGCTGTTTCTGTCCTTCCATTTGGACTTGCATCATTAGGATCACTATACTTACGAGTAGATTCTTTATCCCCATCTCTATAATTTCGATTATCACTTTCAGAGAAATTTTGTCTGAGGAAAGTTTCTTCATCATCGATAGGAACTTTGGCCAGTTCCCCTGGAAGTCGTTTCAACATGACTTTTCCATTGGGGAGAGTATCATATACCAATTCGTCGGGAGAAAGTATGGTAGCTTTTCCATCTTCACCAATTGCATTTTTTAAATAGATATTGCCTCTGTAATAATTAAAGTCATTGGCTTCATCATCAATTATCGGTCTGTAAACATCAGCTACCCATTCTGCTACGTTTCCTGCCATGTCGTATACTCCAAAATCATTGGGGGGATAACTCTTAACTTGGACTGTAATATCTCCACCATCATCTGACCACCCAGCAATTCCGCCATAGTCACCTCTACCGAATTTAAAGTTAGCCAATTGATCACCTTCGCTTCTTCTTTCACTTGATCGCGTGTATTCTCCCGACCAAGGATATTTCTTCTTTCCTCTGTATGTATTGTACTCTCTGTCACCAACCAATGCTAATGCAGCATATTCCCATTCAGCCTCAGTTGGAAGTCTGTATGAGGGGAGCAACACACCTTTAGAGACACCGGCATAAACATTGACAGTTGCAGTGTCTTTTTTCATGGTTCCTCTTTTACCCATTATACTATCTGAAGCCATCAATCCTCCATAAGAAGTCTCGGGTCTTTTTAGATAGGCCTCGGTACTAAAAGTACTATTGGAATTTACCACACCTCCATCATTTTCACTGTATCTTATATTTTTTTCAACGTAGGACTCTCTTTCCAAAATGAATTCATTAACCCTATTGGTTCTCCACTCGGCGAATTGGACGGCTTGCAACCAGTTAATCCCTACAACGGGATACTCTGCATAAGCAGGGTGTCTAAGATAGTTTGTAGTGAGTTCTTCCATATATCCCAAAGTGTTTCTCCACACTAATGTATCCGGTAATGCCCCTTCATAAAGTTGCCTGTAATCAGGCTCACTCAATGGAAATACAGTTTCTAACCAATCCAAATACTCCATGTACATTATGTTGGTAACTTCTGTTTCATCAATGTAAAAAGACATTACATGCTGTTGGGTAGGTGTATTATTCCAGTCATGTAAAACATCGTCCTGAACTTGACCCTTGGTGTAAGTTCCTCCTTCAATCAGAACTAGTCCAGGACCATTTTCCTGATCCTCATAATCAATATTATATTGGAAACCACCATCTTTTGAATTGATGCCCCATCCTGTTGCACGGGACATATTATTTCTTCCTCCACAAGCCACAAATAGAAGGCTTATAAAAGCAATAAAAATAAATTCTTTTAAAAAATTAACTTTCATAGGATCAGTATGTCTAATTTTTTAGTGCAATATACTAATTATCTAAATCTTAATCTTACTTAATAAACAAGTACAATTTCCGTTTATTTATCAATAACGTTCATAATCATGAAATATTATATAGGGTAGCTAAAATTAAATCTGTTAAAATTGTTAATAAGTACTAGAGTCAAGTACAACAAATTAATTGATGTTACGTTATCAAGTTATGAAAACCAGAAAGATAAGATCATCTTGCTCACTGATTATATTTTTAATTGTCTTTTCTTTAGTAATACAAATAAATGCACAAGATCGAATCATTACTACCGGGGTCCCTTTTTTATTGATCACACCCGATGCAAGAGCTGCGGGTATGGGGGAGCTTGGGGTTGCCACCTCAGCCGATGCCTATGCACAGCAATGGAATCCTGCGAAATACGCTTTCTCTGAAAGTAGAAGTGGTTTGGGTTTAAGTTATACTCCTTATTTAAGACAACTGGTAGATGATATTTTTTTGGGGAATTTGACCTATTTCAACAAAATTGATGAAAGGAGTGCATGGGCTGCGAGTTTCAAATATTTCAGTTATGGAAATGTACAGTTCAATAAAATGATGGCTGGAACCATTATAGACCAGGGTTCAAAAAGACCAAATGAAATTACATTGGATTTGTCTTATTCGCTAAAATTGAGCGAAAATTTTGCAATGTCTGTAGCCGGGAGATTTTTGAGGTCTGATCTAAAAATCCATACCGATATGGATGCTACCTCAGCAAATAGTTTAGGAGTAGATATTGCAGGTTTTTTCCGAGGATCAACTTTTGATTTTGGAAAGGTCGATGGAATGATGAGAGCGGGTTTCAATATTTCAAATATCGGACCTAGACTCAAATATGATGAAGGAGGTCAAACAGATTTTATTCCTACCAACCTTAGAGTAGGGTCAGGATTGGATTTGATTTTTGATCCTTCAAATATTTTAGGAGTTTATTTAGAATTCTCCAAACTTTTGGTTCCAACACCTGTAGCTTACTATGACGAAAATAATATACTATTGGGCTATCGACAACCTGATATAAACTTTTATAACGGTATATTTAAATCATTCAATGATGCACCTGGGGGTATGCAAGAGGAGTTGAAAGAAATAACTTTGGCCTTGGGTTTAGAATATCTCTTTGCTGAAACCTTGGCACTTAGAACAGGATACTTCAATGAAAGTGAAGAAAAAGGATCAAGACAATATATGACATTTGGGGCAGGTATAGAGCTTAATGGTATGGTAATCGATATATCTTATTTATTCTCCACTTCAAAAATTAGAAATCCTCTTGAAAACACTCTCAGGTTTTCTCTAAGCTTTAATTTTGATGGATCAGGGAATAATCAACCGACAGAAGAATTAGCCTCTAATATCCCTCAGTAAGCTTTCTTCATCAATTTCATAAATATATTTTTATCAAAAGGACATAATTCAGTAATTTTGAAAATAATTTGAATTTGATAATC
>JBMTKF010000023.1:0-38004 GCA_049439205.1 Flavobacteriaceae bacterium | reverse complement strand
TTAAGTTTAAAATTAATTACAATAAAAAAACATAAAGTGTGCTTAAATTTTTACGAATTAATTATATGAAAACCTTTGATTTAAAAGGAGGATTATTTTTGCTAAATTTACAAATGTAAATTATGGAGTTATTTCTAATTACTTTTGCACTATTAGCTATTGCTGTTGCCGGAATTGCAATTAAAATATGGGGTAAAAAAGGAGGAGAGTTTTCTGGTACTTGTGCCAGCCAAAGTCCTTTTCTTAATAAAGACAACCAAACCTGTAGCTATTGTGGAAAATTGCCTTCAGAACAAAATTGCCGTCCAAACCCTCAACATAATTAACCCTCTTTCTTCAATCCAGATATGAAGAATGTTAAACTTGTCATTAAAAAGGCAAAAGAACAAAATCAAAAAGCATTCAATGATCTGCTAACATACTATTGGGGGTATCTATATAATTTTCAGTTAAATAAAACAGGGAATAAGGATTTGGCCGAGGAAATTTCAATCGTAACATTCGCTAGAGCATTTGACCGTATATCAACTTTCAACAATAAATTTGAATTCAAAACCTGGCTATTGACCATTTCTAAAAACATTCACAATGACTTTTTAAGAAAGAAAAAAAATAAAAAAAGTCCTGTGACATTATCCTACCTAACTGATTTAGAAGATTTTATAACTGAAAGTCATCCTTCTCCGGAAGAGGTTTTAATCACGAACCAAGATTTAGAATCTATACACAATAAAATAAGGTCACTTAAAATAGATTATCAAAAAATATTAAGCCTTAGATTTTTCGATGAACTTTCCTACAAAGAGATCAGTAAAAAAATGAATCAACCTATTAATACAATAAAAGTCAAGCTATTTAGGGCAAAAAATTTGCTAAATCAAAAAATTAATGAGGAAGCTTGATAAATTCAGAAAATTAGGCCCTGGCTTGTTATTTGCAGGGGCAGCCATTGGCGTCTCTCACTTGGTTCAATCCACTCGGGCCGGAGCTGATTACGGATGGGGGCTGTTATGGGCTCTTTTGCTAGTTAATCTTTTCAAATATCCTTTTTTTCAGTTTGGACCAAGGTATGCCTTGGCTACAGGAGAAAGTTTACTAGATGGATATTTTAAACTTGGTAAAATTTACTTATGGCTTTATTTTTTTCTCAATATCGCTACCATGTTCACCATTCAAACTGCTGTTACTATTGTTACTGCGGGTCTGGCCTCTAACCTGTTTGGTATCAGCACAAATATGATCCTTTGGAGTATAGGAGTTACTGCAGTTTGCTATAGTATATTGATGATCGGAAGATACCAACTCTTGGATAAGGTCATAAAAGTCATTATCCTTATCCTTACATTAAGTAGTATTCTAGCAGTTACAATCGCATTTTACAATGGCAATGCTTCACTGGGTTTTACACAGATTTTTCCTAATGGATCGGGTTTACTATTTCTGATCGCTTTTATGGGCTGGATGCCTGCACCAATGGATATTTCAATATGGCATTCAATTTGGATTTTGGAAAAAAAAACCGATCTCAAAAATAAATTTTCTCTTAAGGAGGGGCTTTTCGATTTTAACGTAGGATATATTACAACAGTAATTTTAGGCATTTGTTTTGTCGGTTTAGGAGCGTTGGTTATGTTTGGCTCAGGCCTAGAATTTTCTAATAAAGGGAATGAATTTGCAGGACAGTTAATTGATCTTTACACTTCTAATCTGGGAGAATCTTGGTATATAGTAATTGCCATTGCAGCCTTTACAACCATGATTAGTACTACCATTACGACTTTGGATGCCTCTCCCAGAGCGATGTCTAAGACCGTTCAGTTACTCTTTCAACAAAAAAATAAAGATTTCTACATACTTTGGATAACCATTTTGGCCTTGGGTACTTGTTTGATTTTTCTTTTTTTACTTTCAGAAATGGGACTTTTAGTTGAAATTGCTACAGTTTTATCATTTATCACTGCACCTTTTTACGCCATCATAAATTATCGTCTAATTACCAGTAACCATATGCCAAAAGAAAATCGTCCCTCCTCAAAAATTAAAATTCTAAGTCTTTTGGGAATTATTTTCTTGATAGGTTTCACCGGAGTGTATCTTTTGAGTCTCTAATTTTAGTTTGTATCTTTGAAAAAAAAGTTTTGGAAATAGTAGAGAGACAAAATAAAGGCGTTGGTAAACCAAAATGGATTAGAGTAAAACTCCCCACGGGAAAAAAATATACAGAACTTAGAGGACTTGTAGATCAATACAAACTCAATACAATTTGCACATCGGGCAGTTGCCCCAACATGGGAGAATGTTGGGCAGAAGGCACTGCTACTTTTATGATATTGGGAAATATTTGTACCCGTTCATGTGGATTTTGTGGTGTCAAAACTGGAAGACCAAGAGATGTGGACTGGGAAGAACCCGAAAAAGTGGCACAGTCTATAAAGATCATGAAAATTAAACACGCGGTAATAACATCAGTAGACCGAGATGATCTAAAAGATATGGGCTCTATTATTTGGAATGAAACTATAAAAGCGATTCGTAGGTTGAACCCCAACACTACTTTAGAAACTTTGATTCCCGATTTTCAAGGAAACAAAACTAATATTGATCGTATCATAGAAGCTGCTCCCGAGGTGGTTTCACACAACCTCGAAACTGTCAGAAGGTTGACTAGAGAAGTAAGGGTTCAAGCCAAATATGACCAAAGCTTGGAGGTTTTACGATATCTCAAACAAATGGGAGTTAATCGAACTAAATCAGGAATTATGCTGGGACTTGGAGAATCGGAGGAAGAGGTATTAGAAACACTCCATGATCTCAGAAATGCAGATGTAGAAGTCGTAACCATTGGTCAATACCTTCAACCAAGTAAAAAACATTTGCCTGTAAAATCTTTTGTTTCACCGGATGCTTTCAATAAATATGAAACTTTTGCATTGGATTTGGGTTTTAGACATGTTGAAAGCGGCCCACTGGTTCGATCCTCCTACAAAGCTCACAAACACGTTCACTAAATTCCTCTGATAATACTCTTAAAAAGGTCTTGTTCTTCCTCGAAGACAAAATCCAGTTCGATCTTTATACAATACAACCTGTCATTATCAAGGGTTTGCTCAAGTTTTGCGTAATCTTTTTCAGTTGTTAAAATTATTTTGTCTCCAGCACGGTCGTTAATCAACTGTCCATCACTTTTAGAATATGGGTGATGATCTTTGAACACAAGATGATCAAACTCTCCGTATTGTTCATTCAAATGAGTGACCAAATGATAGGAGTCAGCAATTCCGGTCACCAATAAAAAATCTTCATCATTCAATACGCTTGATTTAATGGTTTTGTCTTGTCTTGTCAGGACATCTGAATAGTATATTTTGGTAAAAAAAACAGGGATGTTAAAATTGATTTTTTTAAGGAATTCATTTTTTTGACTTAAGGATAGATTATGTGGCGATCTGGTAATCAATAAAATATCTGCTCGTTTGACCCCCGAACTGAATTCTCTTAACCCTCCTGCTGGGAAAACAAAATCTCTAAAATAGGGCTGTTGAAATGAAGAGGTCATAATCATTATATGAGGACGTATCCAACGATGTTGCATCACATCGTCCAAAATCACCCAATCTGGCGGGGTATCTAATTTTTCTAATACTTTTATACCAAGGGTTCTTTTTTCAGAAACCATAACAAGGGTGTCTGGATAGCGATTGAAAAATTGATATGGTTCATCTCCCAAGGTAGAAGGCGTGTCTTTTGAACCTGCAATGATCAAACCATTGGTTTTTCTTCCATACCCCCTGCTCAATGTGGCAACGCTATGGTCCTTCAACATTTTTATTAAATACATTACTACAACAGATTTTCCAGTACCCCCCATTGCAAGATTCCCTATACCTATAGATTTTATAGTTGGATTTTTTGATGACAATATTCTTAAATTAAATAGCCCATTTCTTATAGCCATAATACAGCCATAAAGGATTCCTAACGGAAAAAAAAGGATTCGAACGTTTTTCAAATTATTTATAACTATGTCAAATTTAGGAAAACCCATTTTAAGATGGTTAAAACCACTGTTTTCATGGCACAAAAAGATAGTATTATATTTGCAACGAATAGCTATAAAATGAAGATTCAGGAAATCATAACAATTTTGGAACGTTGGGCACCTACGGCCTATGCTGAAGATTTTGACAACGTGGGTTTACTTTTGGGAAAAGCAGAAGATGAATGTACGGGGATACTAATTACACATGACGTTTTAGAAAATGTAGTCGATGAGGCCGTAGCCAAAAAATACAATTTCATAGTATGTTTTCATCCCATTATTTTTTCGAGCTTAAAGAAATTAACTGGTAAAACATATGTCGAACGCTCTGTTGCAAAAGCCATTAAAAACGATATTGCTGTTTATGCTATACATACAGCCCTGGACAACCAAAAAAAAGGTGTGAGTTATACTTTGGCAAAGTCATTAGGATTGACCAATATCCGAGTACTGATTCCTCAACAAAATACACTAAAACAATTGACCACATTCGTCCCTAAAGAAAACTCAGTTGCATTATTGGAAAAGCTTTATGAGTCTGGAGCAGGTGCTTTGGGAAATTACGACCAGTGTAGTTTTATTACTAAAGGAAAAGGATCATTTAGAGGGAATGAAAATTCACAACCCCATATTGGGCAGCCAATGATTCGAGAAGAAGTTCAAGAGATCCAACTCAACTTAGTTTTCCAAAGACACTTAGAACAGAAAATTCTCCATACACTTTTTGAAAACCATCCATATGAGGAGGTTGCTTACCAAATTTACCCATTGGACAATTTCTTCCAAGAGATCGGTATGGGAAGTGTAGGTATTTTAGAAAAAGAAATGTCGGAAAAAGAATTTTTGTATTGGGTTGGACAAAAACTGGAAACAAAGTTTCTTCGACACTCTAATATGAATAATCGAAAAATTAAAAAAGTAGCTGTTCTTGGAGGCTCAGGTAGTTTTGCCATATCCAAAGCAAAACAAATTAAGGCAGATGCGTTGGTAACTGCAGACCTTAAATACCACGATTTTTTTCAGGCCGAAAATCAGATACTTTTAGTTGATGGCGGGCATTATGAAACAGAACGTTTCACAAAAAAATTGATTCACAACCATCTTAGAGAAAAATTACCTAATTTTGCAATCGCTTTATCTAAGTCGTTAACCAACCCTGTAAAGTATTTTTCTGATGGCAAAAAAGAATGAGGTAACCGTAGAAGACAAATTAAGAGCCCTTTACGATTTACAACTAATAGACTCTCGTGTAGATGAAATTCGAAATGTAAGAGGTGAATTACCCCTCGAAGTCGAAGATCTTGAAAATGAGATCGCCGGTTTGGAAAAAAGATTAGAAAACTTCAACCAAGAGGTGAGTGATTTTGACTTTCAAACCAATGAGCAAAAAAATAGCATAGAGGTTTCTAAAGAGGAATCCAAAAAATATGAAGAAAAACTAAAAAATGTTCGAAACAATAGAGAATACAATTCGATTGTAAAAGAACAAGAATATCAGGAACTTGAAATTCAATTGTCTGAGAAGCGAATAAAAGAATTTGCAGCAAAAAAAGAACTAAAGTTAGAAGCCATTAACCAACTCGACGAAAAGTTGAGTGAACGAAAAAAACATTTAAAAGCCAAAAAGGGAGAGTTGGAAGAAATCCTAAAAGAGACTGAAAAAGAAGAGAGCTTATTGGCGAAGAAAGCCTCAGAATATGAAGTTAAAATAGAATCTCACCTTTTTGAAGCATATAAGAAGATTAGGAAAAATGTTAAAAATGGATTGGCCATTGTTGCTATTGAAAGAGGAGCTTCAGGGGGATCTTATTTTACCATTCCTCCACAAATTCAAATGGAAATTGCCTCTCGTCAAAAAATCATTACCGACGAGCACAGTGGCAGAATCCTTGTCGATTCAGAATTGGCAAAAGAGGAACGTGAAAAAATGGATACCATCTTTTCTTCAAAAAAATAGCCTATAACCGATCAGCGTAATCTGGGAACTTATTATTTGTTTCATTATTTAAACTTGAAAGTTTTTCTTTTTTGAATCTAAATAGTGACTTTATCATTTTTCTCCCATCACTGCCAAAGTTCCTTTCCACTCATCTTTTGCTCCAAAATGATGAGAGGTTATTTTTCTAAATCCTGCTTCTTTAAAAAAATCAATCCAAATATTCTTTGAGAATAATTGCATGGTATTAATGCCGCAATCCTCTTGCCAAGAGTGACAGGGAGTATTTTCTTCATAAAAATCAATGCCCATAATTAATTTACCCAGAGGATTTAGCCAAAAATCAAAAATATTTCTGATCAATGTATCGGGCTGCTCTACATAGTAGAAAACCTCCATTGAATGGACTATATCAAAAGTTCTCGGAGGAATCCAGTGACTAATATCCTCGCAAAAAAATTCACCCCCAACACCCATTGATTTGGCTTTATCAATCATGTGTTGTGAACCATCAACACCAGCAACATATTGACAATGAGGATGATCTAATATTTTTTTTACCACCCAACCATTGCCACAGCCCACATCCATAAAGCTAAATTTTTGATCGATTATTACCAGTTCAAGCATCGCTCTTACAGAATCTGCATGGCCATGTGCCATTCTTTCATCGCGACCGGTTAAAGCCCAATTACCAAAAACTTCTGTTGGGTTTTTCTTCATCTAAATTAGATACTTACTAATCAATTATTAAATGAAATAAAAAACTCATCTTTAAGATGAGTTTAAATTTGTGGGCGCGAAGGGATTCGAACCCCTGACCCCTTGGGTGTAAACCAAGTGCTCTGAACCAACTGAGCTACGCGCCCGATTTTTGATGGGCAAATATAGAAAAAAACAACTTAAGATGGTTTGTTTTTAAACAGTCTATTGCAAATTCATTTCTCTGTGAAATAATTTATCAATCACATTAGTTGGATGGCCGATATAACGTTCGAAATAGGCTTTTTCAACCTCACGATCGCAGTCGTGCACCAATAGATGACGAGTTTTTAGTTGAGAAGCAGAGAAAATACTCTGCATTCTTCCAGGAACTTTATCGTTGTATCCTCTGGGTCCATCGACAAAAACCACATCCCAAACAGTGTTTTTAACATAGTCTGGTAATTTCATTTGTAAGCGATCCTCTTGGCCTAAAAGTTTTTTCCAATTTTTTCTACGGGTCGAATAACCTACTTTCAAAACATTGATTTCAGGACTTACTTTTTTACTGAATCTTATCCACTTTCTTATGTCTTCTAAAAAAAGGGTGTTTCCCCCCTCGTTTAATGAAAACCAAAGGCTACTATCTTTTCCAACGCTGAAAACCAGAATATTTCCAGGCGAATATCGTTTAATCAATTCTCCAATAAATTCATACTCTTCAGCACTCCCATTCCCGGGATTTGAAGCTTCTAAGGATTCATATGGGTTCATTTTATTCATTTAAATGTAATAGCAAATTTAATAAGTTTGTCGCCTAGATGCATATAATTTTAGAGAATCTCAGCCACCACAAAAGTACTCCCACCTATATAGATAAAATCATCAGCCTGCGCTTGGTTCTTGGCGGCGGAATAAGCAGTATTTACAGTAGGATAAATTTCGTAATTGAGATTCAAATCATTTGCAATCTTCTCGATATCCTCAATTGACATAGCTCTAGGGATTTGAGGAGCGGATAAGTAAAATCTGGCACTTTGGGGAAAAAGCCGTAATATTTCGTTTATAGGTTTATCCTTCACAAAACCCAAAACCAAATGAAGCTGAGCATAAGAATGTGATTCTATTTGAGCAATAATGAATTCAAATCCCTCTCTATTGTGAGCAACATCGGCTACAATATTTGGCACATAATTCAAAACTTGCCATCTTCCTTGTAATCCGGTATTGGCAACAACATTCATCAAGCCCTGCTTTAATTTTTCTGGATGGACATTTAACCATTTTAATCGACTAAGTCCAACCACTGCAGTATGAATGTTGCGTCGTTGATAAGTTCCCTTTAGATCAGAGCTGTACTGCTCAACAGACACCTGATCTGCAAAGATGATTTCAGCGTCTAAATGACGAGCTTTTTCTCTGAATACATCTTGAGTTTCTACTTGGGTTAAACCAATAATTAAAGGGGTATGGGGTTTGATTATACCCGCTTTTTCCATAGCAATAGCTTCCAGGCTATCTCCCAAAAATTGCATGTGATCCCAACCTATATTGGTTATCACACATAACTCGGGTTGGATCAGATTGGTAGCATCTAGCCTTCCTCCCATACCCACCTCAACAACGGCAATATCCACTTTTTTTTCAAAAAAATAAGTAAAGGCCAAGCCTACGGTCATTTCAAAAAAAGACAGGGTATGGGACTCAAAATAGCTGCGGTAATTTTGAATAAATTCTACTACAAATTCTTTCTCGATTAACGCACCATTGATTTTAATTCTTTCTCTAAAGTCTTTCAAATGTGGAGAGGTATATAGCCCCACTTGATAGCCGTGTTGTTGAATAACAGAGGCCATTAGATGGGCAGTAGAACCTTTTCCATTGGTTCCGGCAACATGTATGGTTTTGATCTGCTTTTGGGGCTGATTCATATAGCCACAAAAGTCACGCATACGAGACAAATCAGGTCGGTAGGCTTGGGCTCCTTTTTTTTGATACATGGGAAGTTGAGACAACATCCAAGCTAAAATGGAATCGTAATTGTCCAATTATTCCCCCAATTTAAACTGTATAACAACAAATCCGATTTGTTGGGCAGGAGCTTTAGCTTCAGGAAACCATTTGTGGAGAAGGGCAGTTTCTTTGGCCGGTTGAAGCAGACATGGATGGGTATTGGTAGTTCCTTTGACCCCAGGCTCAGCTTGAACCACATTCCCTTGACGGTCTACGGTTATTCTGACCACAACAACGCCTTCTTGGTTGCACAATTGGGCAACCTTTCCACGGGACTCTAAACGGCGGCCATTCAATCCAAATCCTTTCCCCATTCCCCCTGGTCCAGCCAAATTGAAATAACTGTTAGCGTAAGGATTTCCCTCAATTTTACCCTTATCACCTACTAATTGGTTGTTGCCCTCTCCCTGTTGAGTTACTTTTTCCAGTGTCTTTCTTTGATTTACCAATTTCGACAATATATTTTTGGTCGCTTGATCAACTTTTGGTTTTGGAGATTCCACTTTTTTGGGAACTTCTTTTATAGGTGCAGTTTGTTTTTTTTCTGTTTTTGAGGGAACAGCGACATCGCTGGTCTCTTGAGTGATTACTTTAGATTGCGTTACCTTTTTTGGTGCCGCTTTAAGGCTTGCTCTCTTTGGGCTAGGTTTAGTGATTGTTTTGGTCACAACAGGTTTTTGAGGTTGGGTCTTACCCATGCCCTGAGAAGCATTACCCAAATTTACCTCCATACCAAAACTAATTGGAGGATCATAATACTTCAAACCTAGTAAAAAAAATAAAAGAATTAATAATGCAGCTATAAACGTAGTTAAGACTGCCGACTTTTTTTCGTGTGGTGTTTTGAGATATTTCATTGTGCATCGACCGCCAAAACAACCTTTATGCTATTTTGATTGGCAATATTCATTATATAAACCACTTGATCTATAGGAACTTTTTCCTCGGCCCTAAGAACTATGGAAGGTGCATTGTAACCTTTCAGTTTCGCAATCAATTCTTGTTCTATTCTACCTTTCGAAATCTGTTTGGAATCCAAATAGAATTGAGATCGGTTATTGATAGTTAAGGATACGTTATTACGGTTTTCTGATTTTCCTTTTGCCTGTGGTAGTTTCACGTTTATGGTGTTAAGGTTTTTGGCCAATGTTGAGGCAATCATAAAGAAGATCAATAACAGAAAAACAATATCTGTCATGGAGGACATGTTAAATTCCGGGGTGATTTTATTTCTTCCTTTTAGATTCATTCTATGCGGGTTCGTTCAGTAAATCAAAAAACTCTAAAGATGTAGCCTCCATTTGATAAACAACTTTGTTGGTTTTTACTACTAAATGATTGTAAGCGACATAGCCAACGATTCCCACTATAAGGCCGGCAACAGTTGTAGTCATAGCGGTATATAGACCATTGGACAAAAGCTGCATATCGATATTTCCTCCTGCATTGGAAATTTCAAAAATGGATAAGATCATTCCAATCACAGTACCCAAGAATCCAATCATGGGAGCAGCTCCTGCAATGGTAGCCAAAATACTAACGTTTTTCTCTAGTTTATATATTTCAAGCCGACCTGCGTTTTCAATGGTGGTACTAATATCATCCAAGGGTCTACCGATTCTTGATATACCTTTGGCTATCAATCTGGCTACAGGTTTATTTTCACTCAAACAAAGGGTTTGTGCCCCTTCAATTTTGTGGTTCAAAACATAGGTTTTGATTTGCGCCATAAAGTTTGGACTAATCTTGGATGCAGCCTTGATTGTGAATAATCGCTCAAAGTAGATGTAAATAACAATTATCAACAAAAGAAAAAGCAATCCAATGATTAGCTGACCTCCCAACCCTCCATCTTTGACCAACTCAATTAGGGATAACGTCTTTTCAGTCTGAAGAGGGGCATTCTGTATTAAAATCATTATATATATGGTTTATTTATAAAACGATGTTAGAACAAAAAAATTTCCCCTAACTAAAAATAAAATCTCGCAATAAAATGAAGGTAAGCGAACCAGCAATAAAACCCGCCATTGCTAACCAAGAAATTTTTTTTAAATACCAAAAAAATTCAATTTTCTCCAAACCCATGGCAACGACTCCTGCCGCAGAACCAATGATAAGCATGCTCCCTCCTGTTCCGGCAGAAAAAGCTATAAAATGCCAAAGTGGATGATCCATCACTTCAGAAAACATTCCCATACTGGCGGCAACTAAAGGGACATTATCGATGATGGCAGAACCTACACCCATTAACATTACTAAGATATCAGAATTCGGAATTGCTAAATTCAAAGAGTCAGCAAACTCAAACAATATTCCCAAAGATTCCAAAGCAGCTACTGCCAATAAAATTCCTAGAAAGAATAGTATACTGGGTAATTCTATTTTGGATAAAGAACTGTGTACAGGACTATGACTTGAGTTTTCCAAGTGTTCGGCATCTATTGAAGTAAATCCGAATTTTGCACTACTGTAGTATTCCGCAAAAGTGGCTACAACAGCAAGAGAAAGCATCATCCCTACATATGGAGGCAGATGAGTCAAAGTTTTGAAAACAGGAACGAGTATGATAGCAGAAAGTCCTATGTAAAGCATTGAGGCTCCGTATTTATGAGTATCACCAATTTCATTTTCTAACTCATCGGAAATATTTCCTTTGAAAGCTGGTAAAGTTGTAGCCAACAATATAGGAACCATCATACAAACAAATGAAGGAATTAGCAAATAAATTATAAGTTTTAAGGTTGTTACCTTATTACCGATCCATAACATGGTGGTCGTTACGTCACCTATTGGAGACCAGGCCCCACCAGAATTGGCTGCGATAACGATCATACCTGCAAACCAAATTCTCGTTTTACGTTCTTTGATAACCTTCTGCAATATGGTAATCAAAATTATTGTAGCGGTCAAGTTGTCTATAATAGCCGAGAGAATAAAGGCCATTAGGGAAAATATTAAGAGTAGGCCCTTTTTGGATTTAGTTTTGATTATTCTCTTGATGGTTGCAAAACCGTTAAAATAGTCTATTATTTCAACGATGGTCATAGCTCCTAACAAAAAAATGATGATTTCTGAGGTCTTGCCTAAATGATGCAATAAAACTTCTTCGAGATGAGATGGTTTAAGTTCTCTAACTAAGGTATCAACCTTAAAAACTGGTAGTTGAAAAACTGCAATTAAAGCCCATAAAATAGACATCATTCCTAAAGCAGGTATTAATTTGTCAATTTTTAAGGAGTGCTCCAATGTAATGGCAAGATAGCCTAAAGTAAAGATTGTTATGAGTATAATCTCCATAAATCTATTTTAAGTTAATGGTATGATTTTCAATTGGATCCTCAATGTATAAATAATCTTAATCATTCAGATTTTTTGGAATAAATATTTTTCCAGTTGAGTGATCTTGCTTTGCTCCAGTTACACTTGCCAAACAATTGACTGACCCTTGCCACTTCAATAAACCCAAAAAAGCAAATATCAAAGCCTCTTTGAAATCAATAAGCTCAGTAGCTGGGACCTCAATTTTTGCCTTTGATTTTTTTTTAATTTCTTCAACCAAAAAAGTATTGTATACTCCACCACCGGTAAACATTACAGTCCCTTTTTGAGGTAAACAATTAGCTATTTCTTGAGCAATATGAAGGGTATAGGTATGTAATAAATCTTCGATGCTACATGCACTGCAATGATTAAATAACTCAAAAATATTTTCCTGAACCCACTCTATTCCCAAAGATTTAGGAGGTTTTTTTGAATAAAAATAAAGCTTGTCCAATTTTTCGAAAAGGTCCGGAATAATTTTTCCTTTGCGTGCTATTTTTCCTCCCGCGTCATAAGGTAAATTTACTCGATGGGCTAAATGATTCAAAACAGTATTTACAGCACAAATATCATAGGCCAAAACACTTTGATCATGGAAAATACTTATATTAGAGAATCCACCTAAATTGACACAAGATTGATAACTATAAAAAAGCATTTTATCACCCATGGGGACTAATGGGGCCCCTTGTCCTCCCAAAGCTAAATCTTGCACTCTAAAGTCACAGACTACTGGCCATCCAATCCGATCTGCCAAATGACTCAGATTTCCTATTTGAAAGGTAAAACCCTTTTGAGGTTGATGGTAAACCGTGTGACCGTGAGAGGCTACTGCATCCAGCTCACTAACCCTCTCATTAGTTATGAAGTTACCGATAATGTCTCCTAGAAAATTGGTATATTCAAAATTAAGTTTTTCAAGTGCGTAGGATGACAAATAAAGCGATTCTCTCAATTTATTTTTCCATTCATTTCCATAATCTACTGTTTTGGAAGCTAATATTTGAAATGACCATTGGCTAATTTTTGAAAACTTTACATACACAAGATCAATACCGTCCAATGAAGTTCCAGACATACAACCGATCATGTGATAATTATCGAATTCTCCCAAAGTTGACAAGTTGATATTAAATTTAGAATTAAAAAATAATTTTAAAAATAAATGATTAAAATGAACAATTGATTAGACATTTAGCAAAATTTAAAGCTTAAAATCGTAATTTAACAATTGTATTTTATTGCAATTGACAACCTTTTGGGCTTAAATTTTAAACATTTATTTTTGATGTCCTTTTATTTAAAAACCTAATAAATGTTACCAGAAAACCAAGGATTATACTCCCCGGAATATGAGCATGACAACTGTGGTGCGGGCTTTATTTGTAGCCTTCAAGGAAAAAAAACCAACGATATCATACACAAAGCACTCGATATACTGGATTGTTTAGAACACAGGGGTGCTGTTAGTGCTGATGGGAAAACGGGAGATGGTGCTGGTATTTTAATCGAAATCCCGCATGAATTTTTAAAAGATCAATGTAGTTTTAAATTACCTGAATATGGTGAGTATGCTGTAGGAATGGTTTTTTTACCAAAAAAAGACAATCAAAGATCATTTTGTATTGGGGTTTTGGAATCTGAATTTAAGAATCAAGGTCTCAAAGTTTTAGGGTGGAGGAAAGTTCCAGTGAGAACTGAAATAGTTGGAAAAATAGCTGCTCAAACCGAACCAAAAATTATGCAGATTTTTGTGGGTAAAGGAGACAATAAAATTACAGAGCAAAATTTTAATAATAAATTATTTTGCGCAAGAAAAATCTCAGAGCATAAAATATATGAATCCAATTTATCTCAAAACTCCTTTTTTTATGTCCCCAGCTTATCAAATCGAACTATAATTTATAAAGGGCTGCTTATTCCAAAAGATATAAAAGGATATTACTCTGATTTATCTGAGCCTAAAGTAGTAACAAAACTCGCTTTAGTTCACCAAAGATTTTCTACAAATACCTTTCCAACATGGGATCTGGCTCAACCATTTCGCTATATGTGCCACAACGGTGAAATAAATACTTACCGAGGAAATTTTAGCAGAATGGAAACAAGAGAAGAACTTCTTGAGAGTGAATTCTTTGGTGACGATATTAAAAAAATGCTACCCATAATTCTACCAGGAAAATCTGATTCTTGTTCAATGGACATGGCAGTTGAGCTTCTACTATCTACCGGCAGATCACTTCCTGAGGTTATGATGATGTTAGTTCCTGAAGCATGGGAAAAACACACATACATGGATGATGTGAAAAAAGCTTTCTATAAATTTAATTCATGTTTAATCGAACCATGGGATGGCCCAGCTTCAATCCCATTTACTGATGGGAAATTTATTGGTGCCTTACTTGATAGAAATGGTCTAAGACCATCGAGATATACAGTTACCAAAGATGGGTATGTAGTGATGTCTTCAGAAACAGGAGTTTTGGAAATTGATCCCGCAAATGTTGAAGTTCATGGAAGACTAGAGCCAGGAAAGATGTTCCTTGTTAACATGGATGAGGGAAGAATTGTTGAAGATGATGAAATAAAAAAATTAATTACCTCAAAAAAACCATATGAGAAATGGATTAATGATAATTTAATTTTACTAAAAAATATACCATACACCAAAAAAACTGAACTTGCAGAAAAGGAAAGTTTTCAAACCAGAATGAGAATTTTTGGTTACACTCAAGAAGATATATCTACAATAATATCTCCAATGTTAATTAGTGGAAAAGAAGCAATTGGCTCAATGGGGACTGATACACCACTAGCTGTTTTATCTGATAAACCACAGTTGCTTTTCAACTATTTCAAGCAATTATTTGCTCAAGTTACAAACCCCCCTCTTGATGGAATTAGAGAAGAAATTGTAACTGATATTAGTTTGACTCTTGGTAAAGAATTTAACCTTTTCGAAATTTCTGACAAACATGCCAGCAAATTATATATAGAAAATCCAATAATTTCTAATGAAGATCTGGATAAAATCTCGTGTATTGATCAAAATAATTTAAAGGCAGTTAAAATTCCTATTCTCTATGAGGTAGATATGGGTTTTAATGGAATTGAAATCTCTTTGGATGAGATCGTAACAAATATTGATAACGAGGTTTCAAATGGTGCAAATATTATTATTTTATCTGATAGAGGCGTTTCATCCACTCTGGCTCCTATTCCAGTATTGTTGGCTACATCTCATGTTCACAATTATTTCAAAAGACATAAAAAAAGGTCCTCATTTGGTATTATTTTAGAATCAGCTGAACCAAGGGAACCTCATCACTTCGCGTTACTCTTTGGTTATGGGGCAAGCGCAGTCAATCCATACATGGTAAATGAAATAATTCAATATCAATCTAAAAGAAACGAACTATCGATCAATGCTGACGTAGCAGTTGAAAATTTTAATAAAGCAATTGCTAAAGGTATTGTGAAAATAATGAATAAAATAGGTATATCAACATTAAACTCTTACAGAGGTGCTCAAATTTTTGAAGCTCTTGGTCTATCTAAAAAATTCATTGATGAATTTTTTACTAATACTCCGACTCGAATTGAGGGAATTGGACTATATGAAATTGAAAAAGACGTAAATAATAGGCACACTAAGGCATTTATCCATGAATCTAATTTAGGATTATCCCTCGAAATTGGTGGAGAATACAGGTGGAGAAGAGACGGTGAAGCTCATGTTGTAAATCCTTCAACAATCTCAACTCTTCAGCAGGCAGTTAGAAATAAAAGCTTTGACAAATACCAGAGCTTTGCAAAGTTAATCAATGATCAAAACCATAAATTAATGACTTTGCGTGGGTTATTTGAGTTTTCGAATTTTGATCCAATTCCAATAAATCAGGTCGAGCCATGGACCGAAATCGTTAAAAGGTTTAAAACAGGTGCAATGTCATTGGGTTCTATAAGTCAAGAAGCTCACGAGAATCTCGCCGTTGCGATGAACAGAATTGGAGGAAAAAGTAATTCAGGTGAAGGCGGCGAGGACCCCAAAAGGTTTCTTCCTGATGAAAATGGTGATTTAAAAAACTCAGCAATCAAACAGGTCGCATCTGGAAGATTTGGTGTTTCAAGTCATTACTTGAGCTCTGCTAAAGAAATTCAAATTAAAATGGCTCAAGGAGCTAAACCAGGGGAGGGTGGTCAACTACCAGGCCCTAAAGTAAATCCCTACATTGCCTCAGTTAGAAATTCCACTCCATATGTTGGATTAATTTCACCTCCTCCACATCACGATATATATTCAATTGAGGATCTTTCACAATTGATTTACGATTTAAAGAATGCAAATAGAAAAGCAAGAATTAATGTCAAGTTAGTTTCTGAGGTTGGAGTTGGAACTATTGCAGCTGGGGTTGCAAAAGCTAAAGCCGATGTAATTTTAATTTCAGGCTATGATGGAGGGACTGGTGCCTCCCCTTTGACATCATTAAAACATGCTGGTTTGCCCTGGGAGCTAGGAATCGCAGAAGCCCAACAAACTTTAGTCTTAAATGGTCTCAGAAGTAGAGTTGTTCTTGAGTGTGATGGTCAACTGAAAACTGGAAGGGACGTTGCTATTGCATGTTTGCTTGGTGCTGAAGAATTCGGATTTTCAACCGCTCCTTTAATTGCAAGTGGCTGTATTATGATGAGGGCGTGCCATTTAAACACTTGTCCAGTTGGAATTGCAACTCAAGACCCAGATTTAAGGAAAAATTTTAATGGAAAACCGGAACACGTAATTAACTACATGTATTTTGTTGCTGAAGAATTAAGACAGATAATGTCAGAGCTTGGGTTTAGAAGTGTTAATGAGATGGTAGGTCAATCTCAGAAATTAAACATGAACAAGGCTATTAATCATTTTAAAGCTGAGGGAATTGATCTTTCCAAAATTCTTTACAAACCGCATAAAAATATTTCAGAAGATTTAATTGAAAGAAATACAGAGCTTCAAAACCATAATTTAGAAAATGTAATAGATTTTAAGATATTAGATGATGCGAAAAGTGCAATTTTTAATAAAAAGTCAATTGAATTAAATTATAAAATTAAAAACACTGATAGAACAATCGGTGCAATTTTAAGTAATGAAATTTCAAACCTACATGGACCGGACGGACTTCCAAAAGATACTTTGAAATTAAATTTTTTTGGAACTGGTGGTCAAAGCTTTGGTTGTTTTGCCACAAAGGGTTTGTTGATGAAAATTACCGGAACCACCAACGATTATTTTGGAAAGGGGCTCTCTGGCGCAACGATTATTGCAAAGGTGCCAGATGAAGCTACATTCAAATCTAATGAAAATATAATTACAGGTAATGTTGCACTATACGGTGCTACGAATGGTGAAGCATATGTTAATGGTATTGCAGGTGAAAGGTTCTGTGTAAGAAATTCTGGAGCTAAGGCTGTTGTGGAGGGAATTGGCGACCATGGGTGTGAATACATGACAGGTGGTATTGCTGTTATACTTGGGAATTTTGGGAGAAATTTTGCAGCTGGCATGAGTGGTGGTATAGCCTACATTTTCAGTGAGAGTGGATTCTTTGACGAGAAAAAATTTAACCTTGAAATGGTAGAATTAGAAGATTTAAACATTAATGATAAAGACGAAGTTTTATCCCTAATCAAAAACCATCATAAATACACTGGAAGTAAAATTGCTGGTCAAATTTTAAATGATTGGAACAATTCTATTAAAAATTTTATTAAAGTAATGCCAACTGACTATAAAAAAGCTCTTGAAATTCTTGAAAGAAGTAAAAAAGAAAATAAAATTAGTTAACTATGGGAAAGTTAAGGGGATTCATGGAATATGACAGAATTAGAGAAACTGTCGAAACACCAAAAAAAAGAATTAAAAATTATAAAGAGTTTACAATTGCTCCAAATAATGTTGAATTACAGGAACAAGGAGGAAGGTGTATGGATTGCGGAGTTCCTTTTTGCCATAGCGGTTGCCCTTTAGGTAATTTAATACCAGATTTTAATGACGCTGTACACAAAAATGAGTGGCAAAAAGCGCTAGATATTTTACACTCTACAAATAATTTTCCTGAATTCACTGGTAGACTCTGCCCCGCCCCATGTGAGGAGGCTTGCGTATTGGGGATAATAAATCCACCTGTATCAATAGAATTAATTGAAAAATACATTGTTGAAAGGGGTTTTTCGGAAGGCTGGATCAAGCCTAAACCCCCTATAAACAGAACAAAAAAAACTATTGCTGTAATTGGATCAGGGCCTGCTGGATTATCAGCTGCTCAGCAACTCAATCGCGCAGGACATAACGTTACTGTGTTCGAGAGAGATAATAAAATTGGTGGATTACTTCGTTATGGAATCCCAGATTTTAAGATGGAAAAAAATGTCATAGATCGACGCTTAGAAATTCTTGAGGCGGAGGGTATTATATTTAAATGTAATGTTGAGGTTGGCAAAACTATTAAAACTGAGAACATCGAAAAGGATTTTGATGCAGTTTTACTCTGTATCGGAGCTAGTATCAAAAGGGAACTTCCAATTCCTGGTTCAGACCTTAATGGAGTGATACAGGCTATGGACTTCCTACCACATAATAACAAAGCTGTTGATGGACAACATGAACGTGAATCCAAATATTTGGCTAAAGGTAAGAATGTAATTGTTATTGGAGGAGGAGATACTGGTTCAGACTGTATTGGAACCTCTAACCGCCAAGGTGCAAAAAGCGTAACTAATTTTGAGATCATGCCCAAACCAGCTGATGGAAGAACTGAAGAAAACCCCTGGCCCTATTGGCCTTTCAAACTTAAAACTAGTTCTTCACATGAAGAGGGAAGCCATCGAGAGTGGAGTATACTGACAAAGGAATTTATTAGTGATGAAAAAGGTAACCTCAAAGGTTTAAAGACCGTTGAAGTAGAATGGAAAAAAATCCCCGGAGAGCGACCTCAATTGAAAGAAATCAAAGGTTCCGAGAAAGAATGGCCATGTGAATTGGCTCTCCTAGCATTAGGGTTTACAGGACCTGAGAAATCACTCCCTGAGCAATTTGGTTTGACTTTTGATCCCAGAGGAAATATTAAAGGAGAAAACAAATACCAAACCAACAAACCAAATATTTTTACTGCTGGAGATGCTCGTAGAGGACAATCATTGATCGTTTGGGCAATTTCTGAAGGTCGTGAAGCGGCTCATCAAATGGACACTTATTTAATGGGTAGTTCCGACCTTCCTCAAAAAAATATGGCAGGAGATTTGATATCGGTTTAACTTAAGTAATTCGAACTACATTTTAAGGGCTATTGGGGCAAAACAAATTTTGCAATTATCTGATTCATGATTTTCCAAATGTTCTATATAAATCGATTATAGATACCTATAAGTTATGTTTTCAGAGTAATAGAAAATCTATACTTTCTGCTATTAATTAATTCTAATTTTTACTGAAAAAAGTTCCAAACCAAGCCAAAACGAATGGAAGAATCACGATAGGGAGTAAACGGGGCTGAATAAAAATTATATCCCGTAAGATCACTGTTGAAGTGCTCATACTTTAAAAACAATCGTGTTTGTTGTATTTTGGCATTTATGAAAAAGTCTAACCTTGGGAATTTTCCAATTTTCGTATGATTTTGAGAAACAAACTCTCCCAAATGTGCGCTGTATCTGTCAGCGTAAAATTCTGTAAAATACTGAGCGGTGAAACCTGTTTGCAGATAGAGTGCCTTGTCAAAAAGTTCACTTGAAAAAAGAAAAGATGATCGCAAATTCCACTCTGGTACATTGAGGGGTTGAAAATCATTCTCCATGCTGCCGTATGATACCTGTTGGTACTGGGCTGTGTTGGTCAAGGTAAATTTCCAAAAATCTAATTCCTGAGTAAAGCGTAATTTAAGATATCTAATTTCACTGTCAAATTGTTCCGGAGTTACCAAAAGTTCTTCCTCCTTTTTCTTCTTTATTAAAGAATAGGGACCCTCTCTTAGAAAAGGTTTTAAATTTCTAAAAAAAGTATAGTTTTTGAGTAATTCATATTGGCCCTCTAGAGTTCCCCACAGGGGATGGCCTAAAGAAAAATTTAGCGAATTAGCAAATTGATTCTTAAAGCTCGGGTTGAACCAATCATATTCAATAAAGTTGCTTCTATTTAGAAAAAAATTAAAATTAGGAGCTTGTGATCTCATACTGAGCTTAACTTTGGCAGAAATACCGTTATTATAATCTCTGCTGATAGCTCCAGAAATAAATTGACTAGAGTAATCTTTTTTTGCAGAGAAATAACCCTCCGCTTTAAAATCAAATTTCAAAAATGTTTTTTTCCAATAGGAAAAAAGTGCCAACTGACTGGCCTTAATCTCGGTAGGGTTGGGTCCGTAATCATAAGGCTCATCCGAGTTTTTGGTATTTTCAGGCAAACTGATGCTGTAATCCCAATGGATCAATCGTAAACCTGCTTTGAGTTCTCCCAAGTTCTTTTCATGATATATAGCATATAATTCATTATCCATAACATCAAGTGAAGTACGTGTCTCAAATATAGCTGTACCTGAAACTGTACCAAAAAAAGAATTTGATGTTGAATTATTAAAAATAAAATGTTTTCCTTCGAAATTGAGTTTATGCCCAAAAGTCAAGATTTTAGGTTTTTCATAATTTTTCATCTTATCATTACCTCCCAATTTTGCATCATACTGATGATCTATATAATAACGCCTACCAATAAGTGTGTTATCTGAATTGACATTATTGATCAATCTAGATCGATCTAAAAAACCATCATAATCAAAATCCTCAATTGCCTTTTCAAAAAAATAAACATTAAGTGAATCTAAACCACCATTAGCTTGATTTTCAATTCTTTGTGCTGCAAAATGGGAGCGCTGTCGATAACGATAATTTTTACTGGTGTATTTAGAAGCAAAGCGAAGATTAGTTCCCCCTCCAAGAGTATTGATGTAATTTCCAAGTGAGCGAAAGGCTTTGTGTGCCAAGGTGATGTTTAGACGAGGTGAAGTATTCACAGTAATCAAAGCATCTACCATCTGTCCTTGTTCAAAAACAGTTTTAAAAAACAATTCTGTCAATGGAGAGGGCACCTCATAATACCCAATTTCATCTTCCTCCATATATCCATAATGCTTTGCCCTAGCTCCGATGTCGGGGATTAGTTTTTGATCCTGGAAATCATACCCCAGTTTGTTATAACTCTCACCCGAATTGGCAAAAGGAAGCAATTCAAAGTAGTCTTTACGCAGATAATTAAAGTGATAGTCTTTGTTGATGGTCAATGTGGTATCAATATGCCTTACACTTCCATCAGAATAATAGATTTTATAATCCTCAATGGTCACCTCTTCCATTTCTTTAATTGGTTTTTGCGCGATCTCCCGTGCCTTTCGCAATCGTATATTATATTGAGTCCTTTGAAGCGAGAATGAATCCAACAACTGAATGATCAATAAATTGGATATAAACCTACTGTCGTGATCTAATCCAATGTTTTTCATGTATTTAAATCGCGGAGTTAAATTTTCGGTAACAGAGTCCAGTGTTTTGGAAAGGGTATCCAAGACAATATTTTTTATAATTCCAGGTTTGGGAAGCCTAAAAGACAAAAACAACAAAGAATCTCTATGGCTGATTTTTTTTTCCTTTATCGCAAGGCTGTCATTTGCAATAGATAAACTATCACTCACCTCCTCATCAAATACAGAAAATCCGGTTACTTCTAGGGTATTATTTGGTGCAGCGACCTGGTCTTTAGTGTCCTGATTTTCTTGCGCATGGGTGTGATAGGAAACCATAAGCAAAAAAACAGGGAGGAGTCGCTTCATAAAATGAATTTGATGCGAAGTTAAAATAATTGTACTTAATTTGGGTTCACTAAACCAATCGATTGTAGGGTTTTGCTGATCAGACAAATTACATCAGATACAGAAGCGGGAACAGACGAAGCTGGGAGGGGTTGCTTGGCCGGGCCTGTTACTGCTGCTGCGGTGATCTTGCGTTCTGATTTTGAATTGGCCGAATTAAACGACTCCAAAAAACTAACCGAAAAACAACGCTATTATCTTCGTCCTAAAATAGAAGCTAAAGCAATTGCTTTTTCCTACGCTCATGTATATCCTGAAGAAATAGACCTAATCAATATACTCAACGCCAGCATAAAGGCCATGCATTTAGCATTGTTACAATTGTCTTTACCAATTGATTTTATTGCTGTAGACGGAAATCGTTTTCACCCTTTTGAATCTGTTCCCCACGAATGTGTTATTAAAGGTGATGGTAAATACCAAAACATAGCTGCAGCCTCTGTACTGGCCAAAACCTACCGAGACGATTACATGAAAAAAATTCATCAAGAATTTTCCCAGTATTCTTGGGATAAGAACAAGGGTTATCCCACCAAAGTACATCGTGAGGCCATTACAAAACATGGAATTACCCCCTATCACCGAAAATCTTTTCAATTGATCAAAAAACAATTGGTACTCAAACTTTGATCTATACCATCAGTGTTGAAAAGTCAGTTGAATTTAATTCTTCCATTCCTGTATAATCGAATACTTGATTTAATATTTTTATAGTGATGATAAAAAGACTTTTATCCTTAATCTTCATCTGGCTTATAATAGGTTGCACACCCAGAATTCAGAGGGAAATCAATTTGATTGAGTTGGTTCCACAGAATACAAGTGTTGTTGCTCAAATCAATGACACTATTTCTCTAAAAAACTCTAATATCTTGACTAAAATATTTTCATTGAATAATGATTTAAAAAAAACCATCCAAAACATCATCCCGGAAAATACTCCCTCCCCTCAGGTTGTTTTTATTACTCCTGTGGGAAGAAATGAAAATGTTGTAGGTCTAATTTTCAAAGGGAATCAGATGGATAGTATTGTTCCCACCGAGAAAGCTATTAAGTATAGTGGAAAAATCATTGAGACTATTGAAAAAGAAGGACAAACATTTTACAGCACAAATTTGGGTCAATTAAAAATGTTGTCCCAGTCTCAATTGGTGATCGAAAATGGAATTCGAAATTTTCAAAAAACACAGCGAGGAATCAGTAGCCCTGCATTTTATCAACTAGCCAAAAGTATGGATGAGGATTTGAGTATTAATTTTCTATTACATCCTACCTCTGTTTCACTGACAAATGAATTTTTTCCAATCAATCCGCTTTTTCCAGATACTGGGAGAGATTGGATTGAGTTGGGCATGGAGATTTCAGAAAATGCAATCAACCTCAATGGGGTAGCATTCCTTAATGACTCTATCCCAGATGGCTTGATACTAGTGAAAAACATGAAACCTCAAAAATTGTCTCTTTCAAAAATTGTTCCCGAAAACTTCACCAGCTACCTTGGTTTTTCAATAGACAATATGCAACAATTGGAAGATAATTTTAAGCGATATAGCAGGCGCATCAATTTACCATTCAAAGGCACTGATTTTTCTGCAATTAAAAGTCTGAAAGAGATATCATGGATTTATGTAGGGAGTCAAAAGTCTATTGTATTTAAAATAGACGATATTCAAGAAAACTTCCCAGATTTTCTCTCTTCAGAAAACGACCTTAAAAAATTTCGCAATTTCTCATACTACCCATGCTCTATCCCTGAGGAACTAAATACTTTAGTCGATGTTTTTGGTGACAAGATTGATCCCAAATGGGGCTGTTGGTATGAAGATCTACTAATCATGAGCGAAACAGAATCTGGATTGAAAAATATTTTGAGGAGTTATCTAGACCGAAGTACATTAGATCGCCTCCCTATATATAAAAACTTGCAGGAAAAACTTGCAGATGAAAATTCATTTTTATGGGTTGGAAGCACCAAAAATTTAACAAAATACTGGTTGCAAAACAAAACAAGAAAGAATATCAAAAATTTACCTATTGAAGAGTATCCCCTTGTTGCCTTCCAAGGTGTAGCAGAAAATGATTTTGTCCATCTTCACCTTAGTCTTCAAAAAAACCTGACTTCAAACGAAAAAGCGGGAGTAAAAAATGCATATACCTTGCAACTCAATAAGCGTCCAATCATTCCCCCTCAATGGTTCAAAAACCACAGAAATAAGGGTATGGATGTAGTAGTTCAGGATAGTGACAATGTCCTTTATCTATTCTCCAATACAGGTAAATTATATTGGAAAAAACAGTTGTCTGGTAAAATTATTGGAAGAATCCAACAAGTTGATCTCTATAAAAATAACCGTTGGCAACTTGCTTTTAGGACAGCCGACAGAATGATGATACTCGACCGAAACGGAAAAATCGTTAAACCCTTTGATATCAAACTTCCCAAAAGCACCAATCCACTGCCTCTATCAGTTTTTGATTATGACAATAACCGCAATTACCGCTTTTTGATTGCTCAGGATCGTTCGCTCTTAATGTTAAATAACCGCGGAAAAAAACTCAATGGATTTACCCTTAAAAAAGTTAATGCCAATATCGTTAGTCCTCCAAAACACATTCGTCTTCAAAGCAAGGATTATATTCTAATCCCCATGGAAAACAATAACTTAAAAATTGTTTCACGAACCGGAAAAGATCGTGTCAAAGTAAAAGGGAAAATCGACTTTAGTGAGAATGGTGTTTTTTCATATCTCAATACTTTTACTACAAGCGATCAAGGAGGAAATTTGATACAAATTGACACCAAAGGAAATATGGTAGCCTCAAAATTAAACTTAGCCACCAACCATAGGATTGATGCCACTACAAAAACTTTGGTGACACTCTCGGAAAATACCTTTAATATAAAGGGTATTCCCGTTAACCTCCCTTTTGGAGAATACACCTCACCCAAAATATTTTATCTCAACAATACACTCTATTTCAGTACTACTGATATCAGTAACCAAAAGGTATATTTATTTTACAGCAATGGTGAAGCTGTTGAAGGCTTTCCAGTTTATGGAAAATCAGCAGTTGATCTGTCCAACAGCGACAAGGATAAATTCTTGGAAATGATAGTGGCCTCAGAAGACAACAGTGTTCTGATCTATGAAATTAATTAATGATCTCTGCCTCAAATACTTCAGCAAAGTGTTTTAAAAGACTATCTTTTACTTCTTCCTCAGACACATGCTCTTTCAGCTCTTTAGCTAGAGAGGTAACTCCTTTACCTTGTATGCCACAGGGTACTATATAATCGAAATAAGACAAGTCGGTGTTGACATTTAGAGCAAATCCATGCATGGTTACCCACCGGCTGGCTCTTACCCCCATAGCGCATATTTTTCGGGCAAATGAGGTGTTCAAATCCAACCACACCCCTGTTTCTCCATCACTTCTCGCTCCATCTATTCCAAAGTCAGCCAAGGTTTTGATGATCACCTCCTCCAAACAGCGCAAGTACCTGTGGATATCCGTAAAAAAATTATCCAAATCCAAAAGAGGGTAGCCTACAATCTGTCCCGGGCCATGAAAAGTGATGTCTCCTCCACGATTGGTTCTAAAAAAAGAGATACATTTTGCAGCCAATTCACCTTCATCCAAAAGTAAATGTTTCATTTTTCCGCTTTTGCCTATAGTAAAAACAGGAGGATGTGTAACAAAAAAAAGAAAATTGTCTGTGGGAAAAGGGCATTCCAATTTCCGGTTCTTAATTTTACGTGCAATGATTTGGGAAAAAAATTCCTCTTGTTTCTGCCAAGCCAAATCATACGAAAGTTTACCCCAGTCTACTAAATTAATCGTCTTGTTAGTCATATTTACCAACGCTCAGGGTTGTTCAAAATCACCAAGGCCGCAATTACTCCGGGTACCCAACCACACAAAGTCAGCAAAAAGACAATAACGACCGAACCACAACCTTGGTCTATCACAGCAAGAGGGGGGAAAAGAATCGATAAAAAAACACGCCAAAAACTCAAAATACTTTTTATGGCAAAGATAGGAAATTTGATTACCGATTACTTTAGACTGTTTATCTTTGCAAAAACAAATAGCCTAATGGCGCGACTTTCGGAACAAGAACAAGTAAGAAGAGAAAAGCTACAATCCCTTCGTGAAATGGGGATAGACCCCTACCCTGCTGCTTTATATCCGGTAGATGCAAATTCCAAAAGCATTAAAGAGAACTTTAGCGAGGGTAAAACTGTTACCATAGCTGGTCGGTTGATGTCACGAAGAATCCAAGGCAAAGCTAGTTTTGCAGAATTACAAGATGGTGAAGGAAGAATACAAGTCTATTTCAACAGAGAAGAGATATGCCCTGAGGAAGATAAAACTGCCTACAATGAAGTTTACAAAAAACTGCTCGATATCGGAGATATAATTGGTGTTGAAGGAAATCTTTTTACCACTCAGGTAGGGGAAAAAACCGTAATGGTAAAATCTTTTACACTTCTCAATAAGACCTTGAGGCCCCTGCCACTGCCCAAAACTGATGCCCAGGGAAATGTCTATGATGAGTTCAATGATCCTGAACAGCGCTATCGCCAGCGTTATGTTGATTTGATTGTCAATACTAAAGTAAAAGACACCTTTGTCAAACGAACAAAGATCACAAACAGCATAAGATATTTTTTTAACGAAAAAGGCTATCTTGAAGTCGAGACTCCTATATTACAGCCCATTCCAGGAGGAGCAGCGGCAAGACCTTTCGTTACTCACCACAATGCTTTGAATATTCCTTTATACCTGAGAATCGCTAATGAATTGTATCTAAAGCGCCTCATTGTAGGAGGCTTTGATGGGGTGTACGAATTTTCCAAAGACTTTAGAAATGAAGGGATGGATCGCACCCACAATCCCGAGTTTACCGTTATGGAGTTGTATGTTGCCTACAAGGATTATTTTTGGATGATGGAAACCACAGAAGCATTACTGGAGAGAGTTTCACTGGATACGCATGGTAAAACAAAAGTAACTGTAGGGAATAAAAGTATTGATTTTAAAGCTCCTTATCCACGTATCCCTATTTTAGAAGCTATCAAAACCCATACCGGATTTGATGTTGCCGATATGGACGAAAACCAATTACGTGAAACGGCAAAAAAATTAGGGATCGAAGTAGACGATACCATGGGAGAAGGTAAATTGATCGATGAAATCTTTGGAGAAAAATGTGAACACCATTATGTCCAGCCGACCTTTATCACTGATTATCCTAAATCTATGAGTCCTCTGACTAAAGAGCATCGCGACAATCCCAAATTAACGGAGCGTTTTGAATTGATAGTCAATGGAAAGGAACTGGCCAATGCCTATTCTGAGCTAAACGACCCGATTGACCAAAAGGAGCGTTTTGAGATGCAATTGGCTCTGAGTGAAAAAGGAGACGATGAAGCAATGTTTATTGACCAAGATTTTCTCCGTGCGCTGGAATACGGTATGCCCCCAACATCAGGTATAGGTATAGGAATCGATCGCTTGGTAATGCTTATGACCAATAATATTTCCATACAGGAAGTGCTTTTTTTCCCTCAGATGAAGCCCGAGCAAAAATCCATTCCTCTAACTGAAGAAGAAAAGAATGTTTTGGAATTACTTAAAAAAGAAAGTCCTATTGAAATAAACACCATCAAAGAAAAAAGTAGTTTGAGTAATAAAAAATGGGATAAAACAATTAAAAGTTTAACGAAAAACAATCTGGCAAAAGTGGTTAAAGATGAAAAAGGCCTTTGGGTTGAGTTTCTTAATTGAATTAAAAACTATAATTTATGGATAATTACATTAAAGACTTTTCAGCCAATCCTCAAAGGCCGAAAGGGTAAAATCAATGTCCTTTACAGACAGGGCGTCGTTAAGAAAATAGCTCTCAAAAGCACTGGGAGGCAAATATACTCCTCGATCCAGCATCCCATGAAAGTATTTTTTAAAGTTTTCGTTATTACCCAAAGCCGCTGTCTCAAAATCAACAACAGGCTTTTTGGTAAAATGAAGTGAAAGCATTGAGCCATAGCGGTTCATCTGATAATGAATCCCTTTTTTGTTTAATGCTGTTACCATGCCTTGGTGCAGCATTTTGGTCTTATTTTGAAGGCGTTCAAAAACCTCAGGATTATTGTCAAGGTAAGAGAGCATTGCAAAACCTGCAGCCATGGCAAGTGGATTACCACTTAGGGTTCCAGCTTGATAAACCGGTCCTTCCGGAGCCAAATAACTCATTATTTCTTTTCTTGCAGCGAGAGCACCGACAGGAAGCCCCCCACCCAAAACCTTTCCATAGGTACATATGTCAGCTTTAATGTTCAGACATTCTTGAGCCCCACCTTTGGCCAAACGAAATCCAGTCATTACCTCATCAAAAATCAGTAACGAATCATGTTCATCGCAAAGCTCTCGCAACCCCTCAATAAATCCGGCTTTAGGTGGAATACAGCCCATATTTCCAGCCACAGGTTCAATGATAATGGCCGCAATTTGTTCAGAATGCTGTTCAAAGTGAATGCCAACACTTTCCAGATCATTGTATTTCGCCAACAGGGTATCTTTGGCAGTGCCTTGTGTAACTCCGGGACTGTTGGGGGCTCCAAAAGTAACTGCACCACTTCCAGCTTGAATCAGAAAAGCATCGGAATGACCGTGATAACATCCGGTAAACTTGATAATTTTTTCTTTTCTAGTAAAACCTCTTGCCAATCGCACTGCACTCATACAGGCTTCTGTTCCGGAATTGACCATTCTTATTTGGTCAATATTAGGAATCATTTGTACCGCTAATTCTGCAATTTTTGTTTCCAATTCAGTTGGCATACCATATGAAGTTCCTATATCTACTCTTTCCTTTATAGCTTTGATAACAGGTTCAAATGCATGACCTAAAATCACGGGACCCCAACTGGAAATGTAGTCAATAAAGGTATTACCGTCCTCGTCATAGAGGTAGGCTCCTTTCGCTTTTTTGACAAAAATAGGGGTTCCTCCAACGGCTTTGAAAGCACGAACAGGTGAGTTTACTCCTCCGGGAATGACGTTCTGAGCTGACTTATATAGGTTACTGCTTCTTTGGTATAGCATAGCTATTGAACTTGAGGAATTATTAAATTTTGACCTAAAAATATAGTGTTGTTTTCAAGTTTATTTTCTTGAACTATAAGTTGTAAATCAACTTTGTACTTTTTTGAAATGGAATAAAGGGTATCACCTTTTTGCACCTGATGAATTTTATTTTCAGTTATAACGCCAGTGTATTCAATTTCTTTTTTTGTCTTTTTTTTGGTGAGATCATAACGATCCAAACGGTAACGCTCTATCAAATCGATAAGTTTGTCAGGGTATTTGGGGTCAGTGGCATATCCTGCTTTTTTGAGGCCCTTTGCCCAGCTTTTGTAATCGTCTTTTTTGAGATCAAATAAAAATTCATAACGGGATCGAGTAGTCAAAAAAATGGAGTGGTCGCGATAGGAGTTACGTGGGTCCTTGTAGACCCTAAAACATTCTCCCTTTTCATCGTCATCATGATAAATCCTTTTACCGCGCCATTCCTTATGGCATTTAATCCCAAAGTGGTTATTAGCTTGAGTGGCCAGTCGGCTTCCACCCATTCCTGATTCAAGTATTCCTTGTGCCAAAGTAATACTGGCGGGAATTTGGTATGATTTCATTTCTTGTTGTGCTACTTCGGCATAGGTTTTTACATAAAGATCCACGCGCTCCGCTACCGATAGTTTTTTTTGTGTTTTCGCTAGTTGAATTAGCGTTTCTGATGACTTAGACTTGATTATTTCTATCGATTTGGAAGTGGGGCGAGATGAATTAATTTTAACTTTTTTAGCACTTCCACAGCTGTTGAGGCAAAATGCAATCATAAAAAGGACTGCTATTAAGTAATGATTTTGGGCCATTTTTTTTTTAATAATTTTTGGTTCATGCCTTCGATACCTTGTAAACCTCCCGTATGAATCACCAATATCTTTATTCCCGAAGGCCATTGTTTACTTTCTATAAGATCAAAAATACCAAAAAGGAGCTTTCCAGTATAAACAGGATCCAAAGGAGTTTTGAAATTTTTATTAAAAGTATTGATGAAATCAATGAGTGAAGGAGAAACTTTTGCATATCCTCCAAATGTGTAATCGTGGTTAATATTCCAATTATAATTTGAGGTCCATTTTTGGATTTCTCTTTTGAGGTTTTGGTTTTTCAAAGCCGAAATACCCAAGATCTTTTGATGGGGTAGCGCACTTTCGATTAATCCCGCCAAAGTACCTCCTGTAGCGACACTACAAGCAATCAAATCAAAGCATTCATCGTCCTCCGTAAGGATTTCCTTACAGCCTCTCACGGCCAAATTGTTGGTGCCTCCTTCAGGAATTAAGTAAAAGTTTCCAAACTTATTTTTGAGGTGTATTATCAGTTCAGGAAGATGTTTTTTACTATAGTCTTCTCGGGAAATGGGATATAAAATCATACCCTGATCTTGACAAAATTGAAGGCTGTGATTTGATATTCGTTCTTCTTGTCCGCGAACAACGCCTATGGTTTTAAATCCCATGATTTTCCCAGCAGAAGCTGTGGCAGTAAGGTGGTTTGAAAATGCTCCCCCAAAAGTCAATAGGGTATGGTATCCTTTCTGTTTTGCTTCTAAAAGATTGTATTTTAGTTTTCTGAATTTATTCCCCGAAACAGTAGGGTGCAATTGGTCTTCTCTTTTAAGGGTGATCTCGATACCGTTGATTGAGGTCAGATACTGATTGACCGAATTTTGACTCAGAAATAAGGACATATATATCTCAAAATTAATGGATAAACTTGAATATAGTACCTTTAAACAGTAGAAATGGAACCCGATTTACCCCTTGATGAAGAAGACTATTATTTATCCCACGAGGGTTATCGTGTCTTCACAGAAAAGTACCACCTCAAAAGGGGTTATTGTTGTCGGTCTAATTGTAGACACTGCCCCTATGGTTTTGACGCCAAAACAGGAGTTTAATTTCGGCATAGTTTTTGTTTAATTTTTAAAATTAAAAATCATCATGAAGAGAATTTATTTGTTTCTATTGCTCCATTTGGTGGGCTGTAGTTCCATCAGTGTTTTTACAGACCATGATTCGGGAGTTGATTTTTCAGACTACAAAACTTTTGCATATTTCAAACCCGGAATTGATAAGGTAGAAATTTCAGATCTTGACAAGCGTAGGATCATGAAAGCGATTGACCTTCAAATGTCACAAAAATCAATGATGAAATCTGATATGCCGGATTTGTTGGTGAGCATCAATACTACTGCAAAGGAAAAAGTGTATGTAAATAATATGAATTTTGGTTTCTGGGGTTGGGGATGGAATCCATGGATGTGGGGTCCCAACCAAAACACCGTTTCCAGTAGAACCGAAGGTGTGCTTTACATTGATTTGATCGATGCCAAAACAAAACAATTGGTTTGGCAAGGTAAAGGGAAAGGCGGCATCAGTGAATATACCAAAAACCGTGATGAGAGGATAGCAATTTTTGTTTCGGAGATCTTAAAAAATTATCCTCCTGGCTCAGCTATTTTGAATTAAATCAGGTCTTCAGCAGCTTTCAGTGCCTGGGGGATTCCGGCAGAGTTTTTTCCTCCGGCTGAAGCAAAAAAGGGTTGTCCACCACCACCACCTTGTATAAATTTACCAAGTTCTCGGACAATCTTTCCAGCATCCATAGACTTATCTTTTACCAATTTTTTTGAGATGTAACAACTGAGAATAGGTTTGTCATCTTTTGCAGATCCAAGAACTACAAAAAGGTCATCTCGATTTTTACCCAACTCAAAAGCAAGGTCTTTTATGGCTTGTGCGTCTAAATCAACCTCTTTAGCCAAAAAGGCAATTCCTTTATGCTGTTGTATCTCTTTTTGTGCCTCTTGGGCCAAGATTTGACTCTTGAGTTTTCTGAGATCGTTGAGTTCTTTTTTTAAGATTAGATTTTCGGTTTGCAATTGAGTGACTGCCTTGGGTAAGTCTTGTGGATTTTTCATCAAACTGTTGACTTGTTCCAACAGCTGATTTTGATCTTCAAAATATTTTAGGGCAGTTTCTCCGGTAATGGCTTCTATCCTTCGAATACCAGCCGCAACAGCAGTTTCAGCAGTAATCTTAAAATGCCATATATCAGATGTGTTTTCTACATGGGTTCCACCACAGAGTTCTATGGATTGACCAAAGCGAATGGTTCTAACCGTATCCCCGTATTTTTCTCCAAAAAGAGCCATGGCTCCATTAGAAATGGCTTGATCATAGGGAACATTTCTGCTTTCCTCCAATGGAATTTGTTCTTTGATTCGGGCATTGACAAATTGTTCAACAGCTAATAATTCTTCTGAGGTGAGTTTAGCAAAATGTGAAAAGTCAAATCGGAACATTCCTGAGTGTACCATTGATCCTTTTTGTTCAACATGGGTTCCTAGTATGGATCTTAAGGCTTGGTGTATGAGGTGCGTTGCACTGTGATTACAGGCGGTTTTAAACCGTTGACTTTGGTCTACTTCAGCATTGAATCTAGCATTAAGGTCAACCGGTAGGGTTTTGGAATAGTGTATGATCAGATCATTTTCCTTTTTGGTGTCAATGATATAATGGATAGCGCCATTCGGGGCCTCCAAATAACCTTTATCCCCCACCTGTCCCCCGCTTTCCGGATAGAAAGGGGTGATATTGAAGACCAACTGAAACAATTCACCCTCTTTTTTGGAGCTTACTTTTCGATATTTGGTAATGCTTACATGAGTAGATAAAAGGTCGTACCCTACAAATTCTTCTTCATCATCTTGCTTTATGATTTGCCAATCATCAATTGCAGAGAGAGCGGCGGCACGAGAACGTTCTTTCTGTTTGGCCATATGGATATCGAATCCATGCTCATCTATTTGATAGCCCCGTTCGCGGGCAATAAGAGCAGTTAGATCAAGTGGAAAACCAAAAGTGTCGTATAGTTCAAAAGCTTTAGCTCCGTCTACGGTCATGTCTTTGGAGGCTCCAAGAACAGAATCCAGAAGGGTTAAACCCTGATCTAGTGTTTTTAGGAATGAGGTTTCTTCCTCTCGGATTACATTAGCAGAAATACTTTTTTGTTTGTCCAATTCGGGAAAAACAGATTTGAGTTGGTTGTCAAGGGTATTGACCAAATGGTAAATAAAAGGTTCTTTTTGGTTAAGAAAGGTGAAACCATAACGAATGGCTCGTCTTAAAATTCTTCGAATAACATAGCCCGCACCGTTATTACTTGGAAGTTGACCGTCTGCAATTGCAAAATAAACAGTTCTAAGGTGATCTGCAATCACCCTGATGGCACGGTCAATATTTTCATCTGCACCGTATCGTGAAGCGGTAAGGGTTTCTATCTCTTTGATCAAAGGTGTAAAAACGTCCGTATCATAATTCGAGGTTTTGCCTTGTAAAACCATACAGAGTCTTTCAAAACCCATCCCTGTATCGACGTGTTTTTTGGGTAAGGATTCCAAAGTTCCATCAGCTTTTCTATTAAATTCAATGAATACCAAATTCCAAACTTCAATGACTTGAGGGTGGTCTTGATTGATAAGATCAGATCCGGAAATTTTGGCTTTTTCTGCTTCAGTTCTTAGGTCGATGTGAATTTCAGAACAAGGCCCACAAGGTCCTTGATCACCCATTTCCCAAAAATTATCTTTCTTACTTCCTAATAAAATTCTTTGCTCGGGAATGATAGCCTTCCAGATGTCGAAAGCTTCTGTATCTATTTCAAGATTTTCAGTGGAATCTCCCTCAAAAATGGTAACATATATTTTATCTTGTTCGATTTTAAAAACCGATGTCAATAACTCCCATGCCCATTCTATGGCTTCCTTTTTAAAATAATCCCCAAAACTCCAATTACCCAACATTTCAAAAAATGTATGGTGGTAGGTGTCAATTCCTACTTCCTCAAGGTCATTATGTTTTCCGGAAACCCTAAGACACTTCTGGGTATCGACTACCCTTTTATTCTTGGGTTTTTGATGTCCCAAAAAATAAGGTTTAAATTGGTTCATTCCAGCGTTGGTAAACATTAGGGTGGGATCATCTTTAATAACCATGGGGGCAGAGGGCACAATGGTATGGGCTTTGGACTCAAAAAATTGAAGAAATTGTTTTCTAATTTCGGCGGACTTCATAGTAAGCTTTGATGTTTAAAAGCAATACAAATATAGTTTTTTAGATCGATAGCGTTGCTGAAATGGTCGAAGTGATGATGATTTAGATAATTTGTATATTTGCTGAAAATTATGCCCTCAGTGGGTGCCAAAGCTTTATATGCCCAGGTTAAAATATTATTACGATCAAGAGTCGCTTTCCTACCGCCCAGTAAATTCAAGCACTGTTTCAGCCATATCTGGTGTGTTTTTGTTTCTATTGACATCCATTTTGTTTGGAATTTTAGCACTATTCCTATTGTTGAACACAGATGCGCTAAATACGCCCAAAGAGTTGCTACAAGCCAGGGAAATAGAAAATTTTAAGTTGCAATACGAATTATTGAATAAAAAGCTTGAAAAAATTGAGGAGGTAATGGCAAATGTTACTGACCGCGACAACAATCTTTACAGAGTTTATTTTGAAGCGAGTCCCATACCAGAAGCCCAAAGAAAGATGGGTTTTGGGGGAGTCAATCGTTATAAAGAGTTAGAAGGTTATGACAACTCTGAACTGATTGTTAATACCACCAAAAGATTGGAAGTTTTGACCAAACAGGTAGTAGTTCAATCCCGATCTTTGGAGGAGCTTGAAAGTTTAGCCAAAAGCAGAGAGGACCTCATGGAAGCCATGCCCTCCATTCAGCCAATTCACAAGAATGATTTAAAAAGAATGGCCTCTGGTTTTGGTTACAGAACTGATCCATTTACCAAAAAAAGAAGAATGCATTACGGCATGGATTTTACTGCTCTGCGAGGGACACCAGTATATGCCTCTGGAGACGGAGTAGTAGGTCGAGCGGATAGTAGAGCGGCGGGTTATGGGAAACACGTTAGAATTGACCACGGCTTTGGTTATGTAAGTTTGTACGCACACTTAAGTGAGTACAATGTCAAAAGGAGACAGAAAGTAAAACGTGGAGATATAATTGGCTATGTGGGCAGTACAGGGAGGTCTGCTGGGCCTCACCTACATTATGAAATATTTAAAGATGGGAAAAGGGTGAATCCATTGAATTACTATTCCGGTAATTTGACTGCTGAGGAATTTGATATCATGCTTAATTTGGCCAGACAGGAAAACCAATCCATGGACTGATGCATGTCAACCTACCTGAAAAAAGATATTATAGAATTGGTGAGATCGCCAAGGCGTTTGATGTAAATCCCTCCTTACTTCGGTTTTGGGAAAAAGAGTTCAAGGAAATTCAACCAAAAAAAAAAGAAGGTGGAGCCCGAAGGTATACCCCTGATGATATAATTATTATTCAAAAAATTCATCACTTACTAAAGGAAAAAGGCTTGACCATAGAGGGGGCAAAAATGCAACTCAAACTAAAAAATCGTTCCGAAGACAGTAAACTAGAAGTCATTCAAAAACTAGAACAACTCAAATCTGATCTTGTCCAACTTCGAGAAAATCTTTGATTATTTTTTTCTAAAAAATAATTGAATAGGAATCCCATTGAAATCGAAGCGTTCTCTAAGTTTGTTTTCCAAAAATCTTTTGTATGGCTCTTTTACATATTGTGGAAGATTACAGAAAAAAGCAAATTGTGGATAAGGGGTCGGTAATTGGGTACAAAACTTTATTTTGACAAACTTTCCTTTGTAAGATGGAGGTGGTTGATTTTCAATAATAGGGAGTAGAGTATCATTTAATTTTCGGGTGGGAATTCGATTGGATCGATTTTTATAAATGGATATACCAGTTTCTATGGCTTTAAAAATTCTTTGTTTGTTCAAAACAGAAATGAACACAATAGGAACATCTATAAATGGTGCTGTTTTCTCTTTTATCTCTTGTTCAAAAAGTTTAGAGGATTGGGTTTCTTTTTCGACAAGATCCCATTTATTAATCAATATAACAATACCTTTATTATTTCTATGTGCCAGCCAAAATATTTTTTGAACTTGGCCATCGAAACCTCTAGTGGCATCTACCAACAGTAAACAAACATCGCAATATTCAATGGATCTTACGGATCGCATTACAGAGTAAAATTCAATATCTTCCTTTACTTTGCTTTTTTTTCTTATTCCTGCAGTATCTACCAGATTGAACTCGAAGCCAAAACGATTGTATTTGGCATCAATACTGTCTCTGGTGGTTCCAGCGATATCCGTGACGATATACCTTTCTTCACCAATCAATGCATTTATAAAAGAGGATTTTCCAGCATTAGGTCTGCCTACAACGGCAAATCTTGGTAAGGCCTGCTCAGGTTGCATGTGTTCTGGTAAAATCTTAACTAACTCGTCTAGTAATTCTCCCGTTCCACTTCCGTTGATAGCAGAAATAGTATATAAATGTTCGTAACCCAAGGCGTAAAATTCGTTTATATTTTCGATAACCTTTGAGTTGTCCCCTTTGTTGGCAGTCAGAAAAACAGGCTTTTGAAATCGTCTGAGAAGCTGGGCGATGGTTTCATCCATTCCGGTGAGACCCTCTGCGACATCGACCATAAAGAGAATTGCATCGGCCTCTTCGATAGCCAAGTTAACTTGCTTATCAATTTCTTTTTGAAAAACATCATCACTACCCTCGATATAGCCTCCTGTATCTATCAAACTAAACTCTATGCCATTCCAATCGGATTGACCATAGTGTCGGTCTCGAGTGACACCACTAACTGCATCTACAATTGCTTCTCTTTTTTTAATCAAACGATTAAAAAAAGTAGATTTTCCCACATTAGGTCTTCCCACAATTGCAACAATACCTCCCATTTAGGTTTATTTGAGTGCAAAAGTAAGTGAATTTGTGCGATTTCTTCAGGGAGTTATTGTTGATAACCAAAACGCTTAAGCTGTTTAGGGTTAGAACGCCAATTTTTTTGAACTTTTACGTAAAGTTCTATATGGATTTTCTTACCAAAAAATGACGTGAGATCTTTTCGGGCTGCGATACCCACTTTTTTTAATTGTTCCCCTTTATGCCCAATGATGATTCCTTTTTGGGTTTCTCTCTCTGCTAAAATTACCGCTTGAATCCTGATGATATTCTTTTCCTCCTTGAAAGATTCGGTTATGACCTCTACTGCATATGGTATTTCTTTGTCGTAAAGTTCCAAAATACTTTTTCGGATAGATTCATTAACAAAAAATTTTTCAGGCTTATCACTCAGTTGATCTTTAGGGAAATAGGGAGGTGATTCGGGCAAAAGTTCAATCAACATTTGTAATAGTTCTGAAACAAAAAACCCGGTCAAAGCAGAAATGGGAATGACCTTTGCATTAGGAAAAATTTTAGACCATTCTTTGACAACAGCTTCTAATTCCAATTGACTGGATAAATCAATTTTGTTTATAAGAATGAATAATGGGATTTTAGATTTATTAATCCGCTCCATTAAAGCTTTATCCTTTATCTTTTTTTCCTGTATTGATATCATATAGAGCAATACATCTGCATCAATCAAAGATTCTTTAACAAAATCCATCATTGAGTTTTGCATTTCATAGGCGGGCTGTATAATTCCGGGTGTATCTGATAATACCAATTGATAGTGGTCCTCATTGATCAGTCCAAGAATACGATGGCGAGTGGTTTGGGCTTTGGAGGTGGTGATGGATAAATCTCTGCCCATTAGAGCATTAACCAAAGTTGATTTGCCCACATTGGGATTTCCTATGATGGATACATAACCTGATCTATGACGGGTTTTGGTCATAAGGTAAAGATACAATCTTTGGATTACCCTTTGTTATAGTGTATAAATTTTGTAAACTTGCATGTTCATCGCGAGGTAGAGCAGTAGGTAGCTCGTCGGGCTCATAACCCGAAGGTCGCTGGTTCGAGTCCAGCCCTCGCTACTAAAACAATAAAACGGTTATACTATTATATAGTTAACCGTTTTTTTATTTC
>JBMTKF010000022.1:0-39773 GCA_049439205.1 Flavobacteriaceae bacterium | reverse complement strand
AGAAATAACGAAATCATTACCCAAAAGAAATTCAATAAAATAACCATAGGTTTGTCCTCTCCCGAGGTAATCCTTGCTAACTCTAGAGGCGAGGTACTTAAGCCTGAAACTATAAATTACCGAACCCACAAACCCGAACGTGACGGTCTGTTTTGTGAGCGAATTTTCGGTCCTGTAAAGGATTTCGAATGTGCTTGTGGTAAATATAAGCGGATTAGGTACAAGGGCATCGTTTGTGACCGTTGTGGGGTAGAAGTAACCGAGAAAAAAGTAAGGCGTGACCGTGTAGGACACATCAACTTGGTAGTTCCAGTAGCCCACATATGGTATTTTAGATCACTTCCAAACAAGATTGGATATCTTTTGGGCTTGCCATCCAAGAAATTGGATATGATTATTTATTACGAACGCTATGTTGTCATTCAGCCAGGAAATACCAAAAATGAAGAAGGTGAGCCTGTCCAAAAGATGGATTTCCTTACTGAGGAGGAGTACCTTAACATCATGGAACAATTGCCACCTGAGAATCAATTTCTTGAAGACAGTGATCCTGAAAAATTCATTGCCAAAATGGGTGCGGAGTGTTTGATTGAGTTGTTATCTAGAATAGATTTGGAAGTTCTGTCTTATGAATTGCGTCACAAAGCAAATAATGAAACTTCTAAGCAAAGAAAAACTGAAGCCCTTAAAAGATTACAAGTAGTTGAAGCTTTTAAGGAAGCTAACGAAAACAGGGAAAACCTTCCTGAATGGATGATCATGAAGGTGATTCCTGTGATCCCCCCAGAATTAAGACCTCTTGTTCCTTTAGATGGTGGACGCTTTGCCACTTCAGATTTGAATGATTTATACCGACGTGTCATAATTAGAAATAATCGCCTGAAGAGATTGGTAGAGATCAAAGCACCAGAGGTAATATTGAGAAATGAAAAGCGAATGTTACAGGAATCTGTCGACTCATTGTTTGATAACACCAGAAAATCATCTGCTGTTAAAACAGATTCTAACCGTCCCCTAAAGTCACTTTCAGATTCATTGAAAGGAAAGCAAGGTCGTTTTCGTCAAAATTTGTTGGGTAAAAGAGTAGATTATTCTGCACGCTCTGTAATTGTAGTAGGACCTGAATTAAAACTTTTTGAATGTGGATTGCCCAAAGGGATGGCAGCAGAGCTTTACAAACCTTTCATAATCAGGAAACTTATTGAAAGGGGGATTGTTAAAACTGTAAAATCTGCAAAAAAAATAATTGATCGTAAAGAACATGTCGTATGGGATATACTGGAAAACGTTCTCAAGGGTCACCCTGTTTTATTGAACCGGGCTCCTACACTTCACCGTTTAGGGATTCAGGCATTCCAACCTAAGTTGATCGAAGGAAAAGCTATTCAACTACACCCCTTGGTATGTACTGCATTCAACGCAGATTTTGATGGTGATCAAATGGCTGTTCACTTACCCCTAGGGCCTGAAGCCATACTTGAAGCTCAACTTTTGATGTTGGCCTCCCATAATATCCTCAATCCTGCTAACGGTTCGCCCATTACTGTTCCGTCTCAGGACATGGTATTGGGACTCTATTATATGACCAAAGCGAGAAAATCTACTTCAGAAATTCCCGTAAAGGGCGAGGGTTTGACTTTTTACTCTGTTGAGGAAGTCCATATTGCTTACAATGAAAAGCGTGTGGATCTCAATGCGATGGTTAAAATCAGAGCAAAAGATTTTAATGAGGAAGGTGAGTTGGTATTTCAAATCATTGAATCAACCGTAGGTCGTATATTGTTTAATGAAGTTGTTCCAGAAAAAGCAGGTTATTTCAATGAGGTATTGACCAAGAAAAACCTTAGGGAGATTATCGGTAAAATTTTAAAAGTCACCAGTGTTCCTGAAACATCAGAGTTTTTGGACAAGATTAAGAATATGGGTTATGGATTTGCTTTTAAGGGAGGGCTGTCTTTCAGTTTAGGAGACATTATTATTCCTAAAGAAAAAATCGAAATGATTGAATATGCCAACACACAAGTTGATAGTATTTCAGGTAACTATAGTATGGGATTGATCACAAACAACGAGCGGTACAATCAAGTTATTGATGTATGGACCTCTACTAATGCCAAGTTGACCGAATTAGCAATGAAACGAATAAGTGAAGACAAACAAGGCTTCAACTCCGTTTATATGATGTTAGATTCGGGAGCCAGGGGGTCCAAAGAACAAATCCGTCAGTTGACCGGTATGCGAGGATTGATGGCAAAACCCAAAAAATCCAATGTCGGTGGAGGAGAAATTATTGAAAACCCAATCCTGTCGAACTTTAAAGAAGGCTTGTCTATCTTGGAATATTTTATTTCCACACATGGGGCGCGAAAAGGTTTGGCAGATACGGCATTAAAAACTGCTGATGCAGGATACTTGACCCGAAGACTTGTAGATGTATCTCAGGATGTAATTGTCAATCTTGAGGATTGTGGAACCCTAAGAGGAATAAATGTAGAACCTTTAAAGAAAAATGAGGAAATCGTCGAACCTCTTGGCGAACGTATCCTTGGGCGTGTCAGTTTACATAATATTGTTGACCCACGTACTGACAAATTATTGGTTAAGGCAGGAGAACAAATTACGGAGTCCATTGTTAAACTTATTGAAAATGCGCCTATTACATCTGTAGAAGTGCGATCTCCTTTGACCTGTGAGGCCCTCAAAGGAATTTGTGCTAAGTGTTACGGAAGAAACCTTTCTACGGGCAAAATGGTTCAAAAAGGAGAAGCAGTAGGTGTTGTTGCTGCCCAATCAATCGGAGAACCAGGAACACAGTTGACCTTGAGAACTTTCCACGTTGGTGGAGTGGCAGGAAATATTTCTGAGGAAAACCGATTGGTGGCCAAATTTGACGGTATCGCAGAAATTGAAGACCTGAAAACTGTTGAAGGTGAGGATGCAGAAGGTAAAGAAGCTAATATTGTCATCTCCAGAACTACCGAATTAAAGTTAGTTGATGGTAACACCAAAAATATACTCAACATTCACAACATTCCATACGGATCTTCTATCTTTATAAAGAAAGGAGCCAAAATCAAAAAAGGGGATGTCATTTGTCAATGGGATCCATTTAATGGGGTGATTGTTTCTGAGTTTTCTGGAAAAATCAGTTTTGAAAATATTGAGCAGGGAGTTACCTATCAGGTCGAAATTGACGAGCAGACCGGATTTCAAGAGAAGGTGATCTCTGAATCACGAAATAAAAAGCTTATCCCAACACTACACATCAATGATACAAAAGGTAATACCCTAAGATCGTACAATTTGCCTGTAGGAGCACATTTAATAGTCAACGATGGTGACAGTATTAAAGAAGGAAAGATCTTGGTCAAAATCCCAAGAAAATCAGCCAAGTCCGGAGATATTACCGGTGGCTTGCCTAGGGTTACTGAACTCTTTGAAGCTCGAAATCCCTCTAACCCTGCTGTAGTATCAGAGATTGATGGTGTGGTTTCTTTTGGTAAAATCAAAAGAGGGAATCGAGAAATTATTGTGGAGTCCAAATTTGGAGATATCAAGAAATACTTAGTCAAATTGTCTAATCAAATTTTGGTTCAGGAAAACGACTTTGTCAAAGCTGGAATGCAACTATCTGATGGATCTGTGACCCCAACAGATATTCTCAGAATCAAAGGCCCTTCTGCAGTTCAACAGTACTTGGTTAATGAGGTACAAGAAGTTTATAGATTACAAGGGGTAAAGATAAACGACAAACACTTTGAAGTAGTTGTCCGTCAGATGATGCGCAAGGTGAAAATTGAAGACCCCGGAGATTCAATATTCTTAGAGGGTCAATTGGTCTATAAATCCGATTTCATCATCGAAAACGATAGTTTGTACGGTAAGAAAATAGTTGAAGAAGTTGGTGCTTCTGAAAATTTAAAAGCAGGACAGATGGTTACTGCTCGACAGCTTCGGGATGAAAACTCCTTGTTGGTTCGTGAGGACAAAGCACCCGTGGTTGCTCGAGATGTGGCTTCGGCTACTGCTACACCAGAACTTCAGGGTATCACCAGAGCTTCTCTACAGACCAAATCATTTATTTCTGCGGCCTCTTTCCAAGAGACTACCAAAGTGCTAAACGAGGCGGCTGTCAGCGGAAAGATAGATTCTCTTGAAGGACTCAAAGAAAATGTTATTGTCGGGCACAAAATCCCAGCTGGAACAGGTTTGAGAGTATACGATAATTTTATTGTAGGATCTAAAGACGAATATACAAGCTTGTTAATAGACAAGGAAGAAGAAAAGGAAGAAATAAATCTATAAGTTCATGAGCGACCCCAAAAAGAAAAATGAACAACAGATCAATATCGAATTGGATGAAGCTATGGCTCAGGGGGATTATTCCAATTTGGCCATAATCAATCACTCACCTTCAGAGTTTGTGGTTGATTTTGTCGCTATCATGCCTGGAACTCCCAAGGCCAAAGTCAAGTCCAGGATCATACTTACTCCGGAACACGCTAAAAGATTTCAAAGTGCTCTAGCTGATAACATCCGACGCTATGAAGAAAGTCATGGGGAGATTGATTCCAAAGATCCACCCCCAATACCCTTAAATTTTGGGCCCACAGGAGAAGCTTAAATAATACACCCAATGAAATTCGGGGATTATTTATTTAATTTGAATAAAGGATTTAAGCTCTTCCAACTCAGATTGGTTGAATATATAACGAATCTTGTATAAAATTTGGGCTATAATTTCGTTGAGTTAGAGTTTAGTATAATTTCTTATTATTATTGGATCACTAATATATGGTTAATTTTGAGGTTAATGTCATTAAGATTCTTTTCATTTTCAAGTTCAATTAGCTATTAATAGCCAGAAATCTGAATGTCCCAAGTCAGAGTTCTATCTGTTAAATTATGGTTTTTTTTGATATTTTCGGGTGAGTATGTAATCAAAACCAATTAAATTTCCCAAATAAGTTTTTTTAAAACCATGATTTTACTCCAGTTACTTGGGTGATCATAGTATCTAAATTATTTAAAAAGTTATTTAGAACTCTGAGGTAAAATGAAAAGTGATATCGGGATATTTTTGTTGGGCCAACTGAAGGGAAAAATCAGAGTCGGCCAGATAAACCAATTGACCTTGTTTGTCCTGGGCTAAAAACTTTTGTTTTACCTTAAGGAACTCAAGGTAATTTTCGTTTTCTTCATCTATTGTAGTTATCCAGCAAGCTTTATAAACACTCAGATTTTCAAAGCTACATTTGGCACTGTATTCGTGTGCAAGCCTGTATTGGATTACATCAAATTGCAGGGCTCCAACAGTGCCGATTACTTTTCTTCCATTAAGGTTGAGTGTAAACAATTGGGCTACCCCCTCATCCATCAATTGATCTATACCCTTATTGAGTTGTTTGGCTTTCATGGGGTCGGCATTGTTGATATAGCGAAAGTGTTCAGGTGAAAAACTAGGAATGCCTTTATAATAGATTTCCTCACCAGAGGTAAGTGTGTCTCCAATCTTAAAATTACCGGTATCGTGAAGTCCTACTATATCTCCTGGGAATGATTCGTCCACTACTTCTTTTTTTTCGGCAAAAAAGGCATTTGGACTGGAAAATTTAAACTTTTTTTTGTGCCTTACGTGAAGGTAGGGAGTATTGCGCTTAAATATTCCCGACACGATTTTAACAAAAGCTAAACGGTCACGGTGGTTTGGATCCATATTAGCATGAATCTTAAAAACAAAACCCGAAAAGTCTGTTTCATTGGGATGAATGATTCGTTTGTTGGTAGATTTTGGCTGGGGTGCGGGAGCGATTTGTATAAAACAATCCAGTAGTTCTTGAACCCCAAAATTGTTTAGTGCCGAACCAAAAAATACTGGCTGTAAATTTCCCGCCAAGTATTCCTTCTTATCAAAAGTAGGATAGACTCCTTCTAACAATTCGAGGGATTCTGTGAGTTCTATAAAGGCTTGATCACCAATAGCCTTTTGAAATTCCACGTTTTCTATTGTTTGGTAGGCAATGGTTTGTGTAATTTTTTGTTTGTCTTTAGATACATTTATTTTAATGTTATCTTCCCAAAGGTTATAAATACCTTTAAAATTGTAACCCATTCCAATCGGAAAACTAAGTGGGGTCACCCTTAGTCCCAATTTGGTTTCTAATTCGTCTAGAAGGTCAAAGGCATCTTTTCCCTCCCTATCCAGTTTATTGATGAATACAATCATGGGGATTTTACGCATTCGACAGACTTCAACTAGTTTTTCGGTTTGCTCTTCGACTCCTTTCGCAACATCTATCACCACGATTACACTGTCCACTGCAGTAAGTGTCCTAAAAGTATCCTCTGCAAAATCTTTGTGGCCTGGGGTGTCGAGGATGTTGACCTTTTTATTCTGATAGTTAAAAGCAAGCACTGAAGTGGCCACCGAAATTCCTCTTTGGCGTTCGATTTCCATAAAGTCACTGGTGGCTCCTTTTTTGATCTTATTGGACTTTACGGCTCCTGCTTCTTGGATTGCACCACCATAAAGTAAAAGCTTTTCAGTAAGTGTGGTTTTTCCTGCATCGGGATGTGAAATGATACCAAATGTTCGTCTTCTTTGAATTTCCTGAAGGAATTCCATTTTTAATCAATTTTGGCAAAAATATTTAATTAAATCCCATCACTAAAATTTGTCGATAGGTTTTGTCTAATTTATTAGGTATTTTTGAGGGATGGAGGAGGAAAAAGTTGTTTTAGTGGATTTGGACAATCAGCCTATCGGAACAATGGGCAAAATGGAGGCACACGAGAAAGCCCTTCTACATCGTGCCTTTTCTGTTTTTGTGATGAATTCCAAAAATGAATTACTTATTCAACAACGTGCTTTTGACAAATACCATTCCCCGGGTTTGTGGACTAATACTTGCTGCAGTCATCAACGTGAAGGAGAATCTAATATAGAAGCAGGGAACCGCCGATTGATTCAAGAAATGGGCATGAACTTACCACTAGAAGAATTGTTTACATTTGTTTATAAAGCTTCATTTGATAATGGATTAACGGAACACGAATTGGATCATGTTATGTTGGGTTTTAGTGAAGAAGATCCTAAGATTAATTCCGATGAAGTTGAAGCTTTTAAATGGATTCATATAGATGCTGTAAAAGAGGATCTTAAAAAGAATCCTAATGATTATACTGTTTGGTTCGCCATTATTTTCAATAGATTTTATCAACACATTCAAAAAAGAGTCAACTAATGAGGTTAACCGTAAGCAGAAAAGCACACTTTAACGCTGCTCACCGATTGTATGTAAAGTCCTGGGATGATGCTAAGAATGAAGCTGTATTCGGAAAGTGTTCTAATCCACACTTTCACGGACACAACTATGAGTTGATAGTCAATGTTACAGGAACAATTGATCGGGTAACTGGTTATGTTATGGATATGAAAGTCCTAAAGGATTTGATCAAAGAGGAAGTCGAAGACCCCTTTGATCATAAAAATCTCAATGAACAGGTTCCGGAATTTGAGGACTTGATTCCCACTGCCGAAAACATCGCAGTAGTAATTTATAATAAACTTTTACCACATCTGGATGAAGATAAAGACTTGGAAATTGTTCTCTACGAAACCCCTCGCAATTTTGTAAAATATAGCGGATAAAAATTTTTAAATAAGTATTATGTCAAGTATCAAATTGTTCAAAAAAGAAATCAACAACAGAATAGGAAGTTTTATTGAAGAGATTTATGCTTGGGAATTGAATCACCCTGATGCAGATCTCAAATCTACTGAAAAATTAATCGATAAGGCTATTGCTTTGTTTGACTATTTGATCGAAAAAATTCACCTAGCTAAAAGAAATGGTGGCAAGGATGGTTTCAAGCCCCTCCGAGAGCACTTGGCTAAATCAATTGGGGACTTTCAAAAGGAATTGGTAAAATTGGGATAGTTATTCCTTTGACTCCTCCGCTTTACGCGTGGCAATAAATTCAATTAATTCTAGACCGTATTTTGATGCTCTGACTTTTTCGGTCAATTTTGAGGCCACAGTATCCAATAAGATGATATTTGCATCCCGTACCTCTGTCAGAGCAATAAAGGGTGCGATTACGTTGTCTCCATGTGTACTAGCAAAGTTGAGGGCATATAAATACCTTCTTCTTGACAAATTGTCAATGGCTGCTTGGATTGAATCCAATGCCTTACTGTTGTTGTCATCTTTGGCTTCTGTAAAATAGGCTTGTATGTATTCCAAGTTTTTTTCATTGAATTGTCGTGCTATTTTGCGATACTCTTGTAATAATTTCTGATTTTCAGAACCCGTTACTTTGGCACTGCTCTCAAAGGTTTTGAGTAAAGTGTTTATGTTAATATTGCCTTTTTCTGCAAAGAATAAAATCCTGTCATTCAAACTGTCACCATCCTCTTTATTCAAATAGAGATAATATATTTCAGGACTTTCGATTTCGGTTTTAAATTGAAATTCAGGATTTCCATTGACCACAACAGAGTCAATGTTAACCAATGTCGAATCTTGAATTTTTTGTAAAAAAAGAGTTCCTTTTCTCAAACCTTCCACAGTACCAGTCAAGATCATGGTATTTCTGGAAAGTTTAGAGGTGTTTTCACAACCCTGAAGTGTCAATACGTAAAGTATTACAATAATAAATAGTTTTTTATTATTCATAACAGTAAAAAAGATTTTCGCAAATTTAGTCGAATTTGACTGTTTAGAAAAAAGAATGTTTTATAATAACCTATTTGATTTCCCGTCTTTTACAACTCAGTAAATCAAGTTTTGTAATAACTTTGAACTGTAATGATTCATTCTTTTTCAATTATAACCTTAATGTACTTTTTGCTGTTTTCCTCTCTAGATTGGGGTAGAATGGGTCACCAAGTGATTGGGGAGATTGCACAGCAACATCTTACTCTCAAGGCACAAATAGAGATCGATGGTTTGTTGGATGGGGTTTCTCTAGCCAGTATCTCCAATTTTGGAGACGAAATTAAGTCCAATCCAAAATACAAAGCTTTTCAACCTTGGCATTATATCAATCTACCTTTTAACATACCCTACGGTCGTTCAAAAAGAAATCCAAATGGTGATGTGGTAGTTGCAATCAAAAAATGTACTACAAAAGTGAAAGATACTGAAGAGCCAAAAAGTGAACGGGCATTTTATCTCAAACTATTGGTTCATTTTGTAGGTGACTTGCATCAGCCTATGCATGTGGGGAGAGAGGGGGATCGTGGTGGGAATGATATCCAACTTCGATGGTTCGGAAAATCATCCAATCTCCATCGCTTGTGGGACAGTCATTTAATAGATCATTGTCAAAATAGTTCTGCAGAATGGGTCAGGGAATTGAGTGACTTAAAACCTGAAATAATTGAAGAAATTCAGCAGCAACCATTGGAGCAATGGGTTCTTGAGTCTCAAAACTTAGTAAAGATTATCTATAAAAATACTCCATCCAATAGTGACTTAGGTGCTGATTACCACCGCCTGCATTTGCCGCTTGTGAAAATGCAGTTGCAAAAAGGGGGGTTACGTTTGGCGGCTCACTTGAATAAAATCTTTAAATGATCTTACGAAATGTTAGGTTCAATCTGGGTTGCATTGGTTTTTTGGTTTTAGGAATCTGATGTACCCAATGTTCTTGCATTGCCCCTTCCATCAAAAGTAAACTTCCGTGGTGGAGTTCCATTTTGTATCGTTGCTTACTAATATTTCGGTGTTTGAAATGAAAAAAGCGGGTAGCTCCAAAACTACAGGACGCGATCTGTGGATGCTTTCCTAATTCTCTTTCGTTGTCCGCATGCCAACCATTACTATCAGCCCCATCTCGGTAGAGGTTAAGTAAAACACAGTTAAAATCATGATCGAATACCGTTTGGATTAGCTTCAAGAGCTCCAAAAGTTCTTGCGTCATGGGGTGGGGTCTGAGGGTTAGTCCAGAATAGGTATAGGTACTTGGCGTATTACTATGCAATGAGGTCAGGCGTGGTTGAGCATATACTTTACCAAAAACCTTGACATTGTCTTGTTGCCAAGGAATGTTTTTATGAAAGGTTTCGAAATGCCGATTAGCTTGATCCACCGACAAAAAATTTTTATAATATCGCAATCGAGCGTCTGGAAGTTTGGGTTCCCAATCAGGAGTGAGTGGCTTTATTTTTAACATTTCCAAAATATTTTTTTATGAAGACTTTATTCTGAAACTTTTGGGAATTAATATATAATCCCTTGGACCGGATGATACAAGGGATTTAAAGGATAAAAAATTTACAAACTATTTGATAAGATCCACAGAGCGTTTGATAAAGGCAGTTAGTTCCTCCCCTTTTAATAAGTTTTGTGAAAGCCTTGCCAAGTCGAGAGCTTGTTTTATAAGTCGTTCTCGTTTTTTTACGGTTTTAGTCTTAAGTATTTGTTCTACCAATTCGTGATTGGTATTGACTAAAAGGGTGAACATTTCAGGAAAAGTGCCCATCATACCCCCACCTGTATGTTGCATCTCCTTCATGCGACGCATGAATTCAGGTTGGGTCACTACAAATGGTAGTCCACTACTGTCCATGGCTTCGAGTTGGATGGTATATTTTTCTCCTGGAACCACTGCCTCGATCAGAGGCTTTAGACTTTCTTTCTCTTCATCCGACATTTTGGAAACCGTAGCTTCATCTTTTTTGATAAGGTTTTCTAAAGCATCACCGTCCACACGTGTAAATGCAACTTTGTCTTTATCACCCTCAAGTTTTTGAATTAGATGAGCAATGATGGGTGAGTCTAACAATAACACTTTATAGCCTTTGTCTTTGGCAGTTTCGATATATTGGTGTTGTTCCTCTACATTAGAAGCATAGAGAAATACCAATTTACCATCTTTATCAGTATGGGTGTCCTTAATAGCGGCCTCCAATTCACCGTAAGTTAGGTATTCTCCATCTGTAGTAGGGTATAGCATGAATTTATCTGCTTTTTCGTAAAATTTATCTTCCGTTAGCATACCATATTCAATAACTACCTTGATATCATTCCATTTTTCTTCAAAACTTTTTCGATCTTTTTTAAAGAGCGAACTCAATTTATCAGCGACCTTACGGGTAATGTAATTACTGATTTTTTTAACGGCACCGTCAGCTTGTAAATAACTACGTGAGACGTTGAGTGGAATATCTGGAGAGTCAATTACTCCCCTAAGTAAGGTTAAAAATTCGGGGACGATACCCTCTACATTGTCGGTGACAAAAACCTGATTTTGGTAGAGTTGGATTTTATCTTTTTGCAGATTGAGATCATTTTGAATTTTAGGAAAGTAAAGGATACCTGTGAGGTTGAATGGATAGTCAACATTGAGGTGAATGTTGAACAGGGGTTCTTCAAACTGCAAGGGATAAAGTTCTCTATAGAAGGACTTGTAGTCATCCTCTTTAAGATCGGAAGGTGTTTTGGTCCATGCCGGGTTTGTAATATTGATAATGTTATCTACTGTCTTAGTATCGGGTTTGGCATCTTCTTTGGCATCATCGGGCAAAGGGAGGGTTTCTTCCTTGGTTCCAAACTTGATGGGGAAGGGCATGAATTTATTATACTTATTTAGTAACTCTCGGATTCGTGCTTCCTCCAAGAACTCTTTAGAATCTTTTGCAATATGGAGGATTATCTCTGTACCCCTTTCTCTTTTATCTGCTTCCTCTAAAGTGTATTGGGGAGATCCGTCGCAAGTCCAGTGTGCCGTTGGTGTATTTTGGTGAGACTGGGTAATTATTTCGACTTTCTCGGCGACCATAAAAGCTGAATAGAAGCCTAAGCCAAAGTGTCCAATAATGCCAGAATCTTGGGCGTTGTCTTTGTATTTTTCTAAAAACTCTTCAGCGCCCGAAAAGGCTACCTCATTAATATATTTATTAACCTCTTCAGTTGTCATCCCCACCCCTTGATCGATAATGTGAATTTTTTTATTTTTTTTATCGATTTTAACTTCAATACGCGGATCACCAATTTCACCTTTAACTTCACCAACACTACTGAGGTGCTTGAGCTTGCTTATTGCGTCAGTTGCGTTGGAAATTAATTCTCGGAGAAAAATTTCGTGATCGCTGTAGAGAAATTTTTTGATCAGGGGGAAGATGTTTTCTACTGCAACATTAATTTTACCATTAGCCATATTATTGATTTTAATTTAACATATAATGTCAAAAAAAATACCAAAGGAAGATAAATGACACATTGACATAATATTTTGTTTAAGTTTTTTTTAAAATAAATAAACATTTTCTAAATTTGAACAAATAATTGTGATGAGTAAAAAAGAAGAGAAAGAAAAGTTAGCTATTGTAGTATCGTTTATGACTAATACTCTTGATAACGATAAGTATCCAAGTTCCGTTTACAAGTTTTGTAAAGATAACAATTTGGATGAGAAGACTTTTTATAAGTTTTTTGGTTCACTGGATGGTGTTAAAGAAACAATTTGGGAAAACTTTTATGATAATGCGATGTCATTATTGGAAAAAGATGAAAACTTTGAGAAGTCCAAACCCAAGGAAAAGCTACTTTCTTTTTATTATACTTTCTTCGAAGTGATGCTGCTCAATAGGAGTTATATTTTATTTGCGCTTTCGGGAGAGGAAAGAATAATGACTAAAATGAGTCAACTATCGTCTCTGAGAAAAATTTTTAAAGGTTTTACTTCAGAATTAATCGAAGATGGTAATGTAGACAAGCCCTCTTATTTACAGCATCCGCCCAAAATATTCTCGGAGGCAGCATGGGTGCAATTTTGCTTTTTGATCAAATTTTGGATAGAAGATTCATCTGCTGACTTTGAAAAGACGGACCAAGCCATTGAAAAATCTGTCCAAACCGCCTTTGATGTTTTCGATAATACTCCTTTGTCAGCATTGGTGGATTTTGGTAAATTTTTGTGGAAGGAAAAATTTGCAGTCTCTTGAAATCATTGGATTATATTCCAACCAACAAAATCGCACGGGCGGGGAACTTAGTTACTACTGGTATAAAATTGGGTGGAAATTACCTCAAATATTATAGTGAAAAAGCGCTTAAGGTAGACGGCAGTCGCGAGCGCCTGGACGAGGAGAATGCAAAAGATATTTATAATTCTCTAAAAACCTTAAAGGGAAGTGCTCTTAAAGTAGCCCAGATGTTAAGTATGGAAAAAAACCTCCTGCCGAGGGCCTATGTCGACCAATTCAGTTTGGCACAGTTTTCCGTACCACCACTTTCTTGGCCACTGGTAAAAAAAATGATTAGAAAATATTTGGGGGCTAACCCCGAATTGGTTTTTGATACGTTTGCTGTCCAATCTAAAAATGCTGCCAGTATCGGTCAGGTACATCAGGCAACTAAAGATGGGAAAAAACTTGCTGTGAAAATTCAATATCCTGGGGTGGCAGACAGTATCAGTTCCGATCTAAGTATTGTCAAACCTATTGCTCTGAAAATGTTTAATTTGAAAGGAAAGGATACTGACAAATATTTTAAAGAAGTAGAGAACAAGCTTTTAGAAGAAACAGATTATCTGTTAGAGTTAAAACAAAGCCAATGGATTGCCGAACAATGTAAAGATATTCCCTACTTAAAGTTTCCGGTTTACTATCCTGAATATTCATCAGAAAAAATTCTTACAATGGATTGGATGGATGGACTTCATATTTCCGAATATGTGGATGGCAAAACACAAAACCGAGAGATGAATCATCGTTTAGGACAAACACTTTGGGACTTTTATATGTTTCAAATTCATCATTTGAAAAAAGTACATGCTGATCCACATCCTGGGAATTTTTTAATCGACAATGAGTATAACCTAATTGCACTTGATTTTGGATGCGTCAAAACTATTCCCGAAGAATTCTACGGTCCCTATTTTGAGTTGTCAGATCTCAAAATTGAAGACAATCCTTTGCGTTTTCAGGAAATTCTATATGACCTGGAAATTTTAAGAACTGATGATACGGCCGAGGAGGTAGTTTATTTTACGAAATTGTTTGGTCGTTTGATCAAGGTATTGACCTTGCCTTTTACGCAAAAGGAATTCGATTTCGCCGATGCTGTTTTTTGGGATGAGATTAACAGCCTGAGTGAGACCCTTTCCTCTGATCAGCGATTGCGAAAAATGAATGGTAATAGAGGTTCCAAACATTTTATTTACATCAACCGTACTTTTTTTGGATTGTATACTTTGCTTAACGACCTAAAGTCCAAAGTAAATACTGAAGCTTTCCAAAAATACTTCTAACCTAGGATTAAAAGCCTTAAATTTTAAGAAATGAAAAGACTAAAAATTTTATCCCTATTCCTTTTATTGATTTCGATGTACTCTTGCTCTAAAGATGACAACGAGCCTCAAATGGTGATTCAAAAAACTATTTTTGAACATGTGGCAAGCAGCATGAATTATTCCTATTTGACCAATGCACTAAAGAAAACAGATTTGGATGATGTTTTGAATGGGGAGGGTGACTATACCTTGTATGCACCCAACAACAGCGCATTTATTGGTTTCCTAATGCGTGAAGGTTACAGTACTTTGGATGAAGTTCCTACAGAAGCACTAAAAAAACTTTTACTGAATCATCTTATGATAGGAGAAATAAGATACCGTGATTTTAAATCAGGATATTATCCAACCGCTGCTATGAGCGATGTGAATGATCAATCTCTGTCCATGTATATCAATCAAGTCAATATGAGGGTGACTTTAAATGGTAATGCTAGAATTGTCCAAGGCAATGTTTGGGCATCAAATGGTGTCATACATGCTGTGAATGGTATAATACCCATCCCTACTTTGGTAACATTTGTCATGGCAGATCCTAATTTGTACAACCTGAGTTTAGCTCTTACAAGAAATGATTTGACGGTGGATTTTCCAACGATTTTAAATACTGAAAACGGAAGTGCTCCTGCTCCCTTTACTGTTTTTGCTCCCAACAATATGGCTTTTGTGGATTTATTGAATGAACTGGAGGTTGATCGACTGAGTTTTATCGATGAGCCTACCCTTAACTCTACCTTGAATCACCATGTTCTGGGTGAGACGAGCACCTTGTCTTCTGATCTCTCCGATAATTTAACACTGAGTACACTGGGGGGCGACATTACTGCCAATATTTCAGGTGGAGCCTCATTGACAGACGGTAATGCAAGAGTGTCTAATATCATTACAGTTGATATTCAAGCCAATAACGGTGTCTTACACATTATCGATAAGGTCATTCTTCCCTTTTAATAAGGGTTTAACGGTATTTTATTCGTTTAAAATATCGGATTTTTTTCTTTGGTTTGTGATGTAAACTAATTTTTCAGTCATAACGGGAGTTAGGTGTCTTGTTGCCTAATTATTTTTTAAAAAATGAACAATTCAATTTACTTTATTTAAATTGCAACAAGAGCAATCAATTTTATGTACAATTCAAAGATTATTGGAATGGGCATGTATGTCCCCGAGAATGTTGTAACCAATGAGGATTTAACTTCAATGATGGACACTTCCCATGAGTGGATCATTGAACGAACAGGAATAGAGGAGCGTCGTCATATTAAAAAGGGAGATGGTAATACCACAGCAACTATGGGTGTTAAGGCAGCCAAAATTGCAATTGAGCGCGCTGATATTAATAAAAATGATATAGATCTCATCCTTTTTGCCACCCTGAGCCCCGATTATTATTTTCCCGGTTCCGGGGTGATTGTTCAGCAACACCTGGAAATTCGAACCTGCCCGGCTATGGACATTCGCAACCAGTGTTCGGGCTTTATTTATGCATTGTCTACTGCAGACCAGTTCATCAAAACAGGGATGTACAAAAACATATTGATCATCGGATCCGAAAACCATTCCGGTGGTTTGGACATGACCACACGCGGAAGAGGGGTTTCGGTTATATTTGGCGACGGAGCAGGCGCAGTTGTACTCAGTAGATCTGAAGATGCTAGCAAAGGGATTCTATCCACTCATCTTCATTCCGAAGGACAATTTGCAGAGGAATTGGCCCTGATCGGACCAAGTACCAACCGATGGGTCCCCGAGATATTAGAGGCCAATGATCCAACTGATATTTCATATTATCCCAAGATGAATGGTCAACTGGTTTTTAAAAATGCAGTGGTCAGATTTTCGGAAGTCATTATGGAAGGTTTACAACAAAACAAGATGACTCCGGATCAAATTGATATGTTGATCCCTCACCAGGCGAACCTCCGTATTTCTCAATTCATTCAAAGGAAATTTGGTCTTAATGATGACCAAGTTTACAACAACATCATGCGATATGGCAATACCACTGCGGGATCCATTCCCATCGCTCTGACAGAAGCATGGGAGGAAGGTAAAATTAAATCCGGAGATTTGGTGGTCTTGGCTGCATTTGGTAGTGGATTTACCTGGGGAAGTGTTTTGATCAGGTGGTAGTCTTTTTTTGACGTATCAACAATAAGCCCAAAAAAGTCAACAGTCCATTCAGGGGCAGTAACTCATATCCTATTTGATAACCGCCCAAAGATTTGGGTGATAAGCTACCCACCAACACGATTAACAATATGGACAGAATTACTACAATCCATACCCTGCGGTCCTGAATTTGAAATGGGGTAAAAATACCAAATGCAAATAACCCTAATAGTGGACCATAAGTATAGGAGGCCACAGTCAACAAACCGTCGATCACATTGCGATCCAAGACGTATTTGAACAGTATAACCACCACGACAAGAACGAGGCTCATGCCCAGATGGGTTTGCTTGCGAATCTTTTTTTGTTGATCTTCGGAATATTGATCCAGTTTTAGGAAATCGATACAAAACGAGGTAGTCAAAGAGGTCAGAGCACTGTCGGCACTGCTGTAGGCGGCAGCGATCAAGCCCAGAATAAAAATAATACCTACTCCCAATCCCAAGCTACCATTGATGGCAACTTCGGGGAATAAAAGATCGGTTTTGGGGCTGCCCTCCATAAGTGGTATCATGATTTGGTTTTGTTCGGCATAAAGAAAGATCATCGCACCCAGCAGTAAAAACAAAAAAGTAACCACAATCAAAACCAAACTGAATACAACCATATTGATCTGCGCCGCTTTAAGACTTCGGCAGGTAAGGTTTTTTTGCATCATGTCTTGGTCTAATCCTGTCATGCAAATGGTGATGAACACTCCTCCAATAAATGATTTCAAAAAGTGATTTCGGACCATTAAATCCCCGGTTACCCAGGTGCGGGTATAGTTTTGAAATCGATTTTCTGTGAGGATTTCAGACATATTTAAATTGAGTGCATTTCCAAGGTGATAGAGGGTCAGGCCCACAGCAGTCAACATTAGAAGTGTTTGCATGGTATCGGTCCATACAATGGTTTTGATGCCTCCTTTATGAGTATAAACCCAAATCAATACAACGGACAGCACTACGGTGATTTCAAAGGGTACGCCCCAGGTATCAAAAATAAATTGTTGTAGAACGATAGCAACCAAAAAAAGTCGAAAGCTGGCTCCCAAAACCCTTGAAATAAAAAAAGAAACGGCCCCAACCTTATGACTGTGATAGCCAAAACGGTCTTGCAGGTATTCGTAAATGGAGGTTAGATTTTGGCGGTAATAGATGGGGAGCAGAACAAAGGCGACGACAAAATAGCCTGCCCAATAGCCCAGCACCACTTGGAAATAGCTGAAACCTGAGTCTCCCACCCAACCAGGTACCGAGATAAAGGTGACACCGGATAGAGAAGCCCCTACCATTCCAAAAGCGACCAGGTACCAAGGAGAACTTCGATTGGCGGTAAAAAATGTTTGATTGTCAGCCTGCTTGCCAGTGAGGTAAGCAATGACCATCAACAGGGCGAAATAACCCAAAATCAAAACCAATATAAAAGCGGGTTGTAACATAATGGATCTAAAGATACAAATTCAAATCATGGGAATTATTCCTAAATTTACAACATGGAATTCTCCTCGAAGCTATTGGAAAATGCAGTCAATGAAATCGCCCAATTACCGGGTATCGGAAAAAGAACAGCATTGCGATTGGCATTACACTTGCTAAAACAACCAAAAGAAAACACTTCTCACTTGACCCAAGCGCTGAACGACCTGAGGGAACACATCAATTTTTGTTCTTCTTGTCATAATTTGTCTGACGTTCCCATATGTGAAATATGTTCGAACCCTGCTCGGGACGATTCATTGCTGTGTGTGGTAGAGGACATCAGGGATGTAATCGCCATCGAAAATACCGGGCAGTTCAAAGGTTACTATCACGTTTTGGGAGGGATCATCTCCCCCATTGATGGTGTAGGACCACAAGATTTAAATCTGGATTCTCTAGAGCAAAAAGTCAAAGAAGGTAAAGTAAAAGAAATAATTTTTGCTTTGAGTGCCACCATGGAAGCAGATACAACCAATTTTTACATCTACAAAATACTTGCACCCTACAATGTTAAAACCTCGGCCATTGCTAGGGGAATTCCCGTGGGTGATGAGCTAGAGTATACCGATGAAGTCACTTTGGGTAGGAGTATTCTCAAAAGAGTACCTTACGAAAACTCGATAGTAAATAAATAGGGAGCTCACTTATTCCTTTGGACAAATACCTGTATTTCCCCTTTAAATTTGGTAATTTTGTAATTTCTTGAATAATGGGCAAATACTTTTTGAAATTACCCAAGATGGGTGAAAGCGTTGCGGAAGCAACTTTGACCAAATGGTTGAAAGAGGTAGGCGATCCTATTGAAATAGACGATATTTTGTTGGAGATTGCCACGGATAAGGTTGATTCTGATGTTCAAAGTGAGGTTAAAGGGGTATTGATCGAAAAGAAATTTGCAGAAAATGAGGTCGTTCAAGTGGGAGAGGTAATGGCCGTTATTCAAATAGACGGTGATGATCCAGGAGTTGCATCCTCTCCCGAAGTTGAGTTGCCCAAAAAGAAAAAGGAAAAAGAGGCCATCATCCATGACCCCAACCCATTTTTATTACCCGACCCATTGCCCGAATTTGAAAGTGTGTCCAAAACCGTAGAAGATGCTAAAGCCATGGTCTCGTCCCAAACTTCTGGTAATAATAGCGAATTTCTTTCCCCACTGGTTAAGAGCATTGTCAAGGCAGAGGGATTGAGTCAAGTGGAGCTAAAAAGGATTAAGGGTAGCGGAAAAGACAAACGAATCACCAAAAAAGATATATTGGCCTATTTGGCCCAGCGCGGCAGGTCTTTTCACACTACTTTAGAAAAACAAACTACTGAAAGTTCGAACCCTCCCTCCAAAATTTATTCAACAAAGACAACTAATCGGTCGGGCATCATATCCAAAAGCGATGGTGATCAAATCATCGAAATGACGCGTATGGCCAAGCTTACGGCCGAGCACATGATCCGAAGCAAACAGACTTCGGCTCACGTTCAATCTTTTATCGAAGCTGACTTGACTAATCTCTGGGATTGGAGGGAGAGAGTCAAAAATGAATTTTTTGAGAGAGAAGGCGAAAAATTGACTTTTACCCCCTTGCTGATCACAGCCTTGATCAAGGCTTTAAAAGATTTTCCGCTTTTGAACAGTTCGGTAGAAGGATATACAATCGTTCAGAAAAGAGCCATTAATATAGGTATGGCAGCGGCCATGGCCGATGGAAATCTGATTGTTCCTGTCATTAAAAATGCAGATCATCTGAATTTAGTAGGTTTAGCTAAAGCAGTCAATGACCTTGCCCATCGCGCCAGGACTCAACAATTGAAACCCGAAGAAATTCAGGACGGAACTTTTACTTTTACCAATGTAGGAAATTTTGAATCCCTCACAGGAACTCCCATCATTAATCAACCACAAGTTGGAATTGTAGCAGTTGGTATTATTCGAAAAATGCCGGCAGTGATTGAAACCTCACAAGGTGATTCGATCGCTATACGCAAAAAAATGATCATTTCTCATAGCTATGACCACCGAATTATCAACGGTGCCATTGGAGGTCAGTTCATAAAGAGCATGTCCGATTATCTTGAAAACTGGGACATAGACCTTCCCATTTAAATTTTTATTCATGAAATTAAAACTCACTAGACCCTTATGTTTTTTTGATTTGGAAACCACAGGAGTTAATGTCACTTCTGATCGAATTGTTGAAATTGCAGTTTTGAAAGTTAAACCCAATGGAGCGAAAGAGGATAAAGTTTGGCGGGTCAACCCCGAACGTCCCATTCCAGCTCAAGCCTCGGCTGTTCATGGTATTTACGACGCTGATGTGGCCAACGAACCAAATTTCAAGGCGCTTTCTAAAACCATTTACAGCTTTATTAGAAATTCGGATTTGGCAGGATACAACTCTGATCGCTTTGACATTCCACTATTGGCAGAGGAGATGCTAAGGGCGGAAATCGATTTTGATATGGCCCATTTTAAAACCGTCGATGTACAAACCATTTTTCACAAAATGGAACAGCGTACGCTAACAGCTGCTTTAAAATTTTACTGTGATGAAGAGCTGGTCGATGCGCATTCTGCCATGGCCGATACCCAAGCCACTCACGATGTTTTGATGGCACAACTGGAGCGATACGATGAGTTGGAGGGAGATGTTGATTCCTTGAATGTATTTACCACCCGAAAAAAATCTGCTGATTTTGCAGGCTTTATCGTTTTCAATAAAGAAGGAGAGGAGTGCTTTTCGTTTGGTAAACACAAAGGTAAGACCGTAGAAAGTGTATTGGAGAATGAACCAGGTTATTTTGGTTGGTTACTCAATGCCGATTTTCCAATGTATACCAAAAAAGTCCTTACAGCCATCCGCTTAAGAAAATTAAACACCTAATTATTTTTTGTGAAAATTGTTTGTATTGGTAGAAATTACCCACAACATGCAGCAGAGTTGGGCAATGAAAAACCGGAGTCCCCAGTGATCTTTATTAAGCCCGATACGGCAAAGCTTCAAAGACGGTTTCCATTTTATATCCCTCATTTCTCGAATGAAATTCACCATGAGGTGGAGGTGTTGGTCAAGATCAATCGTATTGGCAAATACATAGAAGAAAAATTTGCCTATAAGTATTATCAGGAAATAGGTTTAGGCATTGATTTTACCGCCCGTGATCTGCAACAAAATTTAAAAGACAAGGGATTGCCTTGGGAAAAGGCCAAGGGTTTTGATGGATCTGCCTTGATCGGCGACTGGTTTGACAAAGACAATTTTACTGATTTGAAGCAACTTGATTTTGAACTAGTTAAAAATGGTGCTACTGTACAAAAAGGTAATACTTCTCAAATGCTTTGGAGCATTGATGCTTTGATTGCCGAAATATCTCGTTTTTTTACACTAAAAATCGGTGATGTAATTTTTACTGGAACCCCTGCCGGTGTTGCTCCTGTTGCCGAAAATGATGTTTTGGAAGGATATTTAGGTGAGCAGAAAGCTTTTAAGGTAAAAGTAAAATAGAATGAAAGCTGAACTAGTCAGTATAGGAGATGAGATTTTAATTGGACAAATTGTAAATACCAATTCGGTTTTTTTGGCAAAAGAATTGAATAAAATAGGCGTTGAAATTGTGCAGATTAGCAGTATATCTGATCAAAAAGAGATAATCATCAAGGCATTGGACGAAGCCCGAAATAGAGCCGACATCATCATCATGACAGGTGGACTAGGTCCAACCAAGGACGATGTGACCAAACATACACTTTGTGAATATTTTGACGATCATTTGATCAAGAACGAGTCTGTTTTGGAGCACATTGAGAACATCTTTAAGAAATACGTCACCACCCCCATTAGTGACATGAACCGTCAACAGGCCAATTTACCGTCCAAGGCCAAGATCCTACACAACCAATTTGGTACCGCAGCCGGAATGTGGTTTATGGATCAAGGGCAGGTATTTATTTCCCTTCCCGGTGTACCATATGAGATGGAGGCATTGGTAAAAAATGAGGTTTTACCCAAAATTCAACAACAATTCGTTCTCAATGCCATATACCATAAAACCATTTTGACTTATGGTTTGGGGGAAAGTGTCATTGCGGAAAGAATTGCAGATTGGGAAAACAACCTGCCCGACCAAATTAAATTAGCTTATTTGCCCAGTTTGGGTAGGGTACGACTACGATTATCGACTAAGGGAACAGAACTTCAAGCCTTGAAGATAACTGTTAATGAACAGATTGAAAAGGTTATACCATTAATTCAGGACATTTATTTTGGTACAGAGGAAGATCAATCCATCGAATTTTTAATTAACGAAAAATTAAATCAGTTGGGGAAAACACTATCCTGCGCTGAGAGTTGTACGGGTGGCGCTATTGCTACAAGATTTACTGCTCATCCAGGGGCATCCTCTTTTTTCAAAGGTAGTGCAGTTATCTATGCTGAAGATTCAAAAACAAACCTGTTGGGGGTAGAAAGTGGTTTGATTGACCAATACGGAGTGGTCAGTGCTCCAGTAGTATCAGCCATGGCTCTGCGGGCTCAAAAAAAGTATAAGTCTGATTTTGCTCTTGCCACTACGGGAAATGCAGGACCTACAGCGGGAGACTTGGGGCAAGAAGTAGGCACAGTTTTTATTGGATTGGCCTCGCCCGAAGGAGTAGAAAGCTTCAAATTTAATATGGGAAACAACCGAACTCGCGTAATTCACAAAACTGTCAATCAAGCCCTTGAATTACTGTATAGAAAATTACTTATGTAATAATTTTTATTCTTCTTTAATTTTTTTGAAACTATTTAAAAAAGTGTAAATTTGCAAATTGTAAAAAATAACAACCATCATGTCTAGAGTTTGTGATATTACGGGAAAGAGAGTAATGTTTGGAAACAATGTTTCTCATGCCATGAATAAGACCAAAAGACGCTTTGATATTAATTTGATCAAAAAACGCTTTTATATTCCCGAAGAAGACAAATGGATTACCTTAAAGATCAAAGCTTCCGTTTTGAAAACCATCAACAAAAAAGGGATTAGCGCTGTGATTAAAGAGGCAAGAGCTCAAGGCATTTTATAGATATTAGCATGGCCAAGAAAGGAAACAGAGTTCAAGTTATATTAGAGTGTACAGAACACAAAGAATCAGGTCAGCCTGGAACTTCTCGATATATCACTACCAAAAATAAAAAGAATACACCCGATCGATTAGAGATGAAAAAGTTCAATCCTATTCTCAAACGTATGACCCTTCATAAAGAAATTAAGTAGTTATGGCAAAGAAATCGGTAGCAACTCTTCAAACGGGTTCCAAAAAATTAACGAAAGCCATTAAGATGGTAAAGAAAAACGATTCTAACTTTTATTCTTTTGTAGAAACCATCACAACCCCTGATCAGGTCAATGATTGGTTGAGTAAGCAATAATTTTTAGTTCTCTCCTAAATAAAAGCTACTTTTACAGTAGCTTTTTTTATAGGTAAACCTATGAGTTTTTTAAAATCTATTTTTAGTTCGAAAAAAAAAGAGCAATTGGACAAAGGCCTTTCGGCTTCAAAAAAATCCTTTTTCTCTAAATTAGGAACAGCTATAGCAGGGAAGTCTAGGATAGATGCAGATTTTCTCGACGAATTGGAAGAGGTGTTGATCCGATCTGATGTAGGTGTATCCACTACCCTAAAGATCATCGATGCTTTGGAGGTAAGAGTGTCTAAAGACAAGTATTTATTGACTTCCGAACTGGTTCAAATCTTACGTGAGGAAATTACCACCCTGATCATGCATCACCAACAAGACGAAGTAAATGGTTTTGACACAGATTTGCCCAACAATCCAAAAGTGATTATGGTAGTGGGTGTCAATGGAGTGGGCAAAACAACCACCATAGGTAAGTTGGCACATCATTTCAAGGCCGGAGGTAAGAAGGTTATGTTGGGTGCGGCGGATACTTTTAGGGCTGGCGCGATAGATCAACTGGAGATCTGGGCTGATCGTGTAGGTGTGGACATTGTCAAGCAAGAAATGGGCAGTGATCCTGCCTCTGTTGCTTTTGACACACTAAAGTCTGCGGTAGCTAAAAAAAGTGATTTGGTAATCATTGATACAGCGGGGCGATTGCACAACAAGATCAATTTGATGAACGAATTGACCAAAGTCAAAAAAGTAATGGATAGAGTCGTTCCCAATGCACCCCACGAGGTGCTTTTGGTATTGGATGGATCAACCGGTCAAAATGCCTTTGAGCAAGCTAAACAGTTTACTGCTGCCACCGAAGTAACTGCGCTGGCCATCACCAAACTGGATGGAACAGCCAAGGGGGGAGTGGTTATAGGGATCTCCGATCAATTTCAAATTCCAGTTAAGTACATTGGCATTGGGGAAGGACTGGAAGACCTGCAGTTATTTGATGCAGGAACCTTTGTAGGAAGTTTTTTTAGTTAAGCCAAATTTGATGAAAATTTTAGAAAATACGCTGTTTGTACTGTCAGTTTTATTTGGACTCTTCATGATAGGACCGGAAATTGAAGCTCCAGATTTGGAGCTGCCACAGCCTAAAATTTCACGTCCACTTTCCGAACTTAAAGACTGGATCAATAACCAGGAGTCGACTTTGGACAACATCAAAACGGGCAATGCCTCTCAATTGGAATTTTATGATTCCATCCCTCAAAAAACAGCTTATAGTATATTGTACTTGCACGGATTTTCTGCCAGTACCAAGGAGGGTGATCCCGTACACCGCAATATTGCTCATGCTTTAAAAGCTAACCTCTACCTGCCCCGTCTAAGTGACCATGGATTGATTGAACAAGAGCCCATGTTGAATTTTACGGGTCAAAAATACCTTCATAGTGCAACAGAAGCATTGGCCGTTGCCAAAAAAATTGGCGAAAAGGTAATCGTTATTTCCAGTTCCACTGGAGGGACGCTGTCCTTAATTTTGGGTAATGATCCACAAATCGCCGCTTTGATACTGTTTAGCCCCAATGTCGAAATTTACGATCCCAAATCCAAAATATTGACTTTGCCTTGGGGACTTCAAATTGCCGAATGGGTACTGGGGAGTAAATACCACACCATGAACAATATTACGGAGGAAAAAAAGAACTACTGGACAATCCGTTACCGCTTGGAGTCCACCGTTGAATTACAAAAACTAATCGAAACAGGGATGCGCCCAGAGGTTTTTCAGAGGATTATCGCTCCTGTCTTTATGGGATATTATTATAAAAATGAGGAGGAACAGGACAAGGTAGTCTCTATACCTGCCATGTTGCGGATGTTTGAACAGCTGGGTACCCCCGAAGATAAAAAACAAAAAGTAGCTTTTCCTGAAGCAGGAGATCATGTGATTATTTCTCATTTGAGTACTCCCAATCACCGTCAAGCTGAACTGGCCGCCCTGGCATTTCTAAAAAAACAATTAGATGTTGAACTGAATTAAATAAAAGCTGTTGAGAACCAAAAGTAGAAAGCAAAACAAGATTAATGTCATTACCATGGGTTGTTCTAAAAACCTCTATGATTCGGAGGTATTGATGGGGCAGTTAAATGCAAATAACAAAAATGTGGTTCACGAGGACGAAGGGAATATTGTGGTGGTCAACACCTGTGGCTTTATCGACAATGCCAAAGAGGAATCAGTCAATACCATTTTGGAGCAAATTCAAAAAAAGCAATCTGGCGATATCGACCAGCTTTTTGTCACCGGCTGTTTGAGTGAGCGTTACAAAACGGATTTGCAAAAGGAGATGCCAGAAGTGGATGCCTATTTTGGCACTACCGATTTGCCCCAATTACTCAAGGCCTTAGGCGCGGATTACAAACACGAATTATTGGGAGAACGTCAGACTACAACCCCCAAAAATTACGCTTACTTTAAAGTTTCCGAAGGTTGCGACCGTCCCTGTTCTTTTTGTGCCATTCCCCTAATGCGTGGTAAACACTGTTCTACTCCCATAGGGGAATTGGTTCAAAGGGCTGAAAAACTAGCACAAAATGGAGTCAAAGAACTTCTGTTGATCGCACAAGATTTGACCTATTACGGTTTGGACCTTTACCAAAAAAGACGATTGGCCGATTTACTTCGGGCTTTGGCTAAGGTGTCGGGGATACAATGGATACGAATGCACTATGCCTTTCCTACCGGTTTTCCTATGGATGTTATAGAGGTGATGAAGAATGAGCCTAAGATTTGTAATTATTTAGATATACCGTTACAGCACATTTCTGATCACATTCTCAAATCCATGCGCAGGGGTACGACTCAAAAAAAGACAACGGATTTGATTCAAAACATCCGGAAAATACTGCCTGAAATTGCATTGAGAACAACACTGATTGTCGGTTATCCCGGCGAAACAGATACTGATTTTGAAACCCTTAAGCAATGGGTAAAAGCCATGCGATTTGAACGTTTGGGCTGCTTTACCTATAGCCATGAGGAAAACACCCTTGCCCATCAATTGGCGGATAATGTACCTCAAGAGGTCAAGCAAGAGCGTGCCAACGAGATCATGAAAATACAATCCGAAATCTCTTGGGAACAAAATCAAAAAAAGGTTGGTAAAATCTACCGATGTGTGATTGATCGAAAACAAGGTGAACACTTTGTTGGTAGAACCGAAATCGACTCTCCAGATGTTGATAACCAAGTGTTGATCGATGCAAAAAAGTATTACCTAAAGCTTGCTGATTTTACAGATGTTGAAATCACAGATGCAACCGATTTTGACCTTTACGCCATTCCGATAAAAATTAAACCACTTGGAGATTGAAAAAACACTCCTATCTTTAAACTAAAATGATGATGAAAGCGCATCATATTCCCTTTATCGATACCGGATATTTTTCCGAATTGATGTGTGATTATCTTAACGATAAAAAGGAATTACAGTTATTTCACAGTGGTGTTCCCAGCTTTAAAAACCTTTATCAACAAGCATTAAAAAAAAAGAAAGCTTTTTCTCCAAGGATTAGAAAAACTCTTTGTGAGACGCTGAACCAGCAGTACCGTGATATAGAGATGTCCTCCTCGGTAGCTGAGAACCTCCAAGTGCTCGAAAATGAGAATACTCTAACGGTTACCACTGGACATCAGTTGTGTTTGATGACCGGACCGCTCTATTTTATTTACAAAATTGTTAGTACCATTAAACTATGCCGTCAACTAAATGACAAATATCCCGATTTGGATTTTGTTCCCATTTATTGGATGGCGACAGAAGACCATGACTTTGAGGAAATCAGTTCATTTATTTTCCAGGGTAAAAAATTCCGATGGAATACTAAGTCGGTTGGAGCTGTGGGAAAAATAAAAACCCAGAGTTTAAAGCCGCTTTTGGATTTATTCAAACAAGAACTGGGCAGTAGTATCAATGCTAATGCATTAAAAGCTTTAATCAAAAAAAGCTATGAGACCGGAGGTGATTTGTCCCATGCGACCAGAATCTTTGTAAATTCTCTTTTTGAGGTCTTTGGGCTGTTGATAATCGATGGGGATGATAAGGCACTAAAAAAACACTTTGTACCCTATTTGAAGGAAGAATTACAAAAACAAATTTGCTCGCAAAGTGTACTTTCCCAAATTGAAAATCTGAAAAAGGATTACAATCCACAATACAAGCCTCAAGTAAATCCGCGAGATTTAAATTTGTTTTTTTTTGAAAATGGCAAAAGACATCGGTTGGTAAAAAATGAAAATGGTTTTTCGTGGGAGGGAAAAGAGAAAATTATTGATACATCAAAAATGATGGATTGGGTTGAGCAATCCCCAGAAAAGTTTTCGCCCAATGTCCTAATGCGACCCCTATATCAGGAGGCCATCTTACCCAATATTGCCTATTTTGGAGGCGGTGGAGAGCTAGCTTATTGGCTGGAGTTAAAATCTTTTTTTGACACCCAAAAGGTACCTTTTCCGCTTTTGATTTTACGAAACTCAGCCTTGGTGATCAGTAAAAAAAATATCCGTAAAATCAGTAAGTTCAAACTGGAGTTAAAAGATCTCTTTCTCAAAAGAAGTGCATTGATCAACAAAAAAGTCAGGCAGATCAGTAATATTGATTTGGATTTGTCATCTTTTAAAAAGCTCTTGGAGGAGCAGTTTGAATATTTAGAGTCACTGATCCTAGAAACGGACGCCTCCTTTAAGGGAGCTGTCCAAGCTCAAAAATCCAAGCAATTTAACGGGATCGACCGTTTGGAGCATCGCCTGCTCAAAGCCCAAAAAATAAAATTGAAAGATCACATTGAGCGTTTGGTACTTTTGCAAGAAAAATTATTTCCCGGAGGACATATGCAAGAAAGGGTGGAAAACTTTAGTGATTTTTATCTCCAACATGGCGTAGAATTTATCGATTTTCTGATGGAAACTTTTGAGCCTCTATCTGCCGAATTTTATGTAATTGAGGGCTGATATTTACCAACATTTTTTTTTAATAAAATCCTTTTTTTGCCAATTCAAAACAACTGAATATATTGTACTTTTGGCAGATGCAAAACAAAGTATTGATTCTTGATTTTGGATCACAATACACCCAATTGATCGCCAGACGTGTTAGAGAACTGTTTATTTTTTGTGAAATTTATCCCTTTAATAATCCACCAAAGAACCCCAAGGAGTTCAATGCCGTCATACTTTCAGGCTCTCCCTATTCAGTTCGATCAGAGGAGGCACCTCATCCTAACCTTTTTAACATAAGAGGTGAATTACCATTGTTGGCGGTTTGCTATGGTGCGCAGTATTTGGCTCATTTCTCTGGAGGGGTTGTTAAACCGTCAAACACCCGTGAATACGGCAGGGCAAATCTATCTTTTATTCAATCCGGGGAAATCTTTTTTGAAGGAATTAATAAAGGCAGTCAAGTATGGATGAGCCATAGCGACACGATCGACCAGTTGCCTGACAGAGGTATCCTACTGGCCAGCACCGAAGATGTCAAAAACGCTGCCTATTGTATTGAAGGGGAAACTACTTTTGGAATTCAGTTCCACCCGGAGGTTTATCATACCACCGATGGAAAAAAGCTTTTGGAAAACTTTTTGATCAAAATTGCTGGAGTTCAACAAGATTGGACTCCCGATTCTTTTGTTGAAATGACTGTTAAAGAAATCAGGGAAACCGTAGGTGACCAAAAAGTGATTTTGGGATTATCGGGTGGTGTTGACTCCACAGTGGCAGGAGTTTTACTTCACAAAGCCATTGGTCCACATCTGCAATGTATTTTTGTCAATAATGGTTTGTTGAGAAAAAATGAGTTTGAGAGTGTGCTGAACCAATACCAAGGAATGGGATTGAACGTCAAAGGGGTTGATGCTACTGATCAATTCCTAAAAGCTTTGAAAGGAGAGACCGATCCTGAGAAAAAAAGAAAAATTATCGGGAAAACTTTTATTGATGTCTTTGATGATGAGTCTAAGAAAACAGCAGGGGTAAGTTGGTTGGCTCAAGGCACCATTTATCCCGATGTAATCGAATCCATTTCTGTCAATGGCCCTTCGGCGACTATTAAATCACATCACAATGTGGGTGGATTACCTGATTATATGAAGCTAAAACTGGTTGAGCCACTTAAGATGTTATTTAAAGACGAAGTAAGGCGGGTAGGTGCCAGTATCGGGATCGATCCTGAACTTCTGGGCCGTCATCCTTTTCCGGGACCCGGATTGGGCATCAGAATTTTGGGTGACATTACCGCAGAAAAGGTACGTATGTTGCAAGAGGTCGATGCCATTTTTATCAATGGATTGAAATCTTGGAATCTTTACGATCAGGTATGGCAGGCAGGTGCAATGCTCTTGCCCGTCAACAGTGTTGGGGTGATGGGTGATGAACGAACCTATGAAAAGTGCGTTGCCTTGCGTGCTGTACAATCTACTGACGGAATGACAGCAGATTGGGTAGATTTGCCCTATTCTTTTTTACAAAAAATGTCCAATGAAATCATCAATAAGGTAAAAGGGGTCAATCGAGTGGTTTATGACATCAGTTCCAAACCTCCCGCTACCATTGAATGGGAATAGACCTAAAGAAAAAATAAATTGAAAAAAAATGTAACTCTTTTCATTGTTCTTCTTTTGTGCGGGATCCTTTTTTCCAAAGCACAGGAGATGCCTGAGAAGTTTCTTTCTCACAAGGTCAAGAAAAAAGAGACTGTCTTTGGGATTACCCGTAAGTATAACATCACAGAATCTCAGCTATATGAGTACAACCCCCTACTAAACAAAATAGGGTTAAGAAAGCGAATGGTTTTGCGTATTCCTATATATCCATTAACGTTTGAGGAAGTCCCAGAGCCATCAATAGAGGCAGATCAAAATACCAAATCCTATGTCGTAAAACCCAAAGAGACTAAATGGCGCATAGCATATAATTTTCAGATGACCATTCCTGAATTGGAGGCTTTAAATCCTCAGATCAAAAAAGGACTTAAGCAGGGTATGGAAATTCGTGTTCCAATTATGGCTTCAACAACCGAAAGTGAAACTTTAGATATGACTTGGGACAGTAATTTTAACTATTATAAAGTGGCCCCCAAGGAAGGTTATTATCGCATAGAAAAAAAAATTGGGGTAACGCAAAAGGTATTGGATTCCCTCAATCCTAACCTGTCAGCGTCAGGATTGCAAACAGGAATGATTTTGAGGGTTCCAGGCGAAGCCAAAGGAAAGCTTAAGATTCAGGATGACCTCTTGGTAGAGCGACTTTCCCTTTTGGACTCACTCAAAGAATCCCATGAAATTGAATTAGTTCTTTTGTTACCATTCAAAGCCAAAGAGATAGAATATGACTCTATAGAGGATACCCATAGGCTTTTGCAAAGCCGTAATTTGCACACTCTTTCTGCAGATTTTTACTCAGGTGTATTGCTTGCATTAGATACCTTAAATAATTACGGGATTTCTGTAAAACTCAATGTCTATGATACTCAAAATAACATCTCTAGGGTAAATGAAATTGTTGATACACATGATTTTTCAGATACCGACGCTATAATTGGTCCATTGATTCCTACCAATTTTGACTATTTATCGACTAAGTCCCAAGTTCTCAAAATTCCTAAGTTTGCTCCTCTTTCGACCAATCCCGTGGCTCTTAGGGAGCTAGTCTATCAGTCAGTTACGTCCAAGAATTTCCTCAGGAAAAGAATGTTTGAGTATTTGGATCAGACATTGAATCGAGAAGACAATATTGTTTTGGTGGTTGATTCTTTGAGTCGATCCGTTGAAAAAGACCTTTTAGAATTGTTCCCTAAGGCAACGATTCTGCGCCCTGAAAAAAGTAATTATTTAATACCTGATTTGGTTGATTCTCTTTTGGTTGATTCCCTTCCTAACAAGGTAATTCTTGAAAGCCAAGACTTTTCGTTGATTTCTAGTGCCAGTTCTCAGATGAGTGCCCAGCAGTCAGAACTTAGAGAAGTCCAATTGTTTACCACTTACCGTGGTAATGCATATGAAAACCCCAACTTATCCCTTAATCAACTGGGTGACTTAAAGTTTACATACACTGCGGATCGATTACCATTGAAGTTGGCTGAGTACAATCATTTTCAAAAACATTATATCAGAACCTTTGGTAAACCCCCCAATCGAACCGCCATCAGGGCCTACGATCTTACGATAGATTTGATCTTGAGAAATGCCTACTTGGGTAACCTCAAATCCATTGACAAAATTGGGGAGACAGATTATCAGGAGCACCGATTTCTCTATCAAAAACAAAATAAGAGTTTTGAAAACACAGGCTATTTTTTACTGCAACACAAAGATTATGAAATCATTGAGCTAAAGAAATAGCAGAAATGCCCAAAAGTAATTCGGGATTTTGTAAATTTGAGCCCGGTTAGTCATTATATAAAACAAACCGGATGCCGGAGATAAAGTATATTTTTGTTACAGGAGGTGTTACATCATCCCTTGGAAAAGGAATTATAGCGGCATCATTAGCCAAGTTACTTCAGGCTCAGAGTTTTAAGGTTACCATCCAAAAATTTGACCCCTACATCAACGTTGATCCTGGAACTCTCAACCCATACGAGCATGGTGAATGTTATGTAACTGACGATGGGGCTGAGACTGATTTGGACTTGGGGCACTATGAAAGGTTTTTGAACATCAATACATCCCAGGCCAACAATGTAACTACAGGAAGAGTTTATCAAAGTGTTATTGAAAAAGAACGTCGGGGAGAATTTTTAGGAAAAACTGTACAGGTAGTTCCTCACATAACCAACGAAATCAAAGACAGAATGCAATTGCTTGGAAACAGCGGCAACTATGATATCGTTATAACCGAAATCGGAGGAACGGTAGGGGACATCGAATCCCTCCCTTATATCGAATCCGTTCGTCAACTGATCTATGAATTGGGGGAGGAGAATGCCATGGTTATCCACCTTACTTTGATTCCTTATCTGTCTGCTGCTGGGGAGCTGAAAACAAAACCTACTCAACATTCTGTAAAATCTCTTATGGAAAGTGGAATCAAAGCCGACGTGTTGGTCTGTAGAACAGAGCATAAATTGTCCGAAGACCTCCGGAAAAAATTGGCCCTCTTTTGTAATGTAAGACCCCAAGCGGTCATTCAATCCATAGACGTTGATACAATTTACGACGTTCCAATGAAAATGTTGGAGGAAGGATTAGATTGTGTGGTTTTGGATAAATTAAAGTTGACCGCCAAATCGAAGTTGAATTTGGATCATTGGAAGTCTTTTTTGGAAAAATACAAAAACCCAAAACGAAAAGTCAAAATCGGTTTGGTAGGAAAATACGTTGAGTTACAAGATTCTTACAAATCGATACTGGAAGCCATCATTCACGCCGGAGCAATTAATGAAGCCGAGATAGAGGTTGTTAGTATTCATTCTGAATTTCTGAATCAGATTAACGCTGAAGAACAGCTCAAGCAACTTCACGGTCTAATTGTAGCCCCCGGTTTTGGAGGCAGGGGGATCGAAGGTAAAATAGATGCAATTAGCTATGTCAGGGAAAAAAACATTCCCTTTTTCGGAATCTGCTTGGGCATGCAAATGGCAGTTATCGAATACGCCAGAAATGTATTGATGCAAACCAATGCGAATTCTACCGAGATAGACGAGAATACAGATTACCCCGTTATCGACTTGATGGAAAGTCAAAAAGGAGTAGTCAACAAAGGAGGGACCATGCGCTTGGGATCATGGAATTGCAACCTAACACATGGCAGTAAAGTAGCTGAGGTATACGGAAAAGAAGATATCACCGAGCGCCACCGCCATCGTTTTGAGTTTAATAACCACTACAAAAAAGAGGTTTTTGAAAAGGGACCTTTAAAAGTTTCCGGAGTTAATCCGGAAACCGGTTTGGTGGAAATTATTGAAAATCAAGATCACCCTTGGTTTGTTGGTGTACAGTTTCACCCTGAGTACAAAAGTACTGTTTCCAACCCACATCCTTTATTTGTAGATTTTATTAAAGCCAGTATTAACTATCTTAGCAAACAGCAACCGAGCTAATTCCCATGGAAGAAAGAAAATTTGACCCTTATCAATTCATTGGATTCATTCTCATTGCAATGATACTTACATGGATGCTTTATGTCAATAGGCCTGAAGAGGGTACAAATCCATCCGCACAACCAGAAAAAACTGAAGTCGTAACTGAAAAGAATGAAGTGCCTTCTATCCAATTAAACGACTCCCTTAATAGAATTAACCTACAAAGTACTTTTGGGATTTTCAGTAATTGGATAACTGATAAGGGTGCTGATACCCAAATAATTGAGAATAAGGATCTTTTTATAAAAGTTAATCCTAAGGGAGGGTTGCTTGAGCTTGTTCGACTCAAAGATTATACCGATTACCTTGATCAACCCTTGGAATTGGTAAAAGAGGGAAATACTCAATTCAATGTTCAGTTCACGACAAAAGATGGTCGAAGACTCAACACCAAAGATTTTTATTTTTCTCCTCAACTAGTTTCCATAAAAGGAAAACAAACACTATCTCTCAAAGCGGACATTTCACCTAACCAGTATTTGGAATTTGTTTATGCCATTGACGCAGAGCGTTTTTTGGTTGATTTTACCATTAAATCTTCGGGAATTTCGACTCTGTTGGACAGCAGTGAGCCAGCGTTATTATCATGGGAAACCAATGCTTTCCGTAACTCCAAAAGTATTGATTACGAGGGACGTTACACTGAACTCACATATGGATATGAAGGTGATAAAATAGATTACTTATCCCTAAGTGGAAGTGATAAAGAATCCCCTGAGGATGTTAGATGGATTTCTTTTAGACAACACTTTTTTAGTGCCATTTTGATTCCCGAAAAACCTATAGAAAAACTTAATGTTACATCGGATAACCTGGCAGATGACAAGTCTTTAGATAAGGTCTTTACCAAAAAATTTGGCGTAAAAATTCCATTGACTTATCAATCAGGGGAATTTGAAAGTCGGTTTGTGTATTATTTTGGAACCACCGATTATCAAACCTTAAAATCTTACGGTCGAGATTTGGAATCTTCTATCCCTTTGGGTTGGGGAATTTTTGGATGGCTCAACCGCTTTATTTTTTTGCCCTTGTTTGGATTTTTATCCTCCTTTTTACCACATGGAATCGCCATAATTTTGATGACCATTATCGTTCGTTTGGCTATGTCCCCAGTAACTTACAAGTCATATGTCTCTCAGATAAAAATGAAGGTTTTACGACCTGAGATTGAGGAACTGAACAAAAAATATAAAGACAATGCTGTCAAACGCCAGCAGGAAACAATGAGCCTATATAACCGTGCTGGAGCCAATCCCATGGCAGGTTGTATCCCGGCTTTGTTGCAACTTCCTGTTTTTTATGCTCTTTTCACTTTTTTCCCTGTTGCTTTTGAACTGCGTAAAAAGAGTTTCCTTTGGGCTGACGATCTTTCTTCATATGATTCTATCTTAGAGTTAGGATTTAACATTCCATTTTACGGTGACCATGTTAGTTTATTTCCCATTTTAGCTTCTGTGGCCATTTTCTTTTATACACAGATGACTACCGGACAGCAAACCATACCTCAGCAACCGGGTATGCCAAATATGAAGATTATCATGTATCTGATGCCCCTGATGATGTTATTTTTCTTTAACAACTATGCCAGTGGATTGAGTTTGTACTATTTTGTTTCCAATCTGTTGACCATCTTTTTGATGTTGGTGATTAAGAATTATATCATTGATGACCAAAAGATCCATGCCCAAATCGAGGAGAACAAAAAGAAACCCAAAAAGGCTGGTGGCTTTTCAGCTCGTTTGCAAAAGGCAATGGAAGAAGCCGAAAAGCAAAAAAAAGCTCGCGGTAGATAGGTCTTGTAATAAGAATCAGAATTTAATTTCTTGGTGTAACTTTGCCCCATGAAAAAGAAAAGGGTTATTGTTGGGCTATCGGGAGGCGTTGACTCGAGTGTTGCAGCACATCTTCTTAAAGAAGCTGGACATGACGTAATCGCCCTGTTTATGAAAAACTGGCATGATGAGTCGGTGACCCTCTCCAATGAATGTCCCTGGCTGGAAGACAGCAATGATGCAATGCTGGTGGCTGAAAAGTTGGAAATTCCTTTTCAAACTATAGATTTAAGTGCTGAATATAAAAAACGTATCGTGGACTATATGTTCAACGAATATGCTGCGGGAAGAACTCCCAATCCAGATGTGCTTTGTAACCGGGAAATTAAGTTTGACGTTTTTTTAAAAATTTCTCTGTCTTTGGGGGCAGATTACGTGGCTACAGGGCATTATTGTCAAAAAGAAGCATTTTCTATAGAAAACAAGAGTGTTTACAGATTGATTAGTGGTGCGGATGGCAAAAAAGATCAATCCTATTTCCTCTGTCAATTGACTCAGGATCAATTAGCTAAAACGCTTTTTCCCATTGGTCATATGCAAAAATCAGAGGTACGCAAAATCGCTCAGGAAATGAATTTGGTTACCGCTGAAAAAAAAGACTCTCAAGGCCTTTGTTTTATTGGAAAGGTGAGTTTACCCGATTTTTTACAACAACAATTACAACCCAAAACTGGTAGAATTATTGAAATACCTAAGGATTTTTACAATGCTAAACAAACACCGAAAACCTTAATCGCCCAATCTCAAAAGATCCGCTATAAAACCATCAATGGAAAAGTCGTGGGAATCCACCAAGGCGCACATTTTTTTACTATTGGTCAACGCAAAGGGTTGGCTGTAGGCGGAACCCCTGAACCTTTATTTGTGATTGATCTCGATGTGGTTGAAAATGTTGTCTATGTAGGACAGGGCAAAGATCATCCCGGTTTATTTGGCCAAGCCCTTAAAGTCAGTCTTGCCGATGTACATTGGGTACGTGAGGATTTAAAAACCACTCAAGGGGAACCGATGGAGGTGATGGCGCGAATACGATATCGTCAAACCCTACAAAAAGCGACCCTCATCCCTCAAGCCGATGCCTTTTATGTGTTGTTTGATCAACCACAATATGCCATTACTTCCGGGCAGTTTGTGGCTTGGTACAAAGATTCTGAGTTGTTGGGATCAGGGGTGATTGCCTAGGCTTTTTGCTTAGGAACTTCTTCAGAATAATCCATTTCCACCTGATTGTGAAGAATGTCCTCAAAGGTTTCTCTTTTCCGAACCAAATGCGCTTTGCCCTCATACCACAGTACCTCTGCAGGGCGATATCGGGAATTATAATTACTGGCCATAGAAAAGCAATAGGCACCACAGTTTCTAAACACCAAAAGGTCTCCCTCGGTGATTTCTGCTATTTTTCGGTTGCTCCCAAAAGTATCTGTTTCACAAATATACCCTACCACGGAATAAAAGCGTTCTTTCCCCTTTGGATTGGAGAGGTTTTCTATATGATGATAGGAACCGTAGAGCATTGGGCGGATCAGATGGTTAAAGCCACTGTCTACCTGAGCAAAAACAGTAGAAGTGGTTTGTTTGACCACATTGACCTGAGTCACAAAATGTCCTGCCTGGCTAACCAAAAATTTTCCGGGTTCAAAGATCAATTGTAATTCGTGACCGTATTCCTTACAAAAATCAATAAATCTTTTGGATAATTTTTCGCCCAGCTCTTCAATATTGGTTTCTATATCATTTTGTTGATAGGGCACTTTAAAACCGCTTCCAAAATCTAAAAACTTTAAATTTTTAAAATATTTTGCAGTGTCGAATAAAATTTCGGCCGCATGCAAAAAAACATCGATATCAAGTATATCGCTACCTGTATGCATGTGGATGCCATTGATGTTCATGGTGGTGTTTTCTACAATACGCAGTAAATGTGGGATCTGATGTATGGAAACACCGAATTTGGAGTCGATATGTCCCACAGAGATGTTGCTGTTCCCGCCCGCCATTACGTGGGGGTTGATTCTGATACAAACGGGTGTTTTGGGATGTCGCGCCCCGAATTGCTCCAATAACGAAAGGTTGTCAATATTGATTTGAACCCCCATTTTGGCAACTTCTTCTATTTCTTTCAGGGAAACCCCGTTGGGGGTATAAATAATGGCCTTAGGTTCAAAACCCGCTGCCAAACCCAATTGTACCTCCTGGATGGAAACCGTATCCAGTCCAGAACCCAATTGTCCCATCAGCTTTAGGACAGAAAGATTAGATAACGCCTTAGCGGCGTAATTGATCCTCAGATCTCCTATACTGCTGAAGGCAGAAGTTAATCTTTGGTATTGTGAGGATATTTTTGCTGCGTCATATACATAGAGTGGATTGCCAAACTCAGAGGCAATGGCCAATAAATCATTGTTCGTCACTTTTGAACTATTTAATCTACGGCAAAATTAATCTCAAAAATAAAACCACCGCACTAAAATATGAGATTTTATAAAAATCAAACTTATTGTTGTATATGTAACATTATACTTTTCTACTTATGGCGTATTATTCAGTGGTGATTTACTATTTTTGGGGCATAAAGATCAAAGAATGAATTTACACGAATATCAGGGCAAGGAGATTTTAGCCAACTTTGGCGTAGCCGTTCAAAATGGTATTGTAGCCAACAATTCTGATGAAGCAGTATCCGCAGCAGAAAAGCTAACAGCAGATACGGGAACCTCATGGTATGTGATCAAAGCCCAAATCCATGCCGGAGGTCGCGGTAAAGGCGGAGGGGTCAAATTGGCCAAAAGCTTGGATGAGGTAAAATCCATATCAGATCAGATAATTGGGATGCAATTAATCACGCCCCAGACTCCGCCGGAGGGTAAAAAAGTCAGTAGGTTACTGATCGCCGAAGATGTTTATTACCCCGGAGATTCAGAGCCCAAAGAATTTTATGTTTCGGTTTTACTAAACCGGTCCACTGGAAACAACATGATCATGTATTCTACTGAAGGAGGAATGGACATTGAAGCGGTTGCTGAAAAAACTCCCGAGTTGATTTTTACGGAAGAAATTGATCCAGCCCATGGACTTCAAAGTTTTCAAGCCCGAAATGTGGCTTTTAATCTAGGTTTAAGTGGTGTAGCTTATAAAGGAATGGTAAAATTCATTACCGCATTGTACGATGCCTATGTGGGAGCCGATGCTTCTCTTTTTGAGATCAATCCCGTTTTAAAAACTTCTGATGACAAGATCATTGCCGTAGATGCCAAGGTAACTTTGGACGACAATGCCCTGTTTAGACATAAGGAATACCTAGAACTCAGAGACCTGTCCGAAGAAAACCCTACTGAAGTAGAAGCGCGTCAGGTTGGACTCAACTATGTGGCACTGGATGGAAACGTAGGATGTATGGTCAACGGAGCTGGATTGGCCATGGCGACAATGGATTTGATCAAACAGTCCGGTGGATCTCCAGCCAACTTTTTAGACGTAGGAGGCACTGCCGATGCTGCGCGTGTTGAGACTGCTTTTCGATTGATCTTAAAGGATCCTAATGTGGCAGCTATTTTGGTTAATATCTTTGGAGGGATCGTTCGTTGCGACCGGGTAGCTCAGGGAATCGTAGATGCCTATAAAAATATGGGAGACGCCATAAAAGTTCCTATTATTGTTCGTTTACAAGGAACCAATGCCGACATTGCCAAGAAATTAATCGATGATTCCGGACTTAATGTTTTATCTGCTATAGCCTTTGAAGAAGCCGCGCAAAAGGTACAAGAAGCACTCTGATTGTCATTTTGACATTAATTTTTAAGAATTTACCGACATATTGTCACTTATTTTTTGTTGGTATAGGATTTGAATTAGACTTTAAAAAAAATTATAATTAAAAATCTTAAAGTCATGAATTTAATTAAAAGACAAAACCCCGTATTTACATCCTTGATCGATGATTTATTCCATAATCAAGATTGGAACCATATCAGTAAATCTCTTCCTGCAACCAATATTATTGAAGCCGATGATCATTTTAATATTGAATTGGCTGCTCCTGGAAAGAATAAAAGTGATTTTATAATTGAGTTGGAAGAGGGTGTATTGACAATCTCCTCTGAGATTGACTCAAAATCTACTGAAAAAAACGGTAGCTTTACCCGCAAGGAATTTGGCTACAGCTCTTTTAAAAGATCATTCACTGTTCCTGAAACTGTATCTGCTGATAAAATCAGCGCAAGTTACAAGGATGGAATTTTGACGGTCAGTCTCCCCAAAAAAGCAGAGGCCTTGCCTCAACCTAAAAAAATGATTTCAATTAAGTAAATGAATTAATTTTATTATAGTGTAAAAAGGCTCGGTTGTTGATCGAGCCTTTTTTATTGCAGTTGGTTCTGCAAAGATTTTATATCGTCCCTAAGCCTTGCTGCTTCAATAAAGTCGAGATCTTTGGCAGCGTTTTCCATGGCCTTTCGCGACTCCCGAATTTTCTTTTCTATCTCCTCTTTGCTCAAA
>JBMTKF010000021.1:0-40512 GCA_049439205.1 Flavobacteriaceae bacterium | reverse complement strand
TAAAGGTAATGCCCAGCCCGCGAAGTGGAGCTGGTACATTTGAATAAATGATCTTTTCCCTTATGGCTGCAATTGCCAAAATGGCTAATAGCCATCCGATTCCTGAACCCAATCCATAAACAGCAGATTCTGAAACTCCGGAAAAATCTTTTTGCTGCATGAACAGTGATCCTCCCAATATAGCACAATTCACCGCAATCAGAGGAAGGAAAATTCCCAAAGCTCCATACAAGGCAGGAGCGAATTTTTCTACAATCATTTCTACTAATTGAACCATGGAAGCAATTACAGCAATGAACATAATAAAACTCAAAAAGCTTAAATCAATCTCTGCATAGGAGGGGTCTAACCATTTTAGGGCTCCAGGACGCAAAAGATAAGTGTCCAACAAGAAATTGATTGGAACTGTTATGGCCAATACAAAAATAACGGCAAAGCCAAGACCCAAAGCAGTTTTTACTGTTTTGGAAACCGCTAAATAGGAACACATCCCTAAAAAATAAGCGAAAATCATGTTCTCAATAAAAATACTTTTAACAAATAAGTTTAAATATCCCTCCATGATTTAGTTTTTTTCGATAAGTTTTCTGTTTCGTGCACGCTGAATCCAAATAAAAACTCCAACGGTAATCAAAGCCATTGGGGACAATAACATTAAACCATTATTTTCATACCCCATTTCATATAGTATATCGGGTATTATTTGATAGCCAAAAAGTTTTCCCGATCCGAAAAGCTCTCTAAAGAAAGCCACTACAATTAGGATAAATCCGTACCCCGAAGCGTTTCCAATACCATCCAAAAAAGATTTCCAAACCCCATTACCAAGAGCAAAAGCTTCCAAGCGCCCCATTACTATACAATTGGTTATTATCAATCCAATAAAAATAGAAAGCTGTTTACTCACATCATAAGCGTAAGCCCTAAGGATTTGATCGACTAAAATTACCATTGAGGCCACTACAACCAACTGAACAATAATTCTGATTCTGTTGGGGATTAAATTTCTTAAAAGGGATATTATCACATTACTGGCTCCCATCACTGCGACCACAGAAAGACTCATAACTAAAGCAGGTTTGAGTTGAACAGTAATTGCTAAAGCAGAACAAATACCCAAAACCTGAACCGTGATGGGATTGTTATCATCTAAAGGATCAGTTAATAAAGTCCTGTTTTTTTTTGAAAATAATGGCTCTGATTCCTTGTTTAGGAATAAAAGTGTATTTTTTTTTGAATGAGTTGATTCTTTATCTGCCATAGTTTTTATTTTATCGAGGCAATTATTGTTTTTTCTTTTTCAAAATAAGGAAGGTAGTGTGTTAGTCGCTCAATGATCATTTCAGTAACACCGTCACCTGTGATGGTAGCACCCGAAATTGCATCAACTTCGTGATCATCCTTGTCGGTATCTTTGGGGTCATTATTGGTTTTGGAGACATTAATCCCTACCAAATGCCCCGATTGATCAAATACTTTCTCTTCTTTGAATCGGTCCATAAACCATTGTTGGGTAATCTCAGCGCCTAGTCCAGCAGTTTCTGCCTTGTGGTCAAATACTGCACCTTGAATGGTATTGATATCAGATTTTAGGGCTATGTAACCCCAGATAGCATCCCATAATCCGGAACCGCGAAGTGGAATAATGTAATAACTTATATTGTCAACCACTGCTTTATATAGAGGGAATCTTTGTTCTTTTACGGGTTTCTTGATCTCGTTATTAAGTTTGATTTGAAAAGCATCTATTGTTTTATCTACATTTCCTAAGTGATCTAATGCAAGAGTTTGATTAATGTATTTTTTATAGAGGTTTTCTGATTGCTCTCTTTTGGTCTGAATGCCAATGGTAGAGAGGATGTTCTGCATTTTTTCCTTTCTGACATTTTCAGCCTGTAAGGATTTTAGCGAACTAGCTGTAAAAGCCAAAGTTGAGGCAACTACAAATACCATTGCAGTTGCAAAGATAAAAGTGTATGTGTTGGAGTCTCTGTTCATAATTATGCTGTTTTAAGGGCTGAAGCCCATCTTTTTTTACGTTTGTTGATATTTCCTTGGATCACATAATGGTCGATAGTGGGAGCAAAAACATTCATCAACAAAATGGCTAACATTACACCTTCAGGGTAAGCAGGATTGAAGACCCTTATTAAAATACAAAATACTCCAACTAGAATTCCATATAACCATTTTCCCTTATTGGTCTGCGCAGCGGATACGGGGTCAGTGGCCATAAATACTACACCAAAAGCAAAACCTCCCACCACAAGGTGGTTGAGCCATGAAAAACTCATCAATGCATTAGCACCCCATAAGTTGAATAAATATCCTACAATAGCTGCTCCAATAAAACTCCCTACTATGATCCTCCAACTTCCTACTCCTGTAAAGATCAGTATAGCGGCGCCGATAAAGACAAATAGCGCTGAAGTCTCAGCAATAGAACCAGGAATGGATCCTTGAAACATTTCAAAGAAACTATAATTGACATTACCTCCTGCAGCCAAGGTTCCCAAAATAGTCTCACCCGAGATGCCATCAATATTGGATGCCTCAGAAACCCAAACTTTATTTCCTGACATATAGGTTGGATAGGCAAAAAATGCAAAAGCCCTAGCGGTGAGTGCAGGATTTAAAATGTTCATTCCTGTTCCCCCAAATGCTTCTTTGGCAATCAAAACGGCAAAAGCGACCGAAATGGCTACCATCCAAAGGGGAATATCCACAGGCATAATCATAGGGATCAACAAACCTGTTACCAAGTAACCTTCATTAACTTCATGCCCTCGATAGACCGCAAAAATAAATTCAATGGTTAATCCCACCACATAGGATACAAAAATCATGGGAACGATTTTCCAAGACCCATGAATAAAAGCATCTAGAAAAGTGAAAGCCTGATCGGTCTGAACATAATGTTGATATCCGGTATTATAGATACCATAAATCAAGGCAGGCATTAATGCTATGATAACGGTTACCATTGTTCTTTTAAGATCCACTGCATCCCGAATATGGGCCCCGGTATGAGTAGTGTGGTTAGGGACAAAAAGAAAAGTATCAAAAGCGTTAATGGCCGGAGCGTACTTTTCCCATTTTTGACCTTTGCCGAAAGGTCTTTTTAAATCATCTAATTTATTCCTCAAAAAATTCATAATGTATTTATTATCCTACTTCTTTAATCATTAATTCAATTCCTTCTTTGATAATTTGCTGAGCCTCAATTTTGGAGGTATTTGCATAGTCAATCAGTCCAAAGTCCTCAGGAATAACCTCGTAAATCCCCAAAGCCTCCATTTTTTCGATATCTCCTGCCATGCAGGCTTTTAGAAGTTGCATTGGATAAATCTCCATGGGGAAAACTTTTTCCATTTCTCCAGTGACCACGAAAGCACGTTCTTCCCCATTCATATTGGTGTCAACACTGTAACCTTTGCTTCCAAACAACCAAGATAAAGAGGTTTTGGATAGACTGGGGATTCTGTTATCCACAAAAGGCAACCAACCAAACATTCTATATTCGTTCCCTTCCGGAATGATGGTCAAAATATTATTGTAAAAGTCCAGATGACCTTCTAAAGCTTCTGCTTTACCCGACAAAACATCACCATTGATAAAGCGATTTTGCCGAGTGTTATCAAAACCTGTAACATCTGTTATAGAAGTGATTAGTGAGCCTATTTTAGTTTTAATATATTGGGGTTGCAAAACCGATTCTCCGGCCACAGCCACAGTTCGTTGGGAACTGTATTGTCCATCGGTAAAAAGTTTACCTATATTAACAACATCTTCGGGACGAACCTCCCAAACTTTTTCCCCTATGTTGATGGGCATGTGTTTATGTATTTGAATACTAACATTTCCTGCAGGGTGTGGTCCTTTAATACGCAAAATCTTAACCCCTTTGATTTTTTCAAAAAATCCTGGAAAAGCTGAATCTACAGAGAGCACTACAGGGTTCTCCACCAAGTTGTTTAAAATATCAATCCCAATTTGAAATTCTTCCTTGTGATTTTTAAGTAAAAATTGGAAATCAGCATCCAATGGGGCAGATGTATAAGTGGAAATATAAATAGATTTTGGGGTAGTGTCAGGGTCAGCAATAATACCATATGGTCTTTGTTTCAAAAATGGCCAAGCACCACTTTCCAATAAAATCTCGGTAATGTTTTTACGGTTCAAAGATTTGGCAACAGGTATTTTGTGGTTTATGAAATCTCCCTCCTGTTGTTCGATGACAATTTTTAAAATTTTTCTTTTTGCTCCTCTAATTACCTCTTTTACTGTTCCGGAAACAGGAGAAACAAATAAAATCCGGGGGTCTTTTTTGGAATGAAAAACTGGAGCTCCTTTTGCAATTTTTTCACCTTCTTTGATCATCATTCGAGGAACTATTCCAAAGAAATTATCAGGTTTTAGAGCAAAAGTTTTGGAAGGGGAACCGTCTGATAAGATTTTTTCAGACTCGCCTTTCAAGTGAATCGAAGCACCTCTTCGGATGCGAATGTCTACAGACATAAATGAAAGTTTCTAAAATCTTTCAAATTTACTAATAAAGCCTCATCTCCTAAAATGAATAAATAGCAAAGTTTCTTAATTTATAATAATTCTAAATAGTCGTTTAACTTTTTGTCAAAGCGGTATGGCGATGAACTTATAAATGCATTTAAATTCATAATTTTACGATATGATAAAAAAATGTAGGCTTAAACATTTTGTATGGGCGTATTGCTTTTCTCAGATGCTTTTAGCACAAAATCCTGAAAAAACATTATATGCTCATTCCATCAAATCTATTGTTTTTAAAAGTAAAAATAAAGAAGTCCAATTTCCTGTAGTAAGTCTTGGAGAACCTTTTCAATTACATTTCGACGATCTCAATGGAGATGAAAGGAATTATTACTACAAGATCAAATATTTTAATTTTGACTGGACTCCCTCCAATTTGTTTCAAAATGAATATTTAAAAGGTTTTGACAACTTAAGAATTGAAAATTATCAAACCTCTTTCAACACACTTCAACCCTACACCCATTATCAATTAAGCTTGCCTAATGAAAAAACGCAATTTTTAATATCAGGCAATTATATATTGGAAATATTTAACGAAGATAATGTGATGATTTTTTCCAGAAAATTTTTGATATATGAAGAGGGAGCCTCAGTAGAGGCAGGAGTATTTAGAACTCGTGATCTTGAATTTTACCAAACCCATCAAAGCATTCAATTTTCTATTAACCCACCAAAAGGAGAATATTTTCGAGATCCTCAAAAACAATTATACGTTACCATTCTACAAAATGAACAGTGGAATTCTGCCCTAAATCATTTAAAACCACAATACAATAATGGCAGTCGCTTAGAATATCGCTATGATGCAGAAAGCCGATTTGAAGGTGGAAATGAATACCTTTTTTTTGACACCAAAAACATTCAGATCACAAGTGCCAACGTCAGCATGGTAGAGCTGAATCGTTTGTATGAAACTTACTTGGCTACAAATTTTCTTCGAAGGGGATACCCTTATAGCTTCATTCAAGACTTGGATGGAGATTTCATAATTCGGACCAATCAAGGTAGCGAAAATGGAGATATTGAAGCAGACTATAGTTGGGTACATTTCAGTTTGTCTGCCCCCGTACAGTTGAAAGACCAAGAAATTTTTGTTTACGGAAAATTCAATAATTATGAATTGAACGAGGAAAACAAAATGTATTATAATCCCGCTTTGCAAACTTATGAAGGTGTAATACTCCTAAAACAAGGAATCTACAACTACAAATTTGTTGCAAAAACGGCACAGTCTGAACTTTATAATATTCTTTGCGGTTCTCATGCCCTTACTGAAAATCGATATTTGATATTGGTTTACTACAGATATTTTGGAAATCAATACGATTCTTTAATCGGTGTAGGGAATACCTCGTCTTTTGAAATTATTGATTAATAAGGTTTTATTTAATTATTTGTCATTCACAATCAGAGTAATTTTAACTATATTAGCAATAACAATTCAATTTTGTAATGTCAAATGATACAACAGATAACAAGAGGAATTAAAATATCTGTGGAAACAGATTATGAAGGAAGTTTTATCAAAGACAATATTACTCATTATGCCTTTACTTATCGAATAAAAATTGAAAATCAAGGAAAAAGTTCTGTTCAATTATTGACCCGTCATTGGAAAATTATAGAGGCCTTAAACAAAACCCAATATGTCAATGGTAATGGCGTTGTAGGAAAAAAACCTGTTATTAATCCTGGCGAAGTTCACAAATACAAATCCGGTTGTCTACTTACATCAGCCATGGGTGCTATGAAAGGTGCTTACATTATGATCGATTTTACTTCTACAAAAAAGTTCAACGTAGAGATACCTCCCTTCAAACTCTCTGCTTCCTTTGTTCTCAATTAATTTAGAGGATAAAAAACCAACTTTTTAGTTTCAAAAAAAGATTCTACAAAATATTCTTTTAACGGATGTATTATTGCGTTTTCAAAACCCTTAAGCTCCTCTTTTAGATCCCCTCCCTTTAGACACAAAAAACCATTTCTTAATGGGTGATTCTGATAAATGCTGATCTTATCGCCAGACCAATTGATTAATGTTTCCAATGGAGCTACTGCTCTAGAAGTTATAAAATCTACTTTAATTTCAAGTTTTTCTACACGTTCATGATGGACAATAATGTTATGGAGTCCTAATTCCTCTTTTACGGCATTGATGACTTTAATTTTTTTCCCAATACTATCCACTAGATGGAAATTAACTTGAGGAAACATTATGGCCAATGGGACTCCTGGAAAACCTCCACCTGAACCTAAGTCCATTATTTTACTCCCTGCTTTGAATGTAATAAATTTAGCTATCGACAAAGAATGAAGAACATGGTGTAAATAAAAATAATCTATGTCTTTCCTAGAAATTACGTTGATGCGAGAATTCCAATCTTTATATATATTAAAAAGTGATTCCAATTGGTGTTTTTGCTTTGAATTGAAATCAGGGAAGTGATTGTAAATATAATTCAAGTTAGTTTTTTGATAAAAATAAAGAGAATGCATTAAAATTCAATAATTTTGTTTTACCAACAATTAAAACTATGGCCAAAAGATTAATTCCTCGTTTTTCTAGAAAGGATTCACAAGAATTTTTCCAAACACTAAATAGAAGAGTCAACCAATATTTTAAGGATAATAAAATTGCGAAGACTGGTAACTGGAAATTATACTCTAAATCTGTTATCATGTTCACCTTATTGATCGCACCATTTGTACTCATCCTTTCACTAAACATAAGTGATTGGTTAAAACTCTTACTGGCCGTTATTATCGGTTTTGGAATGGCAGGAGTGGGAATGAATGTAATGCACGATGGTAATCACGGTTCGTTTTCAAAACATCCTTGGGTCAACAAGTTAATGGGGAGTAGCATCTATATTCTGGCCGGAAATGTTTTTAATTGGAAGATACAACACAACGTACTTCACCATACTTATACCAATATCAAAGATCACGACGAGGACTTGGAAGCAGGAATAGTTCTCCGCTTTTCTAAACACGCAAAATGGAAACCTCATCATCAGTTTCAACATTTTTATTCCATTTTTCTTTACGGCCTATTGACCTTGAAATGGGCATTTTTAACGGATTTTATTCAATTGACCCGTTATCAAAAAAGAAATTTATCCTATGCCAATAGTAAAAGTCATACCACCCAATGGGTTGGATTGATCATTTCCAAAATTTTCTATTTCTCAATTTGGATCGTGGTACCCATTTTTGTATTTAATATTTTGTGGTGGAAGGTTTTGATTGGCTTTTTTGTCATGCACTACACTGCAAGTTTAATATTGAGTTTGGTCTTTCAATTGGCTCATGTTATCGGTGAGGCAGATATGCCACTACCCGAGAACCAAACAGGTAACATGAAAAATTCATGGGCCGTTCACCAACTTAAAACTACTGTTAATTTCTCTACCAAAAATAGAATTGTTAATTGGTTTACCGGTGGATTGAATCATCAAATCGAACACCATATTTTCCCCCATATTTCACACATACATTACACCAAAATCTCTGAAATCGTCAAAAAAACAGCAAGAGAGTTTAATCTGCCCTACAACGAATATAAAACCACCCGAAGTGCTATTTTCTCCCACTTTAAATTTTTAAAACAAATGGGTATGCGACCCGTTTATGTTCAATCATAAGTCATTTTTTTAATGTTATCGAATCGAATCAACAGTCTTCCTGCCTCGGCTACATTGGCTATGGCGGCAAAAGCCAGAGAATTAAAAAATCAGGGTATTGACATTATCGGCCTGAGTTTGGGGGAACCTGATTTCAACACTCCTGAATTTATAAAAGATGCTGCCATTCAGGCAGTAAAAGATAATTATAACTCTTATTCGCCCGTTGATGGTTATGCCGATCTTAAGGCTGCCATATGTGAAAAGTTTAAGCGGGACAATGGATTGGAATACCAAGCCTCACAAATTGTGGTTTCTACCGGTGCTAAACAATCTATAGCCAATGTTTGCATGGTTTTACTCAATCCGTGTGATGAAGTTTTATTACCCGCCCCTTATTGGGTAAGTTATTCCGCAATTGCTACTTTGGCAGAGGCCAAATCTATCATCATTCCCTCATCGATAGAAACTGACTTCAAAATTACACCCGAACAACTCGAGCAGGCCATCACACCCAAAACTAAACTGGTAATGTTCAACTCACCCAACAATCCTAGTGGAACTATATATTCCGAAGAAGAGTATCGCGCTTTGGGGAAAGTGTTAGAAAAGTACCCTGACATTTATATTTTGTCGGATGAAATATACGAACACATTAACTACGGGACTCAACATTTTAGTATTGCAGCAATTCCAGAGTTGTATGACCGAACCATTACTGTCAATGGAGTAGCTAAGGCATTTGCCATGACCGGATGGAGAATTGGATATATCGGTGCCCCAGAGTGGATCGCGAAGGCTTGTAACAAAATGCAAGGACAAATGACCTCTGGTGCGAATTGTATCGCTCAAAGAGCAACTATTGCCGCAGTATCGGCTCCTACAAGCAAAATACAATATATGGTGGATGAATTCAATAACAGAAGGGGGCTGATCTTGAATTTGCTTTCTGAAATTCCGGGATTCAAACTCAATGAACCTCAAGGAGCTTTTTACGTATTTCCAGATGTGTCCTCTTATTTTAGTAAATCCCTCAAAGGTAAATTCATTGAAAATGCCAATGATTTTGCGTTGTTTTTATTGGAGGAAGCCCACGTTGCAACCGTTACTGGGGAGGCTTTCGGCAATGACGATTGTATTCGAATTTCCTATGCCGCCTCCGAAGAAGAAATCAAGACAGCTGTCCAAAGAATCAAAAAAGCTTTAAGCTAATAAAAAAGCCTCCTTTAGGAGGCTTTTTTATTTATCCATTGATCACCTTTTCTTGGTGATTAATGGACTCTTGGTGAATGGCCTTAAAAATACGAGTGATAAAATCTTCACTCAAACCTCTTTCACCTCCTTCAGCCTTCATGGTTTTCAAAATTTCATTCCAACGTTTGTTTTGTAAAACGGCTACATTGTTGTCTTTTTTAAGTTGACCAATAGATTCAGCAACTTTCATTCGTTTGCCCAAAGCATCTAAAATGGCTTGATCACTCACGTCAATTTGCTCACGTAAGCTAACCAATTCGGTTTGATAACTTTTCTCATCGGTAGTTTCTTTTCTGATCTTTAAATCATTCATGATCTCCACTAAGCGAGAAGGGGTAACCTGTTGTTTGGCATCACTCCAAGCATTGTCCGGGTCCCAGTGGGTTTCGATCATCAGACCATCAAAATTAAGATCCAAAGCTCTTTGGCTGAGGTCAAAAATCAAGTCCCTACGTCCAGCAATATGAGATGGATCACAAATCAAAGGAATGTCGGGGAACTTATTTTGGAACTCAACTGCAATTTGCCACTCAGGATTGTTGCGGTATTTTGATTTGTCGTAATTAGAAAAACCTCTGTGAATCACCCCAATTTTTTTAATGTTGGCAGCGTAGAGTCTTTCCAGACCACCCATCCAAAGGGCCAAATCGGGATTGACAGGATTTTTAACCAAAACGATTTTATCCGTTCCGTTTAATGCGTCGGCAATTTCCTGAATGATGAATGGGCTTACGGTAGAACGAGCGCCAATCCATAGAATATCAATATCTGCTTCAAGTGCCAATTTAACATGGTCTTTATTGGCTACCTCAGTTGAGATTAATAGTCCTGTTTGTTCCTTTACTTTTTTGAGCCAGTCCAGACCTATGGCACCTACCCCTTCGAACATACCGGGTCGGGTTCTGGGCTTCCATATTCCTGCACGGTAAACCGTTACATCGGTATCTTTAAGTTCGTGTGCAATTTTGAGCACTTGTTCCTCAGTTTCTGCGCTACATGGACCGGCAATGACCAATGGATGATCCAATTCGAAATCATGTAACCAACTACTCATTTCTTTGCTATTTTCCATTTTTATTTGTTTTTTTTGTGTTGGTAATGCCCTCTAAAATCTGACGAATTTGATTGATTTCAAGAATTTGCTTGTGTAATTCGTCAAATTTATCAGCATCCAAAAGCTGTTTAAATTGATTTAAGTTATTGATGTATTGTGATAGTGTTTCACTAATGTTTTCTTTGTTCTGTTTGAAAATGGGGATCCACATATGTGGGGAGCTTTTTGCCAAACGGACGGTAGAGGAAAAACCACTCCCGGCCATATCAAAAATAGCGGACTGATCTTTTTCTTTTTCCATTACTGTTTTGCCCAACATATAAGAACTAATATGGGACAAATGCGATACGTATGTAATGTGTTGGTCGTGCTCCACGGGATCCATTTCCCTGAGATTCATCCCTGTTTTTTTGAACCAATCTTGGGCCCATTCCAATAGATCGGGTCGGGTTTTTTGAGTTTCACAAAGGATTTGAATTTTGTCTTGAAATAAATTCAGTAAAGCTGCCTCAGGACCTGAGTATTCTGTTCCGGCAATGGGATGGGTGGCCAAAAACTGCCCTCGCTTAGAATGTAACGCCACTTGCTGACAAATGGCAGCTTTGGTAGATCCAAAATCCATGATCAACGCATTGTCGTTAACCTCGTCCAATAAGTCAACCAATCGATCCATTGCCACATCAACCGGTATGGCCAGTAGAATGACATCCATTTGCTTGATCAGGGCATCCTCTAATCTGAAATCGATCAATCCCAAGTCCAAAGACTTTTGTAAGTTAGTTTCACTCCTATTACTTCCGAAAATTTCTACATCTGGAATGTGTTCCCGGGCAGACAGCGCCAGTGAACCTCCAATTAATCCAACACCTATTATACCTACTTTCATGATTTACTGATTCTTTCTATGGCTTTACTGATTTGTTCCACCCCCACACAAAGGGAGAAACGGATATATCCTTCGCCTTGGCTTCCAAATATACTTCCAGGAGTAATAAAAAGGTGGTATTTATGCAAAATTTCTTCTATGAATTGAACCGATGATTTGGAGGTATCTCCCAGCTTGGCCCATACAAACAGTCCACTGCTTTTAATGTCGAAGTCGGATTTCAAAAGGGTAGCCAGTTTAAAGATCAGCTTTCTTCTTTGGGTGTAAACCTCATTCAATTTTTTAAACCAACTTTCCTCGGCCTGAAGTGCAGCAATGGCTCCTTTCTGAATTCCAAAAAACATACCCGAATCCATATTGCTTTTTACCTTCAATACGGCATTGATGTTCTCTTGATTTCCCAAAACCATACCAACTCGCCAACCTGCCATGTTGAATGACTTGCTCAAAGAATTTAGTTCCATTCCAACCTCCTTTGCACCAGGGACAGACATCATACTTTGGGGTTGATCGGTCAAAACAAAACTGTAGGGGTTGTCGTTGACCAATAAAATGCCCTTTTCCTTGGCCCAAGGGATTAATTTTTCAAATGTATCTCTTTGAGCATTGGCTCCGGTGGGCATATGGGGATAGTTCACCCACATAAGTTTTACCGCCGACAAGTCGATTTGATCCAAAGCCTCCATGTCGGGTTGCCATTGATGATCCGCTTTTAAATCATAAAAAACTGGTTCTGCCTCAACCAGTCGGGTAACCGATTGATAGGTGGGATAGCCGGGATTGGGGATCAAGACCTTATCCCCAGGGTTCAAAAAAGCCATTGAGATGTGCATGATTCCCTCTTTAGATCCCATCAAAGGCAAAATTTCACTGTTGGGATCGGCAGCTACGCTATAATATTTTTCATAAAAATCCGCGATAGCTTGGCGCAACTCTGGAAGACCCTGATAACTTTGGTATTGATGTACCTTGGGATGGTCAAAACTGTCTTTTAATGCAGCTACAACTTTTGGGTGTGCGGGAAGATCAGGGCTTCCAATACCCATATTAATGACGGGTTTGCCCTCTTCGACCATGGCAGCTACCTCTCTTAACTTTTTGGAAAAATAGTATTCTTGAACGGTATTTAATCTTCTCGCTGTCATAATTTTCCGGAGGGATATTCTCCTAAAACCTTAAAGGCAGTAGCCATAATTTCTAACAGTGATTTGGCTTTAAAATAGTCTTTAGTATCATCGAAAGTAACATCTACAAAAAAAGCGTATTTACCTGGAGTCTCAATGACCGGAAGAGATTGTATTTTGGTTAGATTAAGGTTGCAGTCACTCATCACATTGAGTGCGGTAGCCAGACTTCCACGTTTATGATCCAAAACAAATTTCCATGCTGCTTTACTGAAGGACTTTGAATGCTCTACTTTATCCTTTTGGACGATCACAAAACGGGTCACGTTATTTTTGATCGTTTGAATGGAAGGATATAAAATTTCTAAACCGTAAATCTCCGCTGCTGTTTTTCCTGCAATGGCCCCGCGACCCGTAACCTTATTCTGACTGATCTTAAGTGCTTCCTCTGCCGTATCATTACTTTCCACCAATTTGATATGGGGGTAATCATAAAAAAATTTTTTACACTGCAGCAAGGCCATAGGATGCGAATGTATTTCTTTTATATCTTCCATTTTTTGGCCTGGAAGGGTCATCAAATTGTGTTCAATGCTAAGATAGTGTTCGCCCGAAATGACTAGCTCGTATTGATCCAAAAGAGCGTAATTGGGTAAAATAGACCCTGCGATAGAATTTTCTAAGGCCATTACAGCTTGATCACAATTACCTCGGGCTACAGACTTTGCCAAGACATCAAAAGTCATGCACTCCAAAAGCTCGGGAGTTTGGGCATAGTACTCCTCTACCACCTGATCGTGGAAAGATCCTTTTATTCCCTGTATGGCTATTTTTTGCATCATAGCTCAAAAAAAAAGTCCCGATAAATCAGGACTTCTTGTTTATTGTATCAATGAATTACTACAAAGTCCCTCTATACTCCATGAAAAAGTAATAATTGGCATCGTAGTAAAAAAAATTGTTGTTCATTTCTTAAATATCGCCACAAATGTAAGATAGCTTTTGGCAAAAACAAATCATTTTATGGATTTTTTGTAGATTAATAATTTAACATCTAATTATCATTAGTGACAATAATATTCGTTAAAGTTGGAAAGATGGATGGTTCGATCTCTTGAAAACCAATATCTTTAATTACATAAGAAAAGATTGAAATGATAAAAAAAGAATATTCCGCTCCACTGCGTTGGGGAATTATCGGTTGTGGGGATGTAACTGAGGTCAAAAGTGGGCCTGCCTATCAAAAAACAGAAGGATTTGAGTTGGTTGCGGTGATGAGAAGAGATGAGATAAAACTCAAGGATTACGCTCACAGGCATGGGGTCGAAAAATATTATACCAGTGCCGATGCCCTAATCCACGATGACGACATCAATGCGGTTTACATAGCAACCCCACCGGATAGCCACAGGCATTATGCCCTAAAAGTTGCCAAGGCAGGAAAACCCTGTTGTATCGAAAAGCCCTTGGCACCCTCGTATCGTGAAAGCTCTTTAATATATGAAGCCTTTAAAAAGAAAAACATACCGCTTTTTGTAGCTTATTACAGGCGTTCACTTCCAAGGTTTAACCGAATAAAAAACTGGCTGACGGAAAATAAAATTGGTGAAATCCGACACATCAATTGGCACCTAAGTAAATCCCCAAATAAGATGGATTTATCCAGTACTTACAATTGGCGTACTGATCCCAAGGTAGCGCCGGGTGGATATTTTGATGATCTGGCTAGTCACGGTATTGATTTGTTTATCTACTTATTGGGAGAGATTCAAAAGGTTTCAGGCATCAGCCTTAACCAGCAAGGGTTGTATGCTGCAAAGGATGCCATATCGGCCTGCTGGTTGCACCAAGGGGGTGTAACGGGAGCGGGGGTTTGGAACTTTGGAATAGAACCGATGGATAGAGTTGAAATTTTTGGCAGTAAAGGAAAGATTCAGTTTTCTGTTTTTGAAGAAAATCCATTGGTTTTTAATAATGATGGAGAAGAAGTCGAACTTTCTATAGCCCATCCCAAACATGTTCAAATGACTCATGTCGAAAATTTGAAAAAACATCTCTTGGAGGGAAATTTTTCGCATCCCTCATCGGGAGAAACAGCAGTCCATACAAGTTGGGTGATGGATCAAATTCTTCGGCATCATTATTAGTTGTATAATGTTAGACCATATTTTTTTCCTTTTTCAAAAAATCATTATTTCCTAACTTTGATGTGATCCTTTGAAAGGAATCCTTAAACCGATTAGATAGTTTAATTACAGACAACCTATAACGAATAAACCTTGGGGATAAACATCCGACAATTATCTAAAAATTACGGCGACACAGTTGCTTTAAAAAACATTTCATTGGTCTTTGATGAAAATGGAGTGATCGGCTTGTTGGGCCCCAATGGTGCAGGGAAAACCACATTGATGAAGATATTAACGGGTTACTTGAATCAATGGGAAGGAGAAGTTTCAATCGGTGCCTATAATTTGAGAGAAAAAATGAGAAAGGTTCAAAAACAAATGGGTTATCTCCCAGAAAACAATCCGCTTTACCCGGAAATGTACGTTAAAGAGTATTTGAAGTTTGTCGGAGAATTATATGGCTTAAAAAAACCTCCCTTTAAGGAAGTCATTGAAAAAACAGGACTGCAAGAACATGCCCATAAAAAAATCCGTAACCTCTCCAAAGGTTACAAACAAAGGGTTGGATTGGCAGCAGCACTTATTCATGACCCCCAATACCTTATCTTAGATGAACCAACCACAGGGCTGGATCCTAATCAGGTGGTAGAAATCAGAAAACTTATAAAAACACTGGGGAAAGAAAAATTGGTGTTTCTCTCGACACATATTCTCCAAGAAGTGGAAGCCATGTGTGACAGGGTGGTCATCCTAAACAATGGAACGGTAGTATTTAATCAAACAATGGAATCATTAAAATCCAATGAGCAACAGGTGGTGTCTGTGAGTTTTGATTATCGTATAGAAAATGTGGTACTCCAAAAAATCCCTCATATAAAGACTGTAGTTAACACTTTTGATTTTGAATATGAATTGACCTTTGAGACAAAAGAGGATATGCGGCCGGCAGTTTTTGACTTTGCCCATGATAATGGCCTTAAAATTTTAAGCCTTCAACAAAAGAGTGAAGGACTTGAAAAAAGATTCAATGCTCTAACAAAAAAGAGTTAAAATATAGCCTTAGCAATTTTTTTTATGTTTTTGGATTTGCCCATAGTGTAATAATGTAAAAATGGTACACCGTGTTCTTTTAATTCTTTGCTTTGCTGAATACACCACTCTACCCCTATTTGCGAAATGGCATCATTGTCTTTGGCTTTGACCACGGCATCGATCAGGTCTTGCGGTAAATCGACGTGAAAACGATGGGGAATTATATTGAGCTGTTTCAGGGTAGCTAATGGTTTAAGACCTGGAATGACTGGGACATTAATCCCCGCTTCACGGCATTTTACTTCAAAATCAAAAAACTTTTGATTGTCAAAAAACATCTGGGTAATGATATAATCAGACCCTGCTTTGATTTTTTCATTTAAAAAATGGATATCGCTATCCAAACTGGGAGCTTCAGCATGCTTTTCCGGATATCCTGCTACACCGATACAAAAATCTGTGGAGGTAGAATTTAAAATTTCTTGATTCAAATATTGTCCCTGATTTAAGTTTTTGATTTGCTCTACCAAGTCTTTAGCATAGGTATGACCTCCTTTAGTGGGCTTGAAATATGTATCCGATTTTACTGCATCTCCCCTAAGAGCCACTACGTTGTCGATACCCAGAAAATCAAGGTCAATTAAAAAGTTCTCGGTATCTTCTTGATTAAAACCTCCACACAATATATGAGGTATGGCATCGACATGGTATCGGTTTTGAATTGCAGCACAGATACCCACTGTTCCTGGCCGCTTTCGTATGACTGTTTTTTCTAAAAGACCATTTTCGCGCTCCACATAGTTGTACTCCTCACGATGATAAGTCACATCAATAAAAGGAGGTTTGAATTCCATCAGGGGATCAATGGCGTCAAAAATGGATTGGATATTTTGACCTTTTAGTGGGGGCAAAATTTCGAAGGTTAATTGGGTACGTCCTTTTGCATTCTTTTCATGATCTGTAACTTTCATCGGCTTAGGTTAAATTAGGATTGAGCCACTTTTTGGCAACATGCAAAGGTATATTTCTTCTTTGACTATAATCTAATAATTGATCTTCTTTGATTTTCCCCAAGCCAAAATACTTGGCCTCCGGATGGGCAAAATAATATCCGGAGACAGAGGCAGCAGGCCACATAGCATAATTTTCGGTTAAGCTTACCCCAATACGTTTTTCTACCTCCATCAATTCCCAAAGGGTTTGTTTTTCCAAATGGTCGGGACAAGCGGGATAACCTGGTGCAGGTCGAATCCCTTTATAAGTCTCTCTTATCAATTCATCATTAGAAAGTTTTTCGTCCGGTGCATACCCCCAATATCGGGTTCGAATTTCTCGATGGAGATATTCGGCAAAAGCCTCTGCCAATCTGTCGGCCAAGGCTTTGACCATTATGCTATTATAGTCATCATTTTCTTTTTCAAAACGCGCTGCAATTTTGTCTACCCCATATCCGGTCGTTACACAAAAAGTGCCAATATAATCCTTTACACCCTTTGTATGTGGCAAAATAAAATCGGCCAAAGCCAAGTTGGGTTGACCGGCTCTTTTTTGAAGTTGTTGTCGAAGGGTAATCAATCGAAATTTCTCTTTTTCAAAGTCATTTGTATCAAAAACAAGTATATCATCATCTTGGGCATTGGCGGGAAAAAGTCCAAAACAGGCTTTGGCAGTTAACCATTTTTCATCAATGATTTTTCGCAACATATTTTGAGCATCTATAAACAAGGAGGTGGCCTCTTGTCCCACGATCTTGTCATTCAAAATCTCAGGGTACTTACCATGTAAATCCCATGAGCGAAAAAAGGGACTCCAATCGATATAGGGTACTAATGTTTCCAAATCCTGATCCTCGAGGGTCTTGCAACCCAAAGTCTCAGGCACAACAGGATAAAAACCTTCCCAGTCGATATTGTATTTTCTTTTTCTAGCTGTCTTCAGATCAATAAATGTTTTATTGGAGCTACGGTCTAAAAATTTTTCTCTAAAAGAGTTATACTCTTCAGTAATTTCTTCGGTGTAAACCTTCTTTTTATCCTCACTCAAAAGGTTATTTACTACGGTCACAGCACGAGAGGCATCGTTAACATGAATAATGGGCGCATTACCTTCAGGTGCGATCTTAACCGCGGTATGAGCTTTAGAAGTGGTGGCACCGCCAATTAAAAGAGGAATTTTCAGACCAATACGGTTCATCTCTCTAGCTACATAGACCATTTCATCCAAAGAAGGAGTAATAAGTCCGGAAAGACCTATTACATCAACCTTTTCCTCTAGTGCTTTCTGTAAAATGACCTCTGCCGGCACCATTACGCCTAAGTCAATGATTTCAAAATTGTTACAAGCCAACACAACACTTACAATATTTTTTCCAATGTCGTGGACATCTCCTTTGACAGTAGCCATCAAAATTTTTCCGGAAGATTCTATAGCTCCTGTTTTTTCAGCCTCTATAAAAGGTTGTAAATATGCAACTGCCTTTTTCATTACCCTTGCAGATTTAACTACTTGGGGTAAAAACATTTTTCCTGATCCAAACAAATCCCCAACGACATTCATCCCTTCCATCAGACTATTTTCGATTACATGAAGAGGTCGATCGGCTGCAACTCGCGCCTCCTCTACATCTTCAATAATGAATTTGTCTATCCCTTTGACCAGTGCATGTGAAATTCGAGTTTGTAAATCTTCATTACGCCAAGCCTGTTCTTCCTCTTTGGACTGTTTTTTGTTTCCTTTGATACTTTCGGCATAGTTCAACAAGGCCTCTGTTGCATCTTCTTTTCGGTTGAGCAATACATCCTCAACTTTTTCCAAGAGAGGCTTGGGAATTTGATCATAAACTTCCAAAAGAGTAGGGTTGACAATTCCCATGGTCATTCCATGCTTTATGGCATGAAATAAAAATGCTGAGTGCATGGCCTCCCTAACGGTTTTGTTTCCTCTGAAGGAAAAGGAAATATTACTTACCCCTCCGCTAACATTGGCATATGGAAGGTTTTCTCTAATCCACTTAGTAGCCAAAAAGAAATCTAAAGCATTTCTTTTGTGTTCCTCCATTCCGGTAGCTACAGGAAAAATATTCGGATCAAAAATGATGTCTTGAGGAGCAAAGTCAACCTGATCAACTAAAATTCTATATGAACGCTCGCAAATTTGGATTCTTCTCTTTAGATTATCTGCCTGTCCTTCTTCATCAAAAGCCATTACAATGACTGCCGCACCATATAATTTAATTTTCCGCGCTTGTTCAATGAAGGTGGATTCTCCTTCTTTGAGACTAATGGAATTGACCACACTTTTTCCTTGTACTACTTTGAGGCCTGCCTCTATGATCTCCCATTTGGAACTGTCAATCATTACCGGGACTCGGGCAATATTAGGCTCTGCCCCGATCAGATTCAAAAATTTAACCATGGCGACTTTACCATCTATCATTCCTTCATCCATGTTAACATCAATGATTTGGGCACCACCTTCTACTTGTTCTAGAGCAATTTCTACAGCAGCTTCGAAATTCCCTTCCTCAATCAATCTCAAAAATTTTCTTGATCCAGTGACATTGGTTCGTTCTCCAATGTTGACAAAATTGGTTTCAGGACCCACCAAAAGGGGTTCCTGGCCCGAAAGTGTTAATAGACGTTTAGAGTTATACATCTGTCATGATTTGGGAGATTCTGGGTTTTGCGTTAGATGCAGCATCGGCAATCAGGCGAATATGATCCGGGGTAGTACCGCAACAGCCCCCAACAATATTGACCAGATTTTGGTTAAGGAACTGTTCTATCAAAGTTGCCATTTCTTGGGGGCTTTGGTCGTATTCGCCAAAGGCATTGGGTAAACCGGCATTGGGATGAACTGAGGTATAAAAAGGGGTTATTTTCGATAATCTTTTGATGTAGGGGAGCAACTGGCTCGCCCCCAAGGCGCAATTAAACCCTATGCTAAGTATAGGTAAATGAGATATCGAGATGGCAAAAGCTTCAACAGTTTGACCCGACAAGGTCCGTCCACTATTGTCCGTTATGGTACCACTGACCATTATTGATAAATTGATTTTTTTTTCATGGAAGTAATCCTGGATAGCAAACAATGCTGCCTTGGCATTTAGAGTGTCAAAAACTGTTTCTACCAAAAGTAAATCAACGCCTCCCTCAACCAATCCAGCTACTTGCTCGCGGTAGGCTTCGAAAAGCTGATCGAAACTTACGGCTCTGAAACCCGGGTCATTAACATCAGGCGACATACTGGCGGTTTTGTTAGTAGGCCCAATTGAACCAGCTACAAATCGAGGCTTATCAGGGTTTTTTGCACTAATTTTTTGGGTTACTTCTTTAGCAATTTTTGCAGATTCAAAATTGAGTTCATACGCCAGGCCCTCTAATTGGTAGTCGGTCATGGCAATGGAATTTGAGGAAAAGGTATTGGTCTCGATGATATCAGCACCCGAAAGAAGGTATTGCTCATGAATGTTTTTGATGACATCAGCTTGGGTAATGGATAAAAGATCGTTGTTGCCCCCCAAGGGGCAGGGATGATTCTTGAACCGTTCAGCTCTAAATTGTTCCTCAGTGAGGTCTAACCTTTGGATCATAGTACCCATTGCCCCGTCCAAAACCAAAATTCTTTCTTTTAAAATTGCTTCAATCATAATAGATTAAACTTTTTCAAGTGCTTGATCAATATCTTGTTTGATGTCCTCTATATTTTCCAAACCAATGGAAAGTCGTATCAACCCATCAGAAATACCTACTAATGTTCTTTCCTCAGGGGTAAGTTTACTATGAGTGGATGTTGCCGGATGGGTAACGATAGTTCGTGTATCTCCCAAATTGGCACTTAAGGAACTCATCTCTATTTGATTTAGAAGAGTTTGTCCTGATTTTATACCACCTTTAAGATCGAAGGTTACTATATTCCCTCCTTTTAGCATCTGTTTTATGGCGATTTCATACTGTGGATGGTTGGGTAGAAAAGGATATTTAACCTGGATGATCTTGGGATGATTTTGAAGATGTTTGGCCAACTCTAGTGCATTTTCACAGTGACGATCCAAACGAACGGCCAAGGTCTCTATACTTTTGGAAAGCACCCATGCATTGAAAGGAGATAATGCAGATCCCGAATTGCGAAAAAAGGATCTTATTTCAGCAATCAAATCTTGTCTTCCGACAATCAAACCCCCCAAAACTCTACCTTGTCCATCAATGAGCTTGGTGGCAGAATGGATGACCAGATCAGCACCGAAATCTACAGGCTTTTGGAGGTAGGGTGTTGCAAAACAGTTGTCCACCACCAAAAGAACTTGATATTTTTTGGCAATATCAGAAAGATACCCTATATCGAGAATGTCCAAACCGGGATTGGTTGGTGTCTCAATGAAAATGATCTTGGTATTGTGTTGAATCGCTTCTTCTATTAACTCTGGAGTACTGGCGTCAAAGTAGGTGGTTTCAATATTCCATTTGGTAAAATATTTTTTAAAAAGAGTATGGGTGGATCCAAAAATAGACCTTATGGAAACGATATGATCACCACTGCTGAGTAGGGCTGCAAAACTGGTGTAAATAGCAGCCATACCTGAGGCAAAAGCTACTCCATCATCTGCACCCTCAAGTACGCATATTTTTTCAACCAGTTCTTGGGTATTAGGATTGGAAAATCGACTGTAAATGTTTCGCTCCAGCTCATCCGCAAATGCTGCCTTAAGCTCTTCTGAATCTTCAAAGACAAAACTTGAAGTTAAATACAGCGGAGCCGAATGCTCGGCAAAATGTGAACGCTCAATTTGTGTTCTTATGGCTTCTGTTTCGAAATGTTTTTTCATATTTCCTTTCCATTCAAAAAAATGGAAAATTTGATTGGTGTAGAATACTCTATAGTCTTTGCTACAGAACAATATTTTTCAAAAGAAAGGCTAACAGCTCTTTTTGCTTTTTCGGGGGGGATCTCCCCCTTTAACCTTACATTAACTTTAATTTTATTAAACAAGGAGGGAACTACGCCCGAGATTCGGTTTCCCTCAACATCCATTTTAACATCTGTAGGATTGATCTTTTGCTTATTGAGTATCGCAATAATATCGATGCTGCTACAACCGGCCAGAGCCATTAGAAGGAGTTCCATGGGGCTGATACCCTCTACTTTTCCTTCTTTTTTTGATTTATTATCCAGAAGTACTTTGTGTCCATTGTCATTACTGACTTCAAAAAGATAATCTTGGTTGACCCTATTTAAGTTTATTTTCATAAGAATGGGTATAATTTGAATTGGGTTTAAAAATTTCGCTAAGAATTTGAGACACTCTTTCATTTTCTATCAAAAAAGCATCGTGACCATGAATGGACTTTATTTCGTGATAAAAAATATTTTCTTTAATTTTTTTTCCCCTTTTTAACGTTTTTTGGTCCTCTTCGGCCGTAAAGAATAGATCACTATCCACGGCTATAAGATGAATATTGGAGGATATGGTTTCAATGATTTTTTCTAAGCTATCACCCTTACGGGTAATATCAACAGAGGCCAATAAATGATTCATGGCTTTATAGGCTTGAAATAGGAATCGATCTTCCAATTTATCTCCATGATGGACAAGCCAACTTTCTACATTAAACAGTTTTTTTTCTGTGTTGACGGTTCTTCCAAATCGCTCTGTAAAGGACGCTGGAGTGCGATAGGTAAGCATCGCATGAATTCGAGCATCCCTAAGGGGTTCACTTGAATTTTCCAAAAGTCTCTTTTGCAAAAATGTATTGGCAATAATCCAATCCGATGCTTTCCAATCGGCAGCAACAGGAATTAAATTTTCGGTCAAATTAGGATATAAAGCCGCCATCTCCCAAGCAATTCCACCACCAATTGAACCACCTATGATGGCAAAAAGTTTTTTTATTCCTAAAATTTGTAACCCTTGGAAAAAGATTTCTGCAATATCACCGGTGTGGAAGTCATTGTAATTTTCGAGTGTATACCCATTAACACCGTTGCCGGGGATATTAAAAGCCAGTACGGAAAAATGACTGGTATCTATGGTGAGGTTGGGTCCAACAACTTCACTCCACCACCCTTGTGGACCGGTGACATTGGCGTCACCGGTCAGGGAGTGGTTGATTAGTACAACTGGAGCATTTTGGTATGATTGACCGAAATGCTGATAGTGTAAATCGATTTTGTCATAAACAACACCCGAATCCGTAGTGAAATTATTAATGGATATGGTTTTAACATGAACCATTAGAATTCATTAAATTGCCTTTAAAGCCTGGTCTAAATCATTTTTCAGATCGTCTAAATTTTCGATTCCGACAGATAGTCTAACCAATTCAGGAGTTACCCCAGTGCTTTTTTGTTCATTTTCATTCAACTGAGAGTGGGTTGTACTGGAAGGATGAATAATAAGTGACTTAGTGTCACCGATATTGGCCAAAAGCGAAAATATCTTGGTGCTTTCAGTAACTTTTCTAGCTGCCTCGAATCCTTTTTTCAAACCAAAAGTAACGATCCCACTGTTTCCATTGGGTAAATATTTGGCTGCCAAATCAGCATAATTTGACGATTTCAATCCGGGATAGTTTACCCAACTGACCTCCTCACGAGATTCTAACCATTGGGCTAGTTCCAATGCATTTTCTGAGTGTTTTTGCATTCTAACTTCTAAGGTTTCTAAACCTTGAATGACTTGAAAGCTATTAAGTGGACTGGGAGCACTTCCAAGATCTCTCAGACCTTCTATTCTTACTCTTGCAATAAAAGCAATAGGCCCCAACACATCGTGATACTTCAATCCATGATATGATGGAGATGGATCAGTAAACTCAGGGAAATTCCCATTAGAGTAATCAAAGGTTCCGGCGTCAATAATGACCCCACCAATGGTTGTTCCATTTCCTGTAATATACTTGGTTAATGAATGGATTACAATATTAGCGCCATGAGCTATGGGGTTTAATAAAGCCGGAGTAGCGATGGTATTATCTACAATAAAAGGAACTTTTGCCGCTTTAGCACGGGCACTGATTCCTTCGAGGTCTAAAACATCCAATTTTGGATTTCCCAAGGATTCTGCGAAAAAAGCTCTGGTATTGGGCTTTACTGCTTTTGCAAAATTTTCTACATCATCCGGATCTACAAAAGTTGTTGTTATACCAAATCTTGGTAAAGTATTGTTGAGCATATTAAAGGTACCCCCGTAAAGACTATTGGAAGCTACAATATGATCTCCTGACTTGAGTAAGGTCATAAATGTGGTAGCGATAGCCGCTGTACCAGATGCTGTGGCAACAGCCGCAACACCACCTTCAACAGCTGCCAACCGCTGTTCTAGGACATCATTGGTTGGGTTGTTTAGGCGAGTATAAATGTACCCTGACTCTGTCAGTGCAAATAAATTGGCTGCATGTTCTGAGTCATTGAACACATATGAAGAAGTTTGGTAAATAGGAACGGCTCTGGTTCCTTGAGTTTGTGTCACATCATGCCCTGCATGAAGTGCATTAGTTGCTAGTTTTAAGCTCATAATTTGAAAGTGTTTTTAATTTCATTTAAATAATCTAGTTTTTCCCAAGTAAAAAGTTCAACGGTTTTTTCTACCCTACCACTGTAAGGCGAATCAAAAATCTTGGTAACCTTCTCAGGTTGTCTTCCCATGTGACCATAAGAGGCTGTTTCAAGATAGATTGGGTTTCGAAGTTTGAGTCTGTTTTCGATCTCATAGGGACGAAGGTCAAAGATTTCCCTTACCTTGACAGCAATTTCAGGATCGGGGAGGGAAACTTTGGAAGTATTGTATGTATTAATATTAATTGAAGTTGGTTCGACTACACCAATTGCATAACTCAATTGAACCAATATTTCACCAGCCACACCTGCCGCCACAAGATTTTTAGCGATATGTCTGGCGGCATAAGCAGCACTTCGGTCTACCTTGCTGGGATCTTTCCCACTAAAAGCTCCTCCTCCGTGTGCTCCTTTTCCTCCGTAGGTGTCAACAATAATTTTTCTCCCTGTCAATCCTGTATCACCATGAGGACCTCCGATCACAAATTTTCCTGTGGGGTTAATGTGATAGGTAATATCATCATTGAATAGGTTCTGAATATGGGCAGGTTCCTTTTCAATAACCTTCTTTATGACAATGTTAATGATGTCGCTTTTGATTTTGTCCAACATCTTTTCGTCATCCTCTAGAAATTGATCGTGTTGTGTCGAAACCACTATGGTGTCTATTCGTAAAGGTTGTCCTTGGTCACTGTACTCAATGGTTACCTGCGATTTTGCATCAGGTCGGAGATATTTAATCTCATTACTCTCTCTCCTAAAGGCGGCCAATTCAATCAAAATTTTGTGTGATAAATCCAATGCCAGTGGAATGTAGTTATGCGTTTCATCAGTTGCATAACCAAACATAATCCCTTGGTCTCCAGCTCCTTGATTTTCTTTCTCGGCTCTGTCCACACCACGATTAATATCCTGCGATTGCTCATGGATCAAAGAGATTACTCCACATGAATTACCGCTAAATTGGTATTCGTCTTTGGTGTAACCGATTTGGTTAATGGTTTCACGGGCAATACTTTGAACATCTAGGTAGGTCTGACTTTTAACCTCACCTGCTAGAATAGCTTGACCTGTAGTGACCATCGTTTCACAAGCGACTTTACTATCGGGATCGAAAGCAATAAAATTATCGAGTAGAGCATCGCTGATCTGGTCAGATACTTTATCGGGATGGCCCTCACTTACTGATTCGGAAGTAAAAAAATATGACATTTATCTGTTGCTTTATTTGGGGGGATTTGACAAGTACGTCTTAAAGCAACACTGCTTTAGCATTTTTTTAAGAGGTTGCAATCAGTCAAATCCTTCCTCATTTAAGTTGCAAATGTATTACTAATTTTTAAATTTTAAAAAAAATCCATTTTTTTTTTCAATCCAAACACCACATGATAAGTAAATCTTAAGATTTGAAAAAAAAATAAAGCATCTTAAAAGTACCTAATAAAAAAAGTAATTATCTTACCGCACGAAAATAATAAAATGTATTTCGCCATAGCAGGAAATATTGGTGCAGGAAAAACAAGTCTTGCTGAATTACTCTCCAAACATTACGGTTGGGAGGCTCATTTGGAAGATGTAATAGATAATCCCTATTTAGATGATTTTTACAACCATATGGAACGCTGGTCTTTCAACCTTCAAATCTATTTTTTGAACAGTAGATTTCGTCAATTGGATGGTTTTAGAAATTCGGATAAAAAATATATTCAAGACCGAACCATCTATGAGGACGCTCATATTTTTGCTCCCAATCTTCATGCGATGGGTTTGATGAATCAACGTGATTTCAATAACTACCAATCCCTATTTGGATTAATGGAATCCATGATAGAGAGCCCTAATATACTTATATATTTAAGAAGCAGTATCCCCAACTTAGTTCATAAAATTCATAAAAGAGGGCGAGAATATGAAAACTCTATAAGCATAGAATATCTCAGTCGATTGAATGAGAGGTATGAAGCTTGGATATCTACTTATAACAAGGGAAATTTATTGATTATCGATGTTGACCAAATTGATTTCGTTGAAAACAAAGAAGATTTTGGAAAAATAATTGAAAAAATTGATGCCGAATTGAATGGCTTGTTCTAACAAACCAAAACATTGGATTCTTTATATTTTTTTTCATTGTGATTAATAGGCTTTAGATTATTTTTTATTAAGAATGGTTTTAGTACTTTTGGGGCCATTAAAAAACCATTAATACATGAAATTTTTTATTGAATTTTTACCCGCATTTGGACTTTTGGGTTTGGCGTTTGTTTTCATTAAAAACAATTGGATTACCAAACAAGAAGTTGGGAATGAAAAGATGGCAACCATCGCCAATAATATTTCCAAAGGAGCCATGTCCTTTCTAAGAGCTGAATACAGGATTTTATCGATTTTTGTGGTCTGTTTGGCTGTACTATTGTACATCAAAGGAAGTAATGAAGAAGGATCCCACGGAATGGTCGCCATGTCATTTGTTGTGGGAGCCATTTGCTCTGCTCTAGCAGGATTTATTGGCATGCGTGTTGCTACAAAGGCCAATGTAAGGACTACTAACGCCGCAAGGAATTCTTTAGGCAAGGCTATGGAGGTAGCTTTTACCGGAGGTTCTGTAATGGGTATGGGGGTAGTTGGTTTAGGTGTTATGGGTTTAAGTAGTCTTTTCATAATTTATCAAATTATTTGGCCGGGATCTGAAAACTTGACCACTGTGCTTAATGTTTTGACGGGGTTTTCTATGGGAGCTTCTTCAATCGCACTGTTTGCTAGAGTAGGTGGTGGAATTTATACTAAGGCTGCTGATGTAGGTGCTGACCTTGTGGGAAAGGTTGAAGCTGGAATCCCTGAAGATCATCCATTAAACCCTGCTACTATTGCAGATAATGTGGGAGACAATGTTGGAGATGTTGCCGGAATGGGTGCGGATTTGTTCGAATCATATGTAGGTTCTATAATTGGTACTATGGTGTTAGGAGCCTTTATCATTACTCCTGAATTTGGAGGTTTGGGCGCTGTTTACCTTCCATTGGTTCTTGCAGCCATAGGAATAGTTATGTCAATTGTAGGAACTTTTTTTGTGAAGGTTAAAGAAGGGGGTAATCCTCAAACTGCACTAAACATGGGAGAATTTGGATCAGCTGGTTTGATGGTGATCGTCTCCTATTTTGTCATTAATATTATGATTCCCGAATCAACAGAGGGCCTACCTTTTGGAGCCATTGGTGTATTTTTAGCTACTATTTCTGGATTGGTTGCCGGTTTGGGTGTTGGAAAAATTACTGAGTATTATACAGGAACGGGAACTAAACCTGTTTCTGCAATTGTTCGTCAGTCTGAAACTGGATCAGCCACCAATATTATTGCGGGTCTGGGGGTTGGAATGATGTCAACAATGATTCCCATAATACTTATTTCTGCGGCGATTTTAATTTCTCATTACTATGCAGGATTATATGGAATTGCTATTGCTGCTGTTGGGATGTTGGCCAATACAGGTATTCAATTGGCAGTTGATGCATACGGTCCAATTTCAGACAACGCGGGGGGTATTGCCGAGATGGCAGAATTACCTGCCGAAGTTAGAGAACGAACCGATAAATTAGATGCTGTTGGGAATACTACTGCTGCAATTGGAAAAGGTTTTGCGATTGCCTCTGCAGCTTTAACAGCTTTAGCATTGTTTTCTGCTTTCATGCAAGTAGCTAATGTAACAGCCATAGATGTTTCCAAACCCCGAGTAATGGCAGGACTTCTTGTGGGAGGCATGTTGCCTTTTGTTTTTTCTGCACTCTCAATGAATGCGGTTGGACGTGCAGCCATGTCAATGATTGAAGAGGTGAGAAGACAATTTAAAGACATTCCAGAATTGAAGGCAGCCCTTGAGATAATGCGTAAATACGATGCCGACATTTCCAAAGCAAACGCCAATGACAGAGCTATTTTTGATGCTGCTGATGGTAAAGCAGACTATGAAAAATGCGTAGAGATATCGACCAAAGCTTCCATAAAAGAAATGGTGATGCCTGGCCTATTGGCCATATTAGTTCCTGTAATTGTTGGATTTTTAGGTGGTGCAGAAATGCTTGGTGGACTATTAGCAGGTGTAACTACTTGTGGAATACTAATGGCTATTTTCCAATCCAACGCAGGAGGAGCCTGGGACAATGCCAAAAAAATGATTGAGTCAGATGGAAGAAAGGGATCTGATGCCCATAAAGCAGCAGTAGTTGGTGATACCGTTGGTGATCCATTTAAAGATACCTCTGGACCCTCTCTCAATATTTTATTAAAATTGATGTCTGTAGTGGCTTTGGTTATTGCACCCACAATTGCAATTAAAACAGAAAAGATGGGTGAGAAAATTGAAAAATCTGAATTTACCATCACCCTCGATGTAGAAAAAAAATCTGAAATAGCAGAAAATACTATTCTCTACGAAGACGCTCTCAAATAATAGATTTATTTAATTTTTTCGCTAGATTCAAATTCAAAATATCTATTTCCCGTCGCAAATAACTTTGATGGGAATATCCCTATAACTCTACAGGGGAATATGTATGACCGTTTTTAATTGTCAACGACAACTAATAAGATTAGAGATTTTAGGATCAGTGGGCCAAACACAAGAAAAAAGCTGTCAGGTTTAACCAGGATTAAAGGATGAAATTTTGGGGCTAGGGTTAAAATATGAATTAGGTCATGTACATCACTTTTTTTACAGCCTTGATCACATCGTTACTACTAGGAAGCCACTCAGCCAATAATACAGGGGAGTAAGGGGCAGGGGTATCAGCAGTATTTATTTTTTCTATGGGGGCGTCAAGAAAATCAAAGATTTGATTTTGAACTTGATAAGTAATCTCAGTAGAAATATTTCCAAAAGGCCAAGACTCTTCTAGTATTACCAATCGGTTAGTTTTTTTTACCGAATTAAAAATAGCTTCATAATCCATTGGTCTTATGGTTCTAAGATCAATAATCTCACAGTCAATCCCCTCTTTAGATAGGGTTCCGGCTGCATCGTAAGCAACTTTAATTATTTTACCAAAAGACACTATGGTAACATCTTCTCCTTTTCTTTTGATATCAGCAACACCTATGGGTAGTGTATATTCCCCCTCGGGGACTTCCCCTTTATCACCATACATTTGCTCTGACTCCATAAAGATCACCGGATCTTCATCTCTTATCGCAGACTTTAAGAGTCCCTTAGCATCGTATGGATTGGATGGAACAATAACTTTCAACCCGGGACAGTTGGCATACCAACTTTCAAAAGCTTGGGAATGTGTGGCAGCCAATTGCCCTGCAGATGCAGTAGGTCCCCTGAATACAATAGGACAGGGAAACTGCCCCCCTGACATCTGACGAATCTTAGCAGCATTATTGATGATTTGGTCAATTCCTACTAAGGCAAAATTGAAAGTCATAAATTCTATAATAGGGCGATTACCGGTCATAGTCGAACCTACGCCAATTCCCGCAAAACCCAATTCTGAGATAGGTGTATCAATTACACGTTTGTCACCAAATTCATCAAGCATACCTTTAGAAGCCTTGTAAGCACCATTGTATTCGGCAACTTCCTCCCCCATTAGATATATAGATTTATCTCTGCGCATTTCTTCTGACATGGCCTCGCAAATGGCTTCTCTGAATTGAATAATTTTCATTAATTTTTTTTCTGAACAAATTTAATTAATTGCAAACATTTAAGTTATTATAGCGTCTAGAATTTTCTGTTAAATTAATTACGAATTCAATCATTTTGTACTTATTTACTTGATAATTTTACTAATTTGGTAATAATTGAAACTATGAAATTAATTGAATTAAACATTAAGGGTATATCATACAGTGAAACGCAAACTGGTGCATATGCGCTTATTTTGAGTGAAGTGGACGGAAACAGAAGTCTACCAATTATTATTGGCGGTTTTGAAGCACAATCAATTGCTATCTCCATAGAAAAGGAACTCAAACCAAAACGTCCTCTGACCCACGACCTTTTTAAAAATTTTGCTGATAGATTCAATATTTATGTGAAACAAGTGATTATTCACAAATTAGTCGACGGGGTATTTTACTCCAGTTTGATCTGCGAAAGAGATAAAATCGAGGAGATTATTGACTCAAGAACTTCAGATGCCATTGCTATGGCCTTGCGATTTGGAGCTCCAATTTTTATATACGACTCTATACTAAAACAAGCCGGTTTTGACGAAAGCACCATACAAGAGGATCAAAAAAATAAAGGAAAAGAAAACTGGATTCAAAATTTTGTTGAGGAACAAAGTAGACAGAAAGCTGTTCCTGAAGATTTGAAGAAACTTTCTCTTACAAAACTAAAATCACTTCTAGACAAATTAGTTAACCTGGAAGATTATGAGAAGGCGGTTAAGATTAGAGATGAAATTTCAAAAAGGCAGTCCAAAAAATAGATGTTAATTTTTTATTGAAAACTATTTTTACATCCAAACATTGAAACCTAAACCATAACTTATTTTTGATAATACATCTACAATATATATGCAACAGTATCTAGACTTGGTCAGGTTCATCAAGAATCATGGTGTAACTAAAACAGACCGAACAGGGACAGGAACAAAAAGCATTTTTGGTTATCAAATGCGTTTCGATTTAGCTGAGGGTTTTCCATTGGTAACTACCAAAAAAATTCATGTAAAATCTGTTATTCACGAGCTTTTGTGGTTCTTAAAAGGAGATACCAATATCAATTATTTAACCAAAAATGGTGTAAGAATATGGAATGAATGGGCAGATCAAAAAGGAGATTTGGGTCCTGTTTATGGTCACCAGTGGAGGAACTGGAATGACGAAGGTATCGATCAAATCAAAGCGGTAATAGAAACTTTGAAAACTAATCCCGATAGCAGAAGAATGCTGGTGTCGGCCTGGAACCCTAGTGTGCTTCCCGATACCTCCTTGTCTTTTGCAGAAAACATAGCCAATAAAAAAGCTGCTTTACCACCATGTCATGCATTTTTTCAATTTTATGTGGCCGAGGGAAAACTCTCCTGTCAACTGTATCAAAGAAGTGCAGACTTGTTTTTAGGGGTTCCGTTCAATATCGCTTCATATGCCCTATTAAATATGATGGTAGCTCAAGTGTGTAATTTGAAACTTGGAACTTTTGTACACACCTTTGGTGATGTTCATATTTATTCCAATCATCATGAACAATTAGAGGAGCAACTCAGTCGAAGACCAAGGGCACTCCCTCAAATGATATTAAATAAGAAAATCAATGATATTTTTGATTTTAAGTATGAAGATTTTTCGCTCAATGGATATGATCCATATCCTCTAATTCGGGGTAAAGTTGCAATTTAGATCAAACTCAAGTCAATTGTTTCATTAGACTAGTTAATTGATGTATTTCTTCAATAGTGTTATAAAAATGAATTGAAAATCGAAGATATTTGCCTCTGTATGAGGCCCTAACACCATGATCCTCCAATAGTTTCAATAATGAATCCTGTTTAGCGATACTAACGATAGAACTTTGGTTTTTGCGGTGATGGTACTCTGGAATACAACCGATTTCGATGAGTTCTTCTCTTAATTTTTGACTTAGCAATATGTTTCTTTCAACCAGTTTCTCAAAATCATGGATTTTCAGATAATCTAGAGCAAAAACCAGTGAGGCTGCCCCAAGTATATTAAAATGTCCAGTAAAAACCTTTTGTCTAAAATCCTCATGATTTAATTTTGTTTGTTCAAAAAAGTCATCTGATAAAGCAATAAAACCATTACCAAAACCAGCTAATAACCATTTATATCCACTACATACTATTGCATCAAATGCAGATTTGTTAAAGTCGAAAAGGTCTGATCCGATGTGTTGAGTTGCATCACCTATAATTAACAACTCAGGATATTTTTCTTTAAGATGCTTTAAAAAATTAAAATCAATTTTTAACCCATTCGTAAACTGAACGACACTTATTAGAAGAATATTGAAATTACTTTGAGATAACGTATGTTCTATTTTTTCCTCCAAACGTTCCTCGGTGGTCAAACAAAAATGATTTAATTCTCTTTCCTTTACAGCATCCACAAGTGAATGGTAATCATCTTTTAGATATAATACTTTGCTTCCCTTTGGCACACAATCCAAAACAAACCTTATACCCACTGAAAAGTTGGAAACAAAATAAGTTTGCTCTTTTTTAGAACCAATAAATGAAGAAATCGTGGCGTGGGTCTGATCCAAATGATCATAGGCATCAATTTTATATTTATCTCCATTAAGCAAATAATCCTTTTCAAAATTTGACCTAAAGTCATACAATGGCTTAGACATTAGTCCCACATATGCAGTGTTTAAATATGTACATGATTTCAGGGCTAGGAAATCGTTATGAAAGCTCATAAATAAATTAGAAAACGTACATTTGTTTCAAAATTAGACTATTTAAATATATTTTGACTGTTATTTTCTTATTTAAGTCCAAAATCAAAACGACTCTCCTTTAATTTTTATGAATTTTGAAAATATAAAAGACGCTAAAGCAGTTGAAGCTTTTAACCACAGCAAACCATCAAAAGTCTCAAAACTCACCCTAATTGCTGCCATTGATGAGAATAGTGTTTTAGGAAAAGACAATCAATTGATCTGGCATTTACCAGAAGACCTCAAGCGTTTCAAACTTTTGACCACAGGCCATGCGATCATAATGGGAAGGAAAACTTTCGAATCCTTACCAAAGGCATTACCCAACCGTCATAATATAGTTGTAACCCGAAACCAGAATTATTCCAAAGAGGGAATCACTGTTTGTAACAGTCTTGAGGAAGCCATTGAATGCGCAAAAGATGACGAACAGCCTTATGTGATTGGTGGTGGACAGATTTATGAGCAAGCAATTGAGTTGGCTGATGTGATTGAATTAACAAGAATTCATTCCCAGTTTGAAGGAGATGTGTTTTTTCCAGAAATCGATTTAAAAAAGTGGTCAGTTGAAAAGGAGGATCGCATGAGTCATCCCGATTTTGAATTCTCTTTTTTTACTTATACAAAAATATAAATCCATTATGAAAGCATATATATTTCCCGGACAAGGCTCGCAATTTCCGGGTATGGGAAAAATTCTATTTGAACGATTCGAAATGGCCAAAGAGATGTTTCAAGCCTCTGACGAAATCTTGGGTTTTGACCTTTCGAGTATCCTCTTAGAGGGGAGCAAAGAAGATCTCCAGCAAACAAGAGTTACCCAACCTGCTATTTACATACATTCCGTTATCACAGCAAAAGTAATGGATAGTGATTTTCATCCCAATGCAGTAGCAGGGCATTCATTGGGAGAATTTTCAGCCCTAACGGCTGCTGGAGCCATTGATTTTGAATCAGGATTAAAATTGGTTTCCAAAAGAGCAGAGGCCATGCAAAAAGCCTGTTATCTAAGTAAAGGAACTATGGCTGCTGTCTTGGGATTGGAAGACAAAAAAGTTGAAGAAATTTGCCAAGAGGTATCAGGAGTGGTAGTTGCAGCCAATTACAATTGTCCTGGACAACTTGTTATCTCTGGCAGTGTAGATGCCATAGAATCCGCTTGTGAAGATTTAAAAGCAGCAGGCGCTAAAAGAGCTTTGATTTTACCAGTGGGTGGAGCATTCCACTCTCCTTTGATGGAGCCTGCTAGAACTGAACTCGCAAACGCGATTGATTCCACTAATTTTTCTTCTCCTCAATGCCCTATTTATCAAAACTACCCCGCCATAGCAGTTGAAGATCCCATAGAAATCCAGAAAAATTTGATCGCACAATTGACTGCACCAGTAAAATGGACACAAAGTATAAATGCCATGATTGAATCAGGGATTACGAATTTCGTTGAAGTGGGACCTGGAAAAGTTTTACAGGGTTTAGTTCGAAAAATTTCTTCGAAAGTCTCCGTTTCCAGTGCTGAAATATAGAGACTAAACCAAATATGATTTGATAGTGTCGGTAATGAAATTAATTTGATCGTCAGACAATTCTGTATGCATAGGCAAAGAAACGACCTGGTCTACGATTTCGAGTGTTACTTTAAAATCATCGGCATTGTAGTTTTCATTAGTATATGCCTTTTGTAAATGTAATGGAATCGGATAATAAACTCCACAGGGTATACCATTCTCATTGAGGTGCTTAACCAAACCATCTCGATCCCCATCAATTACCTTCAAAGTGTACTGATGATAAACATGAGTGTCACAATCTCCTTTTCTATAGGGGGTAACCAATTTAGGATGATTAGCCAAACGCTGGTTGTATTTTAGAGCAGCTGCTTTTCTAAATTCATTGTAGAAGTCAAGGTAATTTAATTTTATATCAAGTATAGCTGCTTGAATCGAGTCCAAACGTGAATTTACACCTACTACATCATGCTGGTATCTAATGTACATTCCATGATTGACTATACCTCTGATGGTGTGAGCCAATTCATCGTCATCGGTAAAAATAGCCCCCCCGTCACCATAGGCTCCCAAATTCTTAGATGGAAAAAAAGAAGTCGTTCCTATATGACCCAAGGTTCCAGTTTTCTTTTTAGATCCGTCAGAAAATGTATAATTCGCCCCAATAGATTGAGCATTATCCTCAACAACATAAAGGTTATTTTTTTTGGCCAAGGCTAGGATTTCCTCCATATCCGCAGCTTGACCAAACAAATGGATAGGTATAATAGCCTTTGTCTTTGGACCAATCATTTTTTCTATAGAGCGGATATCGATATTAAATGTTTTCGGATCCACATCTACCAAAACTGGGGTCAAGCCCAAAAGAGCTATAACTTCAACAGTAGCGGCAAAAGTAAAGTCAGCAGTAATGACCTCGTCACCAGGTTTTAACCCCAAGGCCATCAGGGCAATTTGAAGTGCATCCGTTCCATTGGCACAAGGAATAACGTGTTTCACACTTAAATATTTTTCTAGATGTTCTTGGAAACTTTTAACCCGAGGGCCATTTATAAACTGAGTAGATTCAATAGTTTCCAAAACGGATTGATTAACCTGATCTTTTATATAGTTATATTGACCTTTTAGATCAACCATTTTGATCTTTTTCATAATTTTTGTTGCATAACAACAAAATTAAAAAAAGGAATCTGCATTAGGGAATTGAATTAAAAACTATTTTTGATTCGATGATGTTTCATATTACATACAATCTAATTTTACATCTCTGTTATCCAGTTATTCATTTTTTGGGTTTTTTCTCTAATAAACATCGCCTTTTTATCTCTGGGCGTAAAATGGTTTTTAATCAATTAAAATCTAAAGGAGTCAACCGTGGCAATTGGGCATGGTTTCATGTAGCCTCACTTGGAGAGTTTGAACAAGCCCGTCCTCTTATTCTTGATTATAAAAAGGCTTTTCCACATGAAAAAATTTTACTTACTTTTTTTTCACCATCTGGTTATGAAATCCAAAAAAAATTCTCTGAGGCAGATTGTGTTTGCTATTTACCGTGGGATACTCTAAACAATGTAAATCGATTTCTAGATTTTTGCAATCTAAATCGGGCAATATTTGTAAAATATGAATTCTGGGTAAACTATTTGAATGGGCTTTACAGGAGAAAAATTCCTGTTTACTCAATTTCAAGTATTTTCAGACCAAATCAATTATTTTTTAAAAGCTATGGAAAGGCGTACAGAAAAATTCTATATGGGGTAAAACACTTTTTTGTGCAAAATGATGAATCTAAAGTATTATTGAAATCAATTGGTATTGATCAGTTAAGTATAAGTGGAGACACCCGATTGGACCGTGTATATGATTTGGCACAAAATCACAAAAGAATAGAGATAATTGAAAAGTTTTTAAAAAATCAAGAATGTTTTGTCGCTGGGAGCACTTGGCCTGATGACTATGAACTGATGGATAATTTTCTTAAAAAACCTCCACCCATAAAGCTTATTATAGTACCACACGAAATTTCAAAGTCTTCTATAGAAAATCTTGAAAAAAAAATATCAGTTCCTTATGCGAAATGGAGTGATTTTGATGATGAAAGTGATACTGACAAAAAGGTAATAATAATAGACACTATTGGAAAATTAGCCAATATTTATTACTACGCAAAATTTGCGTACGTAGGTGGGGGAATGAGAAAAGGGGGATTGCACAACACATTAGAACCAGCAGCCTATGGAATACCCGTTATCATAGGAAGATATTTTGATAGGTTTCAGGAGGCTGTTGTTTTAGAAAAAAAAGGAGGCATTTCAAGTGTAAAATCTCCAGAGGAGTTTGAAAAAATATCAACCGTATTGTTAAACGATCAAAAATTAGTTGAGCAAATGGGAGAAATCAATCAAAATTATATCAAGTCAAGCAGAGGTGCTAGTAAATACATAATTGAAACAATAAAAAAACATAGTACTAAATAATTTACAATTTATCTATATTTACTATCAAGCTTAAATTATGAGAAAAATATTTTTAACCTTCTTCTATCCAATATTGGTAATTGCTCAGGCCCAACAAAAAGCGGATAGCCCTATTAATGTCATTCTTTTGATTGGAGACGGAATGGGCTTAAGTCAAATATCTGCTGGAATGTATGTAAATAACAATCAAACTGTTTTAGAGGACTTTTCTATTATTGGACTTTCAAAAACCCATGCAACAAATAGTTTGGTTACTGACTCTGCTGCAAGCGGAACCGCGATGGCCTGCGGAGAAAAAACTTATAATGGTGTTCTTGGAATTAGTTCGAAAAACAAAAAACTAGAGTCTGTGCTTGAAATTTGTGAGGATAATGGTTATAATACCGGGCTTATTGCCAATTCAAGTATCGTTCATGCAACCCCAGCTTCTTTTTATGCTAATGTTAATTCCCGAAAAAAATATGAAGAAATCGCTCTTCAGCTGAGTGAAAGTGATGTAGACTATTTCATTGGAGGAGGAAAAAAATATTTTAATAAAAGAGAGGACAACAGAGACCTTATCAAAGAAATGGATAAGGTAGACGTGGTCAAAAACTTCAATGCCTATCAAAAATCGGATGCTGACCGAATTGGTTTTTTTACCTTCAATGAAGAACCCCCATCAATAATTGATGGCAGACCCCCTTTATTGGCGAAGTATCTGAAGGCAACCCTAGACAAATTGGATAAACGCAAAGAACCTTTTTTTCTCATGGTAGAGGGTTCTCAGATCGACTGGGGAGGTCACGCCAATGATATTGAATATATTACCTCTGAGTTTATAGAGTTCGACGAAGCCGTTGGAGTGGCACTAAATTTTGCAAAAAATAATTCAAATACTTTGGTTGTAGTAACAGCTGACCACGAAACAGGAGGGCTAGCCATTACTATGGGAAAAACAAAAGGTTATGAAATCGTTGCTGGCTTCAATACAGGAGGCCATAGTGCGACAATGGTTCCGGTTTTTAGCTATGGAAAGTTTTCAGAATTTTTCGGAGGAATCTATGACAATACCCAAATCTTCCATAAAATGATAGAGGCTTTAGGTTTAAATTAATCCTACTTGGTTCTCATATTTTTTATCACCTTTTTTTCGAAGGTTGCTTTATCTTCCAAAATTTCATAAAAACTTGCTAGAAATTCTTTGGTGCTTTGAAATTCAGAGCTTAACTCAAATTTGGATTCTTGAGAATCAACAATTTGGAATAATTCTGACTTCTTTTCCAACAATTGATCTCTAACTTCGTAAACAATGGATTCATCTCTTTTAAAACCTCTATATTTTCTGTCTTTTACATTTTTGATTCCCAGTCGGCTGTTAACTATTGCATAGCTAGCATCTACTAGACCACACAAATCAAAATCATAGGGCAATGGATAGATTTTTTTATTTGCATAAAGCAATTTTCCATTGTGTTGATAGGCAACAGAAAAATCTGTGTTTCCAATCATAAATTGGAACATTGAATTTTGGATAGATGTCATGTCATCCATGGCTTTGGGATGAATATATCTTTCAAAGGATTTTCCTTCAAACCTGTCAGCAACACGCTTATCGTCCTCTATTAAAAATCCTTTGAGGTCATGAACGATTGTCTTGTTTTTTTTGACTTCTGAGAACTCAATTTCAACCATTCGAGTTTTGAAGTGATATGGAGAAATTTTTTCATAAAACTTATAAGCAATGAACTCCTGAACAATATTATCATTTTTTTCGTCTTGAAGTAAGCAGGGAACAACAAGTTTTAAATTTTTATTTCCTTCAAACAAGGAGCCTTCCGCTTTAGATTTTTTAATTTTCATTTTAATAGGAGGAAAATAGCACTTGGACCTCCTAAAATTACCCCTAGCCCTTAGAGAAACTTCTAGATCATTCCATTTATTATTATTCCAATAGGACATATTAGTCTTAATATATGTTGTATCATCAGTTTCAAGTTGAATAACTTTGTTGGAATAACTTAACTTGATTTTTAACGGATCTTGATTTTCAAATAATTGATCTGATTTCTGGCTGATTTGAGCAGAAATAGATGACACAATAAGAAGTGCCAACACAAAAAACATTTGTTTATTCATAATTTAGTTTTTAGTTTTACTAAAATACAATTTTTGTGATAAAATACCTATCAATCATTAACCACCGCACACTGATAACAATGTTTCTATCGTTATTAGTTCCTTCTTTTGCTTATAATTTTGAAATCATTTATAACATTGATCTTACCTTGATTAGTATTGCAATTATTTTTCCCTTGGTATTTGCTATTAGGGGGGCATTCAAGCGAAGGGAGAAGGCTTTGGAGTTTTTGAGTTTACATAGGGGTGCAATCAAAACTATTTCATATTTTTTCATGAATAGCACTAAATTAACTGATGAGTCTAAAAATGAAATAAATAGAATTTTAGACGACCTCTCCAACTCATTTTTGAACCACCTCTCACAATCCAATCATAACACAGATGAAATTGATAACAAAACACAGTTAATTTATCAATTCATTGAAAAACATAATGAAGAAATCTCTGGAGGAGTAAAGCAGAAAATATTTAGATTCATCAGAGATGTTCATGTATCTCAGGAAAATCTTATTGCTATTCATACCCATAGAACTCCAATTAGCTTAAAAGCATACTGTTTAATCTTTATTTATTTATTTCCAATTATATATACTCCTACCATTATCAATAAAATAGGATTGGAAAACCCTATGGGATTGACTTATTTTGTAATTATTCTAAGTGAGTTTATACTAATTTCTCTCTACAACATACAAGATCAAATGGAATATCCGTTTGATAAAGATGGTTTAGATGATATTAAATTGGACTATTTTAAAATCAATAGGTCAATTAAGTAAAGAAGACATTTCAAAATTATTTACAGTTTTCTCCACCAAAACAAATAACCGCCTTCATTGAAACGAAGTTAAATTTTTCTATACTCAAAAAAGAATTTAACAAACACAATACTACACTAAACAAATTTAAAATATATTAAATCCTAACAACTCAGGATTTCTAAATGTTTTTTACCCTTACTGATTATAAAAAAATTTAATTCCTAGAAATTTATAACAAAGGAATCATTAACCTTTAATATTAAAATAAATTAAATCTTAACATTAAAAAATGATTAATTTTAACATTAAAGTTATTAATATTTTAATTTATGTTAATATTGTACACTATGAGGATAATTAAAATGAATAATATGGGCTAATTTGAGAATATCTTTGCTTTATATTAAAATAAGCTATAATGAAAAAGATTTTATTTTCCGCACTTTTGCTCTCCTTATCCATGCTAAGCGCAGCTGAAGTGGTAATCCCTAAAGACAGTATAACCATTAAAACTGTTGAAGAAAAAATTTCATTCATTGAAGAAAAAACACTTTTGGCTATTCAGACGGAGGATTACGAATACATTGAAGAGCTTCTTCAGTCCGGTACCATAAGCCCAAGAATGACTATTAATGGCAAACCATTGATAATCCATGCAGCCATTCACGACAAAGCAGAAATGATTTTATTGTTGGCATCTTATGGAGCCATGATTATTGAACCCATCTGTGATGAAGGAAAAGGGATTATGGAACATGCTATAGAAAATAAGGCTATTCATGCTCAAGCTCAAATTATTGTTATTAAAGCATAATTTGTTAAATCTCCAAAAACAAAATCATTTATTGTAGCCTAATTAGTGGATTTTTTTTGAGCCAGATAACTTTTAAATTATTGAATAATTAGCTTGTGAGTAGTGTAAATATTTTCTTTATATACTCTTATTATATATAAACCACTAGACAAATCATCAACTACAAGAAAGTTAGTCTGGGATGTCGATTCCTTAAT
>JBMTKF010000020.1:0-42763 GCA_049439205.1 Flavobacteriaceae bacterium | reverse complement strand
TCGGCATAAGTGGTTTTCTCAAAAGTTACCTCAGCAATCATTTCACCTCCACCTTGGTAGGGAGGCAAACGCCTTAGGGCGGATTCTTTTCCATAAAGAATCCCAATTCCCGTCGGGCCGCATAATTTGTGGGCAGAAGTTACATAGTAATCTACATCCAAATCTTGAACATCTGATTGGATATGAGGAGAAGCTTGTGCACCATCAATCAAAACCTCAGCCCCAACAGAATGGGCCTTTTTGATAATTTCCTCTATTGGATTGATCGTTCCCAAAGCATTGGAGACATGATTAACAAAAACCAACTTTGTTTTGTCAGAAAGTAGTTTTTCGTACTCATCCATCATCAAAACCCCGTTTTGATGGATAGGAATGACTTTGAGCACTGTTCCTGTTCTTTCGCAAAGCATTTGCCATGGTACAATATTGGAATGGTGCTCCAAACCAGAAACGATGAGTTCGTCTCCCTGCACCAATAATTGTGCATATCCACTACTAACTATATTAATACTGTGAGTTGTTCCGGAGGTGAAAATGATCTCATGAGGCTGTGTGGCATTGAAATGTTTTTGAATTTTACGCCTTGCCGCTTCATAAACATCAGTAGCCTCCTGGCTCAAAGCATGAACGCCGCGATGGATATTGGCGTTGTAATTTTTGTAGTAATCAGCAATAGTATCAATAACTTGAATAGGGGTTTGGGAAGTAGCGGCATTGTCAAAATAAACCAAAGGTTTGCCATTTACTTGCCGATTTAGAATTGGAAAATCTTTACGGATTTTTTGAATATCCATAAGCTATAAATCAAATCCAAGATTAACTCCCAATTTTTGGGCAATCAGTTTGTTGATGCGCTTTTTCAAAATGGGTAACTCTACACTTTCCAAAACGTTATTTGCAAAGGCATAGGTCATCAATGCTTTGGCTTCTTTTTTGGGGATTCCTCTTGACATCAGGTAGAAAAGTGCGTTTTCATCCAATTGACCCACAGTACAACCATGGGAACATTTTACATCATCGGCAAAAATTTCTAATTGGGGTTTAGTGTTGACCGTAGCTTTGTCATCTAGGAGTATGTTATTGTTTTGTTGGAAGGCATTAGTCTTTTGTGCCGACTGGTCAACGTGGATTTTACCATTGAATACACCTTTTGACCCTTCGGAAAAAACACCCTTGTAGTCTTGGTGACTTTCGCAATTAGGAGAGAAATGATCTACCAAAGTATAATGGTCTACATGTTGCTTATCCTTAAGTAGTGTAATGCCTTTGAGAGTGGAGTGACTATGTTCGCCCATGAGGTAAAAATTCAAATTGTTTCGAATTAATTTTCCCCCCAACGAAAAGGTATGTACCCTTGCATTGCTGTTTTTTTCTTGAGAAATATAGGTATTATCTATTAGTGAAGCAGAACTCAGGTCGTTTTGGATTTTGTAATAATCTACAAATGCATCTTGATGTGTGTAAATTTCAGTAACAGAATTGGTGACCACATGGTGTTCTTTGAGACTTTGGTGTCGCTCTAGAATTTGAACTTGTGCATTCTGATCAACTACTATCAAATTTCTGGGTTGCAACCACAAGGCTTTTTCCTCACCAGTGGAGAAATGAATGATCTCAATGGGTTTTTCTGCCACTACACTTTTGGGAATATAAACATAGGCTCCCTCTTGGGTGTAGGAGGTATTGAGGGCTGTGAGACTGTCATCTTTATTGGTGATTTTGTCGAAATAGGTGTTTATTAAACGACGATATTTTGCCTTGGATAATGCCGCAGACATAAGACAAACATCCAAACCATCGTGGGTGGTGTCTGATAGAAAAGGGCTATAAACACCATCGATAAAAACCACTTTATAGGTATCAATTTCGTATAAGAAATACTTTTTTACTTTTTTAAGTTGAATGGTTGTTTCAGTCTCAGGAAATAGAGCGTAATCTTGTCTTACCATGGTGCTGAGTGAGGTGAATTTCCAAGCTTCATCTCTTATTGAAGGAAATCCCTTCTTTTCAAAAATTTCAAGAGCATCTAATCGCGTTTGATGAACGGGATCGGAATGGTCTATTCTTTCTTCAAAAGCCAAATGGGAAGCCAGTAATTTTTCTTTAAAATCCATAAAGTTTAGGCCATTTCCTTGATCCAATCGTATCCTTTTTCTTCCAATTCTATTGCTAAATCCTTGGTTCCAGATTTTACAATTTTACCGTCGAAGAGTACGTGAACAAAATCAGGAACAATGTATTCCAACAATCTCTGGTAATGCGTTATTACAATTATTGCATTGTCTTTGGATCTCAATTTGTTGACCCCGTTAGCTACGATCTTAAGTGCGTCTATATCTAAACCTGAATCGGTTTCATCGAGAATGGAAAGTTTAGGTTCCATCATTGCCATTTGGAATATTTCATTGCGTTTTTTTTCTCCACCAGAAAAACCTTCATTAAGAGAGCGTGAAAGAAAACGAGAATCAATTTCCAAGAGAGAGGATTTTTCTCTGATTTTTTTTAACATTACATTAGCCGGCATGTCTTCTAAACCTTTTGCCTTACGAGAAGCATTGATGGCAGTTTTAATGAAGTTGGTTACGCTTACTCCAGGAATCTCAACTGGGTATTGAAAAGAGAGGAATATGCCTTTGTGTGCACGTTCTTCCGGTGACAAATCCGTTAAATCTTCACCTTCCAATAGCATGGTTCCTTGATTGACCTCATAATCTTGATGACCTGCAATGACGGAAGAAAGGGTACTTTTTCCCGATCCGTTGGGTCCCATTATGGCGTGTATTTCTCCGGATTTAACATCCAAGTCGATGCCTTTGAGGATTTGTTTACCCTCTACTTGAGCATGAAGATTTTCTATCGTTAACATATTTGTTTTTTTAACCTACAGATCCCTCAAGAGAGATTTCTAATAATTTTTGAGCTTCAACCGCAAATTCCATGGGAAGTTTGTTGAGAACTTCTTTGCTAAAACCGTTGACGACTAGTGCAATGGCTTTTTCAGGATCAATCCCCCTTTGGTTACAATAAAATATTTGATCCTCTCCAATCTTACTGGTAGTGGCCTCGTGTTCAATTTGGGCGGTTTTGTTTTTAGCCTCAATGTATGGGAAGGTATGGGCTCCACATTTGTTTCCCATTAGTAAAGAATCACATTGAGAAAAGTTTCTGGCGTTGGTGGCTTTTGGCAGTATTTGAACCAAACCACGGTAACTATTTTGAGACTTACCCGCAGAAATCCCCTTGGAAATAATAGTGCTTTTGGTGTTTTTACCCAAATGAATCATCTTGGTTCCCGTATCGGCTTGCTGATAATTGTTAGTCAATGCAATGGAATAAAACTCCCCTATTGAATTATCACCTTTGAGGATACATGAAGGGTATTTCCAAGTAACAGCAGAGCCGGTTTCTACTTGAGTCCATGATATTTTAGAATTTTTATGGCAAATACCCCTTTTTGTTACAAAGTTGTATACTCCTCCTTTACCTTTTTTGTCTCCGGGAAACCAGTTTTGAACGGTTGAATATTTGATTTCGGCATCGTCTAAGGCCACGAGTTCCACCACTGCAGCATGCAACTGGTTTTCGTCTCGAGAGGGTGCTGTACAACCTTCCAAATAACTCACATAACTCGATTCATCAGCAATGACAAGAGTTCTTTCAAACTGACCTGTTCCCGCTTGATTAATCCTGAAATATGTGGAAAGTTCCATAGGGCATCTAACTCCCTTGGGAATATAACAGAAAGAACCGTCAGAAAATACTGCCGAATTGAGAGCAGAAAAATAATTGTCCTTAATAGGGACTACAGTACCAATATGTTTTTTTACCAGATCTGGATGTTCTTGAATGGCTTCAGAAATAGAGCAGAAAATAATACCCTTTTTGGCCAAGGTATCCTTAAATGTTGTGGCTACGGATACAGAGTCCATAACGATGTCCACGGCCACTCCAGCCAGTTTTTTTTGCTCATCAATTGAAATACCAAGTTTTTGAAAAGTTTTGAGTAACTCGGGATCCACCTCATCTAAGCTTTTATATTGATCTTTTTTCTTGGGAGCAGAATAATAAGATATTGCCTGATAATCAGGTTTGGAATATTTGACATTAGCCCAATCGGGCTCTTCCATCTCTCTCCAGGCTTTATAAGCTTTCAAACGCCATTCTGTCATCCATTCAGGCTCCTTCTTTTTTTGGGAGATACGAACAACTACTTCCTCATTTAAACCCACAGGAAAGGTCTCAGAATCGATATCTGTATAAAAACCGTATTCGTATTCTTTAGTTTCCAGTTCTTTTTTTAATTCTTCTTCAGTATAAGCCATACTATTATTGGTTACATTGAAAAACTTTCCCCACATCCGCAAGTTCGCTCTGCATTGGGGTTGTTAAAAACAAAGCCTTTACCATTCAATCCTCCTGAATAATCTAGTGTAGTTCCCAACAGGTACAATAAGCTTTTTTTATCAACCAAAATCTTTACCTGATTATCTTCAAATAACCGATCCTCATCGGTTTGAGATCGGTCAAAACTTAAGTCATATGATAAGCCGGAACAACCTCCGCTTTTCACCCCTACTCGGACGAAATCTAGATCAGGGTTGAAACCCTCTTCACGCATCAATTGCGAAACTTTTTGTTGTGCGTTGGTTGATACCTTGATCATGCTTAGACAATTTTTTTTAACTGATACAAATATAGCGTATTTCCTATTAAGAACTGGCTTTTACTATCAATTCTGACTATTATTAAATCGACAATTCTTAGTGCCAACTGGCTACAAGAATATCACTTTTTCCCTTGTTTTTTTGGAAGTATTTATTTTTACTGAAGGATTGGCCAACAACAGTAACCCCGCCGTCACTCCGAATTAAAATGTCATAGGCAAAGTCTTGTCCCTCTCCTCCCAAAGTAATGGTTTTAAAATTACTTCGGGGGTTGGGCGAAAAAATCAAAAAAATATCGTTTTCTCCCTGATTGCTTGTTATATCCCCATCAGTACTTCGGGAATAACCTGTGATGAATAATTCCCCCCATAGACCTTCACTGATTGCGGTGCCACGGTCAAAGTCACTTCCTCCAAAATTGTAACTGCTAATCAATTTCCCAGATTTATCCAACGCGATTTGCCATGCATCCGATGAGCCTTTGGGATCAGTCACATCCATGTCTTCGCTATGGGTATTACCAATGACTCTAAAATTTCCATAAGAGTCCTCGATTACATTTGATGCCTCGTCAACCAAACTCCCTCCATATGAGTTTTCCCAAAGGAGGTCTCCCCTGGGAGAGATCATAACCACCCAAACATCATAACCTCCCTTTGGGTTTTTTACATCTACATCTTCACTTTCTGAGGTCCCCACTACCAAAAAATTACCCTGCCGGGTTTCAATGGCATCAAAAGAACGATCGTTGTTAGTTCCCCCAAAATACCTTTGCCATTGAATGTTGCCGTGGGCATCAATTTTGTGACACCAAAATTCCCCTACTCCATGACGATTAGTTTGGGAAGATTTACCGGAATTTCCCTCTCCATTAGAAGCGGTAACATCCAAAAAACCGTTGAAAAAATATCCTCCATCTGTTGTAGAAATTACATTATAGGCATGGTCGTGACCAGAATATCCAATGGATTTTTTCCAGATTATCCCACCTAATGTATCTACTTTGATGATCCAATTGTCATGGTGTCCCATGGTAGGGGGAACATCTCCGTCCTGACTGTTGCTGTAACCGATTAGAACAAATCCTCCCTCCGGGGTTTCTGACAAAGAAAAACCAAAATCGTCACCACTGCCTCCGTATGTTTTTTTCCAAGTCACCTCCCCCTGCTCATCCATTTTAATTAAAAACATATCCCAATCATTGGCAACGCGATCACTGAAATCTCCATCGATACTCTTTGTACTACCCACCATAGCATAGCCTCCTTCTCGAAGCTCGATCATTTTTCTTGCCACTTCTTCGTCACTTCCCCCGAAAAGTTTGACCTCTGTCAAGATTCCAGAAAATATAACAGACGGAATGGTATTGGAAATATGATCGGATGAACATCCCCAAAAAAGTAAAATTGAAAAAATAGGTAAGAATTTTTTGGACACTTTTAATTTGATTTTTTAACAAGGAATAGCCCTCTGTCATAGTCACTGATTACTATCACTCCACTATCGAAAAAGGGATAGACATTCCAAACACCATTGAAAGTATTTGAATTGTGCTCAGGAAAAGTATCAAAGAACCCTATTTCGGTCATGTTTTTATTTTTGAGGTCATTTATGGATATCAATCTAATACCAGCAGTGTAATTGGCAAGATAAAATTCATCTCCTTTGATATACCCGTTGTGATCTATAGCATCTGTAGTGCCAAAATAAGTATGGTAAAGCTGGGGCTTGTCCAGATCAGTGAGGTCAAAAACCAATGTTCTGGTTTTACCACCTATAATGGACTCGTCCAATTCGTCTCCCAAGATAAAGTACTTTTGATCTTCAGTAAACCAGCCTTGATGAGTGTAGACAACGTTTGGGTAACTTTCTTCAGCAATTTTTTTTGGATTTTCTTTATCTGTAACATCAACAATCACCAATTTAGTTTCGTTGGATCCCAGGAAAATTTCCTTATCTCTATATTCTAGATCCGGGCCCTTGTAATTGACCACTTGGGCGTCGTGGCTATATCCTGCTTCACCATATCCCCCTACAAATCTTATGCTATTAGGGTCATTAAGATCGATGAAATGTACCCCTCCTTTATATTCATCGTTTCTATTCGTTCCCACTACATATCCGTACCCACTTTCTGGGTTGACAACCATATTATGGGCTGTTGGAACCGTTTTAAGAACCCTGTCTGGGGCAAAGTTTTGTTCGGGTTCTACCTCCCTCAACCGAGTGAGATCAAAAACTTGGATGCCATGGCCCGCTGCCTCACTCACGATGTAGGCGTGATTTTTATATACCTTAATATCTCTCCAATCACTTACCTCTGTTGAGGTAGGCAATTTCCCCAAAAAAATGGGATCTGTGGGCTCGCTTATGTCTACAAATGCCGTACCATCATCTAAACCCATAAGTACATATTCTTTTTGAGTATCTGGATCGGTCCAACCCCAAGAATCGTTCCCCGAGTCACTTTTAAATGTGGAAAGGTCAATATGTGCTAATAGATCGAAACCTTTGCAAGGATATTTTCCTGCATATCCATTCTCACATGGGTTTCCAAACCCCTGATTATTCGTTAAATCAGGGTTTCCATTGATAGAGGTATTGGGATCGACAGTTTTTTTATTACTGTCGGTTAATGATTCTTTTTGGCAGGAAATTAGTGTGAAAAATGATAATATTAGTGTAAAAGCAAATCCAAGTTTCATTTGGTTATTTGGGCATGATTTAACAAATAGATTATCTAAATTAATGAAGAAAATAAGAGTTTGTCTAAAAACATACTAATTTTAACAAATGTTTGAAAACAAAAATACCACACCCCTTTCGGAAATAGGAGAATTTGGCCTAATTTATCATTTGACCAAAAATTTTCCTGTGTTTCATTCGACGACCCATAAAGGTATTGGAGACGATGCTGCGGTGATGAACTTTACAGAAGGGCATACGGTAGTGAGTACTGATTTTTTGATTGAGGGTATTCATTTTGATTTGTCTTACATGCCTTTAAAGCATTTGGGCTATAAGTCTGTAATGGTCAATCTTTCTGATGTGTATGCAATGAATGCTCATCCTACCCAAATAACAGTATCTATTGCAGTATCCAATCGTTTTCCTTTGGAGGCTTTGGAGGAGTTATATACAGGTATCGAATTGGCTTGTAAAAATTACAGTGTAGATTTAGTAGGGGGAGATACCTCGAGCAGCACTACTGGACTAATTATTTCTATTACAGCGATAGGTCAAGTCGAAAAGGAAAAAATCACTTACCGTTCAGGAGCAAAACCAAACGACCTCTTGTTTGTGAGTGGTGATTTAGGAGGAGCTTACATGGGCTTGCAAGTACTGGAACGCGAAAAGGAGGTTTTTAAGGTGAATTCAAACAACCAACCGGATTTGTCGCTTTACACCTATTGCGTAGAAAGGCAATTGAAGCCCGAAGCAAGAAAGGATATTATAGAACTTTTGGAGGAAGTCGACATTATACCCAATGCTATGATTGATATTAGTGATGGACTTTCTTCAGAAATTTTTCATCTCTGTAAGGCCTCTGGTGTGGGATGTGATTTATATGAGGAAAAACTTCCTGCTGATCCACAGACTTCAACTGCCGCAGAGGAATTCAAAATCAACAGTAGTACAGCCCTTCTCAACGGTGGAGAAGATTACGAATTATTGATGGCCATCAAAACTGAAGATTACGACAAAATTAAGGGGCATCCTTTATTGACCCCCATTGGTCATTTTACGGATCAAAAAGAAGTTTGCAATATGATTACAGGTTTGGGACAAACTATTCCTTTAGAGGCGCTCGGCTGGAAGAATTTCAACAAAGGACAATCAGCCTAAGGCTACATCCAAGGTCATCATCACAATAAAGCCACCAATAAATCCGAGTGTGGCAACATCGGTATACTTGTCCAGCTGGGTTTCTGGGATGACCTCCTCAACGACTACAAAGATCATGGCTCCTGCGGCAAAAGACAATGCATATGGTAAAATCGGAGTAAAAAAAGTTACCGCTATGGCTCCCAATACTGCAGCTATTGGTTCGACAATAGCGGACAATTGACCATACCAAAAACTTTTAAATTTACTGACCCCCTGCCTTCGCAATGGCATCGAAACGGCAATTCCTTCGGGGAAGTTTTGAATCCCTATCCCCATAGCCAGTGCTACAGCTCCTCCTATTGAGGCCTCAGGTATTCCGGCAGCCACACCTCCAAAAAGTACGCCTACTGCCAAACCCTCGGGAATGTTGTGCATGGTGATGGCCAAAACCAATAGCGTAGTTTTATGCCATGGGGTCTTGATTCCTTCAGAGTCTTTGAAATTAATGTGAAGATGCGGTAAAATTTTGTCCAAACCGAAAATGAAAAGAGCTCCCAAACCAAATCCAACGGCTGCGGGAATGACCTTGACAAAACCCTCACCAGGGGACATTTCAATGCCAGGTGCCAATAGGCTCCAAAAACTGGCAGCCACCATTACCCCTCCAGTAAAACCAAGCATTCCATCTAAAAATCCTCGGTGCATGGTTTTGAACAAAAAAACAAAGGAGGCTCCAAATGCAGTCAATAACCATGTAAAAACAGTTGCATAAAATGCCCCTGTGACGGGACTTATATTAGAAAAAAATTCAATTATATCTCCCATAGCAGCAATTTAAATCGCCGACAAATATATATAAAAGTAAGTAATTTAATAGACTGTATCAGGGATTGACTAATTTTGATGTAAGATGAGTAAAAATCATTACGATTATATTATTTGTGGAGGTGGAGCATCGGGTTTGCTTCTTGCATACAGGTTATGTAAAGATCCCTATTTTAATGACCAATCCATTCTGTTGATTGAAAAAGATACCAAAAATATCAATGACCGTACTTGGTGCTTTTGGGAGTCGGGTGAGGGAGACTTGGAGGAAATGATTCATAAAACTTGGGACCAGGCCCATTTCAGTGCTAATGGCTTTGAACTGGATTTTCCCCTCCAACCCTTTCGTTATAAGATGATTCGAAGTCTTGATTTTTACCGATCAATGAAAAATAAATTGGCAGATTTCGGTCAACTTACCCAAATCTGTGCAAAGGTGAGTCAAATTGATGAAAGTTTGGTAACCACAGATGAGCAATCCTATCACGGCGGTAAGATCTTTTCCAGTATATACGATCCCAAAAGCTTAACCCAACAAAAAAAATACCCTGTTTTATTACAACATTTTGTGGGACAAGTGGTTAAAACCAAAAAGCCTTGTTTTGATCCTAATAAGATTGAATTTATGAATTTTAACGTCCCCCAAAAAGGAAATACGAGGTTCATGTATGTATTACCCTTGGATGCAAATACAGCACTTCTGGAATACACCCTTTTTTCTAAAAATGTTTTGGAAAGAAAAGAATATTTGAAGGCTATAAGTACTTTTCTGAAACAGGTGCCAACAGGAGGCTATGATGTGATCGAAGAAGAGGAAGGAAAAATCCCAATGACTTGTTATCGTTTTGATTTAAAAAACAGCTCAAAGATTTTACATATCGGTACGGCAGGGGGTTGGACCAAACCCAGTACAGGATATACCTTCCAACGAATTAACGAAAAGACCAAAGAATTGATTGATTTCCTAAAGAAAGGACAACCCCTATCTAGGTTTGGCAAAAGAGGTCGATTTTGGTATTACGACTTACTGTTTTTAGATGTATTAGCCAAAGACAATGCAAATGGGGCTATGCTTTTCAAAAAAATGTTTGAAAAAAATTCCCCTGAAGTGATCTTTAAGTTCTTGGACGAAAAAAGCTCTTTTTTGCAAGAATTTCAGATCATGCGATCATTTGACTTATGGCAATTTTTAGAGGCCCTACGGAAAAGAATTTTTTAGAAGGTGCGATGCATCAACCAATCTTTGAGATCCTTAAAACGGCTTTTTTGATACTCGCTGATAGTAAGTTTCTCCAATTCGATGTCCGCCAAATGAGAATGATGTTGAATCAAATCCCGGCAATCAGAATCGATTTCCGTTGCCTCAAATAAATCCTTGACCTTACGTATTTTTTCTTCCTCATCCATTTGAATATTTCCCCCCAAAAGGGATTGCAATGTTTCCCTTTGGGATTCATTTGCTGTTTTAAGGGCCAAATGATAAAGAATGGTTTTTTTATCCTCTAAAATGTCCCCCCCTATTTTTTTTCCAAAGGTATCTTGATCCCCAAAAGTATCTAGATAGTCGTCTTGCAATTGAAAAGCCAAGCCCAGTTGGATACCAAAATCATAAATTGCCTGTTGATCCTCCTCGCTCGCTCCACCAATAATGGCTCCTATTTGAAGCGCACACCCCACCAAAACTGCTGTTTTCAGTCGGATCATTTCGATGTATTCTTCCTTAGAGGTGTTGGGTCGGGTTTCAAAATCCATGTCGTATTGCTGACCCTCACATACTTCTATAGCGGTTTTACTCAATAAAGAAGTTAGTTGTTTAAATATATCGTTTGGATATGTTTCCAAAAATTGATAGGCTTTGATCAACATGGCATCACCAGATAAGATGGCTGTATTCACATCCCATTTTTCGTGTACTGTGGTCCTGCCCCTTCGCAATCTAGCCTTGTCCATTATATCGTCATGCATCAAAGTAAAATTGTGGAACACCTCCACTGCCATTGCCCCACCCATTGCGTCTTTTGCAGAAACGCCATAAGCTTCGCCTGTCATCAAAGTCAGAAAAGGACGTATCCTCTTTCCTCCCAAATCCATTAAATATTGAATGGGTTTGTAAAGGTTTTGGGGAGATTTATCTTGATAGAAATCTTCAAGTGCAGACTCAAGTGCTTCTTGATAGGCCTTGGAAAGATTCATTAAAATTGATTTTGTTAAAAATACACCGCCAATTCTAAAAGTAAAATAAAAAAGGTATAAACTTTGGAAACTTTTTTTGTTTTTTAAGTTTTCTACAATAATTTTGCAAAAAAAAATTGATTTGGAAAAAGAAATCGTTGTATCCGCTTCATCATTGTTCCTGCAATATGGCTACAAGGCAGTTACAATGGACGATATCGCTGAATACATGCACATCTCAAAAAAAACGATCTATGTCCATTTTAGTGATAAAACTTCTTTGGTCAGATCGGCAGTTTTTCATGTTTTTGAGGAAGTAAAAAACAAAATCATAGCCGTTCAATCTTCAATTGAAAATCCCATCAAAGCCTTGTATGAAATCAAAAAAATAGCGGTAGAAGTTTTGGGTAAAAAAGAAAAGTCTCCCCAATACCAATTGCAAAAATATTATCCTGCTATATACTCAGAAATTAGAAAAAAGGAGCTTTCGGCCTTTGGAGAAACTTTTAAAATGAGTTTGAAAAAAGGAATGGAATTGGGACTTTTCAGGACTTCTATCGATACCGAATTTATTACACGAATCTATTTCAATGGTTTTGGAGGTTTACGAGATATAGAGTTGTTTCCCCCCAAGGATAACGATATTGATCTGATCATCGGAAAATACATAGACTATCACCTCAGAGCCATAGTTACCCCAAAAGGACTGAATTTTTTAGAAAAATACAATAAAACAATTACTACATGAAGATTCATTTATTTTTGTTTCTAATCTTACTCACAGGAATGACTCAAGCCCAAGAACTCCCGGAGTCACTTAGGTTGGAAGAAGCCATTGCTTACGGGTTAACCCACAACCGTTCGATCATCAATGCCGATCGGGAAATTCAAAAAGCAAAAAAAGAAAAATGGAAAACCATTGCTACGGGACTGCCACAAATAAGCTCTGAGTTCAATTATCAAAACTTTTTGGAAATGCCAGTTTCGCTTGTTCCCGCGGAGTTTTTTGGAGGAAACCCGGGAGAATTTAGTGAACTCACCTTTGGGACGGAACAAAATATGATCGGAACGTTGAAAATGGAGCAACTCATTTTTGACGGTTCATATTTGGTTGGGCTTCAGGCTACTAAAGTTTACCTCGCCATTTCAGAAAACCTGTTTGAAAAAACAAATTTGGAGGTGAAGAAGTTAATAACCAACCTCTATTCCAATGTCCTATTGGCTAAATACAATATCCAGTTTTTGGATAAAAATAAAGCTTCTTTGGAAGACAATTTCCAAGAAATCCATCAACTGTTTAGAAATGGTTTTGAAGAAGAGGAAAGCGTAGAACAAATTCAACTGTCATTGGCCCAAACCAACAGCCAATTGAAATATGCCAAAAACCTGCTAAAGATCCAAAAAGAGATGCTAAAATTTGTCATTGGCTACCCCATTGAAGCCCCTTTAAAACTCTCTGATGAACTGGACGATATTTTCAATGAAGATCTTTACTTCGAAACATTGCCCAATGCAAACAACATTGAAAACAACATTGACATCAGAATAGCCGATAACACCGTAAAATCTGAAGCTCTAAAATTTAAGCTTGAAAAATCCAAAGCACTCCCCAAAGTCAATGCTTTTATCAACCAAACCTACACGGGAAATAGTAATGAATTCACTTTCACCGACAGTGACCAAAAGTGGTATGGATCTTCGCTACTGGGATTAAACGTGAAAATTCCCATATTTAGTTCCTTAAGAAGAAGTGCCAATACACAAAAGGCAAAAATCAGTTTGGATCAGGCCAAAACTCAACTAGAGGAAACCCAATCCAAAATCAGAATTGATGCGATTGCAGCCTTGAACGAATACCAGCTAGCCATCGATAATTACTATACCGAAAAAGAGAATCTGAGACTGGCTGAGAGAATAGAGCAAAAAAACCAAACCAAATTCTTTGAGGGCATGATCCAAAGTTTTGAACTTCGTATGGCCCAGCTTCAGCTCTATAGTGCTCAAAGTAATTTTGTCAACGCCATTCAAAAAGTGATCACCACTAAAATCGAACTGGAAACCCTACTCAATCAATCTAAAACTGACTAATCCATGAAAAAAATTTTACATAAACTCTACATCATTGCCCTTGCCATTGGGTGCTCCGGAGATCAATCTTTAACCACTTCAGATCTGATAAGAGCAAAGGATCTCAATGGTTTAAAGACACAAAAAGAAGAAAAGTTAAAATACCTTAATGCCTTGAAAGCGGAATTGAATCAAATCAATGCTGCTATTTTGAATTTGGATCCATCAGAAAAACTGGCGCTGATTTCTACATTCAAGGTAAAACTGGAAAATTTTGATCATTATATAGAAATACAAGCCAACATCAAAACTCGACAAAATGTCCTGCTTTATCCCGAATACACAGGTACACTCAAAAAGATCTATGTCGAAGAGGGGCAAGAGGTCAAAAAAGGAAAACTCCTGGCACAAATTGACGATGCAGGGCTCAAAAATCAATTAGAGCAATTGCAGATTCAAGCAGCCTTATCAAAAACAACTTACGAGCGTACTCAAAGGCTATGGGATCAAAACATAGGTGCTGAAATACAGTTACTTCAAGCCAAAGCAACTTATGAAAGCCAGTTAAAAAGCATAGCCCAGCTGAAAAAACAGTTACAACGAACCCGGATATTGGCTCCTTTCTCGGGAATCATAGACGAAATTGTGGCCAATAATGGGGCCAATTTGTTGCCCGGACAAACCCCCGTGCTAAGAATTGTCAATCTGAAAAAAATGTACACTGAGGCAAGCGTGCCAGAGCGCTACCTAAGTCAGATCAAAAAAGGGACAACAGCAACGGTAAAGATTCCCATGTTGGGACGAGAATACCCAACCACCGTCCGTCAAACCGGAAACTTTATCAATCCCAACAACCGGAGTTTTAGGGTGGAAACCCCTCTTCCCAACCCGGACGAAATGATCAAACCTAACCTGAGTTGTATTTTAAAGATCAACGATTACAGTAACCCTGAAGCACTGATGATCCCACTGCGTATCATCAAAGAAAATGCAGTTGGCAAAAAATACATCTTCAAATTAACTCCCGATGGTAAAGATCAGGTATATCGAACGGAACAGGTTTTTGTAAAATTGGGTAAAAAGAGTGCAGACAAAGTAGAAATATTGGAGGGCATTCAAACCGGTGATCTTTTGGTAGATGAGGGAGCAACCATAGTAGAAAACAATCAAAGGGTCAAAAACATTCAATAATTTGATCGCAAAAAATGAAAAAATTACTCAAAGAATTTCCATTATCCAGTTGGGCCATTGAACACAAAACAGTGATCTATGTCATCATGGCCATTTTTTTCTTTATGGGCATCCGTTCCTATAGAGTTATGCCTCGCGAAAGTTTCCCCGAGATCAACGACACCCGAATATTTGTGTCTGCTGTATTTCCGGGAAATACCGCTGAAGACATCGAACGTTTGATCGTTGACCCTTTGGAGGATGCCCTTAAAGGGGTGTCCAATTTGGTCGATATTGCCTCCACCTCTGAGGAGGATTTTGCAGTGATCCAATTAGAGTTCGATGAAAATATTCCGCTGGATCTGGCCAAACAAAAAACAAAAGATCTGGTCGATGGCGTAGTATCGGGAGCCGATTGGCCTACTTTTAATAATGCCAAGGTAGAACCCTCAGTTGCTGAAATGGATTTTTCTGAATTGATGCCCATTTTGAGTATCAGTATGGTGGGAGATTATCCCATCGAACAGATGAAAGATTTTGCAGGTTATCTCGAAGAAAAAATTGAACAAATCCCCGAGGTCAAATCCGTCGATGTTAGGGGAATACAAGCTTTTGAGGTCGAGGTTGCAGTAGACATTTACAAAATGATCGCAGCCAAGATCAGTTTTAACGACATTCTCAACGCCATCGGTGGAGAAAATACAACCATCTCTGCAGGGAATATCATTGCCGGAGGGCAAAGGAGAAGTTTGAGAATCATCGGAGAAATTTCCGATCCGGAAGAACTCAAAAACTTTGTGGTAAAAAGTGAAAAAGCAGCAACCTATTTGGGAGATATCGCTACCGTCACTTTCAAAGAAAAAGACATTTCTTCCTACGCCAGATCATTTGGAAAAAAGGTGGTCTTACTTGATGTTAAAAAAAGAGGAGGAAAAAATTTGATTCAAGCGTCTCAAAAAATAGAAGCCTTGATCGATGACATTGGAAAAAATATTTTTCCAAAAAATATCAAACTGACCATTTCAAATGATCAATCTGCCATTACTCTAAATCAAGTCAGTGATTTAGTTAATAATATCATCTTTGGAATATTATTGGTGGTTACCGTACTTATGTTCTTTTTGGGCTTCAGGAACTCCCTCTTCGTAGGTTTTGCGATTCCCATGTCCATGTTCATGTCTTTTATGATCCTTTCCCTTTTAGGTTATACTATGAATACGATGGTTCTGTTTGGATTGGTAATGGGTCTTGGCATGTTAGTAGACAATGGAATTGTTGTGGTCGAAAACGTATATCGTTTGATGGAAAAAGAAGGCATGAATCGCATACAAGCAGCCAAAGTAGGGATTGGAGAAATTGCCTACCCCATCATCGTCTCAACTGCCACTACCATTGCCGCTTTTGTCCCATTAGGGGCATGGCCAGGATTGATGGGTGAATTTATGATCTATTTCCCTATTACCCTGTCGGTGGTATTAGGGTCTTCTCTGATCGTGGCCTTATTTTTCAACTCCATGCTCGTCTCCCGTTTTATGGAGATCAGCGAGAGACAGATCTCTCTCAAGGGACTGCTCAGGCTGACACTCATCCTGGGAGGACTTGGTCTGATTCTGATTTTCAATAAAGGATTTTTTAGGGGATTGGGAACGTTGATGATCGCCATCACATTACTCTTTTGGGCTTATAAATATTTCCTTAAAAGACTTGCTTCTGTTTTTCAAAACCAGTTTTTACCAAAAATGGAAAAAGGTTATCGTTCTTTTTTGTCAATGGCACTCAAGGGATATCGTCCCTTTGCATTTTTGATCGGCACATTCGTTCTGTTGATCTCCTCTTTTGTTTTGATGGGCATCTATCCGCCCAAGGTAGAGTTTTTCCCCGAAAATCAACCCCTTCAAATTTTTACTTATATCGAATATCCTGAGGGCACTGATATAAACAAGACCAACGTCATCACTCAAAAAATTGAAGCGGATATCTTTTCTATAATAAATCAAGAAAAATACCGCGATGGAGATTACAACTATTTGGTCGAGGATGCTGTGGCGCAAGTCGGGGCTGGTGCAGGAAATCCTGAAATCGATGGTGGGGTAACCAACGAAATGCCACACAAAGCCAAAATATCGCTCACCATGCGAGAATTTAAGTTCAGGAAAGGACTGTCGAGCGAAAACCTGCGCAGCGAAATTCAACAATTCCTTAGCGGCAAATATCCGGGGGTGTCTATTTCTGTAGAAAAAGATGCCAATGGTCCACCGGTGGGCTATCCTGTAAATATAGAAATTTCCGGGAGGGATTACGAAAAACTCATCCTGACCGCCCAAAAAATGAAAGACTTTCTCAACACGGAAAACATTCCAGGCGTAGAGGAACTTAAGATTGATGTAAACAAAAACAAACCAGGAACCCAACTGATTATCAATCGAAAAAAAGCTGGGGAGTTGGGAGTTTCTGCTGGTATGGTAGGTTCTCAACTACGCAACTCCCTGTTTGGAGCCAAAGCAGGGATATTCAAAAAAGATGGTGAAGATTATGAGATCAATGTTCGTTTTGAGGAGCAATACCGCTATGACAATAATGCATTGTTCAACCAGTATGTAACCTTCAGAGATCAATCGTCTGGAAAAATCAAAGAAATTCCCATTGCAGCACTAGTCAAACCCCAAAGCTCTTCCTCCTACAGTGCCATTAAACACCGGAAATCCATTCGGCTGGTAACTTTATATTCCGATGTATTGGCTGGTTACAACGCCAATGAAGTAGTGGCTAATGTCAAATCTGCCCTGCTCAATTATTCCCTTGATATGGGAGTTGAGTTCAAATTCACCGGAGAAATTGAAGAGCAAGACAAAAACATGACCTTCTTATCCAATGCACTTCTTGCAGCTCTTGCCTTGATCATGCTGTTGCTGGTTTTCCAATTCAACTCCATTTCCAAACCCATCATCATTCTGATCTCTATTTTTTTGAGTTTTACCGGAGTGTTTTTAGGGATTACCCTCTTCCAGATGCCTTTTGTGATATTGATGACCATGATGGGGATCATTTCACTCTCGGGAATAGTGGTGAACAATGGTGTAGTGCTATTGGATTATACACAATTGTTAATCGATCGGAAAAAAATCGCCCTTGAACTTCCAGAGGAGACAATGTTGCCCAATGCTGAAACCATTGAGGCCGTCATTGAGGGTGGGACTGCAAGGTTGCGCCCGGTTATCCTCACAGCGATTACCACCATTTTGGGATTAATCCCTTTGTCCATAGGCCTAAACATCGATTTTTTCTCCTTGTTTTCAGAATGGGATCCTAAGGTATTTATCGGGGGAGATAACGTGATTTTTTGGGGCCCACTGGCCAAGACTGTGATTTTTGGATTAAGTTTTGCTACTTTCCTTACCCTGATCATTGTACCAGCTACTTTTCTAATTAGCTACCAAATCAAGATGAAATGGAAAAAGCTATTTCAAAAATAATTTTTGGGTCATGGAAAAGGCTTCATACATTTGCAACTAATTCAAACATAATGTTAAGATCCCACCACTGCGGCGCATTAAATGAAAATCATTCCGAGGATGAAGTTATCCTAGCCGGATGGGTACAAAAAATCAGGAATAAAGGTTTTATTGTTTGGATCGATCTCAGAGATCGTTTTGGAATTACTCAATTAGTATTTGACGAAGAGCGAACTTCCGAAGTGGTTTATAAAAAATCACTTGAGTTGGGCCGTGAAGATGTAATTCAAATCAAAGGAAAAGTTATCGATCGAGAATCTAAAAATCCCCATATGGTAACTGGAGGGATCGAAATACTAGTAAATGAACTAACAGTCTTAAACACTGCCAAAACCCCTCCCTTTACCATTGAAAATCAAACTGACGGAGGTGAGGAACTGCGGATGCAATATCGTTACCTAGATTTGAGACGCACCCCAATTAGAGAGAACCTCATCTTCAGGCATAAAGTTACCATGGCCGTTCGAAATTTTTTATCCCTAGCAGACTTTATTGATGTAGAAACTCCGTATTTGATCAAATCTACTCCTGAGGGAGCTCGTGATTTTGTTGTGCCCTCAAGGATGAACAGTGGGCAATTTTATGCTCTTCCCCAGTCTCCACAGACCTTTAAGCAATTGCTAATGATTGCAGGGTTTGACAAATATTTCCAAATCGTAAAATGCTTTCGAGACGAGGACCTAAGGGCTGATCGGCAACCGGAATTTACTCAGATCGATTGTGAAATGACATTTGTAGAACAAGAAGATGTATTGGTGCAATTTGAAGCTATGATCAAATACCTTTTGTCAGAATTCAAAAATGTCAAGCTGGGTGACTTTCCTAGGATGACCTTCAGTGAAGCGATTAAAAAATACGGTAATGACAAACCCGACATCCGCTTTGGGATGACTTTTGGGGAGCTTAATGCACTAGCGCAAAAAAAAGGTTTTAATGTATTTGATGGTCAAGAATTGGTAGTTGGAATTGCTGTGAGTGGTGGTGCAAGTATGACTCGGAAAGAAATTGATGGGTGGATCGAATGGGTAAAGCGACCCCAAATCGGTGCCAACGGTTTGGTATGGGTAAAATATAACGAAGATTGCAGCTTCAAATCTTCTGTAGATAAATTTTTTAGCTCGGATGATCTTTCACAATGGGCAACTGCAACTGGAGCAAAAGCTGGAGATCTGATTTTTGTGATGGCCGGACCAGCAAAAGCCACCCGAACCCAAATGAGTAGCCTGCGTATGGAAATTGCAGAACAAATGGGATTGAGAAAACCTGACGAATTTGCCGCACTCTGGGTGACCGACTTCCCACTTTTGGAATGGGACAAAGAGAATCAACGCTTTAATGCCATTCACCACCCTTTTACTGCACCGCAAAAAGAAGATCTGGAACTACTCGATGTTGATCCCGGCAAAGTTAGAGCAAATGCCTATGATTTGGTGTTGAATGGAAATGAAATTGGAGGGGGTTCGATTAGGATACACGATACAACACTGCAGGAAAAAATATTTGACCTTTTGGGATTCACCAAAAAAGAAGCTCAGAGACAGTTTGGTTTTTTGATGAATGCATTCAAGTATGGTGCCCCACCACACGGCGGGATTGCACTAGGACTTGATCGTTTAGTGGCCATACTTGGAGGTAGTGAGACCATCAGAGACTTTATCGCCTTCCCCAAAAACAACAACGGTAGAGATATAATGATCAATGCTCCGGCAGCTCTTGAAGATATTCAATTGGAAGAATTGTACCTTAAATCATTGACTAAAAATCCTTGATAAAGTAAAATTCCAACAATCAGTAAATTCGATTAGTATGAAATATTTTTTGAGATTTCTTTTTTTGGGAATTATACTCAGCTTGTCGATCGGACTTTATTTTAATTCTACAGCAAATACTTTATTGGGAAATAAGATCATCGGTTTCACTGTATTGACAGCAGCGTTTATTTTTATGCCTATTTTTTTGGTTTACCGATGGAAAGGAAAAAGGCTTAAAGACTATACCTTATCTAAGGAAAATTTAGAGAAACTTCGAAATTTAATTCAAAAAAAATGATCTAATTGGGCTTACCCTCATAAGAAAGTGTAACTTGCACAAAATTTTAAATTAAAATATGACTGGTACAGTTAAATTCTTTAATGGATCCAAAGGTTATGGATTCATTACCAATGACGAAACTTCAGAAGATGTTTTCGTTCACGTTTCTGCCCTTGAAGGGCTAACACTCCAAGAGGGTGATAAAGTTGAATATGTAGAAGAAGAAGGAAAAAAAGGAAAGCAAGCTACGCAAATTTCCCTGTTATAATATACATTACGACTAAGTAAAGGCCTCCACAACGGAGGCTTTTTTTATTTCCTTTTCTTTTGAAAAAATCGCTGAATTAAAACTGTTGCCTCTTTGGCCATAACACCTCCATAAACCAAGGCCTTTGGATGAGGGTCCAAGCAAGCCTGTTGATATCCCCTTTTTTTGTCTTCGGCTCCGAAAACAATTTTACTAAGCTGAGACCAATAAATTGCCCCAATGCACATTACACAAGGTTCAAGCGTAACATAAAGCGTACAATCAATTAAATATTTTCCATTTAAAAAGTTTGCCGCAGCTGTTATGGCTTGCATTTCGGCATGAGCTGTTACATCATTCAAACGAACGGTCAAATTATGCGCTCTGGCAATGATTTTGTTGTCAATCACAACCACAGCTCCTACAGGAACCTCATCTGCATCATAAGCTTTTTGCGCCTCGATTAAGGCCTGCTTCATAAAATAATGGTCATCAAACATTTCCACCAAGTGAAAATACAAAACCCAGCCAGTGGGTACAAACGAAACTTTATCTTTGTAACTTAATACAAATATTAATCGATCGGGAATGAGCAAAAAAAAAAGACTCTTCTTGCTGGACGCCTATGCCCTGATATTTAGGGGTTATTACGCCTTCATTAAAAATCCTCGGATCAATTCCAAAGGTATGAACACCTCAGCCATAATGGGATTTATGAATTCGCTATTGGATGTGATCAAACGGGAAAAACCTGACCACCTAGCAGTATGCTTTGATAAAGGAGGCTCTAAGGAAAGGACAGAGATGTTTACAGAGTACAAAGCTAATAGAGACGAAACCCCTGAGGCCATTGTCATTGCTGTGCCCTACATTCAAAAAATACTCCAGGCAATGCATATTCCTGTCTTGGTCAAGGAGGGCTTTGAAGCGGATGACATTATTGGTACCTTGGCCAAACAAGCCGAAAAAGAGGATTTCCAGACCTTTATGGTAACTCCGGATAAAGATTTTGCCCAACTGGTTTCTGAAAACATATTCATGTATCGCCCTGCCCGTATGGGAAACGGTAATGAAATTTGGGGAATACCCGAAGTTCAAGAAAAATTTGAAGTCGAAAGACCGGAGCAGGTAATCGATTACTTGGGTATGATGGGCGACAGCGTAGACAACATTCCTGGTCTACCTGGGGTGGGAGACAAAACCGCCAAAAAGTTTCTTAAGCAGTTTGGTAGTATGGAAAACCTGCTAAACAATCTCGACCAAGTTCAAGGCAAACTCAAAGAAAAAATTGAAGCTAACAAAGATTTGGGGATACTCTCCAAGAAACTAGCGACCATCATTACCGATGTCCCCGTTCAATTCAACGAAAAAGATTATAAGCTGTCTGATCCCGATATGGATGCTGCCACGGACATTTTTGAAGAATTGGAGTTCAGAAGGATACAAGAAAACTTTAAAAGGATTTTCACTCTTAGTGATGAATCTATTCCCACAAAAACAACCGCATCTCACCCTGCTACCCCTGCTCCTCCAGCCCAGTTTGATCTCTTTAATCAACCACCGGGACAGGGAACTGCTATGACTGAATCTTCCAGAAACAACCAACAATCGGTTAATCACCAATACCAGTGGGTAGAAAGCCCCGCAGGAAGATCACTTTTGCTCGAAAAACTTCTAAATCAAAATAGTGTTTGTTTTGATACCGAAACCACAGGACTGGATCCCCTGCAAGCCGAATTGGTGGGTATTGCTTTTTGTTGGGAACAACAAAAAGGTTACTACCTCGCCCTGCCCCAAGACAGAGGGGAAACTCAGACCATTATCGATACTTTTCGACCTTTTTTTGAAAATACACAGATCGAAAAAATTGGCCATAACCTTAAATATGATCTAAAAGTCTTGCGCAAATACGACCTAAAGGTTTTCGGACCACTATATGACACCATGATAGCTCATTACCTTATCAATCCGGACATGCGGCATAACATGGATGTTTTGGCGGAAACCTATCTGAACTACAGCCCACAATCCATCACCGAATTGATCGGTAAAAAAGGAAAAAATCAGGGTAATATGCGTGATGTGCCTTTGGACCAACAAACCCAATACGCTGTGGAGGATGCAGACATCACCCTACAGCTAAAAAAACATTTTGAAAAGGAACTATCCGAAGCCCATGCCACCAAACTCTATAAAACCGTTGAGCTACCATTGGTTGAGGTATTGACCAGCATGGAAGCCGAAGGTATTAACCTGAATGTGGATTTCCTCAAAAAGCTTTCTAAAACTTTGACAGCAGATATCGCAGTTTTGGAAAAAGATATATTTACTGAAGTGGGAGAAACTTTTAACCTGGCCTCGCCTAAGCAGTTAGGGGTCATACTGTTTGAAAAACTTAAACTGGTAGATAAGCCTAAAAAAACCAAAACCGGACAGTATTCCACCGCCGAGGATATTCTCTCCTATCTGGCTAAGGATCATCCCATCGTTGCCAAAGTATTGGAATGGCGATCCCTACAAAAATTGGAGGGTACTTATGTCTCTGCTTTACCCAATGAACTTAACCCCCAAACACAAAGAATCCATACAGTATATAACCAAGCAGTAGCGGCTACCGGACGTTTGAGCAGTAACAACCCTAACCTGCAAAATATTCCCGTCCGTACCGATAGAGGACAAGAAGTTCGCAAGGCTTTTATCCCCAGAGACGAAAACCATTTACTGATGGCTGCGGATTACTCTCAGATTGAATTACGGATCATCGCCGCCTTGAGTAAAGACCCAGCTATGGTCAAGGCTTTTCAGAATGACGAGGACATTCATGCTGCCACCGCCGCAAGGGTATTTGGTGTACCTAGGGAAGAAGTGACCCGCGAACAAAGAAGCAATGCCAAAACAGTGAACTTTGGGATCATTTATGGTGTTTCAGCCTTTGGTTTAAGCCAACAGACCAATCTGAATCGCTCAGAGTCCAAAGAACTTATCGATACCTACTATGCCAGCTATCCTCAACTGAAACAATACATTGCAGATCAAGTAAATTTTGCCCGTGAGAACGGCTATGTAGCGACCGTTCTTGGACGACGTAGATACCTCAAAGATATCAACTCGCAAAACGCCGTGGTAAGAGGTGCCGCAGAACGTAATGCGGTCAATGCTCCCATACAGGGAAGTGCCGCAGATATCATCAAACTGGCCATGATCAGAATTCACCAAAAAATTAAAGCTAGAAATTTGCAGTCTAAAATGCTGCTTCAAGTCCATGACGAACTGGTCTTTGATGTTCTCAAAAGTGAAAAAGATAGTTTTAAAGAAATGGTTAAAACTGAAATGGAAAATGCTTTTGATATCGGACTGCCCTTATTGGTAGATATTGGTTTTGGAGACAATTGGCTCGAGGCTCATTGACCAAAGGATGGCAAAAAAAGAAGGTCAATGTTTTTTTGAATTTTGAAAGACTTGAAATGTGAAGATTCAAAAAAACTTAGTCATTAATAAAAAGGTAAAAATATTTTTACAGAAAACGGAATAATTGTAGATTTGCAGCCCTGAAAAGGTTTTTTAAAAATAATAATCGTGGATACACTGAGTTACAAAACCATTTCTGCCAACGCCAAAACTGTTGACAAACAGTGGGTATTGGTTGATGCCGACAGCGTTCCCTTGGGAAGAGTTGCCTCTGTAGTGGCAATTTACATCCGCGGGAAGCACAAAACCAATTATACCCCCCACGTTGATTGTGGTGACAATGTCATCGTGATCAACGCCGGAAAAGTAAGTCTTTCAGGAAACAAGTGGAAGCAAAAACAATACATTCGTCATACGGGATACCCCGGCGGACAAAGGTCACTCAACGCAGAGCAATTGAGCGCAAAAGGTCCGGAGCGATTGATTGAGAATGCCGTAAGAGGAATGTTGCCAAAGAATAAGTTGGGAGCAGCCTTGTTCAGAAACCTAAAGGTATTTGCCGGAAGCGAGCATAGCTATGAGGCACAAAAACCAAAAACCATTAATATCAAAGAATACATATAAATGGAAGTGATTCATACCATTGGCAGAAGAAAAACATCTGTAGCCCGTCTTTACGTTTCCGAAGGAAATGGAGCCATCACGGTCAATAAAAAAAATTATACCGAGTTCTTTCCAACTGCCACATTACAATACAAAATAATCCAACCCCTTGCATTGACACAAAATGAGGGTAATTATGACCTTAAGGTGACCGTCAAAGGCGGTGGCTTCAATGGTCAAGCAGAGGCGGTTAGACTTGCGATATCGAGAGCCTTGTGCAAAATCGATGAGGAAAACCGAACGGTTCTGAAACCTGAGGGTCTTCTGACCCGTGACCCCAGAATGGTGGAGCGTAAAAAATTCGGTCAGAAAAAAGCAAGAAAAAAATATCAATTCTCTAAGCGATAATTACGTTTTTGAGTTGATGAGTTCATTTATTTAATTAAACCTGTTGCTTGAACCGCTAAGGCGGGAACCAGTTTAGCATCTAAATAAACCCAAAGGTTTATTGCTAGTATCAAGAGAACGTAAACTAAAACTATGGCACAAACAAATGTAAAAGACCTGCTCTCTGCAGGCGTCCATTTTGGGCACCTTACCCGAAAATGGAATCCTAACATGGCTCCTTATATCTACATGGAGCGAAACGGAATCCATATAATCAGCCTCTATAAAACAGTGGCTAAGATAGAACAAGCCTCAGAGGCTTTGAAAAAAATCGCTGCTTCCGGCAGAAAAATCCTTTTTGTTGCGACAAAAAAACAAGCTAAAGATATCGTTGCTGAATCAGCTCAAAAAGTTAAAATGCCATACATAACTGAGCGTTGGCCAGGCGGAATGTTGACTAATTTTGTCACCATCCGTAAAGCCGTTAAAAAAATGGCCGCCATCGACCGAATGAAAAAGGACGGTACCTTTGAAACCCTCTCAAAAAAAGAAAAACTACAGGTTGACCGACTTAGGGCAAAATTGGAGAAAAACCTTGGCTCGATCAACGATATGACCCGATTACCCGGTGCTATTTTTGTCGTAGATATCAAAAGAGAACACATTGCGATCAAAGAAGCGCAAAAGCTGAAAATTCCTATTTTCGCCATGGTAGATACAAATTCCGACCCAAGAGAAGTGGACTTTGTAATCCCTGCCAATGATGATGCCACCAAATCCATAGGTAAAATCATGTCTTTGATGGTCGATGCGGTTCAGGAGGGACTCCAAGAGCGTAAGAACGAAAAAGAATCTCAGGAACAACTACAAACAGAAGCTGCTGAAACTGAAAAATCTGAGACTGTTACCGAAGAAACTGCTGTTGTGGAGGAAGAAGAGATGCCTGTTGTTAAAGAAACCAAAGATGAGGCTCCAGCCCAGGAAACCGTTCAAGAGGAAGTCGCTGAGGACGAAGCCACCGACACTGGTAGTGAAAAAGAATAATTAATCATTATACATTTAGCATGAAAATTACAGCCGCAGAGGTTAATAAACTACGCAAGTCCACGGGAGCGGGCATGATGGATTGTAAAAAAGCATTGGTAGAAGCCGAAGGCGATTTTGATAAAGCCGTTGAAAACCTGAGAAAAAAAGGTCAAAAAGTAGCTGCTAATCGTGCCGATAGAGAATCCTCAGAGGGTGCAGCTTTAGCCAAGGTCAACGAGGACAACACTTCCGGAGTTTTGATTTCGGTGAACTGTGAAACCGACTTTGTCGCCAAAAATGACGCATATCAGGAATTGGCTCATGCTTTGGCAGATCACGCTTTGGATTTTGATACCAAAGATACTTTCCTCTCTAGTGAATTTCAAGGAATGACAGTAGCAGAAAAATTAACTGAACAAACAGGAGTAATCGGTGAAAAAATTGAAATCGGCGGATTCTGTAAACTCACTGCTCCCTATGTGGGATCCTACATCCATGCCGGTAACAAAATTGCCACTTTGGTGGGTCTTTCAGGCATTGTTGACAATGCCGCTGAGATCTCTAAAAATGTTGCCATGCAAGCTGCTGCTATGAATCCCATCGCCCTCGATGAGGATGGTGTCGATGCAAGCATTATTGAAAAAGAAATTGAGATTGCCAAAGACCAACTGCGTCAAGAGGGCAAACCCGAGGCCATGTTAGATAATATTGCCAAAGGAAAAATTAAGCGTTTCTTTAAAGACAACACTTTGGTTAACCAAGCTTATATCAAAGATGGTAAAATTTCGGTATCTGACTACGTTAAATCCGTAGATCCAGATTTAGTGGTCACAGGTTTTCACCGTGTTGCTTTGGGCTAAAGAATTACTAAATCTTTAAAAAGCACTTCCGATTGGAGGTGTTTTTTTTTGTAAAAATATAACTTGGGGTATGGAAAACAAAAAAAATCGTTGCTCTTGGTGTGAAGGGGATAAGCTATACGAAAAATATCACGACAAAGAGTGGGGTGTTCCTCTTTACGATGACTTGAAGTTGTTCGAATTCTTGACCTTAGAAACCTTCCAAGCAGGCTTGAGTTGGATTACAGTATTGCATAAAAGAGAGTATTTTAGGAAAGCTTTTGACCGATTTGATTACGAAAAAGTAGCAGGCTTTGGGGAAGAAAAAATAGACGCTTTATTAAACAACGAGGGGATTATCAGAAATAAACAAAAGATCAAATCAGCAATTAATAACGCCCAACGATTTATTTCAATACGTCAAAAATACGGTTCCTTTTCTCAGTATATTTGGGATTTTGTTGGAGGAAAACCCCTTCAAAATAGTTTTGAAAAGCTCGAGGAAATCCCTTCGAAAACAAAACTTTCCGATAAGATCAGTAAAGATTTAAAACTAAAAGGATTTCAATTTGTAGGCCCTACAGTAGTCTACGCCCATATGCAGGCCACAGGAATGGTCAATGACCATTTGGTAGGTTGTTTTCGATATCTGGAATTATCAAAATAGATCAGAAAGGCAAATCATCGTCCGGTTCTTCAGCTTCGTCTGCAGGCTCAAAAGGGGGTGGTGGAGGGATGGGAGGTATATCCGAACTTGACGATTCTCCAACAGCTTCAATACGCCATCCCTGAATAGAATTGAAATACTTTGTTTCTCCCTGAGGATTAACCCATTCTCGTCCTCTTAGATTGATCCCTATTTTTACATTTTGACCCATCTGAAAAGTATTTAGCAAATCACATTTATCTTGGATGAACTCTACCAAAATGTGCTGTGGATATTGCTCCTCAGTAGTGATGACTACTTCTCTTTTCCTAAACCCATTGTTTCCGTATGTTTTGGTTTCGTCCAACCATTTTATTTTTCCAGATACTTCCATAGTACGATTTTAGATATTAAGGCAAATTTAAAAAAAGTTTTGACCGCTTATAGGTTGGATGCTTTTCTTTTATTTACAGTATCTTAGCTATTTCTAATACTACAATGAAGTGCTTGGTTTCATCAAAAAAAACAAGAACAATAGTTGGCTTCTGGGTGCCTTTTTGATCGTAACCTTGATCCTGTGGAACACCAATATTTTATTTCAAAATCTAAAAAAAGAAGAACGTGCCAAAATGGTGTTATGGGGCATGGCTCAACAAGAGTTGATCGAAAACAGTGCTGTCAACAACCTTACCTTTCAGGTATTACAACAAACTTGGATCAATCCAATGATTCAAGTTGATGATCATGGCAAAATAATTGGACATAAAAACATTGACTGGGATCCAAAATCAGAGGATTCGTTGGTGATTTATAAACAATTGGAAAAAATCAAAAGGGAAAACAAGCCCATTTTGATTCGATACCAAGACAGTCTGTCCAATATCAATCAAAAATTGTATTACGGGGATTCAATTCTTCTTAAAAAGTTACAGTATTATCCGCTAGCCCTACTGTTGATCATTTTTCTTTTTGGGGCAGTATTGTACTTCGTTTTTAGAACCTCCAAAATTTCAGAGCAAAACCGACTTTGGGTGGCAATGGCCAAAGAAACTGCACATCAAATCGGGACACCACTGACTTCTATGATTGGATGGATAACTTTACTGAAAGAAAAAGAGAGGAGTGAACCATTGAATGAAATGGAAAAAGACATCGAACGACTTAAAGTAATCACTGACCGATTCGCAAAGGTAGGTTCACTGCCTGAATTAAAGCTTGCAGACATCGTAGATGAAACCCGAAAAACCCTCCAATATCTTGAAAAAAGAAGTTCTGACCTGATCACATTTAAAAGCAAACTCCCCCAAAAGAAAATTCTTCTTCCTCTAAACAGTCAACTTTTTAGCTGGACACTAGAAAATCTTATTAAAAACAGTATTGATTCGATGAAAGGTAAGGGAACTTTAACCCTTAGATTTTTAGAGGAATATCACACGATTAATATACTTATCAGTGATACCGGTTCGGGAATTAAAAAAGAGAATTTTAAAAAGATTTTTAGTCCAGGATTTACGACAAAAAAACGTGGATGGGGTCTGGGTCTGTCTTTGGCAAAAAGAATAATTAAGGACTACCACAAAGGCAAAATAAGTATTAAAAACTCTGAATTGGGAAAAGGAACAACCTTCGAGATCATCTTAAAGAAAATGGATCATAGACAACCCTGAATTTTTAGTGCTGTAGCTTTGAATTCCTCCGGTGTAAGATTGACCTTTTTTTGAAAACTTGCATCTTCCATCTTTTGCAGGGGAATTAAATGGACGTGAACATGCGGGACTTCTAGGCCGATAACACTCATTCCTACTCTTTTGCATGGAATGGCTTTGCCTATACCTAAAGCAACTTTTCTTGAAAATTGCATCAATAAATTGTAGTCTTTATCTGATAATTCAAATACTTTATCCACCTCTTTTTTGGTTACGCAAAGGGTATGGCCAATAGCATTAGGATTTATATCTAAAAATGCGAAACAGTTCTCATCCTCGTAAACTTTATAGGAAGGAATTTCTCCATTTATGATTTTTGAAAAAACACTAGGCATTTTTAATCGCGACTAATAGAGACTATTTCCAATTCTATGACGCCACTGGGCACATTAATCTGGGCAATTTCTCCTTCTTTTTTCCCCAATAAGCCCTTACCTATGGGAGAATCCACAGATATTTTACCGGTTTTGAGATCGGCTTCACTTTGGGCGACTAGTTTGTACTTCATCTTGGCATCATTGTTCTTATTTTTTACCTCAACGGTAGAGTGCACAAGAACTTTGGAGGTGTCAAGTTGGGATTCGTCAATAAGTCGTGCATTAGATAATGTAGCCTCCATTTTGGAAATTTGTAATTCCAAAAGGCCTTGCGCTTCCTTGGCTGCATCATACTCAGCATTTTCGCTTAGGTCTCCTTTGTCCCGAGCTTCTGCAATAGCTTGTGAAGCTTTAGGGCGCTCTACATCTTTGAGATAATTGAGCTCTTCCCTAAGCTTTTTCAAACCTTCTGCTGTGTAATACGATACTTTACTCACTTTTTCGTTAATTTATATCAACAAATGATATCATTTGTAACACGACTAATATCAAATATACGGAATTGAACGTTTTTGTTAAAACTTTCTTTTTTAAATTCATAGTACTACTGCCGTTGCTTTTATGTGGTTGTGAGAAGGATAAGATTGAACGAAATCCTTATCTGGCCTCCGTAAATTTTAATATTATCCTGAACCTAAATTTACCCGGTTATGACAATTTGAGGTATGCCGGTGGAGGTCAAAGCATCCGTCAAGGAGGAATCAATGGACTCTTGGTTTTTAACCTCAACGGAAATGATTTTTTGGCTTGGGAAGCCACCTGTCCCAATCATACCATTAGAGATTGCTCGAATCTGTCCATTTCGGGTGTATTGGCAGAATGTGCTTGCGAGGGCTTTGAATACAGCTTGGCCACGGGACAATTACTCAACCCGAAAAAAGACACCAAAAACCCCTATCCCATGTTGTTTTATAATGTAAGAAGATCGGGGAACACCCTAAATATTTCCAATTAAACCTACATTTAATGAAAAAATTGATTTTCTTGTTCTTGATTGGAAGTTCCTTATCTCTCCAGAGCCAACTTTTAGAGTTGGATTACCGTTCACCGGTAAAAAGTGAAAGTCGTTTCAGTATAGGATTTTTTAAGCAAACTTTGTTGGGAGCTAATACCTTGGGACATATTGATACCACCGTAGAGGTTATGAACATTAAATTCAATGCCTTGGGAGGATTCTTGGCAGGTTTTTCAGTTGCAGGGACACAAACTTTTTGGTCAGGTAACAAAGACGATAAAAGAAACAATCTATCCTTCCTACTCAATCCAACGGGAAGGATCAATGGAGGCTTGTACTTTATAATTCCACTTCAAGAAAAAGAAAAAAGCAATTTGAAGCTTTGTTCACGCATTGGTCTCAAATTAATTCAGGGGACTCCGCTCAGGGGTTTTCAAAGTTCCTTTTTAAGCAATCAGGCCGAAGGGGGTGTGATATATCAAAAGCTGCTTTATGAAAATGCTCCCGAAAATGAAAGGATTGATTTCTGGGTTTATCCCCAACTCCTTTTCAATCAAATCAATAAGGAGGATTTGACTGTGTTTTTTGACAACCAAATAAAACCCGTCTCTGTGGGCTATGGATTGCAAACCGGAGTGGAATTTAATCAAAGATTACGGTTAATCTTCCTGCTCAATCAATTTGTTAATACCCTTTTTCCCGACTCATTGGGGATTCCTGTACTTCGTTTTACACTGGTCTACCGCCGTTAGAATCTAAAACTGATCCCTGCCAAAAAATTAAATTGAGCTTGAGGATAATACCCTGCTCCCTCAATGGTGGTCACTACCCCCGGTTGAGAATAATCATCATCAAAGGTGTAGAAATATCCATTGGAAACATATTTTGTTCCTAAAAGGTTATTGAACAACAGAGAAATGTTGATTTCTTTAAACAGACTTTTGGGAAGGATACGATAATTGACATTTAGGTCAGATACGGAATAGGCTTGCAGTTTGGAAGTTTCGGAATTGATATTTCCCATATATTGTTCACTTACATATTTGGTGAGCAAGGCAATTTTCCAGCTGTTCGAGGGCTGAAAAGTGATGATGTTTCCTGCCACTAGAGCGGGTGAATAAGAAAGACGGGTATCTCCTAAAGCGGTCAAAACCCCATCGCGTTGAAAATAAAAATCATGGTTTCGATTTCGACTGAGGGTTATATTGGGCTGCCAGGTCCAACGATTACCAAGAGCAAAAGTTCCTTCCAGTTCAATACCCAATCGGCTGCTTTTCCCTACGTTTTCTCTGATTGGTGTTCCCACATCATCCAATGCCCCTGTCAGAGCCAATTGATTGGTATAATCCATAACATAAAAGTTGACCAACAGGCTGGCTTTTTCCCTTTTGAAACGCCATCCCAACTCATAGTCATTGAGCTCCTCGGGTTTGGGGTTACCGTTTTCAAAGTCGGCCCGGCTCGGTTCTCTATGTGCTCTGGCAAAAGAAATATAAAATTTATTATCGGGGTTAAAGGTATAAACGAGACCGGCTTTGGGGTTAAAAAATACATAGTTTTCGTCTATATTGATGGGTTCAGGCCCTTTTAGTTTTCCATCGGCAGTGTAACTTATGCCACGGTATTGCAAATCCAAATAGCCTGAAATACGGTCATTGAATCGATGGTTAACTTTGGCATAAACGTTACCTTCTTTTTTGTTTCCTTGATTTTCGTAAAAACGATGCCGAGGCGAGATGCTCGGAGAATAATGGGCAAAGATTAACTCCCCGAAATGATCGCCTACATATCTGCTGTAGAGTGTACCAAGACTCCATTCCGTATTTCCTTTTTGTCTGTTGAGGGAAAAAGTGGCCACATAGTAATCGTTGTCTAACCATTTTCGGACGATGTTTTCGGTGGTGTCAATTATAGTTCCTCCAATTTTGATGGGTTTCAGACCCAGGTAACTAAAATTATTATCGGAGGAAAAGTTGATGTTTTGTTCGAACCAAAGGTCTTTGTACTCCTCATAGTAGCCCCGCCCATAAGTATAATTTAGGCCCAAAGAGAGACTGGTGTAAGCATTAATCTTTTGATTCCAATGCAACTGATAATGATCTTGACGGTAATTGTCCTCCTGCTTGTCGTAATGGCCTTCCAAATTCCCATTATCGTCATAAATTTCACCTGCCGGATTGTATTGGCGGTTGGTGTTTAAAGTATTTTTATCGACCCCAAACCAAGATTGGTAGGTGATCTCATGTCCCCCAAAGACAAGGGCTTTAATCAGCGTATTTTCGTCCTGAAAGGCGGCCTGCAAAAAGTAGGATTTTAAATCTGAACTGGCGCGTTCCACATAACCATCGGAAGTGATCTTGGATAATCTTCCCGAAACCTCGAAATGATTGTTGAGCAGTCCGGTAGAAAATTTTAAAGTGTGCTTTAAGGAATTAAAACTCCCCACCGTATTTGCAATTTCTGCATAAGAATCTCGGGACACTTCATCGGTAAGTAAATTGATGCTGGCACCAAAAGCCCCGGAACCATTGGTAGATGTCCCTACCCCTCTTTGTATCTGAAGGGAGGAAACAGAAGAACTAAAATCAGGCATATTGACCCAGTATACCCCTTGACTTTCTGAGTCGTTATAGGGAATACCGTTTATGGTTACATTGACCCGGGTTGCGTCACTGCCTCGTACCCTGATTCCTGTATAACCAATTCCGGCTCCGGCATCACTTGTTGTTACTACTCCAGGCAGAAAATTAAGCATGATAGGCAGGTCTTGTCCCAGATTTCTGGAGGCCAACTCTCCCTTATCCATATTGGAAAAAGAAAAAGGCTGATCTTCGTCAATTCGCAGTCCTGCGAGTTTTACTTCTTCTAACTGAATTTCAGGGATACTGTCTTGAACAGCAATGTTTTGTGCAAGCGATAGTTTAGGAAGGATCATCGCTAAAAATCCAAAATAAATCGTTTTCATCCGAATAGTTTTATTCGAATAAAAGGGGTGGTTATTCTTTAGTGTTAAACGTTAATTAAAAATTCCTTGGCAGCATTACCTGCCCAGGTTCAATGGGTATGATCTCAGCCTGACAATTGCAGGCACCCCTTCGAGATATGGGCAAAGATAATTCAAGAATTAAAAATTGAAAAGGGAGTCTAAACTTTTTTTAGTAATTGGTCAATTGAAGCCATGGCCCTTTTTAGTCGCAAATCTTGGTTTCCCTCTATAACTATATATTTTTTTTGCAACTTGTCCAATGTGGTTTTGAAGTAATCGTACATCAACTGACGGTCGTTAGGCCTATCCCTTAAATCATCTTTTACCCAAGGAACATCAATTCCTGTGAGTAAGTACAGGTCGTATTTGAACTTTTTTGAGTAATAGATTATTGCAGGGTCACAATATCCATCAAAATGAGTTTCTGACCATACCCGAGTGATTAAAACATTAGTGTCGCAAAACAAAAGCCGATTTGCTTTAACCAGCTTTTGGTTTTCCAATTCAAGCTGTCCCGCAACAATAACAGGCAAATCCTCCAAAGTACAAACGGCTTGTTGTTCTTCCCATTTGTTTTGGAGGTAATCTCTGGCAAATTCTTGTACCCACTCAGTCTCATAATGTTTAGCCAAGGCTTTAGCCAGGGTTGTTTTTCCTGTCGATTCAGGACCGTAAATCACTACCCTGAGGATATGGGAGGGGTTTTGTATAAGGTCTTTTTCCATGAGCGGTATCCATAGATGGCAATAAGGGTAAAGATAACATATTGCAAACTGGTTAGGGTGAGTCCTTTGTAAAAGTAGAGGGGTATGGAAATGATATCCCCTAAGATCCAAAAGAGCCAATGTTCTATTTTTCGGCGGGCCATCAAGCCCATCCCAACAAAAAAAATGGCAGTGGTCAGGGTGTCCACATAAGCCGTCCAATCTTTCCATTTGTCAAAGACTTGATAGATCCATATGACAAAAAGCAAACTCGCTACAAAAAGCAACAAAGCTGTTTTGAATTCTTTTTTGGTTGTTGAAGTTATGGGGTGAACAACGACCTGCTCCTCCCTTTTTGACCAATAGTACCATCCATAGGCACTCATGATAAAATAGTAGGCGTTGATGATCATGTCGCCCAATAAGGCCAATTTGAATAATAAATAGACAAAGATGGAGGTTGAAATCATTCCGGTGGGGTACACCCAAATATTGTTTTTTTTGGCGTACCAAACACTTAGCAATCCAAAGAGGACTCCAGTAATTTCCAATACAATGTCTATGGTGGCATAGCCGCTGTATTGGCCGAATAAAAAATCAAAAACTGGGGGCATAGCCGCTGCGGTCTCCTTTAATGATCTTGATGTTTAAAACCACAGAAGGCTCATTTTCAAAACTTTCTTTGATAAGTAGTTGAAGAGAGGACATTAGGGCATCGTATTCTCCATAGATTTGGGTACTCATTGGGTTTTCCAAAACCTTAAAACCCAAATTTCTGAGTTTTTGGATGAAATTTTTGATGGGTGTTTTAAAATCATCGTTGAGGGGGAGCAATGTCAATTCAACAGAAATATTCATAATTTATAATTTTTATTTTTTGGAGTGGCCAAAGTGCTACAGTATGATTTTCCTACAATAAAATTAAGAGAAAAATCCAGGCTTTTTCTTTGAAAAAAAACTTTTGCACTGCCCTTTTGGTCACCCCATTGGAAAGGAGTCACAAGGAGTTGCTTAGAAAAAATAATACCTTTTTGATTGAGTGCCTTGTACAAAGCCTCTTTGGCGGTCCAGATTAGGGTTAGTTTTTCGATCACATGATCACCATTTAGGGCAAAGGTTTCATTGGCATGTAGAAAACGGGTTGCGATCCGGCGAATTTTGGGCTGGAAAACTTCAATGTCAAACCCAATAGGTTTTGTAGACAAAGCGATTCCGGCAAGTTTTTTGGTATGAGAAATGGAGAGTTGCTGTCCCGATTCCAGACATGGAATACCCTTGGGGTCATGATTTAAAAAATAGGGAGGTATACCCGCCTCTAAAAGAAGTCTTCGGGATGCCAAAAACTCTTTTTGATGGGAGAGAATCTTTCGCTTATGGAATCTGAATTCATCTGCCTTTGACAATTTAAGGTCTTTTTTTAATTGTTCCAAAGGTTCCTCAATATACCAAATCAAAATCTGAGTTTGGTCGTCAATTTTAACCCTTTGGTGTAGAGGCATTTGATATTGAAATTAAAGTGCGTATTTTTGCTCAAAATTGTCAATAAAGATACAACTATGGGAACGAAAACTGCATCTACTTATTTGCCCTACAAAGTAAAGGACATGTCCTTGGCTGAATACGGCAGGAGAGAAATTCATTTGGCTGAAGCAGAAATGCCTGGCTTAATGGCCTTGCGTAGAGAATACGGAGAAAGTCAACCGCTCAAAGGAGCCCGAATAGCGGGTTGCTTGCACATGACCATCCAAACTGCTGTACTGATCGAAACATTGACCGCTTTGGGAGCAGAGGTAACTTGGAGCTCATGTAATATTTTTTCGACCCAAGACCACGCTGCTGCTGCCATTGCCGCTGCTGGAATTCCCGTTTATGCCTGGAAGGGAATGAATGAAGAAGAATTCGATTGGTGTATCGAACAAACCCTGTTTTTTGGGGAAGAGTGCGAACCGCTGAATATGATATTGGATGATGGTGGAGATTTGACCAATTTGGTTTTGGATCACTACCCCGAGTTGGTAAAGAACATCAAAGGTCTGTCTGAAGAGACCACTACGGGAGTTCATCGACTATATGAAAGAATGAAAAACGGAACCTTGCCTTTGCCGGCAATCAATGTGAATGATTCGGTGACCAAATCTAAATTCGACAACAAATACGGTTGTAAAGAAAGTGCTGTAGATGCCATCCGCAGGGCCACAGATGTGATGCTGGCCGGAAAACGCGTAGTGGTTGCAGGATATGGGGATGTCGGAAAAGGAACTGCTGCCTCTTTTCGAGGTGCAGGAGCCATCGTAACCGTTACTGAGATTGACCCCATTTGTGCCCTACAAGCTGCCATGGATGGCTATGAGGTTAAAAAATTGGCCAATGTTCTGGGTAATGCAGATATCGTTATTACCGCTACCGGAAACAAAGACATATTGAGAAAAGAGTATTTCTTGGCTTTAAAAGATAAAGCCATTGTATGTAATATTGGGCACTTTGACAACGAAATCGATATGGCATGGCTCAATGAGAGTTATGGTCACACTAAGGTGGAAATCAAACCACAAGTGGATCTTTATACATTAGAAGATGGAAAAGAGTTGATCGTTTTGGCAGAAGGTCGATTGGTCAATCTGGGTTGTGCTACGGGTCATCCCAGTTTTGTAATGAGCAATTCATTTACCAATCAAACCTTGGCTCAGATTGAATTATGGAATAATTCCGACCAATATGAAAATAAGGTTTATATGTTGCCCAAACACCTGGATGAAAAGGTCGCTGCCCTTCATTTAGAACATCTGGGAGTAGAATTGGACGATCTTTCAGAGGATCAGGCAAAATACATAGGTGTAACGGTCAAAGGACCCTTTAAACCGGAATACTACAGATATTAATGGACAATAAAACTGTTCTAACAAAAAACCCGCCAATAGGCGGGTTTTTTTTGGGTGTTATTTTTCTAAGTATCGAAAGGCTCGATAGAAACATAAGATTTGTTGTCTTTCTTTTTGGTAAATTTAACCAATCCGTCCACTTTGGCGTGTAAGGTATGATCTTTACCTAAGTAAACATTTTCTCCGGGATTGTGTGCTGTTCCGCGTTGACGAACAATAATGTTCCCCGCTCTGGCGGCTTGGCCTCCAAAAATCTTAACGCCCAGGCGTTTGGATTCTGATTCTCTTCCGTTTTTGGAGCTCCCTACTCCTTTTTTATGTGCCATTTTATAATTTTTAGGGTATCTTTATTTATTTAAAGCGGCAATTAATTCTGCCTTTTTAAGGCCGGTGAAGCCTTCGATTCCTTTTTCTTTGGCGGCGGCTTTCAGTTCAGCCACAGTCATTTGGGTATAATCTTCTTTTGCCGCCTTTGCGGGTGCTTTTTTGGCCGGAGCTGCTTTGGCAGCTTTGGGTTTGTCCTGAACTTTGGCCGGGGCAGGCGCTTTTTCAGCTTTGGGTTTTTCAGCAACGGTTTTGGCTCCTGAAGCTACAATTTTTTCAACCATCAATTCTGTTAGGGCCTGACGGTGTCCATTTTTGACCCGATAGCCTTTACGTCGTTTTTTCTTAAAAACGATGACTTTGTCCCCTTTCAGGTGACCAACGACTTTTGCCTCTACGGCAGCACCGCTTATAGCCGGGGCGCCTACAGTCACTTTCTTTCCATCGTCGAGCAAATAAACTTTGTCAAAGGAAACCTTGCTCCCTTCTTTGTCTTGCAAACGATGTACGAAAAGCTTTTGGTCTTTCGCAACTTTAAATTGCTGCCCTGCTATCTCAACAATTGCGTACATAGTTGTTAATTTTGGATTGCAAAGATAATTATTTTGACTTCAAAAACAAGTTTGCAAAACTATATTTAAAACACCAAATAAGCCCTAATATAGACTTAGGGCAGGGCCTTAAAATGTTTTAAATACCAGAGTACAGTTTTGTCAATTCCAGTCTCAAAGGAGGTTTTGGGCTCCCAGTTGAGGTCATTTTTGATTTTGGAGGCGTCGATGGCATAGCGGAAATCGTGCCCCGGGCGTTCGGTAACGTATTGTATCAATTTTTGGGAATGTCCCTCTGTCCTTCCCAAATGGTGATCGGCAATGGCAATGAGTTGGTGGACGATGTCTATGTTTTTGAACTCGTTGTTCCCTCCAATGTTATAAGTTTCTCCAACTTTTCCCTGACTAAAAATCAAATCTATGGCCTCTGCATGATCTTCGACATACAACCAATCTCTGATGTTTTGGCCATCACCATATACGGGTAGTGATTTTTCCTGAACAATATTCTGGATGAATAAGGGGATGAGTTTTTCGGGGTATTGATCGGGGCCGTAGTTGTTCGAGCAATTGGACAAGACTACGGGAAGCCCATAGGTATGATAATAGGCCCTAACAAAGTGATCTGAAGCGGCTTTGGAAGCGGAGTAGGGCGATCGTGGATCGTAGGCGGTGGTTTCGGTGAATTTTCCGGAGGTACCCAAACTACCATATACCTCATCGGTAGAAACGTGATAGAATCGTTTTCCTACAAATGATCCTTCCCAGGCCCTTCGGGCAATTTCCAATAGGTTCAGGGTACCCATTACATTGGTTTGGGCAAAATTTAATGGGTTTTTGATGGATTGATCTACATGAGATTCTGCCGCAAGGTGGATGAGTCCATCGAAGTCGTACTGTGCAAAAAGTTTTTTGACCAGTGGGGTATCGGTGATGTCACCATGAACAAAATGATAATGGGGTTGGGAGGCAATGTCTTTGAGTTTTGCGGTATCTCCGGCATAGGTCAGGGCATCGAGATTGACAAATTGGGTATTTGGATATTGGTTGACCATACGGTGAACTAAGTGTGACCCGATGAATCCGGCTCCTCCGGTAATTAGAATTGATCTTTTATTCATTTAATTTTTTTGAGGCAATCTTTTAGAGCGGATTCCCACAATTGTGGGTTCAAGTTAAATTCCTTTTTTATTTTCTCACAGCTTAAGACGGAATATTTTGGTCTTTGGGCTTTTGTGGGATAGGCGGCAGTATCCACCGGTTGGATCTTGCAATGGGTATTGATTTGCTTTTGTATGGCAGTGGCTATGCCATACCAAGTGGTGTGCCCACTATTGGTGTAATGATAGATCTTGACCCCATTGAATACGGGATTTTGATCCAATCCTTTAAGGGTGGCGGCTGCCAGGTCTAGAGCATGGGTGGGGCTTCCGGTTTGGTCGGCCACCACATTGATTTCAGCTTTGTTTTGCAATAGAGAAAAAATGGTTTTGACGAAGTTTTTCCCGTAAGGGCTGAATAACCATGAGGTGCGAATGATCCAGCCATCGATACCTGCGGAGCGCATCACGGCTTCTCCCTCGGCTTTGGTTTGGCCATATACTCCTATGGGGTTGAGGGGTTCACTTTCTAAGTAGGGTTTAGAGGCTGTTCCGTCAAAAACATAGTCGGTGGAAAAATGAATGAGCTTAAAGCCAAAGGTTTTGGACAATTGACAGAGGGAGTCGACGGCTACAGCATTGAGCTGGTGGGCCATTTTGGGTTCGTCCTCCGCCTGATCTACTGCGGTATAGGCGGCACAATTGATCACTACATCTGTAGGAGTTGATGTAAAATATTGATGCAGTTGCTGATGATCTAACAGATCGAATTGGGGGAGGTCTTTAAAAAAGAACTCAAAATCGGGGAAGTGCGGGGCCCAATATTGAAAAGATTGTCCCAATTGGCCTTGTGCTCCTATGACCAAAACCTTAGTCATAGCATGGTTGATTGTAGTCGAAATGTTGTGCTGCCTCAAAAGTGGGGTGCTGAAGATCCTTTGGAGATAGCTTTTGGAGTTGATGGGGGATTTGCCAGTCGATGGCCAATTGTGGGTCGTTAAAGGCGATGCTGGTCTCAGCGGCTTTGTTGTAATAGCTGTCCACCTTGTAGGCCAAAAGCACCGTTTCGCTCAAACAGGAGTAACCATGGGCAAAACCACGGGGGATAAAAAGTTGCTTTTGGTTTTCGCTGCTCAATTCAATGGCCAAATGCTTGCCAAAGCGGGGAGAACCTTTTCGGATGTCCACCACTACGTCCAGAACCTCTCCTTGGGGGACATAAACCAGTTTGGATTGGGCATTGGGAGGCATTTGGTAGTGCAAGCCACGGATCACCCCATAGGTAGATTGGGCTTGGTTGTCTTGACAAAAATGTAGGGCACGGCCTACTGCTTTTTCCAGTAGGTCCTTTCTAAAGCTTTCCATAAACCAGCCTCTTTTATCCTCAAACTTATTGGGCTGTATCAATAGTACTTCGGGAAGTGCTGTGGGGGTAATGGTCATCTACTACTTATTTTTGATAGCGATCCAAGAGGTACTGACCGTATTCGGTTTGGGACAATTCTTGTGCCAAGGTGAGGAGTTGATCGTGACTGATCCATCCCTTTTCAAAGGCGATCTCTTCCAGACAGGCGACTTTGAGTCCCTGTCGTTTTTCGACGGTATGGATGAATTGTCCCGCTTCAATCAGGGATTCATGGGTACCGGTATCGAGCCATGCAAAACCCCTGCCGAGGATTTTTACCTGTAGTTTTCCAATTTTGAGAAAGGCTTGGTTGATGGCGGTGATCTCTAATTCTCCCCGAGCACTGGGTTTTACGTTTTTTGCGATCTCCACTACCTCATTGGGATAAAAATACAAGCCTACAACGGCTTTGTCACTTTTGGGGTGTTGGGGTTTTTCTTCAATGGACAGGGCTTTGCCGGTTTCGTCAAAATCGATGACACCGTAGCGTTGGGGGTCTTTGACGGTATAGCCGAAAACAGTGGCCATTTGAGGTTGATTTACCGCTTCTTCTATCAGGAAGTTCAGTCCCTCCCCATAGAAAATGTTATCACCCAAAATTAGACAAACAGGGTCTTGACCTATAAATTCCTCTCCAATAAGAAAAGCTTCTGCCAGTCCGTTGGGAGCTTTTTGTTCGGCATATTGGATTTGGATTCCCAGTTTGCTGCCGTCTCCCAAGAGTCTTTGGTAAGCAGGTAAATCAGTGGGAGTACTGATGAGTAAAACTTCTTTGATCCCCGCCGATATTAAAACGGAAAGGGGATAATAGACCATGGGTTTGTCATAGACCGGAAGGAGTTGTTTGGAAACCCCCTTAGTTACGGGATGGAGTCGGGTTCCGGCACCGCCGGCAAGAAGGATGCCTTTCATTTTATGATTTTTGTTTTAATTTATAGCTATGTAAAAATACCCTTCCATATTTAAATGCGCTCAGGATTATATAATTTGAAAAATAATATAAAGATTTTATAAGAGATAACCTTTCATATTTCCTATATACTTCCCATTGTTTTTTGGCAATTCTAAATTTATTACTTGAAACAGATCCTTCCCTGATTCTGTAGAAAGCAAGTGGTTTTTTTACCGCATAGGCAAATTTTGTTTTATTTAAGAGATTTATAAATAAGCCATAATCCTCTCTTAGAGGAATTTCTGGCATTGGAATTTTTCCAGTAATTGAAGTATCATATATTGCGGTTAATGGACAAATGGGACATGACTTGAGTATGCTGTGGTAAGATACTTTTTCAGGGACAATATATTGGTCTATTTTATCTCCTTTTTCACTAATTCTGTAGTAAGAAGAAAAAGCAAAAGCAATTTTATTTTTCTCCATGAAATGAATCATTTCTTGGAGAAATTCAGCCTTCCAAAGGTCATCACTATCAATAAAACTGATGAATTTGCCCTGAGCTTCTTTTAATGCCTCATTTCTCGCATTTGCAGGACCAGAATTGTTTTTTATTTTGATAAGCTTGACATTCTCTAGACCCTTGAATTTTTCTTGAATGATTGATATCGATTTATCAGTTGATCCATCATCTGCAATGATGAATTCCCAGTCTCTAAATTTTTGATTAATAACAGAATCAATGGTTTGACCAATAAATTTCTCGCAGTTATAATTTGCTGTAATTATAGAAACTTTAGGAGCATTCATATTGGTTTTATAGCCCTTACTTTTTTGGTTTTTGGTATTTGATCATTTCGATCAAAGAAATGTATAATGAAATAAAAAAGTTTGTGTTTTTAATTATCAATGGTGCTTTGTAAACGAAAAATACAAGCAGTATCCAAAAAGCAGCCCATTGGTTGAACATTCTTTTAAAAAGTGGGCCCTTACTTTTTAATACTCTATGGTTAAGAAAACTGGTATTGATTTCCTCAGGATGTTTATTTATTTCAAAACCAGACTTTCCTAAAGATAAGCCACTGTCCATAGCATCCTTCATAAAAATATTTTCTTCCCCACTTAAATATTGTCCAGAACCAATACCAAATTGAGTGTCGAAAGACAAACCTTTTTCAATTATTCTCTCTCTTACAAAAGAAATTTGAATGGACATGATGGAAAAAAGGCTGCGATAGTTATGGGGTTTTATCAAACTATTTTCTAAGTTCTTTTGTAGGAGTTGGTTACCAATTTTGCTTGAATAGGTAATGATGTCAAATGAATTATTTTGATAATCGGATCTGATTGTTTCAAAAATATTGGGGTTATAAACAATATCATCATCAGCAATCAAACATATATCCCCTGTGGCATTGGAGAGGGCAAGATTTCTGCTTTTTGAAAGCCCCCTGTTCTG
>JBMTKF010000019.1:0-43339 GCA_049439205.1 Flavobacteriaceae bacterium | reverse complement strand
GACGTTTTTGGAAAGGAGAATATCAAAAAGATAAAATTGCAGCCTATCAAACCCTTTGGGAGTGTTTACTTTCTATAAGCCAATTGGCGGCCCCTGTAGCCCCCTTCTACAGCGATCATTTGTATCAAAATTTAACCGAGAATACGGCTGCCAAAAAATCTGCTTCAGTTCATTTATCAAGCTTCCCTTTAGTCAATCCTGATGCTATAGATATTTCGCTTGAAAATAGGATTAATAAAGCTCGAAACATCACCTCTCTTGCCCTCTCGCTGAGAAAGAAAGAACATATCAAAGTCAGACAGCCACTAAAAACCTTGATGGTCGCAGTAAACGGCTCTGAGGAAAAAAACGAAATCGAAAAAATCCAAGCTCAGTTGTGTTCTGAGGTCAATGTCAAATCAATTAAATTGATTGATGAGGACAGCAATATCTTGGTTAAAGAAATTAAACCCAACTTTAAAGCACTGGGTCCTCGATTTGGAAAGGATGTGGCGCAAGTGGTCGGTAAAATCAATGCCTTTGGAGATGCAGAAATAAAAACGTTGGAGCGGGATCAAAAGATCAACATTAACCTTAATGAAAAAAATATTATTTTAGAACTAAATGAAGTAGAAATCACTTCTAAAGATATAGAGGGTTGGCTGGTTGCTCACGGTAACGGTTTAACGGTGGCCTTAGATATTACATTGAACGAAGATTTAGTAAATGAAGGTATTGCCAGGGAGCTGGTCAACCGTATTCAAAATATTAGAAAAGATGCTGGGCTGGGAATAACCGATAAAATTGACATCAGTTTTTTGGCTAATACTGATTTAAAAGAAAGAATTGAAAATAACATTGCTTACATACGTTCTGAAACTCTAGGAGAAAAGATTGATTTTCTGGAGAAAATGAACGATGGAACCGAGGTTGTATTTGACAATATAAAAACACAAATAACCATTAAAAGGATTTAAAATGGCTAAAGAAACAAAAGCTCGATATTCTGACAAGGAGTTAGAAAATTTTAGAAATTTGATCAAAGAAAAGATCAAAAAGGCCCAGAAAGATTTAGAACTTCTGAGAAGTGCCTACATGAATAATGGCAATAATGGCACAGACGATACCTCACCTACATTTAAGGCTTTTGAGGAAGGTTCAGAAACCATGTCCAAGGAAGCCAATACACAATTGGCCATCCGTCAAGAAAAGTTCATTCGTGACCTGAAAAACGCTATGATTCGCATCGAAAACAAGACCTATGGCGTGTGTCGTGTTACTGGAAAATTGATAAACAAACAGAGGCTTTTATTAGTACCTCATGCCACTATGAGCATTGAGGCAAAAAACATGCAAAAATAGTCCTTGAAGTTTAAGGTCACCAATATCAACCTGCCGACTGCCATAGTCATCATCTTGTGCTTGCTTTTTATTGATCAGGCATTTAAGTTTTTCATCAAACTAAATTACCCACTTTCTCTGTATGGAAATGGCGCTATCATTGACTGGGGCTTTTTTAAAATGCTTTTTGTGGAGAACAAAGGAATGGCCATGGGAACCAACCTCAATGATATTCTTCCCTTTTTCTCTGACAAAACGGCCAAACTTGTTCTAACAATAATTCGTTTAGTAGCCATCGTAGGAATTGGTTATTGGTTGTGGGACAACATTCGTAAACAGTCCTCTAACCTTTTTCGTTGGGCCCTGTGCTTGATCTTTGCTGGAGCTATGGGGAACATCATCGACTCGGTTTTTTACGGGATTATATTTTCCCACAGTTACGGACAAGTAGCTACACTGTTCCCTGAGGAAGGTGGGTATGCCCCTATATTTCAGGGTCATGTAGTAGACATGTTACAGTTTCCTCTCGTGAGTTGGAATTGGCCGGATTGGATGCCTTGGATAGGTGGTGAAAACTATACTTTTTTTCAATATGTCTTCAATTTTGCCGACACAGCGATAAGTATAGGAGTTGGTATTATAATAGTTTTCAATAAAAGGATTTTTGGACAGTAAAACTAACCAAGACTCCTATTCAAAGGTAAAAATTCCTTCTGGGGTGAGAGCAAAATCCAAAGCAATATCATGGGTTTTGATATCCTCAATTTTAGAAACGGGATCAAAAAAAGATAATCCCACTTTTAGGGTAGTTTCAGAACACTGAACCAAAAAACGGTCATAGTAACCCATACCATAACCTACACGATGACCTTGTTGATCAAAAACCAAAAGAGGAACAAAAACCACTTCTATTTGTTGAGGTTTTATCTTAATTCCGCTAAGCGGTTCGGGAATGCCCCAACGGTTATTTTTTAATAGAGTTTGATCAGTAAGCAGATAATGTTCCAAACGAGTGTTATCAACTATCTTTGGGATTATAGGCTGTTTGTCTTTGCCCTGAATAACGGAAAGTAAATAGGAAGTATCTACCTCTTTATTTTTTTCGGAGGTCATAAACAAATGGTAAAGAGAATATTCCCATAGGTTAAGTGTCAAACTAAGGTTGGAAATTTCAATACTGCGTTCAGTAATTTGCTCTTCTGTTAAGGCATCTCTGCGCTTTTGATATTCAGTTCTTAAAGCAGCCTTGGTGTTCAAGTTCTTTTAATTTGAGCTGTAAAATTAAGCATATTTGAAGTTCCTTTACCTTAGAGGGTTTTTATAATGCATAGAGAAAAACGTAACTTCGTCTTTATGGATCAACCACCCATTGCTATTCAGTTCAAAACGCTACCCAGCGATCCCGGAGTCTATCAGTATTTTGACAAAAATAATACAGTGATTTATGTTGGTAAAGCCAAAAACTTAAAACGTAGGGTAACCTCCTATTTTAACAAAGTACATGAGAATGCCAAAACCCGAATTCTGGTAAAAAAAATTCACCGAATGGAGCATATCGTGGTTCCCTCTGAGGTCGATGCTCTACTACTAGAAAATAGCTTGATCAAGAAATATCGCCCCCGCTACAATATTCTTTTAAAAGATGATAAAACCTATCCTTGGATTTGCATCAAAAAAGAACCCTTTCCCAGGGTATTCAGTACCCGAAAAGTGATCCAAGACGGGTCACAATATTTTGGCCCCTATCCAAACGTAAAAACAGTATATACCTTGCTGGAACTTATCCGTGGACTCTACCCTATCCGAACCTGTAACTATGATCTATCCAAAGAAAAAGTCCAAAAACAATCCTACAAGGTTTGTTTGGAATACCATATCGGTAATTGTATGGCACCCTGTGAGGCAAAGGTAAGTGTTGAAAATTACAACCAGAATATCTCAGCCATCCGAGACATCATTAAAGGAAATTTCCGTCGCTCACTGGATCAGTTCAAAAGCCAAATGAAACAATACGCCACAGCGATGGAATTTGAAAAGGCACAAGAGATCAAAGAAAAACTTGAGTCACTGGAAAATTACCAAGCCAAATCAACTGTAGTCAACCCTAAAATAACCAACGTTGACGTTTTTTCAATCATCTCAGACGAAAGCTATGGTTATGTCAACTTTTTTCAAGTTGCTTTTGGTTCGATTATCCGTTCTCATACGGTGGAGATCAAAAAAAAATTGGACGAAACCGAGGCAGAGATGTTAACTCATGTTGTTGTTGACTTGCGACAACGTTTCAATTTACAATCCAAAGAAATATACCTTCCTATTGAAATTGACTTTGGTCCTAAAATCAAAGTTACAGTTCCCAAGCTTGGCGACAAAAAAAAGCTAGTGGAACTCTCCCAAAGAAATGCTAAGTTTTTCCGTTTGGAACGTTTTAAACAAATGAAAATCATAGATCCCGATCGTCATGTTAAACGGTTGATGCAACAGATGAAAACAGATCTCCGTCTAAAGGTGGAACCCCATCACATAGAGTGTTTTGACAATTCAAATATTCAAGGCACTAACCCCACTGCAGCCTGTGTAGTTTTTAGAAACGGAAAACCTTTCAAAAAAGACTATCGTCACTTTAAAATCAAAACCGTACAGGGGCCAGATGATTTTGCCTCCATAGAGGAAGTAGTGCACCGCCGATATAAACGACTCTCTGACGAGGGACAATCCCTACCACAACTGATTGTGATTGATGGGGGAAAAGGCCAGCTTTCATCTGCGGTTAAGAGCCTTGATCGTCTGGGTCTCAGAGGTCAAATCGCCATTATCGGTATCGCGAAAAGATTGGAAGAAATCTACTTTCCAGGAGACAGTATTCCCATGTATCTAGATAAAAGATCAGAGACCTTGAAGGTTATCCAGCAGTTGCGAAACGAGGCGCACCGCTTTGGACTGACCCTCCACCGTAATATCCGCAGCAAAAATGCCCTAAAATCTCCACTGGATGAGGTTGAAGGCATAGGCCCCAAAACAAAAGAAATTTTGCTCAAAAAGTTTAAATCGCTTAAGCGAATTAAAGCCGCCTCAGAAGAGGAAATTATAGATGTATTGGGGAGTGTAAAAGGAGGGAAAATTTTTCAAAAACTGCAGGAACTTTAATTTTTTACCTATTCATAAGATTCATTAAATGGTTTTACATCAATTACTTAATTTTACTCAAACATGTCCATGAGCAAAAAACTATTAATTCTTTTGGTTACAGGTCTCAGTCTTTTTGGATTTGCTCAGTCGATAACAGAAGAAACCCCTTCTGAAGTAAAACTTCCTTTTAGGGCAGGGGAATGGTTTGAATTTAGAATCCACTATGGTTTTTTCAATGCCAGCTATGCTACTTTAGAACTGTCCCAAGATACACTCAAGGGCATACCTGTTTTGCATGCCAAAGGTTATGGTACAACGACAGGGCTGGCCCGTTGGTTTTTTAAGGTAGAAGATCACTACGATACCTATTTTGATGAAAAAAAGGTTATCCCATACTGGTTTATCCGTGATATCTATGAAGGCGGCTACACTAAAAATTTAGAGATCAATTTTGATCACAAGCAAAATTTAGCACATGTCAATGATCTGAAATACAAAAAAAAAGAGACTTTCAAAATTACCGACAGTGCCCAAGATCTCATCTCTGCCTTTTACTACCTCAGAGCATTTTATCCCAGCGATAAATTAAAGCCCAATGAATCCTTTAGTATCAACATGTTTTTTGATAAAGAAAATTATATTTTTAAAATGAAGTTTTTAGGGAGAGAATCCCTCAACACCAAATTTGGGAAGATCCAATGTATGAAGTTTAGGCCCTACGTTCAATCCGGAAGAGTTTTTAGAGAACAAGAAAGTGTGACCCTTTGGATCACAGACGATGGCAATAAAATTCCCATTCGATTACAGGCCGATCTGGCCATCGGATCCATCAAAGTGGATCTGGAAAAGTTCAAAAACTTAGTAGCTCCCTTTGAAATTCAATTCAATTAGAATTTTTGATTGTTTATTACTCTCTGTATAACTTTTTGTTAAATACCTTGTGAATCAATGCCTAAAGCAAGAAATTTGCACTAAACAAAAATATTCTTGTCAATTTGAATAAGGGTTTTGTCATACTATATTTTTTAGGAATTGCTATTTTGTTTCCCTCCTGTGAGATCAAAAAACAAACTCCATTGATCGAAACCCCACCAACTAAAGTAGACGTTAAACCCAAAAACATTAAATACGGCTTTGACTTGGATCAGTTCAGAGTTGTGAAGAAGAAAATCAGACGAGGAGATACTTTTGGCTCTATTCTTGAAGACAATGGTATTGATTACCCCGAAGTACATAATATATTAAAAGTTCTCAAAAATAAAGTAAGTGTCAAGAGATTGGTAGTGGGAAGGTATTACAGTCTATTCTTTTCAAAAGACAGTACACCTTCTCCCAAAGTCTTTATTTACGAGCCACAAATTGACAGCTACACCATAGTTCAACTTAGGGACAGCATTTATGGCAAAAATGTCACTAAACCTGTTAAAATAATCACCAAAGAAGGAAATGGTCTAATCGAAAATTCGCTCTATGAAACCATGATCAATAGTGGATTAAACGGCCAATTGACCTATTACCTTGCCGATGTTTATGCTTGGAATATCGATTTTTACAGACTCCATAAAGGGGATCGATTCAAAGTGATCTATACAGAGAAATTTATCGATGATACGGTATCCATTGGGATTGAACGCATAAAAGCTGCCATCTTTGAACATGCAGGAAAAGAGTTTTACGCCTTCGAGTTTAAGCCCGATTCACTAAAAGGTATCGTTGAATATTTTGATGAAAAAGCCAAAAATTTAAGAAGAGCGTTTCTCAAGGCGCCTGTAAAGTTTGGTCCTGTTACTTCACGTTACAATCTCAAACGCAGAATTGCTTATTATGGCAACCGCATTAAACCCCATCGCGGTACAGATTTTGCCGCTAGTTTGGGAACCCCTATATTAGCCACTGCCAGTGGGGTAGTAGTCAAATCTTCCTACACAAGAGGTAATGGAAACTATGTAACTATAAAACACAATAATACCTACAGCACCCAATATCTCCACATGAAACGCCGAAAAGTAAAATTAGGAGAGTGGGTTACCCAAGGACAGGTAATTGGTTGGGTTGGCATGACCGGCTATACTTCTGGACCACATGTGTGCTATCGATTTTGGAAAAACGGTAGACAAGTAGACCCATTCAGGCAAAAACTTCCCGATGCCAAGCCAATTTCCAATGAATTGAAAATTAATTATTTAAATGCCATAGTCGATTTGAAAACCCAACTCGATTGCATATCTTTCACCCCGGAATCAACGTACATTAATTCAGCTTTAGCTTTATCAAATAGTGACATTAAATAAGCATAACCCATTGTCCCTCAAATCATGGAAATTACTGGAGTCCAACTTCCAAAAAAATGCTCAAAAAAAGATCACAGACTACTTTTCTGAGGATGCCGATCGTGTCAAAAAACTTTCTATTCAGTGGGAATCTTTTTATGTGGATTATTCCAAAAACCTATTGGATCAGGAAACTTTAGATCTTCTTATTTCAATGGCCGAGGAGTCAGGTCTCCATCTAGCAATCAAGGCCTATTTTGAGGGAGGAAAGATCAATAAAACGGAAAATAGAGCCGTCCTCCATACCGCACTAAGGCAACTCAACCCCCATACCATAATGGTCGATGGGCAAGACATTACCCCAAAAATAGAAGAAGTCAAAAAACAAATGTATGATTTTGCCGACGGAGTAATCTCCAGGAGATGGAAAGGACATACGGGAAAAGCTATTACACACGTGGTTAATATCGGAATTGGTGGTTCTGATTTAGGCCCTGCCATGGTAACCGAAGCACTTGAGTTTTACAGAAATCAGCTGCGGTTGACTTTTGTTTCCAACGTCGAAGGCGATCATGTGGGAGAAGTGATCAAAAAAATTGATCCGGAAACAACACTTTTTGTAATTGTATCAAAAACTTTCACAACTCAAGAAACCCTTAGTAACGCTAATACCCTTAGAAAATGGTTTCTAAACCATGCCCCAGAATCGGCGATCAGCAATCATTTTGTCGCTGTTTCTACCAACTTGGAAAAGGTAACCGAATTTGGAATTACAGCCGAAAATATCTTCCCAATGAATGATTGGGTTGGAGGGCGCTTTTCATTGTGGAGTACTGTTGGATTGTCGGTCTGTTTGGCTATAGGCCCAAAGAATTTTGAAGATTTACTTCAGGGTGCGGGAAAAATGGATGAGCATTTTCGTACTGCTAATTTCAAGGAAAATATGCCCGTCATTTTAGCTTTGATTACTGTTTGGTACAATAACTTTTGGGAAGTAGAAACCGAGGCCATCATTCCCTATTCACAATACCTTAGAAACCTTCCTGCCTATCTTCAACAAGCCATCATGGAAAGCAACGGAAAAGGCGTCGACCAAAATGGCAAACCGGTAGATTATCAAACCGGTAATATTATTTGGGGAGCATCCGGAACCAACGCCCAACATGCATTTTTCCAGTTAATGCATCAAGGCACCAAGATGATTCCTGCTGACTTTATTGGCTTTGCCAAACCCCTTCACCAAGGTAACGATCATCAGGATAAATTGATGTCCAATTTTTTCGCTCAGACACAAGCACTTATGCAAGGTAAAAATGCAGAGACCGTAAGAGAGGAACTGACCCAGCAAGGAAAATCCCTAGAGGAAATCGAGGCACTACTCCCTTTTAAAGTTTTTGAAGGAAACCGCCCTTCCAACACCCTTTTTATTGAACAGCTCACCCCTGCCAACTTGGGCTCACTCATCGCACTATACGAACATAGAATTTTTGTTCAGGGGATCATCTGGAATATCTATAGCTACGACCAGTGGGGAGTGGAGTTGGGCAAGCAACTAGCCAACAATATCCTCCAAGATTTTGATAAAAAACAAATATTCCACCACGACCCCTCTACTCAAGGGTTGATCGAATTCTATAAAAGATTCAGAAACTAATTTAGAATCTTAAGTCTTTTAGTTTAAGTTGTAAATGCTTCTGACCCTTGAATTCATTCTCGTCTACCGTATACAAAATATGAAAGGGATCCCTGCTTTTGATTTTACTAATGTGATTTGCCATCCCAAAACCAATTCCCGAAAGGGTCGAATTTGAATCGTCTTTTAAATCTAATTTTAAATGACTTTGATCGGTGCCTACAGCCCTTGATTCACCTCTGTCTAGACAGTTTTTGGTCAAAAACACAGGTCGCATATTACCCGGTCCAAATGGGGCCATTTGTGCCATAATTCTGTAGAATTTTGGTGTGATTTTATCCAAAGTCATTTCGATGTCATATGAGATGGTGGGAATACGTTGTTCGGGTTTTATGCTTTTGGCCACAGCGAATTCAAAAGCTTTTTTAAAAGAACAATAATCCTCAGGTCTTATCGTCAAACCCGCTGCATATCGATGTCCACCAAATTGAACGATATGCTCCCCACAGGTCTCCAAAATCTCATATATATTAACACCTTTGACCGAGCGAACCGAACCGGCATAATAGTCTCCAGATGCAGCAAAAACAACCGTGGGTCGATAGTAGGTTTCAATTAAACGGGAAGCTACAATTCCCAACACTCCTTTATGCCAGTCAGGTTGAAAAACAATCGTTGAAAAGAGTTCTTCCTCCTTATTCTGTTTAATTTGATCCAAGGCTTGTAAAGTGATCTTTTGGTCTAATTCTTTTCTCTCACTATTGAATAATTCTATTGCCCTTGCACGAGACATTGCTTCCTCCTTTTCTTCTGATAATAGTAAAGCAACCGCATGATTGCCATGTTTGACCCTTCCTGCTCCATTGATTCTTGGAGCAAGGATAAAAACCAAATCAGAAACGCTAATTTTTCTTTTGATTTGATTGACAAAAAAACTTATCCCTAGTCTGGGGTTTTCCTGAATTTGTTGTATACCAAAATGAGTTAGTAGTCTGTTTTCTCCTACCATAGGAACAATATCAGCTGCTATGGCCATTGCGACTAGATCCATATAGGGAATGATTTCCTCCAGTCCACCTCCGCGTTCTTTTGTCAGGGCATGGATGAGTTTAAACCCTATGCCACAACCACATAAATCTTTAAAGGGATAGGGGCAAGCAGCTTGTTTAGGATCCAAAATAGCAGTGGCTTGCGGAAGTTCTTCACCTGGTAAATGGTGATCGCAAATGATAAAATCTATCTCTAGGTTGTTGGCATAGGAAACTTTATCCGTGGCTTTGATCCCGCAATCCATAGCTATGATCAAACTTACATTTTCAGTCTTGGCCTGATCAATCCCTTTTGTCGATATGCCATAACCCTCTTCATATCGGTCGGGGATATAATAAATGCAGTCGGGATGGCTTTGCTTCAAAAAGGAGTATACTAAGGCTACGGCAGTGGTCCCATCTACATCATAATCTCCATAAACCATTATTTTTTCACCCCTATCGAAGGCTTGAAAAATTCGATCTACAGCCTTTTTCATACCCAACATTAAAAACGGATCGTGCAAGTCTGAAAGCTCCGGTCTAAAAAAGGATTTGGCGGTATCATAATCTTCGATACCCCTTTGAATCAATATACAAGCAATCTCGTAGGGAACTCCAATTTGTTGTTGAAGTTGCTGCACTTTATCCTCTTCGGGTATGGGTTTGGGACTCCAGTACATCTTAATTATTTCTTTTGAGATCCAGCCACACAAATAACAAATTCCCCTTTGGGAGGATGGGCCTTAAAATGATATAATGCTTGGTTAAGAGTCCCTCTAAATGTTTCTTCAAACATTTTTGACAACTCCCTCGAAATTGAAACCCCTCGGTCAAGGCCAAAAATTTCAGAAAACTGGGAAAGTGTTTTTAACAGCTTATGTGGAGATTCGTAAAAAATAAGGGTGCGGTTTTCATCAGAAAGTTTTTTAAGCCGTTTGTTTCTACCTTTTTTAGGAGGTAAAAATCCTTCGAAAACAAAACGATCTAAAGCCAAACCACTTTGTACCAAAGCAGGAATCATGGCAGTAGGACCGGGTAAACAGGTTACTTTTATGTTGAGTGATAATGCCTCACGAACCAACAAAAAACCAGGGTCAGAAATACCGGGAGTGCCAGCATCAGATATAAGTGCTATGTGCATTCCGGAAGTTAATTTTGATCCAACCTCTTGTAATTTTCTATGTTCATTGTGCATATGGAAAGCTTGCATTGGAGTGGTAATTTTATAATGATTCAGAAGTTTACCACTGGTTCTGGTGTCTTCTGCCAAGATCATATCCACCTGTTCTAGTGTTGCCACTGCCCTGTAAGTCATGTCCCCCAAATTACCAATAGGTGTAGGTACTAAAAAAAGCTCCCCCATTCTTTTTGATCATTCATATATTGAAAATACTATTGAAAATTATTCTCTACAATTTTCAAAAAACGAATTTCATATTGCTCTTTACCTTCCCAGTGGTTGTAATCGGGCTTGATCATTTCCAAAATAAATTGTTGTGCATGCTCCCATGTCTTAAGAGTAGTAATTTGAGAAATGGCACGGTGATATTCATGGGTGTTTTGATCAAAAAGATGTTTAATGAATGCCAATCGGTCATTCAAATCTATCTGAAGGCCTTTTGAAAATTTGTCATTCAAACTTTTCAGTTTCTCCTTTTCTGTTAGGTGACCCTCTTTTTTTCGTTCGAAAGACAGGGATTTACTGTCTTCTTCAAACAAATCCTCAACAAAGGGTTTTGTTTCTGGGATTTCTTTGACAATATCCTTAATGTTATCCATTATGGGGGTCAATTCTTCACGGTCATTGAAATTTTCACAAGTTGTTTCAGACTTTGATTTGACTTTGATAAAATCTACAGTTTGATCGAAATTGTATTCTATGTCTTTCCAGAAATCTTTGTTAAAACCCTTAGAGTTTTTAATTAAAATCAAGCGTTCAAAAAGCAATAAAGTAGTGTCATAAACCTTTTGATAATCATAAGGTTCTTCCATCTCCAAAATTTCTTTCGCCAATTGTATGAGTTGTTGATGGATTTTATTGGGCATAAATAATACTATCGCAAAGTTTTGTTTTTAATACCTTTGTTTGACTGTAAATTACAAAATGTTTTTAGAAAATCCCTTAAACCACAAAGAACAATTTGGATGGATCGAAGTGATTTGTGGTTCAATGTTTTCAGGAAAAACAGAGGAGTTGATACGCCGTCTAAAACGCGCCCAATTCGCCAATCAAAAAATAGAAATTTTCAAACCGGCAATTGACAATCGATATGATGATCAGATGATTACCTCACATGATTCGAATCAGATTCCCTCTACCTCGGTTCCTGCCGCGGCAAACATTCCCATTTTAGCTAATGATTGTAAAGTGATTGGGATTGATGAGGCTCAATTTTTTGATGACGAGATCGTTGAGGTTTGTAATGATTTGGCCAACCGTGGTATGCGAGTGATTGTGGCAGGACTGGATATGGATTATCAAGGAAATCCTTTTGGTCCCATGCCGGCTCTAATGGCAACAGCCGAGTATGTTACCAAGGTCCATGCCATTTGTAAACAAACGGGTAATTTGGCCCAATATAGCTACAGAAAATCAGACCAAGAGGGTTTAGTCCTGTTGGGTGAAAAAAACGAGTACGAGCCTCTTAGCAGAGCTGCATTCTATCAAGCCACTACGAAGCGAGATCAAATAAAGGGAGCGAAAAAGAATAATAAAAAGAAAAGATTTTGACACTCCTTGAAATTGATTTAAAAAAGTTAGAACACAATTATCATTCTATAAGAAAGAGATTGAGTTGCAATACCAAAATGATTGGGGTCATCAAAGCAAATGCATATGGGGGAGTCTCTGGACCCATTGCCGAAAAACTAGTTGAATTGGGAATAGAGGCCTTGGCAGTTGCCTATACCGAAGAGGGTGTTCAATTGAGAAAATTCGGGATTAAGATACCCTTACTTGTGTTTTACCCACAAGTTGAAAGTTTTAGGAACATCATCCTTCACGATCTTGAACCTGTATTATACAGCAAATGGAGTTGGGAAAAATTTAAAGAGGCCCTTAGCGAAGAAAAAAAATCCGACTACCCCCTTCACATAAAGTATAATACTGGCTTAAACCGTATTGGGTTTCACCCTGAAGAAGCAGAATGGGTTTTGGAAGAATTGAAAGATTCTTCTTTCTACTTAAAAACCATATACAGCCATCTGGCACAAACAGAAGTTCCAAAACCAAACGTGGAGACAGAAAATCAAATTTCACTGTTTGAGCAGATCATGCAAAAGCACAACCGGGTAGCAGAATATAAACCTGATTATCATCTATTGAATACTTCAGGGCTATTCAACTACCCTGAATATCATTTGAATTGGGTAAGAGTTGGTATCGGATTGTACGGCTTTGCCAACCATCCGAGGTGGAATGAGACCTTACAACCTATCGCACAACTCAAGACAAAAATTACCCAAATTCACGAGATCAAGCCGGGTGAAACAGTAGGTTATAATTGTGGTTGGAGAGCGACAAAAAAAACTCGTATTGCAGTATTGCCAATTGGACACGCTGATGGCTTCTCAAGACAATACGGGCACGGCAAAGGTTGGGTTTTAATCAATGGACAGAGGGCCTATGTAGTAGGTAACGTTTGTATGGATATGGTCATGGTAGACATTGGAAATATTCCCTGCAATGAAGAAAGCGAAGTGGTGGTCATTGGGTCTGGAATCAGAGCAGATGATCTGGCAGAAAATGCAGGAACCATTTCCTATGAGTTACTTTCTGCTTTGGGAAATCGCATTCCAAGAATCCTCAAAACTTAAATCGTTAAATGCTGTTGTAAATCAAACAATTTGTTGGGATTTTGAAAAAAACCCCATTGAAGTTGTGGACAAAGTCATAAAGCTTATTTTTGCCAAAAATTTAATCCATGAAAATAGCAGTTGTAGGCGCAACAGGAATGGTCGGAGAGGTGATGCTTCAGGTTCTGTCAGAGAGAAATTTCCCATATACAGAATTAATTCCCGTAGCTTCAGAGAGATCTATAGGGAAAAAAGTTGAATGTGGAAGTGATTCCCACGAAGTAGTTGGTCTGGAAACCGCGGTCTCCATGAAGCCTGACGTCGCCTTGTTTTCTGCAGGCGGATCAACTTCTTTGGAATGGGCCCCCAAGTTTGCTGAGACAGGTACTGTAGTGATAGACAATTCCTCTGCTTGGCGAATGGATCCTACCAAAAAACTGATTATCCCGGAAATCAATGCAAACCAATTGACTTCTTCGGATAAAATCATTGCCAATCCCAACTGCTCGACCATTCAAATGCTGGTGGCCTTGGCCCCTTTGCAAGATCATTATGGAATAGAACGCATCGTGGTATCAACCTATCAATCGATTACTGGAACCGGAGTCAAAGCAGTTCAACAATTGGAAAATGAATACAGAGGAGAAAAAGGTGATATGGCTTACCCTTATCCCATCCATAGAAATGCGCTCCCCCACTGTGATGTTTTTATGGACAATGGCTATACAAAAGAGGAAATGAAATTGGTTAATGAAACCCATAAGATTCTCGACGATCCCTCGATAGGTATTACTGCTACTGCAATCAGAATTCCTGTGCTAGGTGGGCATAGTGAGTCGATTAATGTTGAATTGAGAAAAGATTTCGAATTAGAAACTATCAGAGAGCTCTTGAATGAAAGCCCTGGTGTAGTTGTTCAAGATAATCCCAAAACCAATAGTTATCCCATGCCAATTTATGTGGCTGGCAAAAATGAGGTATTTGTCGGGAGAATAAGAAAAGATGAGTCTCAGAACAAAACACTTAACCTTTGGGTGGTTGCAGATAACCTCAGAAAGGGAGCTGCCACAAATACCATTCAAATTGCGGAATATTTACTCAAAGAGAATTTAATCTAATCCTCTAATCGCTCTCTAATGAAATAAAAAAAGTTACAAATCCTCCATCGAAAAATTCTCCATAAATTTGGTGGTATAGTTTCCAGAAATATAATCAGGATGATCCATGAGTTTACGGTGAAAAGGAATGGTGGTTTTTATACCTTCGATAACAAATTCATCCAAAGCGCGCCTCATCTTATTGATAGCCTCAACTCGGGTCTGAGCTGTTGTAATCAACTTGGCAATCATAGAATCATAGTGAGATGGTATGATGTAGCCTCCATAAACATGAGTGTCTAGTCTGACTCCATGACCACCTGGAAAGTGAAGGGTCGATATTTTTCCAGGACTAGGTCTAAAATCATTATAAGGGTCCTCAGCATTGATTCTGCATTCAATAGAGTGCATACTGGGCAAATAATTTTCTCCAGATATGGCTATCCCGGCAGCGACCATAATCTGCTCCCTTATAAGATCAAAGTTAATGACTTGTTCTGTTATGGGATGCTCTACTTGGATACGTGTGTTCATCTCCATAAAGTAGAAATTACGGTGTTTATCTACCAAAAACTCGACGGTTCCCGCACCTTCATATTTGATGAACTCAGCGGCTTTGACTGCCGCCGCTCCCATTTCATCTCTCAACTCAGGGGTCATAAAAGGTGATGGAGTTTCTTCGGTCAATTTTTGATGTCTTCTTTGAATGGAGCAATCGCGTTCGGATAAGTGACAGGCTTTTCCATTGGAATCTCCTACAATTTGAATTTCAATATGACGAGGTTCTTCAATGAGTTTTTCCATGTACATGCCATCGTTTCCAAAAGATGCAGCGGCTTCTTGACGAGCGCTATCCCAAGCTTTCTTTAGATCTTCTTCTTTCCATACAGCACGCATGCCTTTGCCTCCTCCACCAGCAGTAGCTTTTAACATAACCGGATAGCCTGTTTTTTTGGCTATTTTTTTTGTTTGATCAAAAGATTCCAATATACCTTCAGATCCGGGTATGGTTGGAACTCCTGCTGCCTTCATCGTTGCTTTTGCTGTGGCCTTGTCTCCCATTTTTTCAATCATCTCAGAAGAAGCGCCAATAAATTTAATCCCGTGCTCTTTACAAATTTTTGAGAATTTCGCGTTTTCAGACAAAAATCCATACCCCGGATGGATGGCATCGGCATTACAAATTTCTGCAGCGGCCATGATGTTAGCCATTTTCAAATATGACTCCGAGCTAGGTGGGGGGCCAATACACACTGCCTCATCAGCAAAACGTACATGAAGACTTTCTTGGTCAGTAGTTGAGTAGACCGCAACTGTTTTAATACCCATCTCTTTACAAGTTCTAATCAATCGCATGGCAATTTCACCACGATTAGCAATTAGGATCTTTTTAAACATTGGTAAAAAAGTTTAGACCGGTTCAACTAGAAAGAGGGGTTGATCGAATTCAACAGGGGAAGAATCATCCACTAAAATTTTAACTATCCTACAACTGATCTCGGATTCAATCTCGTTAAATAACTTCATCGCTTCAACCACACACAAAACCTCTCCCTCTTTGACAGTATCACCCACCTCGATAAATACATCTTTATCTGGAGAAGGTTTTCTGTAAAAAGTTCCTATCATAGGGGATTTTATAGTTATTAGATTGTCGGCTTCATCACTCACAGGTTTACTTTGAGTTTTTGAAGGCGACTCCGTATCGGTTGTTACCACATGTGGCTGTGGCGCAGGTACCATAATGCTTGGCACAGTTTGCACTGTGGTTTGCATTTCTGAAGAAGTAGAATCAGCATTGGTTTTAATGGTGATCTTAAAATCGTCAGTTTCAAGTTTCACCTCATGTGCTCCTGATTTTGCTACAAATTTGATTAAATTTTGAATTTCCTTAATTTCCATAATTCAAATAATTAAAATTTTTAATAGGCCCATGTCAAATAGGCAGCCCCCCAAGTGAAACCTCCACCAAAAGCAGCAAAAACCAATCGATCTCCTGGGCTTAATTTTGATTCGTAATCTTTTAATAAAAGCGGAAGTGTTGCCGCGGTTGTGTTTCCAAAATATTCAATATTAGTCATGACTTTCTCATCAGGTAAACCAATGCATTTTGCAATGGCATCAATAATTCTTTTGTTGGCCTGATGTGGAACTAAATAAGAGATTTCCTCTTGGTCAATTTGATTGCGTCTCAAGATTTGCTCTATTGCATTGGTCATTTCTGAGACAGCATACTTAAAAACGGTTTTGCCATCTTGATACAGTTTATGCATCCCGCTTCTAAGGGTTTCCTCTGAAGTGGGAAACAATGATCCTCCTGCTTTAATATTTAGAAACATCCTTCCAGTGCCGTCCGATCTCAAAAACTCATCTTCCCATCCATATACAGATTTACTAGGTTCAAACAAAACCGCCCCTGCTCCATCCCCAAAAATAATAGATGTTGTTCTGTCTGAATAATCAATTATAGAAGACATTTTATCTGCTCCTATCAATAACACCTTTTGATAACGCCCACTAGCAATCATATTGGAAGAATTGGACATTCCATAGAGGAAACCTGAACAAGCAGCTTGAAGGTCATAACCAAAAGCATTGGTAGCACCAATTTCCGAAGCCACATATACAGCAGTAGCTGCAACATTCATGTCGGGTGTGATGGAAGCAAAAATAATAGCGTCAATTTCTTTAGGATCTAAATTCCTTTTATTTAAAAGGTCTTCAGCAGCTTTTATGGCCATAAAAGAAGTTCCTTTTGATGAATCCTTTAGAATTCTTCTTTCTTTAATTCCCGTTCTTACCACTATCCACTCATCATTTGTATCAACCATTTTTTCCAAGTCAGCATTGGTAAGCTTTTCCTCAGGAACATAAGCACCTACTGCGGTTATAGCAGCCTTAATAGGGCTTGGATTGATATAATTCATCAGTAGATTATTTCCTTTTGAATTGTCAATATTAAATGTGAAGATAGTAGTTTTTTATAGAAACAAAATCTTTCTACACAAAAAAGCCCTTCAAAAAAAGAAGAGCTTGTTTGTGATTGATATTCTAAATTAAGGTTAGATTTCCTCAATATTGTCAATCAGAACTTTGCCTCTATAGTAAAGTTTACCTTCATGCCAGTGAGCACGGTGGTACAAATGGGCTTCACCTGTGGTACTGCAAGTACCAATTTGAGGGGTTGTTGCCTTAAAATGAGTTCTTCTCTTATCCCTTCTGGTTTTTGATATTTTTCTTTTAGGATGCGCCATTTTTGTCGCTTTTAATTTTATATACTATTTTAACAAGTCTTTCAATTTATCCCATCTTGGGTCTATTCCATTTGACGGGGGATTTTCTTGGGGCTGTAAATCTTTTAATTTTAACAAAATCTCTGATTTTAAAGTCCCATCTGCAATTCCGGGATGAACTTTTTTTTGGGGCAGCGAAAGCACAATCATTTCGTAAATGAATTGGGCTACCTGAATTTCATGTGAACCATTCGGAAGGATTAAGATGTCATCGTTATCGAAGTTTTCTTCCGACCCAAACTTCACCACCAACCTAAATGCAGTATCTATTGACAAATTAAAAGGTTCAGTGGTAACGTCACAAGGGACTGTCACTTGACCTTTTGCAATAAAATTAAGCTCCATAATGGTTGTTTTTTTTTCAAAATCCAAACTAACATCAATCTTGGAGTCATGAAAATCTAAAAAATCAAAGCTTTCAAAGAACGTATTGTCAACCTTAAAATCGAAACGATGTATCCCCTCCTTTAAACCGATGAACGGGATCAAGAATTCTGAAAACTGCTTCATCATTCCGACTTTTAAGCCTGCAAATTTATCAAAAAAAAAGACTTTTATAATATTCTTATCCTATTTTTCATCTTTACTCTCGATGGTAGGGTTTTTTCTATCTTGTCTACAAAAGAAAATGTTTCGGGCTAATAACATTGCATTTCTAAATGATTCGGTTTTGGCCTCGCCTTTTCCCGCAATTTCAAAAGCAGTACCATGATCGGGTGAAGTCCTCACCTTGCTTAGACCAGCAGTAAAATTTACCCCTGTTCCAAAGGTTAGGGTTTTAAAAGGAATCAGACCCTGATCGTGATAAATTGCCAAAACAGCATCGAATTGAATGTAGGTTTGATTACCAAAAAAACTATCAGCAGCATAAGGTCCATAAACTAAATGGCCTAGTGCTGATAATTCTTCTATCAATGGACGGATTATTTGATCGTCCTCCTTGCCGATTACACCTTTGTCTCCCGAATGAGGATTAAGACCCAATACTGCTATTCTTGGTCGAATAATTTTAAAATCGTGTTGTAAAGCACTTTCTAAATAATGGATTTTTTCTCTCAACAAATCAGTAGAGAGCAAACCAGAAATTTCTTTAATTGCAATATGATCACTTACAAGCGCTACTTTTAAAGTCTCAGAAATCATAAACATCAAACTTTTTCCATCAAGTTGTTTTGCTAAGTAATCGGTATGACCGGAAAATTCAAAATCCTTGGATTGTATAGTATCTTTGTTGATCGGTGCAGTAACCAAAGCATCAATCTCACCTTCTTTTAAAGCTTTAGTAGCAGACTTTAACGACTCGAAAGCAATTGACCCTGCTGTTTTTGAAGCTTCTCCAAAAACCAAGGACCCAGCAGGCATTGGAAGATCGAATACATTTAATTGAGCTTTATTTAATCGTTGATTGTTCTTTTTGAGGGTCAGGCTTGAATTCAAGTTAAAATGTTTTTTTTGATTTTCCAATAGTCTGATAGGCCCAAAAATCAGGGGGGTAAAGAATTCAAATAACCTTCGGTCTTCAAAAATCTTTAAAATGATTTCAATACCAACCCCATTAGGATCTCCTATCGAAATGCCCAGCTTTATTTTCCCCAACATTGGTGTCGCTTTTATTGCTAATTTTACCTGGCAAATTTAATTAATTCTAACAGATGTTTACAGGAATCATTGAGGGGTTTGGGAAAGTAATTAATCTAGAAAAAGATCAAGAGAACCTTCACCTAAGCCTTGAAAGTAGATTAACCCAAGAATTAAAGATAGATCAAAGCTTGGCACATAATGGTGTTTGCCTCACCGTAGTTGAAACAAAAGCTGATCAATACAAGGTTACCGCCATCCAAGAAACTTTAGAAAAGTCAAATCTTGGAGCTCTCAAAAAAGGAGATTTAGTCAATCTCGAAAGGGCTATGCTACTGAATAATCGTTTGGACGGACACATTGTTCAAGGTCATGTGGATCAGGTCGGTTTTTGTACAGGGGTTGATTTCAGGGACGGAAGCTGGCTCTTTGGTTTCGAGTATGACCAGCATCAAAAAAACATCACTATTGAAAAAGGTTCCATTTGTGTCAACGGTGTCAGTCTAACTGTTGTTAACTCTGGGCTAAACAACTTTTCAGTAGCAATTATTCCTTATACATATGAACACACCAACTTCCACCTGATACAAAAAGGAGATACTGTAAATCTTGAGTTCGACATGATCGGAAAATACATTTCAAAACTTCACGAAATGCGTTTATAAAATTTTTAACTTATATTTAAAAAATTATCGATGATGGGCATTCTTGAATTATCTACCATATTAATTACTTTAGCTGCAGTTTTTACACTGATTAATATTAGACTTTTAAAGCTCCCTCAAACTATTGGTTTGATGATTTTGGCACTTTGCTTGTCAATAATTGTTACCATGGTGGGAATTATTTTTCCTCAGATTTTCGAAACCGTAGCAAAAGTTACAAAAGAATTTGATTTTAGTGAGTTGTTAGTAAATGTGATGTTACCTTTCTTACTTTTCGCAGGTGCAATAAGTGTAAATGTTCATGAACTATTAAAAGACAAATTAACAATTCTTCTCTTGGCCAGCTTTGGAGTGATTTTTTCCACCTTTGCCGTTGGATCGGGTGTATATTGGTTGATTGAGCAACCAATGTTTGGTCTCAATAACATGGGCTTGACTTATATAGACTGTCTATTATTTGGTGCGCTAATTGCACCTACTGATCCCATCGCTGTTTTGGCAATGATTAAAAAAATGAATTTGTCGTCTATAACTGAGACTCGTATTGCCGGAGAATCTCTTTTCAACGACGGTATTGGGGTAGTGGTTTTTTTAACCCTTTTGAGTATTAAACAAGATGGTGTTGAAAACATTACTGCCGCCGCAGTCGGTAGCTTATTTGTTACCGAAGTTCTCGGAGGTATTGCTCTTGGAACAGTAATGGGCTATTTTGGTCTAAAGCTTTTGAAATATATAGAGAATGAGCATACCGAATTAGAAGTTTTAGTGACTATTTCATTGGTACTATTACTACCTATTATCTCTCATCAATTTCATTTTTCCGCCGTTTTAGGGGTAGTGATGATGGGATTATTTCTAAATCAAAATTTAGATGTAGATAGTAAAAAAGATGGTGTTCAAAAGGCTATGGGTGATTATGTCTATAAGTTTTGGCACCTTTTAGATGAGACCCTAAACGCTATTTTATTCATTCTTATTGGATTGGAAATTATTATGATTTTTGAGTCTTTTCAATTACCCTTCATAACAATTTCCTTATTAGTAGTTGTTTTGGTGGTGGTTTCCAGAGGAATAGGAGTAAGTATTCCTATTGCCTTTTTGTCATTATTTAAAGAGTTTGAAAAGAAAACGGCTTTGATCATTACTTGGGGAGGGCTAAGAGGAGGTTTAAGTGTGGCTCTTGCATTGAATCTCCCCGATGACATTGGAGAGGGTAAAGCCTTAATTCTTTTTCTCACCTATGTTATTGTCCTGTTTACAATTTTAGTCCAAGGATTAACACTAAAAAATATTGTAAAATAATCGTCATAAATTTTTGTCTTCTTATATTTGTTAGTGAGAGTTCAACGCTGTGACAACAGCAATGTCTAACCAATTTAGAAAGGAGGTGTCAAATGTCTTACATATTTAATTTAGGGAAGTTAGGACTGCAGATACCAACGAGTACTGTGTTCTAAGCTATCCTTATCTATATTCAAAATGCGAGTCGATGGGCTCGCATTTTTTTTGATTTTGCTCGAAAGGATCTTTTTAAAGAATATTTATATTTATATTTAATAGCTATGCAAGACGATTTGGCCATTGTTATTCCCTGCTACAACGAGGCCAATCGATTGCCTTTTTCAAAGTTTGAGGATTTCCTGATCCTCAACCCCAATGTCTTTATTTTTTTCGTTAATGATGGCTCTAAAGACCAAACAATTGAAGTTTTATTAGCCCTGAAAAATAAGTTCTCCAAGCAAATAGAAATAGTCAATTTATCGCAAAACCAGGGTAAAGCAAATGCTGTTTTACAAGGAATGATGAAAGTTATGGAAGATAAACGTTTTCAAAAAGTGGCTTATCTGGATGCTGATCTGGCCACCAGTCTTGAAGAGTGCTTGCGCTTGTCAATGTACGTTAAAGAAAAAGTGGTGTTGGCTTTTGGATCGAGAATTTTAAAAATTGACAATCAAATCAAAAGAAAATGGTATCGTTTTATTTTGGGTAGAATAGTTGCAACTGCCATTTCTAAAATCCTAGAGGTTAGTATTTATGATTCTCAATGCGGATGCAAGATTTTTGAAGCTAGGACAGCAAAAAAAATTTTTGACAAACCTTTTGTTTCTAAATGGCTTTTTGATGTAGAAATTTTCTTCAGAATGATTGGTCTTTTTGGGAGAATCGAGATTCAAAATCATCTCAGGGAAATTCCTCTAAAAGCATGGATAGATACTCCTGATTCAAGAATCAGTCCAATGTATTTTTTTAAATTATGGTGGGATCTTTTTCAGATCACAAAAATTTATAAAAGTTGAGTTTAACCAAAAAAATCAAAAAAGATTTCAGATCACTTTATGGTTTGATATTTATACTTCTTGCAGGTTTGAGATTATTTTTTAACGCTCTCATTCCTCTGACAGATAAGACAGAAGCCCGCTATGGAGAAGTTGCCAGATTGATGTCTGAAACCGGTAATTGGATTGTTCCGCAAATTGACTACGGTGTTCCCTTTTGGGCAAAACCACCACTTTCCACTTGGCTTTCAGCTGGGAGCATAAGCCTTTTGGGAGATAGTGAGTTTGGGTTGAGGCTCCCTTATTGGATTGTGGCTGTTTTGATTGCTTTTCTAATGATCCCATATGGTCACCAAAAAAAAATCAATGGCTTAATTCCAGGAATTATCCTTTTTACTCTTCCTGAATTTTTTCTTCATGCAGGTGTACTCTCTACAGATATGATGCTTTCTTTTTCAGTTGCTATAACAATGATTGGGTTCTGGGAATTTCTGCATTCTGAAAAAAACATAATCCCGGGATTGCTTTTTTTTGGAGGAATAGGTTTAGGCTTATTGGCTAAAGGTCCAATTATTGGTGTGTTGAGTTTTCCTCCTCTATTAATATGGTGTATTCTCCATCGAATTTCATTTAAAAGGATCTTTAAGATGCCCTGGCTATGGGGGGTCATTTTAGCTCTATTGATTGCTCTTCCTTGGTACTTACTAATGGAAAAAAAATCTCCTGGTTTTATTAACTATTTTGTAGTTGGTGAACACTTTCTTCGCTTTATTGACTCTTCTTGGTCTGGAGACAAATACGGTTTTCCCAAGCAACAACCCTTAGGGATCATTTGGGCCTTTCTTTTTGTGGGTACTTTGCCATGGTTTTTTATTCTTTTGGGCCAACTGAAACAAGGATTTCGAAAAATTTGGAACGATCCATGGCAACTATTCCTTTGGCTTTGGATTCTGTGGACTCCATTTTTTTTCACCTTTTCAAAAAGTTTGATCCACACATATACCCTTCCGGTAATGATTCCTATTGCTCTTCTAATCACCCATAATTGGCCGACCTATAAAAGAAAAAAAACTACGTTACTGGTTGCTTTAGCTTTACCTATTTTATTGTTCTGTGCCTACTTTTTGGAACCCACTCAAAATATACTTTCTGACAGCACGGACAAAAACTTAGTACTCCATCCCGAAGTAGATCCCTCAAAACTTTATGCATTTCCCTTTAAATCATACTCCAGTCAATTTTATTCCAAAGGAAAAATTAACGTTATTCCTCCCGATATGTTGGAAAAAATGGTTGAGGACTCTGTCAATTTCTCCATCATAATTAAAAACATAGGACTTAAAGATCTTTCGCCCAAAGTTGTTAAAAAATTACACCCACTGATTGAGAGAGGAAAAGATGGACTTTACAAATTAAAATAAATTCAAATGGTATTTTTACATAGTTTTTTGATATAAAAACCATAAATAAAAAATTTGAACGAAATCAAGTAAAAATGATCTTAAGAAAATGTAATGTCAATCATATTTTCATTTATTTAATGTCCTTTATTCTTAATGGTCAAATATCAGGAATTATTCTTGATAAAAATACCAATATCCCCATCGAATATGCCACAATAATCTTGAAAAAGGATGATAAAATTTTGGAGGGAGCCATTTCAAAACCTGACGGTAGTTTTCTTCTGCCTATAACGGCCAATGGGAATTTTAACATAGAAGTTTCATTTCTTGGCTATCAGACTGTGGTGAAAAATAACATTGGCGTTCAAAAAAACACTCCTCTTGATCTTGGAATCATCAGCCTTAAAACTACCCGAAATTTGCTGAATGAAGTGGTTGTCAACACTCAACGCTCTGCTATTCAAAATAAAATTGACAGACAGGTTTATTTAGCCAGTGAATTTTCAATTGCTAAGGGTGGTACGGGAATGGATTTCATCAGAAACCTACCTTCAATAACAATTAATAGCTTGGGTGAAATCAACTTTAGAGGAAGTTCAGGTTTGATGGTATTGCTTAATAACAAACCAGTACAATCTGATATAAAAAGTTTGCTAAATCAAATTCCCGCCAATAGTATCAAAAATATCGAGATCATCACTACTCCCTCCGCACAATACGACGCAGAGGGAAAAGCAGGAATCATAAACATTCTGACCCTTAAAAATGTACTGCAAGGAGACTATTTTCAGTTGAATACCCTTGTGGGCGCTCCGTCTATCGAAGACTATGAAAATGCTAAGCCTACCAGAAGACATGGTTTAGACATCACTTACAATACTGTAAGTGAAAAATGGAATTTTTCATCCGGTTTGAGCTTTCAAAGAAATGATATTTCCGGAAGAAGAGAAGGAGACGTATATACTATAATAGAGAATAAGTACACACGATTTCCGTCTGATGGGGAAAGGAGTTTTGACGAAATCAATTACTCAGGCCGTCTTACCGCAGATTATCAGGCCTCAGATAAGAATCTATTTTCACTTGGGCTTTATGTTGGAAAAAGAACTAAAGAACGAACTGCTGATATTGTCTATTATAATAATTATGCTATCACTGATAAAATTGACTACCAGTTTCAATATTACAATGAAAACCTTAGAGTTAGAAAAAGTGATTTTGTTTTAGGGAGTTTGGATTACGATCATCGATTTGAAAATTTAGCCAAGCTCAACACTTCTATTTTATATGAGTATACTCTTTTGGGAGGTCCAACTACTAACAGAAATTTAGGTCATCCCAACAACACAATCGTCTATCAAAATGAATTTAATACCAATGATAATCCTTTGTACGGTTTTCGGATCAATCTTGATTATTCTTTCAAGCCCTTGGGCATAGGCAATCTAAAAATCGGCTACCAATTCAGAAATCTAGACCATTCTGGAGATTTTATCTATGAACGCCAAAACAATGAAACAAGAGTTTTTGAATTGGTTCCGGAGTTTTCATCTGAAGTAAATCTACGGCGATCGATACATTCAGCATACATACAACATAATATCCCCTTTGAAAAATGGAATTTTGCCGCAGGATTGCGAATGGAAAATATGGATAGGAACTTGTCTTTAAATGACAAAACTGGGCAATTGGATGAAAGCTACTTATTGAATTTTACCAAACTGTTCCCTACTGCCAGTATTCATTATCAACTAAAGGAACATCTTTCGATTAATATGGCTTACAGCAAAAGAATAGAGCGCACTACTACCTTCAAAATGAATCCCTTTCCAGAGAGAGAACACTCTGAAACTCTTGAGCAAGGTGACCCCAATTTACATCCTGAGTTGATCGACCAAGTAGAGTTTGGAATAAATAAAAAAACTAAAAAAGGGAACAGTAGATTTTTTAGAATATATTATCGCTCTGTTAAAGATTTGATTAATAGGGTTAATACAGTATACAATGACACAATTTTGAATCGTATTTATTCAAATGTGGGAAATGCTAAAGTAATTGGAAGGGAAAATGGAGGAGAATATAATTTAGGTAAAAAATTAAAGATTTTTTATTCGACTAGCTTTTACTATTACATAATTAAAGGGTCATTTGACGATCATATCATAAACACAGATGACTATGTATATAGTTTAAATTTAAATAGTACTTATAATTTCTCAAATAGCTCTTTTGTCCAACTTAACTTTAATTATCTTTCAAATAAAATAACTGCTCAGGGTAAAGATTCTGAGTATTACTCTCCTAATTTGATCTTTGTCAGGCGTTTTTGGAACAATCAAATGACCGTTTCTCTACAATGGAAAAATATTGATATGGGACTTATGAATAGCAATGAACAACGGATTACCACTGAAAGAGAAGGTGAGTTTTACACCACTACGAATTATGTTTATGAGGTAGATATGATTCTGCTCAGCCTAAGTTATAATTTCAAAAATCGAAAAAACACCACCAAATTCATCGAAAGCGAATTTGGAAAAAGAGAGTTCTAATTTTTGTGTGAACCGTCACAAAAAGGCATGTCTTTGGATTTGGCACAACCACATAGGGTGAATCTGTTTCCATGTTTAATTGAGTTTCCCTCTAAGTCGGTTAGATTCACTTTACCTTCAATTACGATCTGACCTTTAGCCTTTCGATAAATTCTTGGTGTTCGTTCTTCGTTCAAATCTGATGTCATTTTTTTAATATTCTTCGATTAAATAATCCATCCTTCTATTAACTAGATCGTTAGGTTTGTCATACCACTGAGAAGGAAAAATTTCTTTAGATATATTGAATTTCAAATGGGGTTTTAAGTTTTTGATTAGGGCCACGCTATTGAGCATAAGGTTGGCCTCTGTCTCTGACTTGGCGTTCTTCAACAACTCTTCAATGATTTTGATATCGAACGAAACTTGGTTAAAAAATAAATATTCAGCAGCACGAATCCGGACTATGTTTTCGTTATCATGATACATCAAATTTTTTATTTGAGGAGTAAATGTTTTTGCTTTTTCTCCAAAAGTGGTACATACCACCAGGCCCCAATATCTTTTCCAGGGATTATCATTGGTAAGGGCTTGTTTTATTTTTGCTTGAGCTGAATCAAAGCTTAATAAATTTAGGTCTGCAATAGCAATCAATTCCTTGATTTCAGTATGATTCTTTTGGCCAAAAGCTACAGGATTTTCAATTGCATGCTCTAATAAATAGGGTTCTGGATAAAAGCTAAGGTCGGGCATAGCAACGAGTTTTTGTTGTAACTTTTTTCTCATCATCAACAAAATTTTCTGATGTTCGGGACTTTCTGAAAGGTCATTCACCTCATGAGGATCTTGCGCAATATTGTATAATCCCTCAGGGCTTTTTGGTTCAAAAAATTGCCGCTGTTTTGCGTTGAGCTTTCCATCATTGTAAAGTGTCTTCCACTCCTGAAATGCAAGCATTTTATAACGATAAAAATTAAATAAGGCATCAATATTAAAAGGTTGATAATTTCTAATATACTTGTATTTACCAATCCTTAGAGTTCTGACTAAGTCGTATTTCTCATCAAAGCGATCAGCGTAGCCAAAAGTTGTGTTCTTATTTTTGATTTTCAAAGCATCCGAAAATTTTCCTGATATGGCAATTCCATCGATGTTTTCCGGAGGAGAAATCCCTGCCAGAGAAAGTACTGTTGGAGCCAAATCGACAAACTCAACAAAAGTCTTTGTTCTTGAACCTTTGTTGTGATGAAAAAAGTGTTTCCATTTTTCTGGAACATAAACAACCAAGGGAACCTGTAATCCACTTTCATAGGCATAACCTTTACTTCTGGGAAGTACACCTCCATGATCCCCAAAATAGAAGATGATAGTTTCTTCCATAAGCCCCTGTCGGTCTAACTCATCGATGAACTCATCTATCTTACGATCTGCCAAAACATGTCTATTTTGAAAATGATGGTAAGAGTAGCGAAAGGTTTTTGTGTCAGGGTGATATGGAAAAACTTTAATATTCTCCAACACTTTGTCGGGAGTATTATCAATTTTCTTTTGATCAAAATGTAAATTGCCTTCATGAGTGATCGTGTGATTTTGAACATGAAAAAAGGGTTGGCCCTGCTTCCTATTTTTGTAAGTAGCTTTTTTTGATGATTCATCCCATACGCCTTCAGGCAATATAAAGTTATAATCTTCCTTGCTGTTGTTTGTAGTGTAATATCCTGCTTTTTTTAGGTAGTAGGGAAATGGCATTACACCTTCTGGCAATGGTACATGTCGAGCTCTTCGGTGGAATTGGGTAAAAATCCTTGGAGCATAACAGCCAGTAATCAATGTACTTCTTGCCACAGAGCAGACCGGAGCATTAGAAAAAGCATTGTCAAAGACAATTCCGTCTTTTGCCAATTTCTCTATTGCGGGCATAGTGACACCATCTCCATTGTACAATTTAATGTAGTGTGGAGAATTATCTTCAGTGGTCAACCAAACTATATTAGGATAAGATTGTTCTTTTGGATTACATGCTGTGAAAAAAAGCAATATTACCAATATAATTGAAACTCCCATTGATTAAAGCTGAGAATAAGGCAGAGCAATTAAAAAAGATCGTGTGATCGACGAACAACAGCTGTCTTTATAGGCTGGGTCGCTTTTCAATTTTGTCCAATTAGGGTGGTCAAAAAACTGTCCCCAGTTTTCATTGCGCTCCTCCAAGCTTTCGAAAGCAAGCATATATGTCAAACAAGGCATTCGCTCTCCAGCGATTTTATCTCCAAAGAAGACAGATCCAAAATCCAACTGATCGAATAACTCCAATTCACCCTCGTTGAACATATCGACTTTTCGTCTATATGCATCCTCTGAATGGCTTTCATAAGTGCGTAATTCAAAAAATTGATTCTTATCATCGGGTTTGACCATTTTAGGCATTCCATCAAAAGCCATATAAAGGGAAGTCTCATATCGATTGAAAATCGGTTTATTCACAGGACTAAGTTTAGCTGACGCTTTCTGAATCATTTCATTAGATGCCATAAGTAAACGTGCCTTACGGTAGACCTTCATATCAGCATAAGGAATAAAAACATATATTTTTCTGGGCAGATCCTCTGAAACCTCTTTGAACACTCCTATATTATTGATTCCTTGTTGATTTAGGAATGGTATGAAATGATCTTCAAAATAGGTGTTGAAATTTTTAAAATTAGAATATTGAAAAAGCTCATAAGTTCTGATTTCATATATTTCATTTTGTCCAAAAAGATTAATGCAATTTACAAGGGCAAACAAAAGGATAATTTTTTTCATTTCTTTTTTTTAATGTTTTTAAAAATAATTTTTTTTACTCAGGATTATATATGTTGTAAATTAATTTTATGGGTAAAAGAAAAAACACTTTTTTACATAAAATTGCCCTTTTTTGACCAAAAAAGACGAAAAATGTGCCAAAAAATACTAAAAAAGTGAAAAAACGATCACTTTTAGCTTTTCTCTATTTGACGATCAATCTCCTCCGCCAACTGAAAATCAAGTTTTGAAATGGCATTTTGATCGTGGGTCCACAATTTTAGTGTAACGATATTATATAAATTGATAATATTGGGGTGATGATTCATAGACTCAGCTATTTGGCCAACTGTGTTTATGAATTTTAGTGCTTCTTTAAAATCTTTGAATTTAAAGGTTTTAACTAATTTACCTGAGTTTTGTGTCCATTCATTATTCATTAACATTGTATTAGGTCAAAATTTAATTACATAAAAAAATGAAAAAAAGCTTACAATCCCCATTATTATTGTTGATTTTTTTGCTTTTTTCCTGTTGTAAGCAAAAGCATTCAGTACCTCCCAATATCATTTATATTTTAGCAGATGACTTGGGTTATGGTGATTTGGGAGCTTTTAATCCAGAGGGAAAAATAAAAACACCTCATCTGGATCAAATGGCTCACCAAGGAATGATTTTTACTGATGCACATACTTCCTCCTCGGTTTGCACTCCAACCCGATATGGGATTTTAACAGGTAGATACAACTGGCGCAGTCCACTCAAAAAAAGTGTTTTGAGTGGTACCTCCCAAGCTCTAATCCCGCAAGACAGAACCACTGTGGCTTCTTTTTTAAAAAACAATGGCTACCAAACAGCTTTTATTGGCAAGTGGCATTTGGGCTGGGATTGGGCTTTAAAAGACAGCACTTTTAATAATAAACCCATCAAGGATCATGAGATTTTTGAGAAAATCGATTTTTCAAAAAATATCACCAACAGTCCAAATGGATTAGGTTTTGATTACTCATTTGGTCACTGTGGCTCTCTAGACATGCCACCCTATGTATATGTTGAAAATGAAATGATTACTGCTCGTGTTGAGAATATCACAGAAAGAAAAGGAGACTACCACTGGTGGAGAAAAGGCCCTACAGCCAATGACTTTGATCATGAAAGGGTTACTCCTAACTTGTTTAATAAGGCAGAGGGATTTGTCATCGATATGAATAAGAAAGGGAAACCCTTTTTTTTGTATTTGCCTTTGCCCTCACCCCATACTCCCATTTTGCCAACTGAGCAATGGAAAGGGAAGAGTGGATTGAATCCTTATGCAGATTTTGTAATGCAGATAGACCATCGGGTAGGAAGGCTGAATGAGCTTTTGGATGAATTAGGAATATCAAAAAATACCATTGTAATTTTTACTAGTGATAATGGCTGTTCACCTCAAGCTAAATTTGATGAATTGGAAGAAAAAGGACATGACCCGAGTGGATTATTTAGAGGGCATAAAGCCGATATTTTTGAGGGAGGTCATCGAGTGCCTTTTATCGTAAAATGGCCTAAAAAAATTCAAGCGGCCTCAATTTCACACAAAACTATTTGTACCACCGATTTGCTTGCCACCTGTGCTGATATTTTGGGAAAAACGCTCAAAGATGATGAAGGAGAGGACAGTTTTTCTATTTTACCATTATTATCCGAAGAAACGAAAAATCAATACAAAAGAGATTTTACCATACACCATTCCATTAATGGGAGTTTTGCCATCAGAAAAGAGGATTTTAAGTTTATTTTCTGTCCTGGATCCGGGGGCTGGAGCTTTCCAAGGCCCTTGAAAAAAGAAACTCAAGGGTTACCAAAATTTCAACTTTACAATCTGAGGGAAGATCCTGGAGAAATGAATAATCTCTTCGGTCAGCACCCAAAAATAGAACTTGAATTGATTAATCTTTTTAAAGAAGCCATCCAAAAAGGTAGAACTACCAAAGGGGTTCCACAGAAAAATTTCAATTACCACTTTTCATCAGTAAAATGGGAACCTTTGGCTGTTTTTGAAAATGAATGATCCCGTTTGAAATGAATTGAAAAAACACATATAGGTTGAACCAATAGGTCAACTTTAGATTGATAAACCTGAACTAGGATCGAGCAATTAATAAATTTTCACTATTATGTTTCTAACGGGTTTAATAATTATCATTATTGTTTTTGGTAAAGATTGAAACCAAAAAATTATACAGTTTTTTCACCAATTAGAAATTTGATGAATTGTTGATGAATTCCAATACCATCAATGTTAAACAAATCCCCTTTGGGTTTATATCCCAATTTTGAGTAAAATTCTGATGCATGGATTCTGGCATTCAACCAAAGAAGATCAACACTATTATTCTTCAACTCCTGCTCAGCAAATCTCATCAATTTAGATCCATATCCCAATCTTTGAAATGAATCTAGTGTTGCAATACCTCTTATTCTCATAGCATTTAATTCAGGAAAAGAAGAGCATGTGATAGGAAGTGCTGAAAGAACAGATATGACTTTCCCATCCAGCTCTATACAAAAATGTATGGATAATGGATGATCATCAAACTCAAAAGAACAATTCTCTATAGGTCTTCCAGGGCGAAGCACAGCATGCCTAACTGCGTATGTTTGATGTGCTGAAATTCTCTTTATTTCCATCGTTTGTTGTGAATAATACGTAAGGTAATAGTGATAGGTGAAAATTTACGGCATTAATTTACCGTAATCGTTCCATACATAGCGTTATGAATCGAGCATTGATAGTAATAAGTTCCAGAAGCAGTTGGTATCCAAGAAACTGTTCCAATTGTAGCTCCATTGCCTGTCGCTCCTGATATTAAATTATCGGTGCCAGTTTCCTGAACTGTTTTCAGATAAAAGGGATGTTGAGTCGCATTTACTGCAAAGTTTAAAGTGTCTCCAACCCTAACAGTCACAGATGGATCGGCACCTGAAACATTTCCGTTTCTATCAAATCCACTTAGGTTATAGTCGTTAAAATTGGATGCAGTGACATTGATGGTATATGTTTCAGCCGAAAAAGTATTAGAGGAGGTGGTTGAGGTAGTTGTTCCAGTATTAGTTGATGTTCTTGTCTCAACTGTCAATTTAAATCTGTGAGAAATTGACTGCGATCCATATATTGCGATCATCTCAATATCATGAGTTCCAAGAGACGAAGATTCAGGGGTGCCAAAAACAACAATAGTTTGTGTTGAAGGATCCCAATCAGCAAATAATCCGCTAGGTAATCCGTTGACATCTACCTGAACATCATTGAAAAAATCGAGATTAGTCTGACAATTTTCACTATCAGACCCAGAATTGTCAGCGTACCGAATCCCTGTTGAAAAATAACGTGCATCTATTGAAATTGTTTCGCTCACAGTCATAGCGCCATCAGTTGCAGTAAAAGTGAACTCTAATTGGCAATTCCTTGCGGTAGTTCCAGAGGTAGTTGTTGATGTATTAGTTCCTGAGGTATTATTAACCCCTCCACCTTCATTTTGATTGGTTTGAGAAACAACTTGTTCTACTATAATTTGACCACTGACAATAATTGTAGGACTTGCTACACTTAGCATAATATCATAGTCAAAGGTTCCAACTGAGTTGGACGATGGAGTCCCCGAAATCGTAATTTGATTATTGTCAAGACTTACCAAAACCCCCTCTGGAAGGTTAGAGGAACTAACACTAAGTGTTTCAGTACAAGTTGATCCTACCGTTACGGCAATCAAAATATCTTGGATTGAATCTCCTACGCTTATAGTTTGATTAATGTTATCAGAGGTAAGTTCCGTTTCAATAGTACAAGGTCTGGATGAAATAGTGGAGGATTCTGTATTAGAAGGGGCAATAGGATCAGTTGCCTCATCGTATGTTGGATCTCTATCAGCTTCTAGCTTTTCATTACATACTCCAGTCAGTTCAATATTAAAGCTAAAGTAGTTTTGAGTTAAAATAATATCGGTAAGCCGTCCAATATTTGTTTCCCCCTGATTTAAACTTATCGAGTTTTCTGAGTCAATCGAGTACTGACCTGTTATGGTTGATGTTTCAGTAATTATTGTAAATGAATTGTCTGTTCTGAATATGATCTCATTAACCTGACATTCAACAGCTCTTGCGGATGTTGAACTTTGTGAACCTGGACGTTTCTTCCTGATTTTCCATTTTCCTATTGTATTATTTTTGTCAGTATTTTCCTGATTTATAAGCGGAAGTTTTTCCTCAAAAGTGGCTGTAACAGTTTTGGATTGATCCATTATAAGTTCCAAGGGATTCTCATAAGTGTTTTCACTTACATCATTAAGCAGGTATTCCCAATCGTAAAACAAAAAATCACTTTGGGGAGAAGCAGTTAATCTGATGGTATTACCTGATTCGTATTCGGTTGTCTCACGAGCAGAATTAACTACTTGTTGGGCTACTTGCCCACTCCCCACAGTATCAACGGTCAGAGTATATTTGGACCTTACAAAATTGGCAATTAGGGTTTGGTTGGATGTTACTTTTACACTTATTGAATTGCCTGTGAGGGATGTTCCTGTCCAGCTTGAGAACTCATATCCTTGTGCTGGAGATGCCGTTATTAATACTGAAGTATTTTCATTATACATTCCCCCTGATGTACTAACGTTTCCCCCTTCAGATGCGGATACTGATAAGGTATATTTTTGGGGAATATTTGGGGAATTATCATCTGCCTTATTACATGAGTAGGCTAACATACTTATAATCAAAACCAGCAGTATTTTATCAAATTTATCTATGTTGGTTTTGAAATTTAGTGTCACGTTTTTATGCTGTAATTAAATCTTTCTACCTAATAAATGCTAAGTTAAAAAATGAATTGTCTTTTACTATTACTTAATTATAATTCTGTAATATTTAAATTCTAAAATTTTTGGAAATTAATTTTGATCTGATGCCCACTTATACCAATTTTTTGATTTTAAAGTGTATACGACTTATATGTCAGAAATTTATCAATTATTCTTGAAGAGTTACCTTTCTTTCCGAGGGATTAAATGGTGAATCTATTAAATCTCCTTTTGAATCAATCAGTTCCAATTTAATTGAAATTTCACCTTTTGGAAGTCCCTCAATATAATATGGAGCCCACTCGTCTATTATGAATTCAGTCCCTTGTATTGTAGCCCTTACTTTATTACCCTGGGGAGATATTTTAGTATTTACAAGATAAAAATCTAATAGCACCTTTTCTGTTGCTTCTCCTTTATAAACCCCTTTTGGTCTGCTGTAAAACAATAACTGCCCAGAAAGATCAATTTTATTTTCATCACCGATTTGATCTAAATAATAAGCATTAGGATTTTTTACCGATTCATGATAAGATCTAGATAAGAATGCGAGGATAACATTATTTCCTCTATCTAACTTTTGAACAAACTCATTAGAATATTTTGCAAAATAGGGCCCATTGTTGATTATAAAATGAATGTGTTGTCCTTTATCAGAATTTGCAAGTTTATATTCAAATTGATTCATTGTTTGCACTCCTAATTCGTAATCTTCAATATCGAAAGAAAAGGAGTAATCTTCCCCACTCTGGTAGATGGAATCCCTCAATGAGATTCTAGCACTTTCATAGGATGGAGATCCCTCAACCCTAGTTATTGAAATATCACTTGAATCATTACATGAAATAATAAAACAAGAAAATAATAAAGTAATAATCTTTTTCATTTTTTTTAATTCGTTATTTAAATAAAATCATTTTTTTTCAAATATGATAAATCAAATACAATTTTTCATTTTAATTATAGAAATAATTCTGTTTGTGATTTTTTAACTAATTTTTATATTTTAATTAATTTTCAAAATTAATGAAGAGTATTCTGATTTATTTTGTGACTTTCTTTTTGGTATGCTCAAATGTTAAATCACAATACGGTTCAATCGAACTCAATACAGGAGGCTTCTCATTTATTCCTCTTTTTACATCTGACAAACCTCACTTAATTCTTCGGGCTGGAACAAACGATAAAAAACGATTGAGTATAAACCTAATCAATCTGATAATGATGGATGGTTTTCATCCTGCAAATTATTCTTTGATAACGAGGTACAAATTGATTGACAAGAAATTTAAATTAAAAATCGGTTTTCAGTTACCAGGATATCGCCTGTTTGAAAATGAAGATTACAAAGCAAGAAATGTACAAGAAATAAGAGCTTCAATTTCTTTAAATCCAAAAACAGATTTTCTATTTCTATATTTACATGGGGAAGGGAAAAATTTTGACATGAACAACAATTTTTATTCTGTTTATTTTAGGAAAGCTTTTAATAAGATAGTTACCAACTCACAATTTTATATTTTGTTTACTAGTTTGGAACCCGATTCTTCATACGGAATTGCACAAAAAATATCCTACCAAATCAAGGACAAAATTATCTTAAATTTTTTCATCAATAAATCTCTAAACAATGAGGTTTTTAATAAAACATTGGGTGTTCAATTTCATTTTTAAAGATCGGGCATGTGACCCCAACTTATCTTTTACTCAAAACATCGATCGGAATAGTTTTTATATAAGAGTCTGGTTTTTCCTTCAAGAAAAAATGGTAGATTAATTTTTTAAATTTTAATAAATTTAAAAGATTATATAATTACATATTTGGTAAATGAATCTACCTTTAATAATAAAATATCGATTTGAGGTTTATATTCATTTTGTTTTATATTATTGTTTTAAACCCTAACTATTCTCAGGATTTAAAAATAAAATATATAGATAATGACCACACTTATAGTTCTGATTTTACTGATGGTCAAATGGTTCCTTCAATTGGAACTCATAATATTCAAATTTTAAGAGCAAATAGATCTTATCCTGAAAGTGCAGAAGGATTGGGTTGGACATATAACCATGCTCCTTTTTTATCGTATTGGAAAGGAAATTTTTATTGTCAATATCTATCAACTCCAATGGGAGAGCACTCAAGTCCGGGTGTTTCTCTAATTACAAGGTCTAAAAATGGATATGAATGGGATAAACCAAAAATTATTTTTCCAATCTATTTTGATTATCATAAGTCTGACAAATACGTTGATGTGAAAAATTTAATAATGCATCAAAGAATGGCGTTTCATGTTTCAACTAATGGAAAGCTTTTAGTCTTTGGTCATTACGGAGGTAATAATGGTGATGGTACAGGTAGAGTTGTAAGAGAGGTATTTGAAGACTTTTCTTATGGACCTATTTTCTTTATAAGATTAAATGAATCGTGGGAAGGAAATATTTCTTATCCTAATTACAAAACTTCAAATGACAAAGAATTTATTGAAGCTTGTGAGGAATTTATTAATGATCCTATCAAAAGAATTCAATGGTGGGAAGAAGATTATTTATCCTCTGACTCTCAGAAATTTTATCTACCGTATAAGAGAGAAAAAGCATTTACATACTATAGTATTTCAAATAAGATAAAAATAGGATTATTTAAATCTAGAATGGTGAATTGGAGTAATGATGGTGGATTAACATGGAGTAAACCTGAAAGATCGGAATCGTTAAAATATGGAGGTGCAAAAATTTGGGGACAAAAATTAGATGATAATCAATATGCAATTATCTATAACCCCACTGATAACAAAAATAGACACCCCCTTGGAGTTGCAACAAGTAAAGATGGGGTTAAATATCAAAACCTTTCACTTGTTCATGGAGAAGTTCCAGTGAAAAGGTATTGGGGTATAGAGAAAAGACCGGGACCTCAATATGTTCGAGGAATATCGGAGGGAAATGGAAATCCACCAGGTGATGATATTTGGGTAGTTTATTCTGTAAGTAAAGAGGATATTTGGATTTCAAAAATTCCGTATCCAATTTTAACAAGATGGGAAGGACCCGTATCAGATAATTTTGATGACCTTTCGTCTAAGTATTTGATTGAAAAATGGAATATTTATTCTCCGAAGTGGTGTCCTATTACAGTTGAAAGTGGACCAAGCGGAAAAGGAAAATCCCTGATAATTGAAGACTTTGATCCATATGATTATGCTAAAGCTGTGCGTGTAATAGATAATCAAACTCAAGGTAGTATATCAATGAATTTTTATGTGGAGTCTGTAAATGATCCCATTTTTATTGATATAACTGATAATATTGGAAAAAGACTTGTCAGTCTAAAAATTGATAAAGTAAATTTGTTACATATTATTAAACAAAGTGATAACTCCAAAATGAAATTAATTTTAAATCAAAAATCATGGAACAAATTAGTAGTTTTTTACGATAGTGAAACGTCTGAATTTAATCTCAAAATAAATCAAAATGAAATAATAAAATCCATTTCATTTTTAAATAAAGGTATCCCAAATAGAGTAGAGTTCAGAACTGGGAAATATAGAATGAACAGAAAAATTCAAGAATATAAAAGTAATGATCAACAAGTACCTGGTTGGGATGAACCAAATAGTGAACGACCATCAGAATCAACAAAGATTTATATTGACAATTTTTTTTCTGGAAAATATTCTGACTCAATAACTCGTTAATTTATTATTACTTCACAAGAATACATTACTTTAAGTTTTATTAATTAAAATGAGGTTAAAACAAACGCTGATTATTTTCATCAATTTATTTCTTTTTTTCAATTGTGAGGATAAAGTAAATTATGTTTCAATTAATGGTGAAGAAAATATAGATCAACCAGTATCTAATTCTAATAATATTTTTTTAGATGAAAATAACATCACTATAAAATGTCCTTTAGCAGAAGTTGGTGATGAAGCAATAATAAATGGTATTAATTATACTGTTGTGAGTGAATCTATTTTGAGGGAAATGATTGAAAATAATGAAAATGTAACTTGTGTTTGTACTTCACACATTAATGATATGAGCTTTTTATTTGATAACAAGGAATTATTCAATCAAAATATTGGTAGTTGGGATACCTCTAATGTTACTAATATGGAAAATTTGTTTAGTCTCGCGGAATCCTTCAATCAAGATCTTCAATATTGGGACACATCTAAGGTTAAATATATGGCAGAGATGTTCTCAAATACACCATTTAACTACGATATAAGCAATTGGAATACCGCTAACGTATTAAGTATGAGAGGTATGTTTTATTCAGCATATAGCTTTAATCAAGATATTGGTGGTTGGGATACATCTAATGTCACTGATATGAGTTTTATGTTTACATTTTCAATTTTCAATCAAAATCTAAACAGCTGGTGTGTTACTAAAATTCCTAAGGAACCAAATAGTTTCTCATTTTTATCCTTACTAACAAATGAAAATAAGCCATTGTGGGGAAGTTGTCCTTAGAATCTTGAAAAAACTTAAGTTGGAAATTTGTTCTGAAAGTTTTGAAATGATATTATTCTAAAAAATCAGTATGTATATGTAATTTAAAAAAATAGTAATTGGGGAATCTATAATGAATCTTCCTTCTACATTAATCTTTCAACATTATTTCATCCCCACTTACTAAATGCTTTATACAAATTTTACAATCATTAATCCTAATTAACAATTATTTTAAATAATTAATTCTTATCAAAAAATAATATCAACTTATATTAATTCAACCCGTGTTAATCTAGTAGAAGTTATTTCAAAGATAGGGCCACTATTAACTGAGGGTGGAAATTTTGTTCCCATGTATCAAAATTATTAAATTTAAATACTAGAAATTGGGCTCAAAAGAAACTGGTTTACCATAATCAAATCACCTTAAAAAATATAAATGAAAGATATGTTAGTCAAACTCTATGAACTTCCTGAGGAGTGCGTAGAATATGAGAAATTAAAAAAAGAAATAGATTTTAGGCGTCCTTTAGCTGCAGAGAAATATCTGGTAAAAAAATGGGTAAAAGAAAACTTTGGAAATGGTTGGAAAAGCGAAGTTGAAGTGTCATTTTCGAAAAATCCAATTTCAACATTCATAGCCATAAAAGATGGAAAAATTATTGGTTTTTCTACTTATGATTCGGCTTATTTAAATTTTTTCGGACCAATGGGGGTATCTAAAGAATATAGAAAAAAGGGGCTCGGTAAAGTACTTCTTTTTTTAGCACTTAAATCAATGAAAGAGATGGGGTATGCATATGCTATAATTGGAGGAGTGGGGCCGGCTAAGTTTTATGAAATAACATTTGGAGCTAAAATTATAAAAGGTTCAGATCCTGGAATATATAAAGGTATTTTAAGCGATGTCCCTGTCTAGTATTGATAATGATTCTAAAGAATTAGCCAAGTTTGGTTACAAGCAGGACTTGAAGAGATCTATGAGGAAATTCTCTTCATTCGCTGTATCATTTTCTTTAATCTCTATTCTTACTGGCATATTTGCAAATTTTCATTTTGGATTTTCAGAAGTTGGAAATTTCATCCCTTTTTCCTGGACTATTGTATTTGTAGGACAATTTATTGTTGCTTTAATAATGGCAGAATTATCAGTTAATTTTCCTATTTCAGGTTACGGATATCAGTGGACCTATAGATTGGTCGGCCCAAAACTTGGGTTTACGACAGGCTGGTTATTATTATTACAATTTCTAACTGGTTTTCCTGGCATATGTAAGGCGCTTAGTATGCTGGTGAGTGATCTTATTTTTCAAAATTTTAATATTAATATTAGTAGTTTGTTAATTTCTGTTATAGTTATTTGGATTGTAACATTTATTCATTTGAAGGGAATTAATTTAGTCTCCACAATAAATAACTTAGGAGTGATTACAGAAATTTTAGGAATCTTCATTCTAATTACATTTTTAGTATACTTTTTGTTAAAAAAAAGTGATTTGGATATTTTATACAATTTAAATAATCTTACCCTATCAGATTTCACATTGAAATCATTTGCATTATCGATTTTGCTTGGTGCATGGTGCTTGACAGGATTTGAAGCTGCTGCTGACATGTCAGAGGAAACAAAAAATCCAAAGTTTACTGTCCCTAAATCAATTAAGTATTCATTAGTTAGCTCTGGTTTTTTAGGACTTATAATAATTTTATTATCAACTGTGTTCTTGAGTACAAATAATTATCAGAATTTAAATAATAATTATTTAACAGATATGCTTCAATTTGAATTTGGTGCACCAATTTATTTAACTACTCTTTTTTTTATAATAATTGCAATTTTTGCGTGTGCAGTCGCATGTATGGCTACTGCGTCAAGATTAATTTTTTCAATGTCGAGAGATTCAATCTTGCCAAAATCTAAATGGTTAAGTTTTGTTGACAAGAATAAATCCCCTTCAAATTCATTAATATTTATCGGAGTAATTTCAACTTTATTTATTATGATTTTCGAGAAAATTGAGTTGATTACCAGCGTATCTGCAATTTCAGGTTACATTGGTTATTGTGGAATTATTTATTCCTCATTTTTTTTGAAAGGCAGTAATTCTATAAATAAAATTCCTAAAATTTTAAAATCAATAGCACTAATCTGGTGTGTATTTGTTGTTCTTTGTCTTTTACTTCCGGGCCAAGCTGTTGAAGGTTTTAATTTCGAATATATTCATGCAATTTCTCTTTTTGTGTTCTTAATAATTGGTTTTTTTGTATACTTAAATAAATTTAAATAATGCAGTATTTTAGTTTATCCACTAATGTCAAAGAACTTAGAATTGGTAATGATTCCTCAAAAAATATAGGCAATGAGATTGGAAAGTTTGTAGTTTCAACTATGGAAATTCCATGGACGCTAATTAAAGGAAAACTAGGTCAATCTCCAGAAAAGGTGATTAATGTATCAAGTGTTGAATTAAGTTGGATTGAGAACCAAATTAATAACTTACCTGATTTTGATACAATAGTTGGTATTGGTGGTGGAATGGCAATTGACGTAGCTAAATATATTTCATGGAAATTAGATAAGAGACTTGTATCTATTCCAACAATTTTAAGTGTAGATGCATTCACAACACCAGCAGCAGGTATAAGAAACAACCATGATGTGAATTATCTCGGTGCTGCCTCTCCCGATCCACTTATTATTGATTACAATATCATACGATCTGCGCCCAAAGAATTAAATATAGCTGGAATAGGAGATTTATTTTCTATTCATACCGCATCTTTTGATTGGACTTATGCTAATTTGAAAGGAAAATCAGAATACCCATTCAGTGACAAAGCGATTGATGGGGGAAAGAAAATATTGGAGTTTATCTATGACAATATAGGTAATATAAGAGAAAATAATAATAACGGATTAAGGGCAATTGTTGAAGCATATATTTCATTAAACACAATTTGTCTTCCACTTGATCATTTTAGAATTGAGGAAGGATCTGAACATTATTTATTTTATGAACTTGAGGAAAGACTAAAAAGACCTTTTATTCATGGGAATATTATTGGACTTGGTATTTATCTTCTAAGTAGATTACAAAATAATGATCCCAAATTAATTACAGAAATAATGGATGACTCTGGATTGGTTTATCATCCTTTTTCAATGAATATTAAAAAAAATGATTTAGTTGATTCATTGTTGAATCTTAAAAATTTTGTCAAATCAAAAGATAAACTATGGTATACTATAATTGATGATAGCAATATTAACATTGAATGGATAAATCATAATATCTCAGGATTAAAATTCGTTTGAGTAATTGGTATCATTTTAAAAACAATAAATCAATTCTTCTGATGAATATTGGCTAAAAATAGCTAAATCTAATAATTATATTTTGAAAGATAAATCCTAATAAATTATAGTGTTAAAAACCAATTATCTCCAACCTTTATTGTATATAAAAAGGACTGTTCTTTGCTTGCATGCTCAAGAGTGAATTTAATTTTTTTTGGGTTTTGGTTAATAATCTCCTTTCCAATAATATTTACAGACTTATAGTTATCAGAATTCGTGATTTTATTTTTTTTATTGAGTGTTCCGATTCTAGATTTAATTATCGTTTGTGATGAACTATCATAAAGCTTCAACAATTTATCATAATCCATATTTACTACCGATTCTATAGCCTGTTTAACAATATCCTCAGGTTCATGGGTTTGCTGACAACAGCAAAAAAATATTAGGGAAATTGGAAAATAAATTGTTAACTTCATTATTAAGTTTTACTTAAAAACTTTGATTTATACATTCTACAATAAAAGTAATGATTAACTGTAAGCTTCTTTATTAATAAAATTTAAAATAATAAATGCATATCTCTGTAATTTCATTGTATTTAAAAAGTTACTATTAAATTGAATAACAACATTGGTTAAATAAGACTCAACTAATGAACAAATATATTTTATCAATTTAAGCTTTATAATAGTTGCTTATTATGACTCATGTTTAAACTTACTCTAGTCAAATGAGAATTTTGCTTACTAGTTTCATTTTATTTTTAAGCTGTACTAAGGAATTAAAAAATGAAATTAATAGTCTAAATAACGTAATCGATTCTATGCGAATTGAAATAGATTCATTAAATAATAATTTGTCGAATCTTCAGCTAAATGAGTATGAATTAAATCAAATTATTAGTGATTTAGAAATACAATTAGAAAGCTTTAATGAATTATATGAAAGTGAAATAATTGGATGTTGGTATAATGAGTCATTTAGAATTGGTAATACGCCACTATTTATTGAGATGAATCTATTTAAAGGGGGCGTAGGTGCTTTAGATTTTGGAGGAGGGGTATATCAAATTTTCTCGTGGTCATCAGACAATGACCAAATTACCTTCCACTTTGGTGATGTTCTTGATACAAGTTCATTTGGTGTAATATATAACTTTATAAATGACTCTGCATACATTTTATATGGAGAAATTTTTGACAGTGATAGGGAAGTTAGCTTAATCTCAACCAAAGGTAATAGTGACAGTTTTGTTATAAATAATTGGAGAGGGGAGGCGGTTATGTTTAATCGTTGTAATTAAATAATAAATCTCGCTTAATCATAATAAATAATGGGCTTTATGGATGTGCCTTAATTAACCCAATTTAGGCTATTTAATTAAAATGAATATTCTTTTTTTCTTTGTGTGAAATAGCCATTGAGTTAATATTCTTTATGAAATTTATATATTAGTCTGATGGAATGGTATATGAAAAACCGTTGGTGGATATGGGCATTAACAGGAGTATATCTGTCCTATAGAATTTATCTATCATTAGCGTATTAAATATGAATAAAAATCTGCTAAGGGTAATAGGAATACAAATAATCATTTTAGGTTTAGTTCTATCTATTTTTGAATTTCTAATTGACAATAGCGAATTTGTAATTGGGTTTGGAGTAGTCATACTAATTACCTCACTTTTTCTAAAAAAATAAGCCCCTCACAAATGTAAGAGGCTTTATAAGTTGGTGGTCCCACCTGTACTATAACCACACCCTTTGTGTATTGATTATCAGATAGTTACAAAACTTAGTGGAACCCTTAGGGTTCCAAAATGGAACCCCAAATGGAACCCAAAGGGGTCTAAAAATAATTACCTAACTGAATTAAAAGAAGAAGATATCATTAAATTGTATATTAAGCTTGAATTTTTCTA
>JBMTKF010000018.1:0-45510 GCA_049439205.1 Flavobacteriaceae bacterium | reverse complement strand
GGCCTGAGCGGCTAAATTTTTACCATCGGCCATTTGTACTTCTTTGTACGTAGTGGCAGCAATTTGTCCATCCAAAGAAAAAACACCTCCCTTAAACTGAATTTTATCTTCGGCTACAACAGCAATGGCTCCAATGGGTGCAGAACAGCCTCCCTCTAATAAGCGAAGAAAACTTCTTTCGATTTCAACACAAATGTGGGTAGGTTCATGGTTAATTTTTTGCAATTCTTCTTTTATATCAATATCGTCAATCCTGCAAATGATCCCGATGGCACCTTGAGCTGGAGCTGGAATCATCCATTTCAATTCTTGAAAATGATATCCCAAGAGTTCGACTCGTTCCAGACCTGCTTTAGCAAAAACAGCTCCTTCCCAATTGCTGGAAAACAATTTATCCATACGGGTCTGGACGTTGCCGCGCAGATTGACCACGTGGTGGTGGGGATAGCGATGCAACCATTGTGCTTTGCGTCTGATACTACCAGTTGCGATGGTGCAAGCTTGTTGTAAATCTACCTTGTTGGTTTGAACCAAAACATCTAATGCACTGCCCCTTTCCAACACAGCAACCAACTGAAGTCCTTCCGGCAATTGGGTAGGAACATCTTTGAGGCTGTGAACAGCAAGATCAATTCTATTTTCCAACAGGGCAATGTCTAGTGCTTTGGTAAAAACTCCTTGAATCCCCATGGCATAAATTGGTTGATTAAGGTTGAGGTCACCGGCACTTTTGATGGTAACCAATTGGGTCTTGAGTTGTGAAGCTTCCAGCAGATCACCGACCTTATGGGCCTGCCACAGGGCCAATTGACTATCACGGGTCCCAATGCGAAGGGTTTTGTCAAACATCTAAACCAGAATCCAATTGATAAACATGCTGAAGCAATGCTATGGTTTGATTAGCTTTCGAGGGATTTTCTTTTAAATAACTAGCTACTTTTCCGGTCAATCTAAAAACAATTTGAGAAAACTCCTGAACCTCCCCCTGCTCTTCAAGTTGTCCGTCAAGTAATTTTTGCTTTAAGGCTTTTAGCATGGGAGCAAATTTTCTGTGGTCAACCCACTGGAAAAATTCTGCTTTTACCTGTTCTAATATTTCGTTGGCCTGAGGAATAACCTGTTCTCTTTTTTTAAGCGTATCATTGGTCAGCTGAGACAACTCGTCTAAGTTGATTAGGGTAATATTTTCAAGCTCTTTTAATTTTGGTTCGACATTGGAGGGAACAGACAAATCCAAAATCAATAAGGTTTTCTCTTTAGGTATCATTGAGGCCTCAACAGTAATGTCTTGGGCACCGGTAGCGACGATCATAATGTCCGATTGTGCGATTTCAGATTTTAATTCACTGATTTTTTTTACGACCAGGTTGAATTTTCCAGCCACCTTTTGGGCACTTTCTTCCGAGCGATTGACCAGTACAATCTGATCATTTTCGGTATGCTTGATAAGATTTTCGCAGGTATTTCTGCCAATTTTTCCGGTACCAAATAAGAGGATGTTTTTTTGATTGATATCTTTTACATGCTCGAGAATATAGTGCACTGAGGCAAAAGAAACAGAGGTCGCTCCTGAGGATAATTGGGTTTCGGTTTTGATGCGTTTACTAGACTGAATGACAGCATTTACCAATCTTTCGGAAAAGCCATTGACCATCTGATATTTTTTGGAGTTTGAAAAACTTCTTTTCAATTGACCGATGATCTCAAAGTCACCGATGATTTGACTTTCCAAACCACAACCCACACGAAAAACATGGTCGAGGGCCTTTCGATCACTAAGCACATAACCTTTTTCTAAAAAAAGAGATACATCGCCACCAGAAAAAGTGCACAAATAATTAATAAATTTTTTGGGATCCTCAACAATCCCCATCAATTCAGTACGATTACAAGTAGAAATAACCATCAATTCCTCCAAGCCATCCATCTTGGCTTGGGCCAAAAGTCTTTCGGTCTGTTCTTTGTCCAAACTAAAATTCCCACGGGTAGCCAAATCGGCATTCTTATGGCTTAAGCCAACAACACAATAATGTATGGTGTTTTTCAAAAGGTCTAGTCTAAATTCCTATACAAAATTAACAATAGGGGTATTTAAAAAACAACGCCAGAGGAACTAATAACAACCAATTAGGTTTTTCGCTTTCTTTTTTTTATAAATACCATTAAATATAATAATTTTGAAAGGATTGCAATAAAGTTAATTAGAATTATTCTAAATAAGTAATTTTAAAAAAACAACGATAGCGGAACAATGGACAAGACGATAATTGATAACGGTTTTTATATATTGAGATACAAAAATGAAGACGACAAAAACCTCAATTACCAGGAGGCGGTAAGTCATGAATTTATTCAGTTTCATTTTTGCCAAAAGGGTTCGTGTAACTTTGAGTTTAATGGGGGGAATTATCAGCTTCCACTTATGTCCAAGAATGTGATTTTGTTATACAATCCCCAAAAAGCTTTGCCGATTGACTTGAATCTAACCCCCGATTCGGCCTTAGTAAGTCTAGTAATTTCTATCAAAAAATTTCACAGCCTGTTTTCCGAGGACGCCGATCACATTCATTTTTTAAGTCCCGAAAACAATACCAAAAAATACTATGACACAAGGCCTATCAGTCCTGCTATGAGTGTGGTTTTGAGTCAAATCCTAGAAACTAAACTCCACGAGAGTATTCAGACCCTATATTTTAAAGGTAAAGTTTATGAATTGTTGAGTTTGTTTTTCAATAAAAGTGAGGATGCTGATGTGGAACAATGTCCCTTTTTGATGGATGAAGAAAATGTAAGAAAAATCAGAAAGGCTAAGGAAATCATTTTAAGTCAAATGTCAGAACCCCCCACACTACACGAACTCTCTACTGAAATTGGACTCAATATTAAAAAACTTAAAGAAGGATTTAAGCAAATCTACGGAGATACAGTTTATGGTTATTTATTGGATCATAAAATGAATGAAGCTCGAAGCATGCTGAACTCAAGGCAATACAATATCAATGAAATCAGCCTCAAGCTTGGCTACAGCACTTCCAGTAATTTTATTGCAGCCTTCAAAAAGAAGTTTGGCACGACTCCGAAAAAATATTTAATGTCTGTATCTTCGTAAAAAAATGTAGATGAAAGGTGCGTTATTGATCAACTTGGGCTCTCCAGACAGTCCCAACCCCAAAGATGTTAAGAGATATTTAGGCGAATTTCTTATGGATAAAAGGGTGATTGATCTGCCCAAAGCTTTGAGAATTTTTTTGGTTAAAGGTATTATTCTCAATACCCGACCTAAGAAGTCAGCCAGAGCTTATAAAAAAATATGGTGGAAAGAGGGATCTCCTCTGATTGTACTCTCCAAAAGGTTTCAAGAGGCTGTCCAAAAAAAAGTTTCTGTTCCAATTGGTCTAGCTATGCGATATGGTTCTCCCTCTATAGAACAGGGTATTAAGTCATTGGTCGATCAAGGTATAGATGAAATCTTATTGATCCCTCTTTATCCTCAATTTGCCATGGCTACTACTGAGACAATATTGGTATTGGCCGAAGAAATTAGAAAGGCTAAATATCCTGAATTAGAATTTACGATACTTCCTTCTTTTTATAACCAAAAGGATTATATTAATGTTCTTTCTCAGAGTATTCATGAAAATTTAAAGGACAAAAAATGGGAGCATATACTATTTTCATATCACGGTGTCCCCGAACGTCACATCCGCAAATCGGACATCACCAAGTCACATTGTAAGATCGATAAAAGCTGTTGCCAAACAACCTCCAAAGCCCATCAATATTGCTATCGTCACCAGTGTTACGAAACCACCCGGCAAGTAGCGGAATACCTTGAGCTGAAAGAGGGTACTTACTCTACAAGTTTTCAATCCCGCTTGGGGGTTGATCCATGGTTGCAGCCCTACACAGACCAGACGATTGCCCGATTTGCCAAAAAAGGAATTAAAAATATGGCTATAGTAACACCCGCCTTTGTTTCTGACTGCTTGGAAACTCTTGAAGAAATCGGAATGGAGGCCGCAGAAGATTTTGAAGAAAAAGGCGGAGAGGAACTTCATGTGATTCCTTGTATCAATACCAGACCAGATTGGGTAAATGTAATGAGCCGCTGGATTGACCAATGGGCTAAAGCAGAAACTGCAACTTCTGCATGAAAGGTGGGTCTGCATCTTTTGGCACTCAAGCCATACCAAAGTTATTGATCAAACAGGCCGTTCCGGCTTCCATCGGTATACTAGTCATGTCACTCAATATTTTGATCGATACTATTTTTGTTGGACAATGGATTGGTGCCAACGCCATTGCATCTATTAATGTGGTGTTGCCAGTTTCTTTTTTTATTGCTGCATTGGGTATGGCAATCGGTTTGGGCGGTAGTTCTATCATCTCCCGATCCCTGGGAAACAATGATATTGCGAAGGCCACCAAAACCTTTGGTAATCAAATTGTTTTAACTTTTTCTCTGACCATAAGTTTTGTTCTTTTTGGATTGCTTTTAGTTGACAGTATCATCCCTGCTTTTGGAGGAAAGGGAGCACTCAATGAGCCGGCGAAAATCTACTATACTATAGTACTATACGGCGTACCCGTTTTGGGTTATTGCATGATGGGCAACAATGTGATTCGGGCGGTTGGCAAACCCAAAAATGCCATGTATGCCATGATGCTGCCTTCGATTTCAAATTTGATTTTGGACTATGTATTAATTTATGTTTTCGATTTTGGGATGCATGGCGCTGCTTGGGCTACTACCCTATCTTATGGCGTTTGCGCCCTATACATTCTTTTCTTCTTCAGTTCAAGCCGTTCGGAGTTACACCTCAATATAAGTGATTTTAAATTGGACATCGGAATCACTAAAGAAATTGGTGCTTTGGGATCTGTAACCCTAGCGCGACAGGGGGTGGTTAGTCTTTCGGTTTTACTGGTCAACAATTTACTTTTTGGCTTGGGGGGAGAATCGGCAGTTGCAGTCTATGCTATCATCAGCCGACTTTTGATGTTTTCACTTTTTCCTGTATTAGGGATTACCCAGGGGTTCATTCCCATTGCGGGTTTCAATTACGGTGCCAAGAATAAAAAAAGAGTAGAACAAGTAATCCGAACAGCAGTAATTTATTCAACAGGGTTTGCAACTTTAGTTTTCCTGATGATCAATATTTTTTCGAATTCCATCGGGGGCATTTTTACCAGTGAACCCTTGGTTCTTGAAAAAGTACCTTCAGCCATTCGATGGGTTTTTGTCGCCACACCGATTGTGGGTATTCAATTGATCGGTGCGGCCTACTTCCAAGCCATCGGTAAAGCACTCCCTGCACTTCTGCTCACACTGAACCGTCAAGGGTTTTTCTTTATTCCCTTGCTTTATATTTTACCAAGTTTTTGGGGAATTAACGGTATTTGGCTTGCTTTCCCAATTGCAGAATTACTCGCAGCTGCTGTTAGCGGTAGTTTTTTGGTTTATGAACTCAGAAAATATTTAAATTCTTAAGGGTTTACCCAAAAAATAAAAATCTTCATTTGTTTAAGTTTTTGTAATTTGTAGTTACGTTATCGGTTTTAGACCAATGACATAAACCGGCCCTTAAAAAATGGAGTATTACAATTATATCAAATCACTACACTTAATTTTTGTGGTTACTTGGTTTGCAGGATTGTTTTATGAACCCCGCTTGTTTATCTATCACATTGAGGCTTCCAAAAAAAGCACACCTGCAAAAGAAATTCTAGAGAAACAGTTCAAAATCATGGCCCGCAGATTGTGGTACATTATAACTTGGCCATCGGCGATTCTGGCCACCATCTTTGCCATTTGGTTATTAGTTTTGATGCCCGAATGGCTATATCAATCCTGGATGTTAATCAAAACCGGATTCATCTTATTACTCTACGCCTACCACCTGAAAACACATCAAATGTTCTTGGAATTGCAGCGGGATGAAATACGATATTCCCCTAACTTTATGCGAATCTGGAATGAAGGAGCAACCCTGTTTTTGTTTGCAATCGTATTCCTGGCTATCGTTAAGAGTGCAATCCATTGGGTTTTTATGGTATTGGGAACATTTGGACTGATTGTGTTTTTGATGTTAGCCATAAAGCTCTACAAAAGGTTGAGAGAGAAATCTTCTACAAATGATAATTAACTTTCTAAGACGTATTTCGCTGCGAACCCAAATCTTTATCTCCATGATATTATTGGTGTTTTTAGCCTGCCTTTTGATTTTAGCTGCAACCTTTTTCCAATATCAAAATGAGTCAATTGATTATAATATTTTTCGATTGAATCGAAAGGAGAGTCAGTTGAAAAAACAAATTGATTATTTGGTCGAAAAAAATGATTTACTAAAGAAAAATGATAGCGCTTGGTCTAGTTACAAAGAGGAATTTAGTGCAGTTATAAAAATTCACAATGTAAATTATTCTGTTTTCAATTTAGAGGGACTACCCCTTTTCACTTCTTTCTTACCTTTGAAAGTCATTGCCAATAACTACAGTTTGGAAGATGATTTTCTTAGGGCAATTTTGGCAAATTCAGATGGCCGAATACTGGAAAAAAACAATGACGAAATTGGCAAATTTCAATCTTCATACAGTATACTTAAAGACAGTTTTGGCAACCCTTACGGGGTGTTGTTCTTTCCTTATTTTGAAGATGTCTCCTTTTCTGAAAACGAATTAAATACTTTCCTACAAAGCTTATATCAAATCTATCTTTTGATGTTAGTAGCAGCGATCGTAATGGCTTATTTTATCTCCAAATATATTTCCCGTTCACTGGAAACTTTCCGAGAAAAAATTGACCAAACCGGGCTTTTAAAAGAGAATGAAAAAATTCAACTTAAAAATGCCCCAAGAGATATTGCCAGTTTGATCAATTCCTATAATAAAATGATTGATGAGTTAGAAAAAAGTGCCACCTTACTGGCGCGAACACAAAGAGAACAAGCTTGGCAAGAAATGGCCAAACAGGTAGCTCATGAAATCAAAAATCCATTGACACCTATGAGACTTACAGTTCAGAATTTTCAAAGGAGGTTTTCCAACGATGATCCCGACAATACCAAAAAAATAGATGAGTTTTCTCAAATACTCTTAGAACAAATCGATACAATGAGTGATGTGGCCAATGCATTCTCGGATTTTGCTTCGCTGTCAAAACCCAAACTGATAATATCAGATTTGGTTGAAATTACTCGCAGGTCTTTGGAAATTTTTGAAGGTGATATGATAGCATTTAAAACTTCAGATGATGAAGTTAGTTTACCCTTGGATAGAACACAATGGATCAGAGTGACCACAAATATTGTACAAAATGCCCTACAAGCGGTAAAACAAGGTGATTATCCCAAAATTAAAGTCTCCATCAAAAAAGGAGTTAAAAATGTAAAAATTTATTTCGCCGACAATGGGATTGGTATTCCCAAATCGATTCAATCTAAAGTATTTGAGCCCAAATTCACTACTAAGACCAAAGGGATGGGATTAGGATTGGGGATTGTAAAAAACATAATAGATTCACATAAAGGTAAAATAGAATATACTACCAGTAATAAAGGTACCACTTTTGTTGTTACACTAAAATTATAAAGATGGAAAGTAAATTGACATTGATTAAGGTTCAAGACAACATTGGATGGGTCAAAATTAATCGCGAAAAAAAACTCAATGCCCTCAACCGAGATTTAATTGACGAATTACATGAACGAATTGCTGATTTTCAAGACGATCCTACTGTAAAAGTCATTGTACTCACTGGAAGCGGTGACAAAGCTTTTGTTGCCGGGGCAGACATTTCAGACTTTTCTAGTTTTGGATTCCAAGAGGCGGCAGAAGCAGCACGTCATGGAAACAGTGTTTTGTTTGACTTCATTGCACAGTTAGAAAAACCTGTTATTGCTGCCATCAATGGTTACGCATTAGGAGGGGGACTAGAACTTGCAATGGCTTGTCATTTGAGAATTGCTAGCAAAAAGTCCAAAATGGGATTACCAGAAGTTTCATTGGGAATAATTCCTGGTTATGGAGGAACGCAACGACTGCCTGCTTTGATTGGGAAAAGCTATGCAATGGAAATAATTTTGACTGGAGATATGATCGATGCTGAAAAAGCACTACAAATAGGATTGGTCAATCAGGTTGTCCCTGGAGAAAAGTTATTAGAATCAACCATAATTATGGCAGAAAGAATTATTAAAAATTCCCCCAACTCGATCAAAAGTGCCATCAAAGCCATCAATAAATCTGATGGAACAACAAAAGGATTTCAAGAGGAAAATTTTCAGTTTTCAAATTGTTTTGGCACAGCTGATTTTAAGGAAGGAATTACTGCTTTTCTCGAAAAAAGAAAACCAAAATTTTAGATCTTTTGCACACCTCCGCTAATGAGTTGCTCAAGCTTTTGAAATAAGGCAACAGGCTCTTGTTCACTTAGCTTAAAAGTTGACTTTACTTCCAAACTTACTTTAATTCCAATAGGAATAGGAAAATATTGGAATTGGGCCAGCTTCCAAGAGTTGTTGATGCACAAAGCGATGACTGTAGCATCGGGAATTTGTTCGAACAATGTCATCAAACCCTTAGAAAAAAACTTTTTAGGTTGTCCGTCTTTACTTCGGGTTCCTTCAGGGAAAATTACAGCAGCCCATTTGTTTTTTTGGACTTTTTTGCCAAAGTCTTTTATTTTTTGGAGGGCCAAAACGGACTTCTTACGGTTTATCAAAACTGACCCCCCATATCGAAGGTTATAGGAGACACTTGGAATTCCCTTGCCCAATGAAGACTTACTTATGAATTTCGGATGGTGTTTTCTGAAGTACCAAATTATTGGGGGTATATCATATGTGCTTTGGTGGTTAGATACTATAATTAGGGGACCCTTATCGGGTATTTTAAATGGGTTGGAGAATTCAAAACTCGTTCCCAAAATATTCAAACACCTCAACAAAAAAAAGTTTAACCAATCAACCGATTTTTTGTGTGCTTCGTATCCCAATAAGCGATGACAAAACACCTGGATCAAGTGAAAAATAATTAGGGAAGAAATGAACGCAAGGTAAAATATTAAAGTAAATGTGTAAGAAAAAAAATTTTTAAGAGCATAACTTAATTTCACTTATTGAAATTGATTAATGACAAAACTCATCAAAAGCCTGTATCAAATTTTCTGCAATTAATTGTGCAGTCCGGCCCTCGATATGATGTCTTTCTATCATATGAACCAATTCTCCATCTTTGAATAACGCCAAACTGGGAGAGGAAGGAGGAAAAGGAATCATTTTGGCTCTTGCAGCATCGGTTGCGTCACGATCTACTCCTGCAAAAACAGTATACAAATGATCTGGAGTGTGAGAGTTGTTTAATGAGATTCTAACCGCAGGTCGGGCATTAGCAGCAGCGCATCCACAAACAGAATTTACAACAACCAATGCTGTTCCTGATTTAGACATGGCAGATTCTACATCATCAGTAGACAATAATTCTTCAAAACCAATGGTTGTCAACTCCTCTTTCATGGGTCTAACTATTTCTTCTGGATACATAATTAATTTTTTGGTAAAGATAAAAAACTCCCTATTTATTCATGCGGGGTTAACAATCTTTTATTGACATTTGTATCTTTACGATCTCAATAGGACAAGCTTATGATTAAGTGGGTTGCCGCGGTGATCGGTTATTCTTTTTTAAGGTTTCCCGGAGCCATCTTAGGATTTATGGTCGGAGGATTTTTTGAATTTTTATCCAAGAATTCTCTCCAAATCAGAACTTCGTCTTATGCGATCAATCCCGAAACATTTCAGTTGAATTTGTTGGCTCTTTCGGCATTGATAATCAAAGCTGATGGCAAAGTCCAAAAAAAGGAACTTGACTTTGTAAGAAGCTTTTTCATTGGCCAATACGGAAAAGAACGTGCCGATTCGATTTTTAAAACTTTCAATACTCAAATCAAAAAAGAGACCCAACATCTCGACCAACTGACTCAGGTTTTTGTTCAGCAAACCGCCTATGAAACCCGTTTACAGATTCTTCATTTTTTGTTCGGGATTGCCAATGCCGACGGTAATATCTCTGATGTAGAGCTGCAAAAACTTTCACAAGTGGCCTCGGGAATGCGACTGCGCTTACCCGATTTTGAAAGTATCAAAGCCATGTTTGTCAAAAATACTGACAATGCATACAAAATTCTTGAGATTGACTCCAATGCCAGCCAAGATGAAATAAAAAGTGCCTATCGGAAGATGGCCAAAAAATACCACCCGGACAAACTCCGTGGACAAGACCCTGCAATGATAAAAGGTGCGGAGGAAAAGTTCAGGGAAGTTCAAAAAGCATATGAAACATTGATGCATCAAAAAAATAATTTAACTTAATTTATGCAAACGTTTTGGTTCTATTTTGATTTGGGCTTCGACCATGTTCTCGATATTGGAGGTTTGGATCACTTTTATTTTCTGGTTGCTCTTTCACTTCCATTTGCCTTTACGAATTGGAGAAAGCTTTTGTTGTGGGTAAGTCTTTTTACTTTGGGGCATTCATTTTCTCTTTTAATCACACATTATGAATGGATAAATATAGATGGTACATGGGTTGAATTTTTAATTCCAATTACCATTTGCATCACTTGCCTTTCGATACTTGTTCAAAAAAATCCAACCCATCTTAAAGGGGTTTGGATCAACCTCATAACTTTATTTTTTGGATTGATTCATGGTTTTGGTTTTGGACGATATTTTAAAATGATCGCCACAGAAGGAGAGGCCATCTTAGGTCTTTTGGAATTTGCCTTGGGGGTTGAATTTGCCCAGATCCTGATTGTGATATTTGTCCTTTTGATCAATTGGCTTGCCATTGGATTGTTAAAAATTCAAAATCAAAAATGGCAACAGGTGATTGCAGCCATGGTCTTGTCTCAGGCCATTTTGATGACATCGACTAACTGGCCATTTTAAGCTATCTTAGCGCTCATGTCTTCAGAAAAGCAAAAAATATACGATCAGGCCTACATGAAAATGGCACAAACTTGGGGAGAACTTTCTCATTGCGAACGAAAAAAAGTGGGCGCGTTGATTGTCAAAGACCGAATGATCATTTCTGACGGATACAACGGTACCCCATCGGGTTTTGAAAATGATTGTGAAGACGAAAATCATTACACCAAATGGTATGTGCTACATGCCGAAGCCAATGCCATTTTGAAAGTAGCCGCTTCAACCCAGTCTTGTTTAGGTGCGACCCTTTACATTACCCTCTCCCCTTGTAGAGAATGTAGTAAACTAATTCATCAAGCGGGTATCAAAAGAGTGGTTTACTCACTGGCATACAAAGACCGATCCGGCCTTGATTTTCTTGAAAAAGCGGGTGTAATTTTAACTCAATTGGATTGACCCTAAAACGCGAAACGAACCTATGAAAAAAAATTTAGTTCTTTTTGCCATCGTATTCCTATCAATTTGCATAGGCTATTTACTGGGCAGTGAAAAAGAAATTTTGATTTCCAATAAGCAGGATTCTTGGAGTATGAATCGACTGGAGCGACTGCTGCAATACATCGATAATGATTATGTAGAAGAGATTGACACAGACAGTTTGGTTGGAGAAGTAATCGAAGACATTGTCAATCGATTGGATCCACACTCGGTCTATATCCCCGCACATCACAGACAAAGTATCGCCGAAAATATGCAAGGAAACTTTTACGGTATAGGAGTCAGTTTTTTAATGTCAAAAGACAGTGTTACCATCGTTCGAGTATTGGAAGGCGGGCCAAGTGAGGCAGCCGGACTGTTAGCAGGAGATCGGATTTTGATTGCCAATGAGGATACATTATTCAATAAAAACTACTCTGCAAATAAGATCATGCAGACTTTGAAGGGAAAACCTGGAACATCAGTTGATTTGACCCTATACCGAAAATCAGAGAACAAAATATTCCAATTGGAAATGAAACGGGGAAAAGTCCCCTTACCCAGTGTTGATTCTTATTATTTGATTAACAAAACAGTGGGGTACTTGAAAATCAATCGCTTTTCACAAACCACCTTTGACGAGTTTGACCACGCCCTGAATGATTTACTATCAATGGGAATGGAAAAATTGATATTGGACTTGAGAGACAACCCCGGGGGTTATTTGCATCCGGCCATACGAATCTCGAATACTTTTTTACGCAAAAACCAAACCATAGTGATCACAAAAAGTAGTAATGGAGATAAGGACAAATCATTGGCTAAGGGTGATGGAGATTTTCAAGAAGGAAATCTAATTGTTTTGGTCAACGGTCAATCAGCCTCTGCTAGTGAGATAGTTGCTGGAGCAATCCAAGACAACGACAGGGGTTGGATTATCGGAAGGAAAACTTTTGGAAAGGGTTTGGTACAGCAGCAAATGCCTTTGGGGGGAGGAGATGCCGTCCGTCTTACAATTGCCAAATATTTTACCCCTACTGGAAGATCAATTCAAAAACCCTACAAAGGAAACAGAGAAGATTATTATCAAGATCTAAACAATCCCAATCATAGGGGAGAAATGGCACATTCAAAAAAAATTCCCGTAACTGATAGTTTAGCCTACATAACCCCCATGGGCAGGACTGTTTTTGGAGGGGGAGGTATCACACCCGATTTTTATATTCCAAATACCAATTCCGAGGAAGAGGAATGGAGTTCATTAATCTTGGATTCAAATGTGATGAATAATTTTGTTTTTGAAGAATTAGACAAAAACAGAAATAAATTCAGAGGGTTTGAAAAAGAATATTTCCTCGAAGGCAAATTTGAGGACATACTCCCTTGGCATAATTTATTTTTGAGATACTGTGCTGATAAAGAAATTGATGTGACTTTTCAAGAGGAGGAAACCTTGAAAGCGGTTAAGGCTTATCTGGGACTCCAGCTTTTTGGGGAAAACACTTTTAATCAAATTAAAAATCAGGAAGATTTATTTTTGGAAACCGCCATCAATACATTAGATAGTTTGTCTCAAATAAATTAACGATTGATTTTTTTTGAAATTTTTTTGGATATCATTAAAAGTAGTAAAAGTAGAAAAGCGCAAAGAGCTGCCATGATCCCAATGACTGCAATGGAACTTTTTCCTGACAAAGGGTCTTCCCAATTGACTTGAGTACTATTAAAAATAACCATTCCTAAGGACAATCCCATTAAAATTTTCATAATTATTTTCATGAGTTTGTAACTATGTAAATTGTTGGCAAATAAAATTTAAAAATGTCTGTTGGCATTGATTTTAGAATGACAAATGACCATTAAAAAATTCTAAAATATAAAATTACTAAACTCCCTGATAAACCCATTAGACCTAAACTACTATTTTACCTACGTTTGTTGCAAAGAGTTTTACAGCGATGGCCATCAGTACTATTCCAAAAACTTTACGAATAATGTTGATTCCTTGTTTTCCTAAAATTTTCTCTAACCTTGAGGACGACTTGAGGATGATATATACAATCCCGATATTGATAAAAATAGCAACGATAATGTTGATTAAGGCATATTCTGCTCGCAAGGACAATAAAGAGGTCATGGTTCCAGCTCCAGCAATAATTGGGAATGCCAAAGGAACAATAGAGGCAACCTCAGGTGGTTCTTCTTTAAATAAGGTTATTCCCAAAATCATTTCCAAGGCCAAAAAGAAAATCACAAAAGAACCTGCTACAGCAAAAGAATTAACATCTATACCAATAAGACTCAATATTTTCTCCCCCAAAAAAAGAAAGGCTATCATGATTAGAGCAGATACTAAAGAAGCTTTTTCTGACTGAATACGTCCCACTTTTTCTCTTAAACTAATAATGATAGGTATACTTCCCACTATATCAATAACGGCAAAAAGTATCATACTGGCCGTTAGAATTTCTTTTAAGTCCATTCCTAGTTTTTTTTAAAGATAAAGAGCTTTTAATATATTTTTTAAATAATATTAAATTTGAGAGTAATTTAAATGGCATAAATTTTCAAATGCTATGTTTCAAATTGAAAATTCACTTGTTTCGGAAGAAATCATTTACAATGATTTTGTGTGTAATCTAAATGCATGCAAGGGTGCATGCTGTGTTGAAGGAGATGGAGGGGCTCCTCTTGAAAAAGACGAAACCGAACTTTTAGAAAAACACTATGGTAAAATCTCCCTTTTTATGAGTAAAAAAGGGAAAGCAGCCATTGAAAAACAAGGTAAATTTATCCAAGTAGATAAAGAGACTTTCGAAACCCCATTAGTAAACAATAAAGAATGTGCTTATGCGGTTTTTGGAAGCAATGGAACCACACAGTGTGCTATTGAAAATGCCCACCGAGCCAAATCAATCGATTGGAAAAAACCCATTTCATGTCACCTTTATCCAGTTCGCGTAAAAGAATATTCTGATTTTTATGCTGTGAACTACCATCGCTGGCACATTTGTGAAGCCGGTTGTCAGTTGGGAGAAAGTCTGAAAATTCCTGTTTACCAATTCGTGAAAGATGCACTTATAAGAAAATTTGGAAAAAGATGGTATTCAGAATTGGAAATGGCTGCCCAAAAAATTAATTCGTAAGGATCAGTCTTTACGCGGGTTAAACGATTTTTTATTTTACATCTTATTGATTGACAATATTTTATAGCATTTATTTTTTTCTACTCCCAATGTCTAAAAAAATAAATTTGTTAAAAACTCGACCTGTTTGTGGAAAAGTATGTCTTTCATTTTTGATAACATTTTAGAATCTTTGTTGAACAAAATTCGATAATTAATCAAGAAAATAGATTTAAATGACAGCTATAGAACCAATCCTCCAAGAAAATGAAAATAGATTTGTAATTTTTCCCATTCAACACCACGATATTTGGGAATGGTACAAGAAGATGGAGGCCAGTTTTTGGACAGCTGAAGAAATCGACTTACATCAAGATTTAAGCGACTGGAATTCCAAGCTAAATGATGATGAAAAATACTTTATAAAACATATTCTTGCCTTTTTTGCCGCTTCGGATGGAATCGTAAATGAAAATTTGGCGGAAAATTTTGTCAATGAAGTTCAATATTCTGAGGCAAAATTTTTCTACGGTTTTCAAATCATGATGGAAAATATACATTCAGAAACATACTCTCTTTTGATTGATACCTATGTAAAGGATGAGTTAGAGAAAACTAAATTATTCAAGGCTATTGAAGTTTTCCCTGCCATCAAAAAGAAAGCTGATTGGGCTTTGCGTTGGATCGAATCCGACTCCTTTGCCGAAAGGCTTATTGCTTTTGCCGCTGTTGAGGGGATTTTCTTCTCTGGAGCATTTTGCTCAATTTTCTGGCTTAAGAAAAGAGGATTAATGCCCGGTCTCACATTTTCTAACGAGTTGATCTCCCGAGACGAGGGTGTTCACTGTGACTTTGCTGTTCACCTTCACAACAATCACCTAGTTAACAAAGTTCCCAAAGAAAGAATTGAGGAAATCATTTTAGATGCTCTAAGAATAGAACGAGAATTTATCACAGAGTCTTTACCGGTCAGTTTAATTGGAATGAATGCCAAGTTGATGACACAATATTTGGAATTTGTAACGGATCGATTGCTCATTGAGTTGGGCTGTGAAAAGAAACACAACGTTACCAATCCGTTTGATTTTATGGATATGATATCTCTTCAAGGTAAAACTAACTTTTTTGAGAAACGTGTTTCTGAGTATCAAAAAGCGGGAGTGCTTAACAATGAGAAAGAGGAAACACAGTTTACCACTGACGCAGATTTTTAGTTCGAACAGATCATTGCCCCAACCAAATAAATTACCCCAATTATCTAGCCCATTTGGGTTTATTTTAATTTAAATTTAAAATAGAAATCTATGTATGTAGTTAAAAGAGATGGGCGGAAAGAGCCGATAATGTTTGATAAGATCACGGCTCGAATTAGAAAACTCAACTATGGGTTAAATACATTGGTTGATCCGGTTAGGGTTGCAATGCGAGTAATTGAAGGGCTTTACGATGGGGTTACCACCTCAGAATTAGACAACCTTGCTGCTGAGATTGCTGCGACCATGACTACCACCCATCCAGACTACGCACAATTGGCAGCTAGAATCTCTGTTTCAAATCTCCACAAGAATACGAAAAAATCTTTCTCAGCTACAATGAAAGATCTTTACGAATACATTAATCCTAGAACCGGTAAAAAAGCACCGCTACTTTCCAATGAAGTTTATAAAATTATTGAGGAAAATGCAGATCAAATCGATTCCAACATTATTTACAACAGGGATTTTGGATATGACTTTTTTGGATTTAAAACTTTGGAGCGTTCCTATTTATTGAAACTCAACGGTCAAATTGTGGAGCGTCCTCAACACATGTTAATGCGAGTATCAATTGGTATTCATTTAAATGACTTAGGCGCCGCTTTTGAGACTTATGAATTGATGTCCAAAAGGTATTTTACCCATGCCACCCCTACCCTTTTTAACTCGGGTACTCCCAAACCACAAATGTCTTCTTGTTTTCTTTTGACCATGCAAGATGACAGCATCGACGGTATTTATGATACCCTTAAGCAAACAGCTAAAATTTCCCAATCGGCAGGTGGAATTGGGCTTTCTATTCACAATATCCGGGCCACGGGCTCCTATATTTCTGGAACCAATGGTACCTCCAATGGAATTGTTCCTATGCTCAGAGTTTTTAATGATACTGCACGTTATGTTGACCAAGGAGGTGGAAAAAGAAAAGGATCCTTTGCTATATATGTAGAACCTTGGCACTCTGATATTTTTGATTTCTTAGAGCTAAAGAAAAACCATGGTAAAGAAGAAATGCGTGCGAGAGATCTTTTTTATGCCATGTGGATTTCAGACCTATTTATGAAGCGTGTAGAGGAAAACGCCTCATGGACATTGATGTGTCCAAACGAGTGTCCGGGTCTCTATGATTGTCATGGAGAAGAATTTGAAAAACTATATCTCAACTACGAAAAAGAGGGCAAAGGAAGAAAAACCATTCAAGCTAGAGAGCTTTGGGACAAAATTTTAGAATCTCAAATTGAAACGGGAACACCGTATATGCTATACAAGGATGCTGCCAACAGAAAGTCCAATCAAAAAAACTTAGGAACTATTCGATCCTCTAACCTTTGTACCGAAATTTTGGAATACACTTCAAAGGATGAAATCGCTGTTTGTAACCTCGCCTCTATTGCACTTCCAATGTTTGTAGAAAAAGGTAAGTTCAACCACAAGGAATTGTTTAACGTAACCAAAAGAGTCACAAAAAACCTCAACCGAGTCATAGACCGTAACTATTATCCAGTTAAAGAGGCTGAAAATTCAAATATGAGACACCGTCCGGTAGGTTTGGGCGTCCAAGGTTTAGCCGATGCTTTTATTAAATTGAGGTTACCCTTTACCTGTGAAGAAGCCAAAACGCTAAATCAAGAGATTTTTGAAACCTTATACTTCGCAGCAGTTACAGCTTCTGTAGAAGAAGCTGAAAAGGATGGCCCATATAAAACTTACAAGGGATCGCCGATATCAAAAGGAGAATTCCAACACAACCTTTGGGGTATCAAAGACGATGAACTTAGTGGGCGTTGGGATTGGCAGGATTTGCGTAAAAAAGTAAAAAAACATGGTGTAAGGAACTCCCTATTGGTAGCCCCCATGCCTACTGCGTCGACCTCTCAGATTCTTGGAAACAACGAATGCTTTGAACCCTACACATCAAATATTTACACCAGAAGGGTATTGTCCGGTGAGTTTATAGTTGTCAACAAACATCTATTGGAAGATCTTGTGAACTTAGGTTTGTGGAACGAAGATATGAAACAAGAGTTGATGCAAGCCAACGGCTCAATACAAAATATTCAGGGTATACCGGACGATATTAAAGAATTATACAAGACTGTTTGGGAGATGAGTATGAAAGACATTATAGATATGTCTCGACACAGGGGTTATTTTATTGATCAGTCTCAATCACTAAATTTATTCATGGAAGGAGCTACAATGGCAAAATTAACCTCCATGCACTTTTATGCATGGAAATCAGGCCTCAAAACAGGAATGTATTATTTGAGAACAAAATCTGCTGTTGATGCGATCAAATTTACACTTGACAATGCCAAGGAGACAAAATTAAAAGTAAATCAAGGAGCTCAACGCACAAATAATACTGAAAATATAGTTGCTACTTCGTCAACACTGGCAGGAGGGGAAAATTCTGAAAATAACCCTGCAACAAGTGTACAACCCCTTACTCCAGCCGAATTAAAAGAGATGTTGGAACAGTCCAAAAAAAGTGAGGATGACGATTGCCTAATGTGTGGCTCATAATACAATTTTAACTTTAAAAAAACGCTTATTTTTAGTTAAATAAGCGTTTTTTATACTAATTATATATCTCATTATCAGTTATTTAAGCTTTTATTGTAAATTTAATGTTAATTAAATGTTTATTTTTAGTAAACATTACGTACATTAGCCACATAAATTATTCATTTAATTATGAAAAATATAGCAATATTGTTCGTTTTGTTTTCGTTTACATTGAACGCTCAAGACAACATCAAACCCAAATTCGAGAAAGAAGGTGAGCTTGTCAAGGCAATGTTTTATCACGAGAATGGAGAGATCGCACAAATCGGATATTTTAAAGATAAAAAACGTCACGGGAATTGGATCAGCTATCACCCATCCGGTAAGAAGTCTACTATGGGAACTTACCAATCGGGATTGAAAACCGGTCAATGGTTTTTTTGGAATAAAAGTGATTTAATTGAAGTTATTTACGAAGACAATAAAATTATCAATGTTCTTGAATGGAACAATAGTGAGAAAAAATTAATTGCTAAAAACAATTAATTACTTTTGGTTAATACTTTTTTCAAGACTCTACTTTCTTACTAAACCTATAAAATTCTTCTACCAAATCAAATTTGTGAAGGATAAGGTCTTTCGTTCTTATCAAAATATTGAAATAAAGTGCTGTATTTTTTGGACTTGTTTCCCCCTCAATCCTCAGAATTTGATTATCAATTTTTTGATTTAATAAATCAAAATTATCTTTCTTTTGTATCAAAACATCATTGAATTCCTTATCACTAAACTGAACATTAAAGGCTTCAATACCTTCTTTAAATACTGAGGATAGGGAATCAAAAATCTCATTTAGATCATTGATTTGCTGTGGCTTTAGTGGACTATGATTGTTGTTTATATGCTTATGGCTTTCGTTGGAAATATAAATCAGGTCTTCAATAAGGTCTGACATTATACCCAACAAAGAAATATAGAAACGGCTAGCTGGTACACTGGTTTTCTTAATTCGTTTAAGGAAATAATAAATGCCATTTTTCATATCATTAACCTCAACAAAAAGTTCATCTGCATTTTTTTTGGCATTAGAAAGAGTTCTAAGGTCGTTATTTGATAAACCTCGAATGGTAGATGCGTATATTTCATATGTATTACCAATTACATTAGAAATATTCATTACACTCTCTTCGATAATACCTCGATAAGAATCACTCTGAGGGCTGTGGAGTTTCCCTTTCTGTCTTTCTTCATTTTCTCTTCTATGGTTTATAAAATTTTTTGAAATCAAAAGGAGAATGATTCCCAAAATCAGAAGTATAGCAGTAAATCCACCCCAGTGAATAAGATATACTATCCCTCCACAAACCAAGAAGGCACTAAGGGCAGTAAAAAACCACCCTCCAATGACATTAATCACTCCTGCAACCCGGTATACAGCACTGTCCGTACCCCATGCACGGTCTGCTAATGAAGTTCCCATTGTTACCATAAAGGTAACATAGGTGGTCGACAAGGGTAACTTTAAGGAGGTAGCAATTGAGATTAAAATGGCTGCTACTGTAAGGTTGATAGAAGCCCTAAGGGTGTCAAATGAGGGTGCGTCTGAATTTTTCAAAGCTGACCTATCAACCGTCATCTCAAACGAACCCCTGATTTTATTGGAAACACCAAGTGGAAATAAGTTGGAAAAATATTGGTTTAATCCTACAAAAAAACGAACCAATAGTCGGGATAAAAAGTTGGGACGAAAACGTTCTTTAATATCATTTTGATCAGAAAGGTCAAGAGAGGTTTTGACGACTTTTTTAGCTTTTGAAGAAAACCACAAAGTGAGCACCATAATCAAACCCGAACCCAAAAGAAAAATCGTTGGAGTAGGCACTTTATTAGAAAGTATGCTCATGCTAAACTCATTTGCAGCAATTCCAGAACTGGCCCAAGCTTCGTAGGATTGATAGGCTGCAACAGGAACGCCAATAAAGTTGACCAAGTCATTGCCAGCAAACGCCAATGCTAAAGCAAAAGTTCCCACACCAATGATTACTTTATAAATATCCACTCTAAGTACCCTCATCAAAAAGTAAGAGAACAAATACCAAAATAAAAGACTAGATAAGTTGACCAAAAAAGCATTGGATTCAAGGAATGAATTGATCGTCAAACCGTCTAAAAAATCATATTCAATACCAGCGTAAGGAGTTCCTTTGATTCCTTTAATCAAAATAAAATTACTGATGGCCGCAAGCGACAAACCTCCAAAAAGAGAATTAATCAATTTTGATTTTTGAAGAAAATCATGGGTAAGAAGAGCTCTAGATACCCATTGCACTACAGCTCCTACAGTAAAGGCTATGAAAACAGAAAGTAAAATTCCCAAAATGATTTGAGTAGCCTTCTCCGTGTTGATGTAGGTGGACAACTCCATGAGATTGCCTGAATCCGAAAATATTTTAATCAGTGACATTACTACAGCGGCTCCCAACAATTCAAAAACGATAGACACCGTAGTTGAGGTAGGCATTCCCAGGGTATTGAAAAAATCTAAAAGCAATATGTCGGTCAGCATCACCGCCATAAAGATGTAGATGATTTCTTCAAAATTAAAAGCTCCAGGATTAAAAATTCCCTTTCGAGCAACCTCCATCATACCGCTAGAGAATAAGGCTCCCAAGGCAATTCCCAAACTGGCAAATATCATGATATTTCTAAAGGAAATGGCTTTTGAACCAATCGCAGAATTAAGAAAATTTACTGCATCATTGCTAACCCCAACAATCAAGTCTCCTATAGCCAGCAGACTTAATAAAACAACAATATATAAGTAAATGTTTTCCAATAACACTTTGAATGTTAAAATCGAACAGCATAACTAAAAGAAAAGGTTCTTCCTATATGTCGAAAGCTAAAATACTCCTCCTCTTCATTAAAGCCAATGAACTTGCTTTCACGATCATCGTCCAAAAGGTTAGTTACTTTAAAGGTTAGTGTTCTGTTCTTTTTAAGTTGTTTAATAATGTTAAAGTTAAGACTATTAAATGGTAATGTATATACATCAGGATAAAAACCATTACCTACAACTTGTAAAGTTTTTCCTTGGACATTGTAAAAGATTGTTCCTTGGAGTCCTTTTTCTTGATTGTTGTATTCAATGCCTGCATTTATCAAATAAGGAGATTGACCTTGAAGTGGTCTTGAAGTTCCTAATGTTTGTCCTTCCCTCAAACCTAGCTTTCTCAATTTTAATTCATCCTTGCTGTATTTTTCGTCTGAAATAATATAAGAACCATTGAGGTTTAGTTTCCAATTGTCAAAACCAGTAATCCAAGCACCTAGATCTTTTCTCAACTCAAGTTCTAATCCAAAAACATTTGCCGTCTGTAAATTCAATGGTTTGTAGTTTGAAAAAGAGGCCGCCACAAAACCAATTTCTATTGGGTCGGTGAGGTTTTTATAAAAGGTACTTATTGCAAACAATTGTGCATTTTCACCATATGCCTCATAACGAATATCAAAGTTGTCTATATAAGTAGGTCGAATATTAATGTTTCCAATGAAAAATAAATTGGATAATGGGTCATATATCTCGGCAATAGATGCCTCTTTAAAACTGGGTCGAGCAGTGGTAAGCGAATAGGCCAATCTAAGATTTTTGTTTTCCTTTAAATTGTAAATAAAGTTGATCGAAGGGAACAAGTTGTTCTTGCTGATAATATTCTCATTTTTGAAAACTTGACCTAACTGGCTATTTTCTCCCGTGTAGAATACCTGATAATTTTCGAAACGCAATCCAATAATTGATTTTAATTTCTCGGAAAAGTTAAATTCGTTTGAGATATAGGCTGCAAGATTTTGTTGCTTTGCGTTGAAAATATTTGCATCCTGACGAATTGTGGTCTGGGGATTGATGTAGGTTCCTTTGATATTACTAGGTCCTATTAAGTGATTGGTATTAAAAAGCTGATTGGGATCTCCACCATAGTTATCCCAATCCTTCTCAGAGGTATAATTAGAACTAACAGAATATTGGGCAATCAAAAAATCTCTTTGTTTCAAGGATCCGTATATCCCAAACTTTAGGATGGCGTCCGAGCCAATAAATTCAAATCTTTTAGTGAAGTCGACTTTTCCAACCAAGTTGTTTTCGTCCAATGTCCTCCAAATTCTTTTAGGTTCAGTATTTTCTTGAAAGCTGAAAATTCCCTCCTCATCTTGAAAAGTGGTATTTCTTACGTCTTTGTCATGTACCTTTGCAAGGGTTCCGGAAAACGTCCATTCTAATTTCAGGTTGGATTTATCTAAATTATGTAATCCTGAAAACATCCCATTGGAAATACTTCTTTCATTGTATTCAAGGTTATATTTATTGAAGTCGATAAAATCAGAGAAACGGGTCAGTTGTCTGAAACTTCCTGAAGTGCTTTGACCATTTTGAATATGCAGTCCGTTAAATTTAAATTTTGAAGAGCTGGTCTTATAGGTCAAACCAAAAAGACCACTGGAAATTACATTGTGTCCTCCAATAGTACCAGATTGAATTCGGTTTTCCTCAAAAGAGAAAATGTTTTTGTCAGGGCTAAAATTATAAAGATTATCTTGGGTGTTTTCATAAACGGTCTGTTCATTTTTGTAGGACAAAGAGGCTAAAACTCCTAAAGCATTGCCATTTTTAAAATTAAATTGGTTGCCATAAGAGATTCCAAAACCAAAATTCATTCCACTATTCGATACTTTTGGAGCCATTTGAGGATCAAATTGATTGCTGACTCGATTGATCAAATTCAGGGATGAATTAGATTGATTTAATCTTGGATCAAAAGCATTTCCTAAAAAACTATTGGCAATTTTATTCTTCCTTGAACCATCATCAAAGCCTAAGAAATCTGTACTTCCTCCCGTGTAGGTCAGATAGTTGTCATTGAAATGCATGTCTGGATTGTAACCCATATTCAATGAAACAGTAAATTCTTCTTTAGTAGGAAGATCTTTAGTGATAATATCTATTACCCCTCCTGTGAAATCAGCTGGCAAATCAGCTCTTGCAGATTTAATGACTAATACATTAGAAAGCATGCTGGTTGGAAACAGATCCATTTGAATCGTATTTCGGTCAGGATCTAAACCAGGGATATCTACACCGTTTAGGATGGACTTGGAGTATCGATCCCCCAATCCACGAACATATACATATTTTCCTCCTTGAACCGACACACCCGGGACACTTTTTACAGCACCAGCAATATCACTTGCTCCAATTTTTTTGAATGCCTGAGCAGAGATTCCATCCAACAAACTAGCAGATTTTCTTTGTATCTCCAAAACAGATGCCTCTGAGTTCCTACTGGCTTCCACAGTCACTATTACTTCATCGAGCCCCTGAGCAGCAGAGTTTAATACTACATCAGTGATTGTGTATTCATTTCCCTTAACTTGAATTTCAGTAACAATTTTGGTTTCATATCCTACAAAAGAAAACTGAAGGGTATAGGTTCCCTCGTCTAATTCAAAAGAATATTTTCCATCAAAATCTGATGTAACTCCCTCTCCAGTTTCTTTCAAAAGTATATTTGCAAAAGGAAGAGGTTCGTTGAAATCTCCGTCAATTACTGTCCCAGTTATTCCAATTTGGGCCAATGCATATAATGGTATGAAAAATGAAAGAATTGAGAGCAAAAAATGTTTAATCTTCATTCAAGTATATTAAAAATCAAAAGTATGAACATAAAAAGTGCTTGAGATAGCTCCCAAGCACTTTTTGTCAAGAGTTTATTTACAATATTTTCTATCTCGCATAAAATGTCCATGAAAAAATAGAGGGATCTACTCCATTTCCGGCCTGCTGCTCTGTAACTACTTCAGCAAAAGTTGAAGCGTCAGCTTCAAAACTACTTTCGTCAGACTTATCGTCAAAAATTTTGTCGAGTGTTTCAACATTAGAACAAACTACGCCATCTTTGACCGGGTGCATTATGTCAATATTGACAAAAGTCAGAGTCCCTGAAGTATAAGTGGCCGCATCAGCAGAAGCGTCTAACTCAACATCCTTTCCACCTGCAAAATCTCTAAAAAGAATATTTAAAACATCTCCTGTAGCTCCTTTTCTAAAATCAGCCATTTCTCCATCAACACCTTCGGCATCGCAATCATCGGTAGCTCCAATGACAGTTGCGTTTTTAAGGGTAAAGCGACCAGTAGCTGATCCCTCTGGACCGTCAATTTCAAATCCATGATCAGAAGCAGACGTTAAAATAACTAGTGCCCCATCGATCGTTCCAGCATAAGCTTGATCGATATCAATAGCATCGTCTCCTTGTCCCCATACCAAAAGATTTGTTGCATTAACTGTTCCTCCGAAAAATTCAATTCCATCATCAACATTTCCCAAAACCTCTACATGATTGATTTTTGTTCCAGATCCAACCCCTCCTAGTGTAAGACCATTAATTTCATTTCCCTCTCCAATCTCAGCTCCACCATGTCGAATAGAAAGGTATTGAACTGAGCCTGAATTATCGGCAGCTTCAGTTCCTCCATATAAACCATTGGTGTCTGAAGTAGGAATTCCTTCAATTTGAAGTTCAGTTACATCGCCAGAAAAGGAACATGGAGCATTTCCTAATATCAATAATCCTCCCCACAGACCTCTAGTATCAACATTCAAGGCTGGTCCACTTGAAGGATAAGTGCCTCCAACCTGTATATTGTCAGAAATAGATGTCATTACAATAGGGTCTTCAGCTGTGCCGTCAGCGATAATTGTTCCACCTCTAGCGATAATTAAAGTAGAGGCATCGGCACCAGTTCCAGAAGCAGCTTTAATTATTGTTCCAGCAGGAATAGTCAATGTTGCTCCACTTTCCACTGAAACTCTACCCTTTAAAAGCCATATTTTAGAGGCATCAAGGGTTTTGTCAGCTGTGATATTTCCCTCCAATGTAGAATCAGCATAAGGATCTACCTCTACTTCTACAGTCTCAGTCTCGGTTACTGTTTCTGTTACTGTAACATATTCTATTACTGGATCGTCATCACCTGAACAAGAAATAATTAATGATAAAATAGTAATAAGTTGAATAAATTTAAAATTTGTCATTTTAAGGTTAAGGTTTAGATTTGTTAAAAATTTGCATAAAAAGGTCATCGAGTAAATAATTTTAATTTATAATTACCAAATGTATTTGGTGTTCATTTAAAGTATTTTAGCTTAATGTTAAATCACAGTATTTAAAATTTAAGTTTGTGTTATTAAAAATTTTTTTAGTTAACAATTCAGTAACATTTCAGAAGTATGAATTGGGATAATCTATTGAAGCTCAAGAGGTTTGGAGATCTCAAAGACCGGCCAAGGTTAGCCCAAAACGATACGCGTTTGGGTTTTGAAGTTGATTACGATCGCATAGTATTTTCAAGTGTTTTCAGGAGTTTACAAGACAAAACACAGGTCATTCCTTTTTCAAAAACAGACTTTGTTCACACGCGGCTTACCCATAGCTTGGAGGTTTCTGTAGTTGGGAGAAGTTTGGGGAGAATGGCGGGTAAAAATATTTTGGAGAAACACCCACATTTATCAAAAGATTTGGGATACAGAATCAACGATTTCGGGTCCATTGTAGCTGCTGCGGCATTATCTCACGACATCGGTAATCCTCCTTTTGGCCATAGCGGTGAAAAAGCCATCGGCCACTACTTTTTAAATGGAAAAGGGGCCAACTATAAATCGAAGCTGAATGATAAAGAATACCAAGATCTATGTTCGTTCGAAGGGAACGCCAATGGGTTTAAGATCCTGACAGAAAGTAAAGCGGGAACTCCTGGAGGTTTACGTCTAAGTTATGCTACCTTAGGAGCCTTTATCAAATATCCTAAAGCCAGTTTGCCCCATCAACCCACTGATCACGTTGCTCACAAAAAATATGGTTTTTTTCAAGCGCAAAAATCATTCTTTGATACACTTTCTCATGACCTAGGATTAGCTAATTCCAAAACAGTATATAGGCATCCACTTGCATATTTGGTTGAAGCCGCCGATGATATATGCTATACCATTATCGACTTTGAGGACGGCATTCATCTTGGCTGGATTGAAGAAGAATATGCCTTGGAATACCTGATCAATTTAGTCAAAGAAGACATGGACACCCTCAAATATTCTAAACTTAAACATCGTACACAAAGACTGGCTTACCTGAGATCATTGGCCATAAACAGCCTTATAAAAGATGCGGTAAGGGTTTTTACTGAAAATGAAACCAATATACTCAATGGAAGTTTTGGCAGTGCGTTGTTGGAAAAAAGTCAATACAAAGCTCAAATTAAAGACATAATTGATCTAAGCGTTGAGAAAATCTACTGTTCAGAGGAGGTGATTCAAAAAGAGATCGTTGGTTATAAAGTAATCACTGCCCTACTTGATGCTTTTGTCACTGCTGCGTCCAATACTTTTTTCAATAAGGACAATAGCTATGATCAACTCCTATTGGAATTGATCCCTGAAAATGAAGAACTCCCTGCCAAAAATCTTTATCAAACTCTCCTCAACGCAAGTTGTTATGTGGCCAGCTTAACCGATGGAAAAGCTACCCTATTGGCAGAAAAAATTGGCTTTAAATAGTTTTTAAAAATATATATTCATTTTCAGTTTATAACTTTGAGCTAAATTTTGTTAATGCGCTGGATCCCTTTTATTATTCTTTTAATTCTCCTACAGTGGTATGCCTTTCAGGCACTGAAAACTCTAACTCATAATAAAATTTGGTGGGTCTTATATGGATTGATCGTTACACTAATTATAGGAAGTTTTTTGTATCAAATATTCAACTTCGATCGTTCTGTGGGTTGGACCCCTGGTATTAACTATACTATTGGTTGGTTTATCGCTTTGATCACTGGTCAGCTCGTCTTGATTCCTATACTCTTTTTTGAGGATTTGAGCAGAATTGCCATAGGTATTTACCGTTTTTTCAGTACCGAGCAAAAATTTTACCTTCCTGAACGTAGAAAATTAATTACGCAAATAGCCTTGGCACTTAGTGCTGTTCCTTTTTCTACTTTGCTATATGGTATGTATAAAGGTCGATATAACTACAGGGTTTTGCGCTATACCCTAGAATATGATTCTTTACCAGAAAGTTTTGATGGTTTTCAAATCACACAAATTTCTGATTTGCATTGTGGCAGTTTCGACAACTTTAGAAAAGTAGCTTATGGAATAGATCTAATCAATGAGCAAAAATCTGACTTACTTCTTTTTACAGGTGACATGGTCAACAATAAATCATCTGAAGCACGACCTTGGGTAGAAAAGCTCTCTGAGTTAAAGGCTCCCTATGGTAAATTTTCTGTTCTTGGAAACCACGATTACGGTGATTACAATCAATGGGAGAGTGAAACTGCAAAACAAAAAAATATGAAGGAAATGTATCAAATCCATAAAGATATGGGCTTTGATCTATTACTCAATGAAAGCCGATACATAGAAAAAAATGGTGAAAAACTTGCCTTAATAGGAGTGGAGAATTGGGGCGCAGGAAGGTTCAAAAAGGCTGGAGACCTAGAAAAATCTATTGCAAAGATTCATCCCCATGATTTTAAAATCTTACTCAGCCATGATCCTTCCCATTGGGAGGCAGAGGTCCTACCTCATCCGCAGCCCTTTCACCTTACCTTGAGTGGTCATACTCATGGTTTTCAATTTGGAATTGAGATTCCCGGTTGGGTCAAATGGAGCCCCATTCAGTGGAGGTACAAACATTGGGCTGGAGTTTACGAAGAAAAAGAACAAAAGCTGAATGTCAATAGAGGCTTTGGCTATTTGGCTTATCCTGGAAGGGTAGGAATATGGCCAGAGATTACTGTAATTACGTTGAAAAAGAGGAATCTATTGATTTAATCGTAAAAAAAACTACATTTGCTTTTGAGAACCCCTGAAATTATTGAGATATGTCAAAATTTGGTGAACTCATTGATGATAAATTACCACTGCTTTTAGTTTTCTATAATGCTGAGGATGAAATTTCTGATTCTATGAATCCCGTTCTGAAGGACGTTGCCGCAGCCATGGGAGATAAAGGTAAAGTAATCAAAATCGATACAGAAAAAAATATTAAACTATCGGATGCCCTCAGAGTCAAGGTACTTCCCACACTGATGATCTATAAGTTGGGTGAAATGGTCTGGAGACAAAGTGGTGAACAGGATGCCAATACACTGATTAGTCTGATGCAAGATCATCTCTAAATTATTCCTTGGAAGTATCTTCCTCTAATTCAAATTGCTCCATAGATTGATCAAATCGCTTTTGCAAGCGCTCAGCAAAATCACCTCCTCCCATGAATTCGACACGATAAATCAACTCTTGAAAGTCAAGTATTTCTCCTTTGATACGGTCAAAGACCATCTTCTGATTACTTTTGGAAAACTTCGCAATCATAGCAAAACGCTCTTCATATTGAACTACTATAGATTCTGCTAATTCTTCAGCCTTTTCCCTTTGACCCGAAAGATAGTATCCTTCAACAAAATCGGTAAGTGAAGTGTAATAATCATAAGCCCCATAGAGATTCATAAAGGGTTGAATGGAGGATATAAAATTATCCAATTCTGATTTCAAAAGTTCTCGATCTTCATGGATCAGGATAGCTTCCATTAATGTTCTGTATCGCTCGATCTGAGTTATGATCTCCTCTCCCATCATCAGTTGCTCACCACTGGTTAAGGAATCAAAATACTCTAACTCATCACTATACTTAATAGCTACTTTTTTTGCGAGTTGCTGGGCTGATTGTAATGATTCCAGACGATAATAAATATCCACAAAAGGGACCAGTAAACTATAATATCCAAAATAGTCTAAAGGCATCTTTTCCATAGCTAAATCGAGGATATTTTTTGCCTTTTCGTTTTTGTCTTCGTCGATCAATTTTTCGGCCAAGCGGGCCATGTTACTTCTGAAGGAAATACTATTTTTTCGGGTCTCAATATCATGATATATATCGTGACTTTCAGAATTCCCCCAACTCCAATTCATTACAATATCATACATCAAATCTGCGTCCAAACGACCCATTATGTATGGGTTTTCTGAATTTTGTGGAGTTCTGATAGGCACCAGTTTGTAAACCAATCCCTCCAATTGCAAGTAATCCTTCATCCATATATATTCAGAATCGGCATAGCTACCTCCTGTAAAATATATGGGTCTTTCCCAGTCATTATTCGCCAAAATATCCAACATCATGATCTGATTTTTGGTCATCCCACCCTCTGGTAAATCAATATCTATGTAAGGAACAATTAAAGCTTGGTCATCAGGTTTTACAACACCACTTTTCAAAACGTTTTCTTTATTTACATTAACCCTTATTTTATTGGTGGGATAAAAAACCATTTCCTGTGTTCCTTTTGGTAAACGACTGGGGTCGTCTCCGGCTTGTTGCAATAGGCTTTTGTATTTTGTTCTGGGGTGATCACTCGCTACCCAGTTCATAAAATCTTTGATATTCCATCGAACAGAGTCCAAAATTGACTCATGCTTAATATAATCGCGAATGCCATAGGCGTAACGAGCGTGAGTCATTTGGGAGGGTATAGGGTCACTCTCATAGGTTTTTCTTTTTAGCTGATCAATGTACCAATCGGTTGCCAATAGTGAGGTGTTGATCGTTTTTACATCTGTACGATAGCCCTCAATCTCTTGCGCATACCACAATGCAAAAGTGTCATTGTCCCCAATTGTAAAAATCATGGCTCCAACGTCTTTTTGAATAGATTGTAAATAAGACTTAGCCATAGACTGTGCAGTGTAACGACCCGAACGGTCATGGTCATCCCAGTTTTCAAATGCCATTAACAAAGGGACAGCCATGAAACAAATGGTCACTACCAGGGGGGCAACTACTTTAGATTTAACGTAAGTCTTAGCTTTATTAGACAAATAAAAAGCCCCCATACCTATCCATAATGCGAAAACATAGAAAGATCCAACCAAAGCATAATCTCGCTCACGAGGCTCGAAGGGTCGCTCGTTAAGGTAAATCTTCAAAGCTAATCCCGTGAACAAAAAGAAAAGCAAGAGCACCCAAAAACGTTTTGGATCCTGGTGATATATAAAAATCAACCCGACCAAACCCAACAAAAAGGGAAGGAAAAAATAGGTATTTCGAGCTTTATTGTTTCGGGCATCATCTGAGATTTGAGACTGATTACCTAATCTTAGATTATCAATTAGTGGAATTCCACTGATCCAATTACCATTCAACACATTATAAGTGCCTGCTATATCGTTTTGTCTTCCAGTAAAATTCCACATAAAATACCGCCAATACATATAACCTATTTGGTATTGAAATAGAAATTGAAGAGAACTCCAAAAGCTTGGTTTTTCAATTACCAAGTATGGAGAAAGTGATCTCAAAAACTTGTGATAATCATCACCAGTAACGACTCCATCAAGGATGTCTTCTCTAAATTCATCAACACGACTTTTTAACATCTCATTGCTCTGATATTCCGGGGCTATTGAAAATTCCAGTGGGCCGGTAAAATTCATATAATTACCTGCGTGTTCAGAACTCCATAACCGCGGCAAAAAACCACGATGTTTACTGTTTGAATTGATTTTAGCTCTTTCCCAATGATTGACAATAATGTATTTTCCTGTTTTATAATCTCTTTCGTATTTAGGTTTGTCATCAATATAGGGTTCTGTCTCATCCTGCCCAGCATAGATATCAGAAAAAAGAGGACCATAGAAAAGATGAGTTTCTGGATACTGCTCTAAGTTGTAATACGCCAAAAGTGAACGAGCATCAGAAGGGGAATTTTCATTGATTACAGTATTAGCATTCGCTCGAATGGGAATCATCAGCCAGGAGGAAAAGCCAATTAGAACAAAAAGTATACATAGAATTGCAGTATTTAAATTTATCCATTTTTGACGTTTAGTATACCTTAAACTGTAATAGAAGAATAAAACAAAACACAAACCTGCAATAAGCGTACCACTGTTAAAAGGCAATCCAATATTATTGACAAAGAAAACCTCTGAATTCCCAAAAAATGCAAGAGTGGTGGGCAATAATAGTTTAAAAATGAAAAGGAGAACAGCGACAGAAATCACATTTGCTAAAAGAAAACTTTTGACTGTTACTTTCGGGGTTGTATTGAAATAATATATCATACCAATAGCTGGAATTGTCAATAGTCCCATAAAGTGAACCCCAAAAGACAAACCAATAATAAATGAAATCAATAATAACCAGCGGTCCCCTCTTGGAGTATTCATATCCTGCTCCCATCTAAGACCTAGCCAAAAAAGAAGTGAGAGTATAAAAGTAGCCATTGCGTATACCTCAGCTTCAACGGCATTAAACCAAAAACTGTCTGAAAAACAGAAAGCTAAAGCACCTATCGCAGCACTTCCAAAAAAGGTCAAACGTTCATAATTATTTTCAAGTGACTGAAATACTGGTAATTTTTTCATTAGCAAAGTCAGTGTCCAAAAAAGGAATAACACTGAGAAAGCACTGGAAAAAACAGACATATAGTTGACCATCAAAGCAGTGTTCTCAGGTGAAGTGGAAAAAAGAGCAAAAAAAGCACCCATCATCTGAAAAAGAGGGGCTCCTGGAGGGTGACCCACTTGAAGCTTGGCGGAGGTGGCAATATACTCTCCCGCATCCCAGAAACTAGCAGTAGGCTCGACGGTAAGGCCGAAGGTTGTGAGGGCAATGAAAAAAATACCCCATCCAAAACATCTGTTCCACAATTGGAAAGTACTCAAGGACATAAATTATTTTTGTTTCACGAATGTATGAATTATATAAAAAATAAGGCTTTTGCTCATTAATTTAGTTTGGTAGATTTTTAAAACGAATTGTTTGACAACAAAAAACTTTAATATAAATTTGCAAGGCTTTTTTGGCCTATGGTGTAACTGGCAACACGTCTGATTTTGGTTCAGAAGAGTCTAGGTTCGATCCCTAGTAGGCCAACCAGTAAACAAAGGGATTACAAACATGTAGTCCCTTTTTTATTTAGCCACTTGCACACTATTTGCACACAACTCCTGTCAAAGAATAATAACCATTAGGACCAATTATAAATCCTCAATAGCTAATGCAATATAATATTTTTTGATTTTTTAAGGAAAGTTATATATGCCGCTGATCCCTTCGCTTAAAGCTCAGGACAGCGGCATACCATCTTTTTCCTAATCAGCTAAAATTATCGTACCCTCATCGCGGTGGTATACTAAGAAGTAGAGACTAATATACCCCCCATTCTCTCAATCCCCCTAACAACACCCCCCTAAAACCACAATCCAAAAACAGGGCTTAATCCCCTATCAATTAGGTTATTGTAAGGAAATGCTTTTGTATGCAATTGTGCGGAAATGGAATTTCATATAATTTTATATGAAAGTCTTTAGCGCTCTAATCTAAAAACCCATCTTTTAACTATTGAAATAACTAATAAACCTCTCAATAGATAGAGGTTTTGGAATTTTTATTGTGAGAAAATTAAATCAGATAATTTGTTTTCTTAATTGTTTAAATGCAATAGTAATTTGGGACTCAACTGTCTTAATTGAGATTTTTAGTATTTCTGAAATTTCTTGGTTTGTTAAACCATCTCTTTTACTCAATAGAAAAATTTCTTTACATTTTTTGGGAAGTTTTTCAATGCATTTGGTAATTTTCAATATGCGTTGATCAAAATCACTATTGTTATCATCCTCAATAATTTGGTTAAGATATTTTACATAATCATCATGGACTTTTAGAAGAGATTTATTTTTGTGATAAGTATTTATGAACTGATTATAAGTGCTTCTGTAAAGAAAGCCATCAATTGAGTAATTGGGGTTTAATTTATCTCGGTGCTCAAAGGTTTTTAAAAAAACCTCTTGAACAATATCTTTTGCCAAAGAATAGTCGCCAGACAAACTAATTGCATAAGCAAATAGTTTTCTGCTATAGAGATTAACCAGGCAGGTATATGCCATATCATCACCTTCTTTAAGTAAAAGGACAAGCTCTTTTTTATTCATTAAAAGCAGAGTAAATTCTAATTCTAAATTAAAAATTATTTTTTTTTAGGGGTATTGAGAATGGAAATTGTATAGTATGTACATACTGTAAATATGTTTGAAAAACTTATCATAAAATTTATTTCGCAAACGGCCAATATTGATGATTTGAATAGGCTCACGAAATTTCTTGATGATAAAAAAAACTTAGAAATTTTTAAGTCTTTTATAAAAACAAATTATTATTCAATTTATGCTATGCAAAATTTTGAGAGAGATGATATTTTAAAATTTCTTCAAAAAAGGATATTAGATGAAAAAAGGAAAATATCCAGAAAGAAAATTTTTAAAAAACTACTTAGATATGCTGCTATTCTGACTCTCTTTTTTGGCTTAGGATATTATTATAATTCTTTTCAAATAGATAACAAAAAAGAGTTTATAATTCCAGACGACGATGATATAGTTTTAACCACATCTGATGGTAAAAATATTATTTTGGATGAAGAGAGCGATGTTATTCAAGTTGAGAGTAAGGTGAAATTGAATAAGAATTCAGGTCAATTAAATTATAATAAGATTTCCAAAATCAATTTTCAAAATAAAGAGCCTGTAGTTCATACTTTAAAAGTGCCTCATGGAAAAAAATTTAAACTTTTATTATCAGACGGAACATTAGTACACCTAAATTCAGGATCTGAATTAAAATACCCTGCTAGTTTTCAAGAGAATAAGCCAAGGGTGGTTTTTCTTCAGGGCGAGGCATACTTCAATGTTGCTGAAAGAACTAATCAGATTTTTACAGTAAATACAAAAACAGTAAATGTTGAGGTGTATGGAACTGAGTTTAATTTCAAAAATTATCCAGAAGATCGTTTTTCCGATGTTGTATTAGTCCATGGATCTATTGGTCTCTATAGTAAATTTAATCAAGAAATTACCATGTTAAAACCTAGCACTAAAGGTTCGTTTGATAATACAAACTATTCAATCAGTCAGGAAAAAATAAATACTTCAATCTACACCTCTTGGATTGATGGAGTAATCGTTTTTAGAAATGAAAGTTTCGATAATATTATATCAAAACTCGAAAGAATTTATAATGTAGAAATAATTAATAATGGTCAACAAGGCCTTGATGAAACATTTAATGCAAAAATTAATATAAATGAAGAAGATATTAATGAAGTTCTAAGTTATTTTAATAAAATTCATAACATTAAATATCAAACATTTAAAAATAAAATAATTATAAATTAAAGCTTATGAAAAAAAGGGAGGTATTGCAGTACCCCCCAAACTAATCGATTTACTATTAATTAATAAACCTTAAAAGCACGTAAAATTATGAAAAACAAACTAGAACTGGCTATTCTTTCTTCAATAAGTAGCCTGAAATTCAAAATGAGACTGTCTTTTATTTTATTTTTCGCCTTTATTTTTTCTGCAGTTGCTAATTCTTTTAGTCAAACAGAAATTACATTGGAATTAAAAAATGTAAAAGTCATAGATGTCCTAGACGAAATTGAAGTTTTCACGGATTATAAATTCATATACAATACAAAAATTTATGATTTTGAAAAATTTGTCACCATAAATGTATACGAAGAGAAAATATCGAACGTACTGGACCAAATTTTTGAGGGTAAAATAAATTATGAGGTAATTGACAAAAGAGTAATTCTTAAGAGAAAGACTGTTTCTTCAACAAAAAAAGAAATTACAGATCAGGAGGAAGTTGTACAACGGATTATAACAGGTACTGTCAAAGACTCTGATGGAGTTCCATTACCTGGAGCTACTGTAATTGAAGAAGGGACAAATAATGGAACCTCTACTGATTTTGATGGTAATTTTTCTATTACTCTAGAAAATGATAATTCGAAATTAGCTATATCTTATATTGGCTATTTAACCGAATCATTTGAACTTACTGATGTTAGCGTTTTAAATGCTATACTTATTGTAGATAATGCATCCCTTGATGAGGTAGTTATTGTTGGTTATGGTTCACAGAAAAAAATAAACTTAACAGGTTCAATAGCAGTTCTTGATAATGAACAAATAGAAAACCGACCTACCAATAATGTTACAACTGCTTTAGCGGGGCAATTGCCTGGTTTAACAGTTTCTCAACAAAGAGGCAGACCAGGAGGGATGAATGGCCAAGGTGGTGCTGACAGCAATGCAGGAGGCTTGAATGTCAGAGGTATTGGATCACTTGGTGATCCAACAGGGATAGTTTATTTCCCATCTAAAAATGCGCCTCTTGTATTAATCGATGGTATAGTAGGTGATATAACCAATCTTGATGTAAATGATATAGAAAGTGTTTCGTTACTAAAAGATGCAGCCTCTGCTGCGATTTACGGAGTTAGAGCTGCAAATGGGGTAATACTTATTAGTACAAAAAAAGGTAAGTCAGGCGAGCCAATTATTAAATATCATGGTGGTATAGGGGTTGCAGAGCCTTACAAAACCCCTAATAGAGTTGGTGCTTTTGAATATGCTACAATGTATAACGCTGCATTAAACAATGATGGTTCTGCTTTAAGATATACTAGTGATGATTTGAATAAGTGGCAAACTGGCTCAAGTCCTAATACTCATCCAAATAATGATCAATACGAACAACTTATCAATTCAGGAAATGGTATTCGTAATTTTCATAACATAAGTGCCTCTGGTGGAACCGAAAAAACTAAATACCTTCTCTCGTTTGGACATTTTAAAGAAAATGGAATAATAGAATTGTTCGATTATTCTCGGACGAACTATCGTTTAAATCTTGAGCAGACAATTGGTGCAAATGGAAAACTTAAGGTTGGTGTAAACCTTTCAGGTGCAATTGCAAAGCAAAGTGGTAGCACACAATTAGCAGGAGGGCTTGTTGAGAATGCTTACACTGCTCATCCTGGTGATGTTGTTCAATATGAAAATGGCCTATGGGCAGCTGGTCAAGATTGGAATGCTGCATCTGGTACAAATGCGATCGCATTTGTTAAAGGTCCCTTAGGTACCTTTGACCAAAATTATAACGATTATATCAATTCCATTTTCGCTGAATATGATGTTACAAATGATATCAAAATTCGAGGTAGAGTGACGTATAGAAATGACAATAAACACGGTGATTTTTTTGATAACTTTTTCAAATTATATAGGTATAATTCTACTCTAAATGATTACACAATTGGAGCCAGTTTTAATGGATCAATTAGAGCCCAGTATGATAAAAGAAAAGATGTTACAAGTCAGTTAATTGCAACATTTCAAAAACAAATTAATAATCATAATTTTTCCGCATTAATTGGTTATGAACAGCTTTCATTTACTTCCACATCAATAGACGCGGCTAGAACAGAGTTAACTGGAAATAATACTCTAACCCAACTTAACGGTGTTGATCCTTCAAACGATCTAGCATTAGGTGATGAAATTACTTATGGGTTAAGATCAGGTTTTGGTAGGTTAAACTACAATTTCAATGAGAAATATCTTTTTGAAGCTAATGTTCGATATGATGGAACATCAAGATTCCCAACTGATACAAGGTTTGCTGCTTTCCCATCTTTTTCAGCAGGGTGGCGATTATCTGAGGAAAATTTCTATAATTCAGATATTTTTCAAAACATAAAACTCAGAGCTTCATGGGGAAAGCTGGGTAACCAAGAAGTTGGAGACTATCTTTTCCGACAGACTTTAGGTAGTCTTGTTTCAAGAGAAAATATTTTTGGTTTAGGAAATGTTCCTATTGTTTACAGTTTTGGAAACACTGCATACACTGGTCTAGATGAAACATCAGTAGCAAACTCTGATATAACGTGGGAAACAACTACAATAACTGATATCGGGATTGACATGTCAATGTTACAAAACAAAATAACTTTGACTGCAGATTATTTTGTAAAGAAAACAGATGACATATTATTGTCTTTACCTCAACCAGCAATACTAGGGATGCTTCCTCCTACCATTAATGCTGCCTCGGTAGAGAATAAAGGTTTTGAGATTGCTATTACCCACCAAAATAGAATTAGTGATGATTTTGATTATTTTATTAATTCTAATTTAAGCTATGTGAAAAATGAGATAACCGATTTAAAAGGTAGTGATGCTCCTGGGAGGTCTGTAGGTGATCCAATTAATAACATTTTTGGATACGTTGCTGATGGCATTTTTAATAGTCAGGCTGAAATTGATGCAGCACCTGATCAAACATCTTTTGGAGGTGCGCCTGTACCAGGAGATATAAAATATCTAGATATAAATGATGACGATGTAGTAGATGCTGATGACAGAAAATCCTTAGGATCTTATTTTCCTGAATATACATTTGGTTTAACTGCAGGATTTAATTGGAAAAACCTTGATTTTTCTATGGTATGGCAAGGTGCTGCAGGATTAAAAGCATTAACAACGGGTCCATATGTGCAACCTTTTTTCAATGCTGCTCGACCTCTTCAAGATATGTTCAACAATACTTGGACAGAACAAAATCAAGGAGCTGATTATCCTCGCCTCTCAATAGCAAATCAGGCAAGAAATTATCAATCGAGCTCATACTGGACAAGAAATTCCTCATTTGTTAAATTAAGAAACTTGCAGATTGGATATAATCTACCTTCTTCAATCGTAAATAACCTAAAAATAAAAAAGTTAAGATTATATGTAACAGGAGAAAATTTACTTCATCTATCAAACATTAAAGATCTCGACCCTGAGTTTGCTCATGGTGACCCATTTGCATTCTCAGCCTTCAGTTATCCATCATCAAGATTTTATTCAACGGGTATTAACATAACTTTTTAAATAAAAATAAAATGAAAAAAATATTATATATAATTACGATATCATCATTAATTACTTTCTCTTGTAATGATGAATTTTTAGAAGAATATCCTCAAAGTCAATTATCCGAAGATCTCTTTTGGCAATCTAAAGATGATGCTTTTCAAGGTTTAGTTGCAGTCTACGCCCGATTGGGGGAAAGAGGCTCAGCCTTTGACGAGTGGACGACTTATCTTTGGGGAGCCAACACCATGACAGATGTAGCTATGGGTGGAGGCTGGGCCTCGAGTAGTTTTCATAGAAATGACATTTTCCAAAATGGATCTGTAAATCCTGCTTCGCCCACCATTGAACGTTATTGGAAATATTTTTATGGTTCTATAAGAGTTGCTAATACATTTCTAAAAAATATTGAAAGACCAGAAATGAATGAAACCTTGCGCAGAGAATATACTGCTGAGGCTAGATTTCTGAGGGCTTTTTGGTATACTATTTTGAATGATAACTGGGGTGGAGTGCCAATTATAACTGAACCACTAGGAATTGCAGATTTAAAAATACCAAGGAGTTCAGATGAAGACGTAAAGGCATTCATTATCTCTGAATTGGATGCTGCTGCTGCTGATTTACCTGTTACTCCTGCCGAGCCTGGAAGGATAACTAGAGGAGCTGCCCACGCATTAAAAGCTCGTTTTTTATTGAATAATGAAATGTATGCTGAAGCAGCTGTTACTGCAAAAGCTGTAATGGATTCTGGAACATACGATCTATTTCAGGATGCAAATGGTCAAGGTTATTTTTCAGTAGGTCAACAAGCTAACGAAGATAATGTAGAGGTAATTTTTTCTATTAAGTTTACAATGCCTGATCTAGGAAATTATTATCAAACCGCAATTATGCCTCCAGCACATATAAACCAAGGTTGGGGAGCATTTATGGTATCACAAGCATTTGTAGATGCTTTTGAATGTACTGATGGATTGACAATAGACCAATCTCCGTTATTTGACTCAGATAATCCATACTCAAACAGAGATCCAAGATTAGATATGGCTGTTTTGAAAGAAGGAGATATTTTAGCGGGTAGCCCTTTAGCTGGAGCTACTGTCAACGATGCTGTAAATACTGGATTATACCCAAACAAAGCATTTAATCATTTACATGCGGGATGGGGCTTGTATGATATGGATATTGTTCTGATTAGATATGCAGAAGTACTTCTAACGTTCGCAGAGGCCAAAATTGAATCAGGTTCGATTGATCAATCTGTTTTAGATGCTATTAATCACGTTAGAGCAAGGGCTTATAATACAGTTTTCACAGATGTTGAAAATTATCCTGCTGTCACTACCCTTAATCAAAGCGATCTTCGTGAAATAATTCGAAGAGAACGTAATGTTGAGTTAGCAAATGAGCACAACGACACAAGGTTACAAGATATTAAACGTTGGAGGATTGCTGAAGATGTACTAAATGGTACTATGCGTGGTGCAAAAGATGCCTCCGGGGAATACCGAACAATGATGCAATTAAACTTTGATTCATCCAAACATTATTTATGGCCTATACCTCAAAGTGAAATAGACTTGATTGGGTCAGATATTATGAATCAAAATCCTGGTTATTAATAGTTTTAGTTAGTTGATTTTTGTAAATATGTTTGAAATTGCCTCAATTTAGAGGCAATTTCTTTTTAATTAAAATTCATTTTATAATAGTGCACTCTAGAACATTTAATTAAAGTCATATATGAAAAAGTATAATAGAAGAAAATTTTTAAAGAACACATCTCTATCCACGGTTGCTCTATCGGCAGCAACTTTTTATTCGAACTGTGAATCTGATATAAAACCAAAAGCATCCTCCGGAGGGGAATATATGGGCGACTATGCTGCACCTAAACTAAAAAAACTGCGCATTGCTGTAATAGGTGTGGGAGGTCAAGGCCGAGCTCACGCTAAGCAATTTGCCCATATTGAGGATACGGAAATAATAGCAATATCTGATCTACACGAAGATTTGGTTAATCAGTCCGTTTCAGACTGTATGGAGAAAGGAAATGGACGACATCAAAATATAGCTAGATACTATGGTGATGAAAACCGGTGGAAAATAATGTTGCAAAATGATAAGCCTGATGTTGTTATTATAGCAACCAACTGGAATAACCATGCTCCAATGGCCATAGAATGTATGAAGCAGGGTGCTCACGTATTTGTTGAGGTGCCCTTGGCCGTAACCCTGAATGAGCTTTGGGAGATTGTAGATACTTCAGAGCGAACCAAAAAGCACTGTATGATGATGGAAAATGTCAATTACGGTAGAGAAGAGCTCTTATATCTTAATCTATGCCGTAATGGAATTATAGGCGATTTACTTCATGGGGAGGCTGCTTACATTCATGATTGTCGTGAACTTATGAAAAATGAAAAAAGAGGGGAAGGTGTTTGGCGTCCTGGTCACTATGTAAGGAGAAATGGGAACTTGTATCCTACACATGGGCTTGGACCCATAGCGCAATATATGAATATATCTAGATCTGAAGATCAATTTCAATCAATTGTATCATATTCATCCCCAGCTTTTGGAGCAAATTTGTATGTAAAAAAAAATAATCCAAAAGATCATATTTGGAATAATTCAGACTTTATAGCAGGAGATATCAATACATCAATCATTAAAACAAATTTAGGGAGAACGATCATGGTTCAATGGGACGAAATAAGCCCAAGACCTTACTCAAGGTTAAACCTAATTCAAGGAACAAAAGGAACTTTAGCAGGGTACCCAACAAGAGTTGCATTAGAGGGAGGAGTTCCTGGTGCAACTAAAGATTCTCATAGTTGGGCTGAGGGAGAAAAATTAGAATTTCTTTATGAAAAGTATGAACACCCATTGTATTTAAGGTTAGGAGCTTTAGCCAAAAAAATGGGTGGTCATGGTGGGATGGATTTTATGATGAGATATAGAATAGTTGAATGTCTAAGAAAAGGGCTTCCTTTAGATCAAAATGTATATGAGGGGGCCTTTTGGAGCGCTGTGTCTCCCTTAAGTGAGGCTTCTGTTTCACAACAAGGGATGCCTCAGCAATTCCCGGACTTTACCCGTGGAAACTGGAAAAACACAAAACCTTTGGGCATAATATCTTAAAAATAAATTTTTATTCAATGAGAAAAATAATTCTATCAATTGCTATCCTGAGTATTTGGTCTTGCGCTGAATCTTCTAAAAATAAATCCAGTGAATGGATCAACCTTTTTGACGGTAGTTCATTGGAGGGATGGCGGGCCTATAATGGTGATCAGATGCCTCCTGGTTGGAAAATTGTGGACGGTATATTGACCTTTACCACTGCCCAGATTTTAGAACAAGATTATGACTACAAGGGTAGCCGTGATATCATCTATGGCGCAGAGGAGTTTGATAATTTTGAATTGTATGTCGAATGGAAAATTCCTCCTGGCGGAAATAGTGGTATTTTTTATCATGTAAAAGAAGGTTACCAAGGGCCTTCATTGGTCTCACCTGAATACCAGCTCATCGATGATGAAAACTATGCTAAAATCCATGACCTAACAAGCTACAACACTCAGTTTGGAGTTCTCAATCCAAGTGATCTACAAGATTGGCAAAAAACAGCGGCTGATTATGCAATGTACGTTCCTGATACAACACAAAAGGTGCTTTACCCTCCAGGTCAGTGGAACAGCAGTAGGATTGTATTTACCCCCAATAATGTAGAGCACTGGCTCAATGGTAAGAAAGTGTTGTCTTTTGTCCCTTGGTCAGAGGATTGGTATAAAAAAAGAAACTCTGGTAAGTGGAACAATGCTCCGGATTATGGAAAATACAAAACGGGTTACATTGGCTTTCAAGACCACGGGAGTAATCTTTCTTTTAGAAATATCAAAATCAAAAAACTTTAAAACTATTACATCTATGAAAAAAAGAGATTTTATAAAAACTTCATTAGCAGCAGCCTCTACTGCTTTCATTCCAAAATCCGTTTTTGCCATGGGTAAAAAAGTAAATAAATTGAGAACAGCTCATATAGGTGTTGGCGGTATGGGAGGCGCTGATCTAAAGTCTATTTCTTCCCACCCAGATGTGGTGGTGGTTGGACTTTGCGATGTAGATTCTAATGCGATTGCTAAAGCTAGTGCCAGCCATCCTAATGCCAAAACTTACAAAGATTATAGGGTGATGCTTAGAGAAATGACTACCGAAATAGATGCTGTGATTGTCTCCACGCCTGATCACACTCATGCACCTGCTTCGATCATGGCCATGGAAATGAACAAACCCGTTTATTGCCAGAAGCCCCTGGCACATCATGTGTCTGAGGTACGTGCCATGAGTAAAATTGCCGAGGAAAAAAAGCTTGTTACGCAAATGGGGATACAAGTCCATTCTTTTTATGACTATAAATTAGCTACTTTATTGATTCAATCTGGTATAGTAGGAAAAGTAAGTCGCGTTAGGGCCTGGTCACCTAAAAATTGGGGTTATGATGGTCCTCCTGCCAAGGGCAGTGATCCTATCCCTTCCAATCTTGACTGGAATCTTTGGCTGGGAACAGCTGAGGAAAGACCTTACAAAGAAAAAGTATACCATCCTGGGAATTGGAGAAAATTGGTGGATTTTGGTTGTGCTACTCTAGGAGACATGGGGGTTCATATTTTTGATACACCATACAATGCCCTTGCACTAGACGTACCTAAAACGATCAAAAATACTTGTAGAAAACCAAATGGTTATGGTTATCCTGAGGTCAATAAAGTAGTCTATTCTTTTCCAGGAACTCAATATACCACTGAAAAATTTGAGTGGGTATGGCATGACGGTAAAGGCGCACCCAAGCCAAATAAAGAACTTAGACTTCCCAACAATGAAAAATTACCCTTACAAGGGGCCATGTTTATTGGCGAAAAGGGAAGACTACTACTACCTCACTTTATGCAGTCACCTCGTTTGATTGTGGATGGAAAATACAAGGAAATAGACATTAAAAAATATGACCCACAAGGGAAGTTGGGTATTACTGTAAACGATTATGAGAGAGATGCTCCCAAACACTATCATCAGTTTGTGGATGCTTGTTTAGGTAGAGATCAAGTTTCTGCTCCTTTTTCCTACTCAGCTAGATTGACTGAAACCATATTATTGGGGGTAATTGCGGGAAGATTTCCTAATAAAACTCTCCACTGGGATAGTGATAAAGCTAGTTTTAAAGAGACTGCAGCCAATGACTATCTTGAAGGTATGAATCGTGACTTTTAGTTTTTTGTTAAATCCCCATTAAAATCAATAAAAAAGTCTGATTTTCATAGCTAAATATTTATTTTTCATTAGAAATGCAGAAATTTTGGAGGATGAAAAAGGATTAAAAATCCTTTAATTAAACAATATTACTATTAGTGTTAATTTAAAGCATGAATCACAAATTTATTTGGACTTTTCTTTTACTTTGTTCGTTGTCAATAGGTTACACCCAATCTAAAAAAAAATGGTGGAAACCCTCCGAGCACAAATTTCAAGTTGTTGAGGGTCAGGGTTGGCCCCTTCAAACATCATCCCCATTTAACCGACTACCCAATAAAATCGCCTCTGAAATTGCTCCACAAATTTGGGCGCTTGCAAAAAATTCTGCAGGCTTGATGATTCGTTTTAGGTCTAACGCTGAAGAAATTAAAATTCGTTACCGACTAAACGATAAAATTCCCTTACAAATGGATCACCTCCCTGCCACACTGATGAGTGGGTTGGATATGTATGCTATAGACAGTGATGGGGAAGAACTTTATTGTGCCCCCAAAAGAACCTTTGGTGAGGTCGTAATTTACTCTTATTCCAATTTGAATCCCAATGATAAATATCATGATAGAGGATATGAGTACCGACTTTATTTACCAAACTATAACGAAGTGATATCAATGGAGATAGAGGTAGATGAAAAAGCATATTTTGAGCCTCTGCCTGTCAGGAAAGAAAAACCTATCGTGGCCTATGGAACATCTATTGTTCAGGGAGCATGTGCATCACGCCCAGGTATGGCATGGACATCAATTTTGGGTCGGAAAATGGACAGACCCTTAATTAACCTGGGTTTTTCAGGTTATGGAAATCTTGACCTTTCTATAATTGAACTAATGAGTGAAATTGATGCAAAGATTTATATCATTGACTGTATGCCAAACCTAACATCTATTTTATGGAAAACTCACAACGTTGATGGTTATGAAAGTCTAAAAGATAGAATATTAGAGGCGGTCAGCACACTTCGAAGAAATCAACCCCATATACCCATTCTTATGGTAGATCATGCAGGATACACTGAGAGCCTTACTAGTGAAAAAAAGAAGAGGGAATTTATGGATGTTAATGAAATTCAGTATCAAGCTTTTCAGGAACTAAAAAGACAAGGTTTAAATAAAATTTTTTATCTCAAGTCAGAGGAAATAGGATTGGGTAAAGACGATAATATTGATGGACTTCACCCCACTGATTTAGGGATGATGAAATACGCAATAGCCTATGAAAAGAAGTTACGTTCAATTCTCAATGAACCTGTTGGTGTTGCCAAAACAACAAATCCAATTACCCAATATAGAGAACCCGAAAATTATGATTGGGAAAACAGGCACCGTGAGATTTTAGATTTAAATCAATCCCAAAATCCTCCGAAAATTGTGTTTATTTCAAATTCAATTATACACTTTTGGGGCGGTTTCCCAAAGGCAAAAATAAGTATAGAACCTCAATCTTGGATTCAAAGTTTTAACCGTCTGGGAATGGTTAATTTTGCTTTTGGTTGGGACAGAATTGAAAATGTGCTATGGAGGATTTACCATGGTGAACTAGATGGGTTTAAAGCCAAAGAAATATTGGTAATGATAGGAACCAACAATATTCAAATCAATAATGATGAAGAGATTTTGGAAGGCCTAAGCCTTTTAATGAAAGGGACAAAATCAAGGCAACCCTCAGCAGAAATTACCTTTATCGGACTGCTACCTAGAAAGGATTATGAGAGGAGAATAAAGAAACTAAATTATAAAATAGCTAAGCTGGCCTCAGAAAACAGACTTCATTACAGTGACCTTGGATATATATTATTGAACTCAGAGGGTAACATTGACGAATCTCTTTTTTCAGATGGCTTACATCCTAACTCTAAAGGGTATCGTAAATTGAGAGAGGTATTGATCTCTCTTGTCAATAAATAATCTTTATTTGATATTCAATATTATTTCTAACCTAATATACCTCCAAAATATTACATAATTAATCCACACCACCCCAACCAACAAAAAACTACTTCTCTAAAACCCACCCCCCTAAAACTACAATCCAAAAACAGGGCTTAATCCCCTATCAATTAGGTTATTGTAAGGAAATGC
>JBMTKF010000017.1:0-49522 GCA_049439205.1 Flavobacteriaceae bacterium | reverse complement strand
TGACCTATGCAGGAGAATTATCACAAAATAGCGAATGTGTTGATTCATACTTCTTTGAAGTAGAAATTCCAGATGAGTTAACGGCTAGTGAACTCATTGAACAGAGAGTTGAGGCTAATTGTGCTGGTGATATTACTACCCTTGTTTTTGAGGTTTCAGGAGGAAAAGATGGTTTAGGTCCATACACTATAGTTATGAATGGATTGGAGGCAAGAAGTAGTGGTCCAAATGATAGAACTGTAACTTTCAATACAAATAATCAAGACTTAATTTCTTTTGCAAGTTTAGATATTTATGATGATTATGGGTGTCATAATAAAATGATTGATATGAATCAAATCAGTTCTAATCCAATTATTAATAATCCTATTGATGCTGTAGTGTCATTAGTTAGTACTCAAGACATTGATTGTAGTAATAACCAGCTTGGAAGAATAGAATTAAAAATCGATCCTTTCCCCTCCCAACAAGGAGAAATACTTGAGGTTAACTGGACCTCGAATTCTGGATTTAATTTAAGAAATTCTTGGGCATCTGCTGCGAATTATATTTTCCCAGACATAAGCCAGGCTGGAAATTATAGCTATGAGGTAATTAAATACAATATTGATGGATCTTTTTGTCAAATTGATACGGGTGAAGTTGAGATTAATGAAGTAGGCGGACAACAAATTGTATTAAGTAGTATCGATGTTATTCAGCCAGGTTGTGATGGAGGCACAGAAGGTTCCATAATTTTAGATATTGATCAGTCTACAATCGTTCCTCCATTATCAATTCAATGGCAAAGAAGAGACATTAATTCATCTAATGCAACTCCATCATGGCAAATTCTTAGTGAATATGAGGGCTATGGAAGTCTAGTAGACATTGAAAATGGTACATATAAGGCAATTATTTCTGACCAAAGAGTTGGTAACACCCTTGAAAATTGCGGGTCAGGGATATATGAGACAAGAGAAATTGTGGTTTCAACAGAGGATGTAATAATTAAGAATTTCTCAAAAGAAGTTGAGCCAGTTGGAAGTTGTCAAGGTAATGGAGGTGTTAATGGAACAATTTCATTCAGAGTAGAGAGTAATATTTTAAATCAAGGATTCACAAGAAACTTTGAAATAAGTCTAGTCGGTGAGAATAATAGTGCAATAATAGATGACCAAACTCAAGGAAATATTGTTCTAACCAGTTCAAATCCAACAACTTTAGGACAAAATTTTATTGTATCTGGATTAACAAATGATCGCTGGACTTTAACTGTAAATGAAATTTTATCTGGAAGTACCTCAGGGACTTCAAGAAACTGTAGCACGTCATATATTTTCGATATTGATCCCTTTGAAAGTCTTGAATATACAGGAGTTTATGAATTTTTTATTGATGAATGTACTGGAATATCAGAGGTTTTTGCCGAGGTTACTGGTGGCTCTCCATATCTAGAAAATGGTGAAGAATATTACATTTACAGTTGGAGGTTCACACCATATGATGAGAATGGTTTACCCTCAGCGTCTGATTTAAGAACATTTGTAGGTAAAAATATTCCAGGGGGGCTTGACCGTCCTGGTATTTTAGAACTGACAGTTGAAGATCAGGAAGGTTGTATCATAACAAACGTGGGAGATCAGAGAAATTTTCCACTTTTAACGATTCAAGACACTACATCTCCATTTAGTATAACACCTGCATTATTTGACGATGAAGAGAATATTAATGTTTTTGCTTTAGAACCCAATTGTGATACAGGTCAGTCCGATGGACAAATAGGATTCACAATTAATGGAGGAGTTCAGCCATATGAAGTTATTTGGTATATTGAATCTGCAACATCTTCAAGTACTTCAGGAACTTGGACAGTTATTCCATCAGCTAGAAATTCGACATCTCAATTTAATTTAATATCAGGAAATTATAAGATTGTAATTCAATCAACATTTACAGAGTGTGGAAGTAATGAGAGAACTTATTTTGAGCAATTAATTCAAGTTCCGGTTAATGATGAATTACTTCCCTTGGGAACTCCATTTTTAACTGATCAAAGCTTATGTTTTGAAAATCCAGGAAGAATTTACATAGATATTTTCGATAACCAGGCAAGTAACTTAACATTCTATTATAACCAGGAAATTATTCAAAACCCAGTTCAGCTTAGTACAAATAGATATAGTTTAGATATTGGAGACCCGCAAGAATATGCGGTCTTAGAAGTAAGAAATACAAGGGGTTGTAGTGTAAGTTTTGAGATTAAATTAGGCATAGGAGAGGCAGATTTTGAGTTCACATCACCGAGTAATATAATTCAAAACTCAAATCAAGAGGTAAGATCAGTTTTAACAAATGAGGTCGTTACATTTACAAACTTATCCACCGATCCATATGTGACTGAGGAGTGGATTTTCGGAGATTCAAGTGATCCAATTACTAGAGAGACAAGCGAAGGAAACCTTACTCCAATCACATATACTTATAATCTAGAAGGTACTTATGTAGCCACCCTAAATATTTACAATGAGCTAGGTTGTGTCAGTTCTGATTACAAACCTATAATTGTTGGGTCTGGTTACAATGTTATGGTTCCTAATGTATTTTCTCCAAATAATGATGGTGTAAATGATACCTTTTTCCCAAAATTCAGTGGATTTAGAGATGTAACATTTGAAGTTTATGATTACCGAGGAAACTTATTATATTCTGAGTACCAGCAATCAAATAATCCAGATTTTGCAGAACCATTCACTATTGAAGGTTGGTCTGGACCTGAAATTGATCAATCCAATTTAGATTCAGCTGATAGTAATCCATATTACATTTATAATTTCTTTGGAACTACATTCCAACAGGGTAAATTAATAGAAAAATCAGGTCCATTTTTACTTGTTAGATGATGAGAAAAATTTTAATTATAATATTCATCATGAGCATTTCTTCCAAAAGATCTTTTGGACAGGATGAATATGTAATTAATCAATCTAAGTTTTTGCAAAAGGCAAATACAAGTTATTTTGGATTTAATCAATTAGGAAGAGTTGGGATACTTTATAATTCTCTAAGAGTAAATGAAAATGAACAAATAGATAATAAATATGCTTTTGCAAGTTTGCCTTTTCAAAACAAAAATTTCAGTTTAGGGTTTGATATAAATTATTTTGATTTAAAAAATACTGGCCTTAGAATTGGATTAACAAGATTTACCTATGTATATAAGGTACAGCTAGATAATCAACTGTTTTTCTTACCATCGATATACGTTGGTATTGGAACAAGAAGTATAGACAGTGATTCTATGATATTTGCAGATCAACTAGACACAAACTCTGGGTTTATTAATTCAAATTCAATTGATCCAGTTTCAGATGATTTAGGGGTAGTAAATAATTTAAATATAGGTGCATCATTTTTAATTCATAGCGATAAATTCCTATTAGGTTTATCACTTAAGCAACTAAATCGTCCAAATGTTTCATTTAATGAAGAAAATACATTTAGAGAAAGTATAAAATTTGGAATACAACTTGGATATGAATTTGATATCAATCCTTTTGGAAGATCATATTTACCTAGATATTCATACCTGTATACTATGTTAAATACAGTCAAAGAGGGAAATTCTATTTACACTCAATTAGAGCAAAAATTTAATCTTGGTGAGTTTAATCTCGGTTTATCCCAGCAAACTTCAATGGTTGATTCTTTTAGTTTAAATAATGTTGGAGGAACAATTGGCTTAAATCTTGAAAACTTTTATTTCAATTTAGGATATAATTTTCCTTTGCGAACCCTTGGTAAAGTATATGCTCCAAGTATATTTGAATTTGCTATTATATTTGACTTTAGTATTTACAGGAGAAATAATAGGGGACTTTACAAGTCTTTACAGATAGATAACTATTTTTAAATCAGACATTACATTTAACGGATTATTAAAAAAGAAACCTTCTCAAAATGAGAAGGTTGTAAAATTATTTAAGCGGTCTGGACGGGACTCGAACCCAATCGTAACTACCTGTTAGTTAAACCATTAAAATCAACCTCTGAACACTATGTGTTCTAAAATTAACATATGTTTTTAAATTAAATAACCTATTGTATTTATATATCCATGAAGTAGTATTGGAAGTAATAAGCTACCAGTAGCAAGACGAATATACATCCATAACAACCCATAAATAAAAGGCATTATATCTCCCCAAACTATAACCATATTCCAGTTAGCATCAACAGAAATAGCATGTGATAAATAAAACATCAAAATCAATATAATTGCACCCCAACTCCAATTTACTTTTGCAAATTTCCATTTCGATAGAAAAGCTTTATCAAGTATCAAAAGCATGATACCACGATCAAAAAATTCTTCTTCTATAGCAGGCATAGTCAATTGATAAAGCCAGTCACTTGCTATACCTTGTCTTGTGCCACTAAAATAAAACAAGGCCATAAAAGTTCCGATAATTGCTGTGAAAATAGCTACTGATATTCCTGCTTTTTTAGCATCGCCATTCTGAGATAAACGTAATCCCCATTCATCAGATTTTTTAGGAAATAATAAATAAGCAACAAAAAGTAGAAAAATAATTGAGACTATTTTACCCTCCCAATTGTATCTTCCTGGGATAATGTCCGGTAACACTTTAATTCCTAAGAAAAGAATAATTTTATGAATTAAAAATAATCCAACAGCAATTCCAACCCATTTCCAATTTACTTTGTTTCTGTAAATAATAATTGGGATAAGTATAAAAGCTATAAAGATTCCCCATTCAACAATGACTTGATTGTAGATTCCAAAATTCATCATATTTTAATTTAATAGTTATTTAATTAATTGGTTTATCAGAATTACTTTGACAACCAAAAAAAATAAACTATAGGAATAAAAACTTTAAGTAGGTTAAATTATATTATTTCTTCATTATGGAAAAGATTTATTGGATTGTGAAATTACAAACTATAAAATATTTTAAAAAATTTGTTCGCTCGAACAAAAGTTAAAAACCCAAATTATCTTCATAAAATAATTCAAAAAGGAAGGATTCGAACCGATAAAAAAATAGTGGATTTTATAAAAACATAAACCCTTGAAAATCAAGGGTTTATGATGGGCGGTCTGGACGGGACTCGAACCCGCGACCCCATGCGTGACAGGCATGTATTCTAACCAACTGAACTACCAGACCTTAAAATCGGCGAATGTAAATATACACCCCATTTTGATTTTGTCAAACTTTATAATGATAAAACATGTATGATGTTTAGAGGACAGCGTCCAAAGCATCGGCATATGCTTTTTTGGGAGCAACTCCTACTTGTCTACCAACCAATTCACCCTTATCAAAAAGCAATACGGTTGGGATGTTTCTGACCCCATATTTTGCAGCATATTCTTGATGTTGGTCAACATCCAATTTGCCAACCACAGCCTTACCCTTATAGTCTTCACTGATTTCATCAATGATCGGCCCAACCATGCGGCATGGTCCACACCAAGCAGCCCAAAAATCAACAATCACAGGTTTATCCGATTTCAGAACTGTTTCCTCAAAATTTGCGTCAGTAATTTCTAAAGCCATATTTTAAATAATTAACATCCAAAATTAATCATTTTGAGAAATGTAACATTAACCTTATCGATCAATTTTTTTTTATTGAAATATTACAAATTTCATTATTCAAATCAATTCAATTTGTAATGCAACTGTTTTTCCTCCAAATATGATATCAACTCTTGGGAGACGGTTACTTTTTGTTTTCGACTAGTCAGGGTTAATTTGAGTTGTTTTTTGGGCTCAATGATATCAAAAAAGAGCGGTTTATCTCCTTTGAAACTTTTAAGATCTTTCTTCAGTTGTTGAATAGTTTCTGATTTCAATTCTTTGATATTCATCTTTAAAGTCAATTTTTTTGAGTTTTTGGAGAGGGCGTCCTGCAACATCTCAAAATGAATAAACTGGATACGCGGATCTCCCAATCTACCTGTTTCTTGATTTCTCCATCCCTCTTTAATATTCACCTTTATCCGTATAAATTGATTAATACTGATAAAGTGTTTAAACTTTAGATACTCTTCACCAAAAATCTTAAACTCAAACTGATCTGAGAAATCCTCCAAAGTGAACCGACCCCACCCCTTTCCATTTTTGGATTCCAAATGTTGAATTTCATTAACAATCCCAGCAACATAAAAACTTTTATTTATGAACGGAATCAAGTCTTTTAGCTGAGACAAATTTGCATTGGTAAACCATTTCATTTCCTTTTTAAAATCATCAAGTGGGTGGCCCGAAATATAAATCCCTACCACTTCCCTTTCTTTTTTTAGTTTACTCAAGTTATCCCATTCTTTTGCGGGAGGGATGACCAATTCTTGATAAACTTGGTCTGAATTTTCTCCAAAAAGACTTGTTTGCGCTGAATTCTGGATGTCTTGGTATTTCGAACCAAATCGTATCACTTTTTCCAAAAAAATAAACCCATCACCATCAGGATTAAAATACTGTGCTCTGTGCGTATCCTCAAAAGAATCAAATCCACCCGCCAAAGCCAGGTTTTCAAGTGCTTTTTTGTTAGCGGCTCTTAAGTCTACTTTTTTGACCACATCAAAAATACTTTGATAGGGTCCCTCCTTCCGATGCTCAATAATAGTATCAACCGCTCCCTTTCCAACCCCTTTGACCGCTCCCATTCCAAAACGGATAGCGTTTTCGTTATTTACATTGAATTTATAAAAAGACTCATTGACATCCGGTCCCAAGACCTTAACCCCCATCCTTTTGCACTCTTCCATGAAGAAAGTGACTTGTTTGATATCGCTCATATTATTAGAAAGTACAGACGCCATATACTCCGCAGGGTAATGAGCCTTGAGGTATGCTGTCTGATATCCAATCCATGCGTAACAAGTAGAATGGGATTTATTAAAAGCATAGGAAGCAAATGCCTCCCAGTCCTTCCATATTTTATTCAATACCTCTTTTGGATGGTTATTAGCCTCTCCTCCCTCAATGAACTTAGGTTTGAGTTTTTCCAAAAGTGCAAATATCTTTTTTCCCATTGCTTTTCGCAACAAGTCAGCATCACCCTTTGAGAATCCAGCCAATTTTTGAGACAATAACATCACTTGCTCCTGATATACTGTGATCCCATAGGTCTCTTTGAGATACTCCTCCATTTCCGGTAAATCATAAGTGATAGCTTCTTCTCCTTTTTTTCTAGCAACAAAGCTAGGAATATACTCCAATGGACCCGGTCTATATAAAGCATTCATTGCGATCAAATCAGCAAAAACATTGGGTTTTAGATCTTTTAAATACTTTTGCATACCCAAAGATTCATACTGAAAAATCCCCACCGTTTCTCCCCTTTGGAACAACTCATAAGTCATTTGATCATCTAAAGGAAATTCGTCCGGAACCAGATCAATTCCATGTCTGTATTTAACTAGTTTTACGGTGTCTTTTATCAATGTCAAGGTTTTCAGCCCTAGAAAATCCATTTTTAGAAGTCCTGCCTCCTCAACTACTGCATTGTCAAACTGCGTCACATTTAACTCAGAATCTTTGGCAGAGACTATAGGAACAAAATTGGTGATATCATCGGGTGTAATTATCACCCCACAAGCATGAGTGCCTATATTACGTAATGAACCCTCTAAGACCTTGGCCTGCTGTAAGGTCTGACCGGCCAAATCGTCCCCTTTATAAATTTTCTTTAATTCTTTGACTTGATTAAACTCATCAGATCTAAGGTTTTCTCTTAGTTCCTTATCCTCCAAGGAGAAAATTTTAGCCAGTTTGATGTTAGGTACCAACTTTGCAATGCGATCAGCATCCCCCAAAGAAAGGTCCAAAACACGTGCAGTATCTCTGATGGAGGACTTTGCAGCCATAGTTCCATAAGTGATAATTTGCGCTACTTGATTGGCTCCATATTTTTCGATCACATAGTCCATGACTTTAGCCCTTCCTTCATCATCAAAATCAATATCAATATCGGGCATACTAACCCGATCAGGATTAAGAAAACGTTCAAAAAGCAGATCGTATTTTATTGGATCCAAATTGGTAATACCAAGACAGTAGGCCACCACCGAACCTGCAGCGGATCCCCTTCCTGGCCCAACGGAAACACCCATTTCTCTTGCCGCTGCTATCAGATCTTGCACAATCAGAAAATAACCGGGATAACCTGTATTGGCGATGACCTCCAATTCAAAATCTAATCGCTCTTGAATTTCTCCGCTGATTTTTTCGTAACGTTTTTTGGCACCATTCAAAGTCAAATATCTCAAATACTGATTTTCTTTATCCTTCGGGTCATGGGATCCGTTTGAAGAAAAATCATCGGGAAGGTCAAATTTGGGAAGCAAGACCTCCCGCGCCAAATCAAAAGGTTCTACTTTATTAATGACCTCCTCAATGTTAATGATGGCCTGGGGTAAATCGGCAAAAAGGCTTTTCATCTCTTCCTGAGATTTAAAGTAATACTCTTGGTTGGGGAAACCAAAACGGAAACCCCTGCCCCTACCGATGGGAGTAGCTTGTTTCTCACCTTCTTTGACGCAAAGTAAAATATCGTGAGCATTAGCTTCAGCTTTTGAAGTATAGTAGGTGTTGTTGGTAGCAAGAATCTTTATACTATATTTTTGGGCAAACTGCAGTAAAACTTTATTTGCGCGCTTTTCGTCCTCCTGCTGATGCCGCATCAACTCGATATACAAATCATCCCCAAATTGAGTCCTCCACCAATGCAATGCCTCCTCAGCATGATTATCCCCCAGGTTAAGAATTTTTGATGGGACCTCTCCATACAGATTTCCTGTCAAAACCATCAAATCAGACTTGTACTGTTGTACAACTTTTTTATCAATTCTTGGCACATAGTAAAACCCTTGGGTGTATGCAATGGAACTCATCTTAGAGAGGTTTTCATATCCTCTCTTGTTTTTGGCAATGAAAACAATTTGATATCCGTTGTCTCTTCTGGAACGGTCTTGATGATCTTCACAAACATAAAATTCGCAGCCCAAAATTGGTTTTAGAGGCGTTTCACCCTCTTTTAAGAGAGCGTTGTGTTTTTTTATAGCCTTTATAAAATGGAAGGCGCCCATTAAATTGGCATGATCCGTTAAGGCGACCGCCAGCATCTGATCCCCAGCTGCTGATTTAACCAAATCGTCAATCCTTGAGGTGGATTGCAGAACAGAATACTGGGAATGTGTATGCAAATGAACAAAAGGGGTGTTTTGTAAAATATGCTCATTGACATCGGTAATTGTTCCTGAGGTTTCCTCCTGAGTATGATATAACTCTGCCAACCGTTTCGAGGCGGCTTTCAAATTAGTATGTTTTATTCCTAAGCCCTTAACTGGTTCATCCAAAACTTCAGTGAGGTGTTGTAAAATTTCTCCTCTTTTTTTTAGTACTTCGGGCTGAATACTCCCCTGTCTGAAAAGCTCGAAAAAACATCGCGCTGAAGCCTCTACATCAGCACTCGCATTATGGGCCTCCTCAAAATGAGTATCAAAAAGATGGGTATGGAGTTCGCTCAGTGTTGGTAATTTAAATTTTCCCCCCCTTCCTCGTGGCAACTTACAAATTGATGCAGTTTGTTCTGTACAGGTATCAATGATTGGAAAATTTTCCAATGGGTTTTGATGAGTCGATCGTAAAAATTCTGCTCCCATGACGTTAAGATCAAATTTTACGTTGTGTCCTCCAATGAATTCACATTTATTCACTGCCTGCTGAAATTTTTCCAATACTTTGGCTATAGGAATTCCCTGTTTTTTTGCTAATAGGGTGGAAATACCATGAATTTTTTCTGCATCGTATGGAATCGTATAGCCGTCAGGTCGTACTAAATAATCCTCGTGGTTAGTGCAATTACCATCCTTATCATGTAATTGCCATGCAATTTGAATACAACGTGGCCAATTGTCCCCATCCGTTAAGGGAGCATTCCAGTCTTTGGGTAAACCAGTGGTCTCTGTATCAAAAATCAAAAACATTAATGTCAATTTGAAATACTAAAATAGGGTATTGTACTTCTCATAAAGGATTGAATTATCAGGAGTTATCAACTAAATAAAAATTTTTAATTTTTGGCTTTTTGCCAAGATTAATACGAATTAAATCCAAATAAAGACATTAAAAACAACCCATAAAATTTCTCAACAAAAGGGTATTCCATCTGCCTGTCTATATTGATCAAGTGAGAGCAGGAATGATAAATATAAGCTGGTTAACTTCTATTTTAACAGATGAGCTATCTTTGCCAAAAAAAGTTATCGAACATCTGTTTGATAAATTTTCCCAAACTTCCAGTCAAAAGGCATTTGAAGCTGCACTTTTGAAGGACAGCTTTTGCCAACTCAAAGGATTGGTGGGATCCGGTTTGAGTTTTAAACTAGTTTCTGCATATAAGAATTTGGATCGCACTTTTTTGATGGTACTTGACAATGCTGAACAGGCAGCCTATCACCTGAACGATCTCGAACAACTTCTCCCCTCAAAAGAAGTGCTGTTTTTTCCCGCCAGCTACAGACAAGCATACAACCCAGAGGCTACGGACAATGCCAATGTGTTATTACGTTCTGAGGTGTTAAAAAAACTCAGTTATTCCAAAAAGAAAAAGATCATAGTTACCTACCCTCAAGCACTTTTTGAAAAGGTTATTTCTCTACACACCCTAAAACAAAAAACATTAACCGTCAAAACGGGTGAATTCGTAGGTTTAGATTTTGTCAACGAAACTCTTTTTGAATTTGGCTTTGATAGGGTCAACTTTGTCACCCAGCCTGGAGAATTCTCTGTAAGAGGCGGAATTATTGATGTATTCTCTTTTGCCAATCAACACCCTTATCGAATTGAGTTTTTCGATGATGAAATTGAAAGCCTTAGGAGTTTCGACGTCAATACTCAACTCTCCATCAGTCCTTTGGATCAAATTGATTTATTGCCCAATACCTCCAAAATTTCTTTCACCGATAAGAGAAAATCTCTGATTGAATCTTTGCCCACTCATAGTACAGTAGTTTTTAACCAGCTCGACCTCTGCTTGGATAGCATTGAGAAATTCGGGACCAAAGCTGCAAAACAATTCGAGTCTCTAGAAACCTTAATTCAATATCCGCCCGAAATCTTATTTTTAAATCGACAAGAATTACTGGATACTCTGGCCCACCAAAGTACTGTACTTATAAATAACTCAGACCACTTCAAACCTCAAGAGCGAATCAGATTCAAACAAAGTCCACAGTCCCCCATCAACAAGCAGTTCGATCGGCTGGTTAAAATCCTTAAAGACAACCACGACATGGGGTTCGAGAATTATATTTTTTGCTCCAGTGAAGCACAACGCAAGCGGTTAAATGAAATTTTGGGGGAGATGGAAACCAAGGTGCATTACAAAACCGAGGTATGCCCACTTTTTGAGGGATTCGAAGATATCGAAGCTCAGATAGCTTGTTTTACCGATCATCAGATCTTTGAACGATACCACAAATACAAACTGCGATCTGCCGCTGCCAATAAAGAAGTCCTAACTCTCAAAGAATTGACCCACCTGAAAATCGGGGATTTTGTCACCCATATCGATCATGGTATAGGGAAGTTTGGAGGCCTTCAAAAAATTGATGTAGATGGGGTAAAACAAGAGGCTATAAAATTGAGTTACGGTGAAGGAGACATCCTTTACTTGAGCATTCATTCTCTTCATAAAATCACCAAGTTTAATGGCAAGGACGGTCATGCTCCTAAGTTACATAAATTGGGATCTAAAGCATGGAAGATCCTCAAACAAAAAACCAAAACCAGGGTCAAGGCCATTGCCTTTGACCTGATCAAACTCTACGCAAAAAGAAGAGAAAAAATCGGCCACGCCTTTCCACCGGACAGCTATTTGCAGTTGGAACTGGAGGCCTCTTTTATGTTTGAGGACACTCCAGACCAAAGTAAAGCTACTGCTGCCGTGAAGGCAGACATGGAAGACGAACGACCAATGGATCGACTGGTGTGTGGAGATGTCGGTTTTGGAAAAACAGAAGTCGCCATCCGCGCTGCTTTCAAAGCTGTTGACGACAGCAAACAGGTTGCTATTTTGGTCCCTACTACTATACTGGCTTTTCAGCACTACAAAACCTTTTCCAAAAGATTGGAGAAACTCCCTGTTAAGATAGATTACCTCAACCGTTTCCGTTCGACCAAAGACCGAAAAAGAATATTAGAAGAACTTCAACAAGGTAAAATTGATGTTTTGATAGGCACACACCAACTGGTGAATAAGACGGTGAAATTTAAGGATTTGGGCTTATTGATCGTGGATGAAGAGCAAAAATTCGGTGTTGCAGTCAAAGAAAAATTACGAGATCTCAAAACCAATATTGACGTTTTGACCCTCACTGCCACCCCCATACCCAGAACCTTACAATTTAGCTTGATGGCTGCAAGGGACCTATCAGTCATCGCCACTCCACCACCAAACCGCTACCCCATTGAAAGTGAAGTTGTTCGTTTTAGTGAAACACTCATTAGAGATGCAATTCGTTACGAATTGCAAAGAGGTGGGCAAATTTATTTTATCCACAATCGGGTGGAAAATATTCAGGAAGTAGCAGGAATGGTGCAGCGATTGATCCCGGATGCTCGTATTGCGATTGGCCATGGACAGATGGAAGGCAACCGATTGGAAAAAACCCTACTGGCTTTTATGGAGGGGCAGTCGGATATATTGATCGCAACGACCATCGTCGAAAATGGGCTGGATGTCCCCAATGCTAATACCATTTTTATCAATAATGCTCAGAGTTTTGGGCTAAGTGATCTGCACCAAATGAGGGGAAGAGTGGGCCGAAGCAACAAAAAAGCCTTTTGTTATTTTATCACCCCGCCACTGAGTGCTATGGCCTCCGATGCACAAAAAAGAATTAAAGCAATTTCTCAATTTTCAGCATTGGGAGCCGGTATCCATATTGCCATGAAAGACCTTGAAATAAGGGGTGCCGGTGACCTCTTGGGTGGAGAACAAAGTGGCTTTATCAATGAAATAGGTTTCGAAACCTACCAGAAAATATTGGAAGAAGCCATCGGAGAATTGAAGGAAAATGAATTCAAAGCCCTTTTCGAAGACCAAGATAAATCATTAGAAAAAAACTATATCAAAGAGGTGCAAATTGACACAGATTTTGAAATTTTATTTCCGGATGAATACATTAATGTAGTGAGTGAAAGATTGGCACTTTACAATGAGTTAAGTGACATAAAGAACGAGGAGGCTTTGATACAATTCAAAAAAAATATGGAAGACCGGTTTGGCAAAATTCCTTCTGAGGGAGAGGAACTTTTGAATACTATTCGTCTCAAGTGGCTTGCTTCCAAAATGGGACTTGAAAAGCTCATAATCAAAAACAAAAAATGTTTGGGATATTTCTTATCCGATCAACAGAGTGATTTTTATCAAAGTTCCGTTTTTAATCAAATACTGATTGGGATTCAAAAACAGCCCAAAAAATATAGCATTAAAGAAAAGCAAACCCGAAGTGGTCTAAGGCTTTTACTTGTTTTGGATCATGTGTTAAGTATAGAGAAGCTCATGGAGCAACTCAACATATTGATAATTGATTAAAGTGATTTAAGGTTTTTAATGACTTCAAAAGCTACATTTACAGAATCTTCATCCATGAGTATGGTAAATTCATTTGAAGTAGAAATCACCTCATTGATGTTGACGCCTTCCCAAGAAAGCCTTTGAAAAATAAAATAGTAAATCCCTGGAATTTTGACATTATCATTAGGAAGTTTTACTGTTATAGCGGATAAGCTTTTGATCTTGTCAATACATATCTCGTCTCGAAACAAATCTTCAACTAAGCTGGCCAGGCTACTGCTGACGACAATATTGGATTCCCCAACTCCTCTTGATGAAGTATAAAATATATCTTTTTTGTCTTTTATGGCTGTAAGAAACTCAGCCTGTGCCAACAATAGGGTTTCGGAAAGTTTAAAGCAATAGTCGGTCAGAGAGGATCGCACCGTGATGTCTCCCAAATTTCTCAATACACCCACGATCCTGTGGGTAGAAAGGAACTCCTCGTTGTCGGATATACGTTTGAGTGCCATCACAATAGCCCCATTTCTGGCAGGCTTACGTAGTACATTTTCAATATCGGGCTGAATCTGCCGAGCCAAAGAGGTCAAATTGATGATGCCTTGTGATAGTGCAGTAGACAAATAAGGTTTGGTCTTAACATATTCGGATACTTGTGAAGCGATAGTTTTCAAGGTTATTTTTTAAACAAAGTTAGCAATATAAAACACAATGTTATTTTTATAACAAATTATCCAAAAGAATACCATGTGATTTCATTCCCATTCATCACCATAAAAAAATTAGTGATCAAGTTAAAACTCACGTCGACATCAAATTGCTTAGATTTAACTAATTAATCGATAGCAGTGGCCAATAATTTGATTTTTTTGATAGAGACTCTATCTTGTCTAGATAATAGGTAATCAACTGAAAGTGCTTTAATGCGTCTTCTATTTAGACTATCAGATCTACCCCCTGACCTAGAATAGCGTTAGTTTTTTGCCAAGATTGTGTATCCTGAACCTTTAAAGTCCAAGAAGAAGACATTTTCTGCCTTTTTTAATTGGTAGTGGGATAATGTATTAAGTAGGTCCTTTTGTGTTGTATAAAAATTAAATTCTTAGCTGGGAAATAAAATCCTTATTTTTGCCAAAAAATGTACATGTCCTCGCGGCCAAAAAGATATACCGTTACTGCTGCTTTACCTTACACCAACGGTCCTATACATATTGGTCATTTGGCTGGAGTATATATTCCTGCAGATATTTATGTACGCTACCTAAGGCTGAGAGAAAAGGATGTGACTTTTATTTGTGGGAGTGATGAACATGGGGTGGCAATAACAATCAAAGCAAAAAAAGAAGGAAAAACACCTAAAGAAGTTATTGACCATTACGACCAAATGATCCGTGAGGCCTTTAAAACCTTTGGTATTTCATTTGACAATTACTCCAGAACTTCGAGAGCGGTACACCATCAAACAGCAGGAGAAATTTTTAAACAATTGGACGATCAGGGCCAATTTTTGGTCAAAGAGACTGAGCAATTATATGATCCTGAGGCCAAAGCATTTTTAGCCGACCGATTTGTTACCGGAACCTGTCCGGTTTGTCAAAACCCCGAGGCATTCGGTGACCAGTGTGAATCTTGTGGAAGTTCGTTAAATGCCACCGATTTGATAAAACCCAAATCTACCCTTTCCGGTAGTGTACCAGAATTTAAAAAAACTAAGCATTGGTTTTTACCGCTGGATCAACATGAGGAATTTATCAAAGAATGGATTCTGAAAGGCCACAAAAAGGATTGGAAACCCAATGTTTACGGACAAGTTAAATCTTGGGTTGACAATGGTTTACAAGCCCGTGCAGTTACCCGAGATTTAGACTGGGGTATCCCTGTACCTGTTAAAGGAGGGGAGGGAAAAGTTCTATATGTTTGGTTTGATGCACCCATAGGCTACATCTCCTCTACCAAGGAATGGGCACAGAAAAAAGGGATAGACTGGGAACCTTATTGGAAATCTGAAGATACACAATTAGTTCACTTTATCGGAAAAGACAATATCGTTTTTCATTGCATTATCTTTCCTATTATACTTAAAAATACTGGAAATTATATACTGCCTGAAAATGTTCCAGCCAATGAATTCCTGAACTTGGAAGGTGATAAAATCTCCACCTCTAAAAATTGGGCAGTATGGTTACACGAATATTTGCTGGACTTTCCCAACAAACAAGATGTGCTGCGATATGTATTGACAGCCAATGCTCCCGAAACCAAAGACAATGATTTTACATGGAAAGAATTCCAAACCCGAAATAACAGTGAGTTGGTCGCTATTTTTGGAAATTTTATCAATCGAGTAATGGTACTGACTCAAAAATATTATGATGGGAAAGTCCCTTCAATAGGCGATTTGAGTGATCTCGATCAAGCAACTTTGACAAAAATGAAAGAATTTCCATCTCTGATGGAAAATGAAATTGAGAATTATTGTTTTAGAGCTTACAGTCAGGAAGTTATAAATCTCGCACGATTGGGTAATAAGTACTTGGCAGATCAAGAGCCTTGGAAATTAATTAAAACAGATCCTAAGAGGGTGGAAACTATTATGTTCACAGCTCTTCAAATTGCAGCTACACTAAGTATCCTCTGCGAACCATTACTCCCATTTACATCTAAAAAGTTGAAGGATATGCTTCAGCTCAATGCCTCATGGGAAGATGTAATTGGTGATCGGCCAATTTTGGCTACTGGACACCTGCTGTCTCAATCTCAATTACTTTTTGAAAAAATTGAGGGGGAGGACATTGAAAAGCAACTTCATAAATTAAAGAATAACCTATCAGATGAAAACAAAAAAAATGAATTGGAGGAGGCACCCAAAAAGATGATTTCTTTTGATGATTTTACACAAATGGATCTCAAGACGGGTACCATCCTCGAAGCAGAAAAAATGGCCAAAACCAAAAAGCTTTTGTTGTTGAAAGTAGACTTGGGTAAGGAACAAAGAACCATAGTATCCGGCATTGCCGAGAGTTATCATCCAGATGAGGTGGTGGGCAAAAAGGTAACTGTCTTGACCAACCTTCAATCCAGAATGATTCGTGGTGTAGAGAGTCAGGGGATGCTATTGATGGCAGAAGATCAAGACGGGCGATTGATTTTCATTTCACCGGAGGACGAAAACACCCCCAGCGGTTTGACCATTAGGTAAATATACCCTGTGATTTCTGTTGCTTTTGATCCCATTTATGTATTGCCCCTTCCAAAAAACCATAGGTTTCCTATGGAGAAATACGACCTTTTGCCCAAACAATTGATGTATGAGGGAACTTGTGATCGTGAAGATTTTTTTTCACCTAAAGCTTTAAATGAGGATATTGTGAAAGTTGTTCACCAAAAGAGTTATGTGAATCGTTTAAAGCATATGAACCTTAACCGATCAGAAGTCAGAAAAATAGGGTTCCCCAACTCCAAACAATTGGTGGAAAGAGAATTTGTAATTGCAGGTGGTACAGTCGAGGGCGCAATGAAATCTCTAGAAAAAGGTATCTCATTTAATATCGCTGGAGGGACGCATCATGCTTATTCAACCCACGGTGAAGCTTTTTGTATGTTGAATGACCAAGCCATCGCAGCTAGATACTTGTTGGATAACCAAAAAGCCAAAAAAGTTTTGATAATCGACTTGGATGTTCACCAGGGCAATGGTACTGCCAAGATATTTCAAAAAGAAGATCGAGTATTTACCTTTTCGATGCACGGCCAAAAAAACTATCCTTTTAGAAAAGAACAAAGCGACTGGGATATTGCACTAGAGGACAATACCGGAGATGACATTTATTTAAATATACTAAATGAAACACTCCCCAAACTTTTTGAAAAAGTAGACCCTGACTTCGTCTTTTACCTTTCAGGGGTAGATGTGGTTGGTACAGATCGTTTGGGCCGATTGGGAATGAGCCTAGAGGGCTGTAAACAAAGGGACGAGCAGGTACTGAAATTTTGCCACAAACACTCTTTGCCGGTTCAATGTAGTATGGGTGGAGGTTATTCTAAAGACATTAAGGTAATTATAGAGGCTCATGCAAATACCTACCGGGTGGCACAACAGATCTTTTAACGCCAAGTCTGGCTTTTCATATTGAGCGTAGCAACTACAATGTCTTTTCGACTGATCTGACCTACCAATCTAGATTTATCCAACACAGGAAAACGTCTTCTGGTAGTTTTAAAAAACATTGAAGCAGCTTCAAAAATGGTCTTGTTGGCATCTATGGTGTCCACCTTAGAAGTCATAAAATGAGCAACGGTTTTGTCGAGTATAGGTAGGTTAAAATAGCGACTATCTGAAATTTCTTTCATACAGTCTGCCTCTGAAATAACCCCAATCAATTTTCCAGTGTCGTCAACAACAGGGCCTCCAGAAATACGGTATTTGATGAATTTTTTCATTACTTCGTGAATGGTTTGCTCCTGTGTGAATACCACCAAATCACGTCTCATGATGTCAGACACCAATAAAGTTTTGTTTGATCTTTTGGAGTGGGTCGCTCGCTCTCCTTGAAAGCTTTTTATCGGCATAACTCATTGTTTTTCATTTAATAAGATAATGAATTTTTTAATATCATTTAATATTTTTGACAAATATCATTTTAAAAAAGTTCAAACAAAACCATGGTGAAATGAATAAAATTGGAATATTAGGTAGTGGATGGTTGGGCTTGGCCTTGGCAGAAAAAGCCAAAAATAAAGGCCATATGGTATGGTTAACAACGACAACTAAGAGAAAAGTAAACGGACTACAAAACAAAGGGTTCCATGCCCAGTTTTTGAGGTTTACGGAATCTACCGTGGAGGGAGAATCCGATTTTTTCGAAGACATTGATACAATGGTAATCACAATACCTCCAGGTTTGAGAAAAAATCCCCAACGCAACTATGTCGCCCTCATCGAGCAAATCATTGGAAAAGTGGAATCTTTCAAAATTCAAAGGGTTTTGTTTACCAGCAGTACTTCCGTATATGGTTTTCAAGAAGGGGTCATTACTGAAGCAAGTGATTTGTTGGGAGATACTCCATCGGCAAAGCAGATCATCAATGTGGAGCAAAATCTTTTGAAAAACAAAAATTTTGAAAGCTGTATTGTCCGATTGGGTGGATTAATGGGACCTAACCGTCATCCCATTTTCACCCTAAGCGGTAAAAAAAATCTCCCTAACCCATATTCCCCAATCAATTTTATCCATCAGCAAGATGCTGTAGCCGTTATATTAAAAATAGTTGAAAGCTGGAAAGGAAATCAAACTTATAATGCCGTAACACCCTTTCACCCCACACGAAAAGAATATTACACACAGATGGCAAAAATGGCCCGACTCAGGCCGCCAAAATTTGAAGAAACGGGAATAATTAGGGGTATCATAAGTTCCGAAAAAGTACTTTTTGAATTGAAATGTCGATTCACGGTGAAAAACTTGTTAATATTAAATTAAAACACAAATCGGACTTGGCTTTAATTCTGTTTAAGTTTGCAGAAATTAGGTTATGACTAGTATATCAGAATATATTGCTTTACTTAAAAAAATTCTTAACCTTCTTAAGAATTCAAAGTTGGAGTATCTAAAAGCTTCGGACGAGTCCAACCTACCGAAAGATAAACGGTATTTTAATTTACAATCTACCTTTAGAAATCGCTATTTTCAGGATGTAACCAAGCTGTTGAGGTCTCTCAATGTAGAAGTAGAAAATTTGATCATTCATCGGCTCAATTTTGAACAAATGGTCATTTCTTCCATTAAAAAACCGAACCACACCCACCTTCATAAAAGCATTGAATTAGATAAAAACCTTTTATCACTATACGATGAGGCCCTTGAACTTAATCCGACTGCCTTGGTTTTGAAAACCCATCGAGAAAAAATTGCTGAATCTGTTTCTGAGGGTATTTATTTTCTGGAAAATGCAGGTTTCATATTGGAATCCTGAGTAGTAAACTGATCCACACCCACACTGTCTAGCTGAATTTTGTTTTCTTCTGCCATGCTGATCATTCTCTTCAACAGAATATTGTATTCCAAATATAGTTCATCCAGTGATTGATTGAGTTTTTCATTTTGTTTGTTGGCTGCGTAAAAATGACATTTCATGATTTGAGTTTGTACCACTTTTATTCTACTGTAGATTGGAAGTTTATCAAATTTTTCAGGAAAAGGTGACTTTAACAGTGAATTGGTGATTTTGTAGAGTTCAGAAATGAAAGTCATTATACCCGCCGGGTTCAGCTGAGTCATGTCCTCCATTGCATCTTTAAATTTTCTGAATTGAGTCCACTGGTCGATGTTATTTTCCTCCATAAACTCGGGCGTAAGTTGAGTGAGTTGAGTCGCATGATCCGGAGCAGCAATGGTTAGCTTATCTTTCGTTTTGTCAATGATTGACTGGGTGTCGGATTTTTTTTCTTCACAAGAAAAAAGACAAATAATCATCAGAACTAGAGAAAAATATCGAAGCATGAATAAAAAATTAGATTATCAAATACCGATAGTTGTTTGCTTTATCAATAATACGGTAAAAAAAATGATTTGTAAAAGATACAATTGGTGGGGGAACCAACCCTTCACCGTTATTCGAAAAGAGTAAAAAATGATTTGAAGAAATAGGGCAACGGCTGTCCAACCGATATAGTTTTGGAGAGGTGCTTCTCCTCCATCAAAAATCCAAAAATCCAATACCGGAGCAATGGGCTCAATCAATAGGTCGAGTAAAATCATGAAACCTGCACCAATGAGGATTCGCAAAAAAAAATTTTGATAAAACTGCTGAGCAATGGCACCTGTAACAATAGTTAATAGAGCCCAATTTGCTCCTATAAGAAGTGGAACACCCAAAACCTTTATCCCCAATGCATCTCCATATTGATAATCCCCAAAAATCCAACCCAATTGAACTCCCAAAATTTCAGTGATCATCCCAGTCAAAAATCCCAAAATAACCATTGGAAAAAACCATTTATGTCCCTTACAATTGATCATTAAAAGTAGGAAATTGATCGATAAATTGAGGGGGGTAGCCGATATAAACCATTCTGAATTTCCGTAAAGTATTCCCAAAACACCACTGATATGAAACAACCAAATGATGGCGATAGAAATGTTCTCGCGGTTTAAATTGAATGGAATCATCTTAAACTTCAGGGTATTAGATCAGTAGCAATTTTGGCAGAGAGCAAACATAAGGGAATGCCACCGCCGGGATGAACACTCCCTCCACAAAAATATAAATTTTTGATTTTGGAACTGAAATTGGGATGCCTCAAAAAAGCGGCTATTTTATCGTTGCTAGAGCTACCGTATAAAGATCCCAGGTAAGAAGATGTTTTTTGCTCAATCTGTGGAGGTGTCAAAACTTCTTCTTCCTGAATCAAAGAACTCAAGTCCACTTTGAGGATTCGGTTGAGTTTTTCAATGGTTTTTTCTTTCAGATTGTTTTTTATTTGATCCCAATCCTGACCGTAGTTTGCAGGAGTGTTGATCATCACAAACCAGTTCTCTCCTCCCACGGGAGCATCTGAAGGCACATCTTTAGCAGTTATGTTGACATAAACTGTAAAATCATCACTTGGTTCTTTTTGATTAAAGATGGCCTCAAATTCTGATTTATAGTCCTGAGAAAAAAATATGTTGTGTAAATCGAGTTGATCAAAAATCCTGTTGATACCCCAATAAAAAATGACCGCGGAGCTGGAGCGTTCTTGAGCTAAAACCCTCAAAGGGGGTCTGATGTCTTTAAGGAGGTTTTTATAGGTTGGAAAAACATCCATATTGGACAGTACAAGATCTGCTATAAGGGTTTGATCTTTGGTTTTGACCCCGGTGGCCTTTCCATTTTTTACTAGGATTTGATTAACTTTTTCTCCCAGATGAAAAGTGATCCCCTTTCTTTTTGCCAATTCAAAAAGGGACTGGGTGATTTGTTCCATTCCTCCGTCAGGTACAAAAGTTCCATATTCTTGTTCCAAGTGCTGTACCAATGTCATGATGCCCGGGGTTTGATAAGGTGAAGAGCCGTTATAGGTAGCATAGCGGTCATACATCTGCACCAAATGGGGTTCCTTAAGCTGATTTGCATTGACTGAATGCAGATTTTGATTGATTTCATAAAGGCCCAGATTGATAAGTGCCCTTAGGGTTTTTACATTCAAAAACCCTTTGAGTTTGTGCAGGGACTGTTCCAAAAACAAGGGAGCGGTCAAATCAAATTTTTTCTTAGCACGTTTGAGGTATTTTTTCAATACCTCTGCTTTTACCCCCAACTTGTTTTGGACTTCTTCTAGAAAAAGTTCCAGGTCGGCATATGCGGTGACTTGGGTATGATCTTCCCAAAAATACTGGCAGGCGATTTTTTTCTTTTGATAAGTAAAAAAATCAATGGCTCTCTCATCGTGAAGTTCAAACAATTCGTTGACGTATTGAGGCATAGTAAAAAGCGAAGGCCCTGCATCGAAACGATAGTCTCCCAGACTGAAGGCACTGAGTTTTCCTCCCGGGTAGTCATTAGCCTCAAAGACAGTGACTTGGTAGCCTTTTTTGGACAATCGCAAAGCCGCTGCAATTCCGCCAATTCCTGCACCTATAACAACTGCTGTTTTCATTTTTTAGATGGAATAGATTCAATAAATCCGGTGTCAGACAGTACTTGAAATCGGGCAAAGAGATCCTCGCTATACCAATGCTGACTTCTTGTTTTTTTGATGATGGATGCATGGGTTTTGTTACGGTAGGCAAATTGTTTGACAGCCTCAAAACTGTCCCAAAGGCTAAGAGTTGCCTGTTGAATAAAAGGCCACTCACCTATACCTTTGAAATATTGCACCCCTTCAGCATTTTGAATGGCTTCACTGGCAGAGGGCACTGATCTCCAGAAGGAGAATAGTCGTGAGGGACGCAGTGTGGCTCTTGTAATAACCGCTACAGGCAATTCAGAATCATGGGTCTGTATTTTATGTTCTAAAAAAGGATTTTGGCCACTCCACAAGCCATGGCTTTTAACGGGTAACATTTTAATAGTTCTGATGGAAGAGGCTTTTTGATAATATGTTTTGATAATATCGTTGTTGATCAAAAAATCGTCTGCTGATTTTTGATTATCCCAAACTCCCAAAAAGGCATAAGTCCCAAAATCAGGCCATAGACTAAAGCCATTTCCACCACCGGTACCCATGAGTTTGAAGAACCTCAGACCAGATTTTTGTTGAAGTTTAGACGGAATAAAGCCCATTTGAGCGAATGCCCAGCTTTTGTTTTTATGAAATTTAAAAAATGTAATCGTCGTCAATCCTTCCATCCAAATCATTATCATCCTGCAGTTACTAAATTAGGTAAAAACTGTCAAAAGATGAGAAAAATCAGGCGTTAAAAAAAAACGCCTCTGCTAGGATTTTAGAATTTGACTTTAGGAGATAGTAATCGCAGAGGCGCTAATAAACCAAATTGAATTTAAACTGTTTAAAGATATGCAAAAAATCTTTAACAAAAAAAGATTAAACAAAAAAAAATAAATTCAGTGATCTTTACCAATTTTAGTGGATATATCAAATTGATTATCTTTGATTGACAATATTATTTATATATGACACCTTCTTTTGTAGCTTTTGTAGTTATAGCCTCAATGATAGGAGTAATGATCGGAATTTTCATTGATCTTTCTAAAAATAATCGATCTTGAGGTCTCCTGTTCTTTTTGACAAATTCATTTATTTATTGATCATTGCCAATGTAGTGGCGATGATTATGGAATCTCATGTCTCAATTCGAAATGTTTATGGTAGTCAGTTTAGCATTTTTGAGGCTATTTCGATTTATATTTTCTCTTTTGAATACTTGTTCCGTATACGTTTAGCGTATTTGAACCAGCGAATGAAAGGCGTATGGAAGTATGTATTTAGTACATTTGGATTGATTGACCTGATTTCGATTTTGCCTTTCTACCTAAATCAATTTATAAAAGTAGACGGAAGATTCCTTAGGATTTTAAGATTGTTCCGCCTGACCCGAATTTTTAAACTTGGAAGAGACAGCAGTTCCTTAAAGTTATTTGTTAAAGCTTTGAAAGGAGTAAAAAATGAATTAAAGTTCACTCTATTTCTCTCTGCATTAGCCATATTATTTTCGGCCTCGGCCATATACTATTTGGAAAATGAGGCTCAACCTGAGAAGTTTTCCAGTATCACAGAATCAATTTGGTGGGCAACGGTCTCTTTAGCTACAGTAGGCTATGGAGATGTATATCCCATTACTGTAGGGGGTAAGATTTTTGCCTCCATCATTTCATTGATCGGGATCGGTATTGTTGCCATCCCCACGGGCATCATCTCCGCCTCTTTTGTAGAGGAAATATATTTATTAAGGAGAAAAAGAGATAAATAAATTTTCAAAAGTTATTGTAATTTTTTGGGTAGTAAAAAGAAATGGGTGTTCTAACCTAATTATTGAATCATAAACCCTTTTGATATCCAATCTTACAATATCTCTACTTTTTTATTTCAACTCGAAATGGTATGTGTTCCCAATCTACTGATTTTCCATTTATTATGGAATTTTCAAAAAAAAAATAAAATTCTCTAAATCATTTAGTAAATTGATAGCTTTGTAACCAAATGAAAAAGCGCATAAGCATCATTGGTTCAGGGTTTTCTTCCTTGTCGGCAGCTTGCTATTTAGCAAAGTCGGGGCATCAAGTGCAAATTTTTGAGAAAAACAGTACTCCTGGAGGGCGAGCTCGTCAACTGAAAAAAGAGGGATTTGTTTTTGATATTGGACCCTCTTGGTATTGGATGCCAGATGTTTTTGAAAAGTTTTTTGGAGATTTTGGGAAAAAGGTCAGTGACTATTATGAGTTAGAACGTTTGGATCCAGGCTATCAAGTTTATTTTGGTAAAAATGATTCAATCCTGATCGGAGATTCTTTGGAAAAGATCTATGCAGCTTTCGAGGCAGAGGAGGAAGGTAGTGCCGCAAAACTTAAAAAATTCATCAGAAAAGCTGGGGATAATTACAAAATTGCGATTGATGAATTGGTCTACCGACCCGGGATATCTCCTCTTGAACTAGTCACGCCAGATACTCTCAAAAAATTAAGTTACTTTTTTTCTAATGTAAAGAGAGAGGTAACGAGAGAATTTAAAAACCCCAAACTGGCTCAGATCCTTCAGTTTCCAGTCTTGTTTTTGGGTGCCAAACCTTCAGATACACCTGCTTTCTACAATTTCATGAATTTTGCCGATTTTGGATTAGGGACATGGCATCCCAAAGACGGTATGTACAGCATCGTAAAAGGAATGGTTAGACTGGCGGAGAGTTTGGGTGTGAAAATTCACCTCGACAGTCCTGTGAAGAAAATATTGCTGGAAAACAAAAAAGCTGTAGGAATCAAAATCGATGGGAAAAATATTTTTTCCGATATTGTATTAAGTGGCGCCGATTATCACCACACTGAAACTTTGCTGCCGAAAGATTTAAGAGTATACAGCGAGGCCTACTGGGATAAAAAAACATTTGCCCCTTCCTCCCTTATTTTTTATGTAGGATTGAATAAAAAGGCTAAAAATGTCTCCCACCATACCTTGTTTTTTGATGTGGACTTTGACAAACATGCCCAAACAATATACGACACTGCCCAATGGCCAAAAGAACCCTTGTTTTACGCCAATTTTCCATCGATCACTGATCCTAGTATGGCCCCTAAGGGAAAAGAAGCTTGCTTTATTTTGATCCCTATTGCACCCGGATTGGATGACACAAAGAAGCTAAGAGATCACTATTTTGAGGTGATTTTGAGCCGTCTAGAAAAACTTACCAATCAGAGTTTAAAAGAAGATATTTTGTTTAAATCGTCTTTTTGCGTAAATGATTTTGTTTCTGTTTACAATTCCTACAAAGGGAATGCGTATGGTATGGCAAATACTCTTTTACAAACAGCTTTTTTAAGACCTAAATTGAAAAGTAAAAAGGTGAAAAATCTTTATTTTACTGGACAATTGACTGTACCCGGTCCAGGGGTACCCCCTGCCTTGATATCTGGTAAATTGGTAGCGGGCATAATTGAAAACTCTAAAACCACCAATAAATAAATACAAACTCATCCTCTTTAAGTTGTATTACGCTATCAAGTTTTTTTATATTAACTCCAACTTCTTTTTCATATTCAAGTAATTGCTCAGATATTTGCTCCCATAATCCCAAGCGCTTGAATAGATTGTATTTCAAATATTTCTCCTTTTGAAAATATTTTCGGTGTTTTAGCCAAAAGTCAGTATCATATAAATCAATTTTTTCTAGGTCATAAATCCATTTATTAGCCACCTGTGCTTCGAACTGGTCTACATAGACTTTTTCCTCACGGTCTGTGTTGAGCATCAAATATTTAAGGTCGGTTCCATCATAGGTATTGTTAACAAATCGACCTACCTCTGATCCCAAAAACCTGAAGGTTCCATCAAGTTTTATGGCTTCGTATACTACCCTTGGTGGATTGAAGGGATTGTAGTTGTTGTAGAAGGAAAGTGGAGAATAAGGCAATCCATCAGAATCGTCTATAAATAAAAAAACACTATCTCTATCCTCATCCCATTGTTCATATAATTCGTTGTACAACTCCCTAATCCATTGATTTTCTTCCATATATATTTGGGTGTATTCTTGGATATCGATCATTTCATCCCTCAGGCCAATTAGGTTATCGATATTGGACTCTCTGTCTCCAAATTCTTCCCCTTGTCTTTCTACCCCAAAAGAAACCAATACACCAAAAAATACAATTAGGAACTCTACAAAGCCTTTTTTGATTCGATCGTAAAAATCTTGCAAAGAAAATCGGTCTCCCAATGTAATAATTCGTAAGAGCCAATTGAGTTTTTCACGCTGTATACCTCTTTCCCCTTGTTTTTTATTGGACTTTTCACTCATGGGTATTTATTTTTTCTAAATATATTGAATATAAATTTGAAATTTAAATTAATTACCCTTGTCCTTAAAATTAACCTTAGGATCAAAAATTTCAATGATAATTTTATTTAAAGTTGCTTCAAAACGGTCTAGATTTACTTTATTTAGAGCTTGATTTTGACTGTTTTCCAATAAAAAAGGAATAAAATATTGGGGTAGGTTTCTGAATGAAATAATCCCGGCAGTTGATTTATGGTATTTAGATAAAAGGGGTTTTTGAACATAAGAATACAGTAAAATCTGAAACAAATAGGCATAGTCTGTATGCTCATTAAACACATCCCAATGGGGTAATTTCAGTTGGTTGGGTTGAATCATACTTGTTTTATAATCGATTATTCTCAGTGTATCGTTGAACAAATCAATACGGTCCACCACACCAATTAATTTGACAGGAAAATCAATTCCTGGCACTTGAATGCTTTGTTCAAATTGATGTTCCAAATGAAGTATCTTGATGTGATTACCCTCCTCAACATTTTTTTGTTCAATTTCTAAGAAATCTAAAATGGACTTTTTCAGTACTTCAAAAATAATGTGGTTCCGACCGGTTCTATGTTGGGTACCATGATAAATGGATTGATAGCGTTCTTCCATCAGTGGCACTAGGCGTTCTTTCATTTGTTTAAAATCAGTAGGCGTAATTATTTGATCTTGATAGGGCAAATAGAGTTGCTCCAAGACCTCATGTACCAGATTTCCTTTGTCCATATAATTGATGGTAGATTCCATGGTATTTTTTTCCTTGATCTTTAACACCCTTTGATAATAAAATTCCAGAGGATTTCTCAAGTAAAGAGAAAGAGAGGAGGGTGAAAAACCCTTTTCGGCAATGGCACGTAGTTGCTGCTGAATTTTTTCAGTTTTTTCAATGAAATGATCAGAATCTTTTGGGGTACGATAATTCAAGACCAGATGTTTTTCTTCGACTTGGTGAGCAGGCTGATGTTGGTATTTTAACTGATACAAAAAGCGGCTCATTTCACCGGAGTTCAGTCCATCACTTTGGGTATTGTAAAGTAAATAAACCCTTTTGGCCCTTTGAAGGAGACGGTAGAAGTGATAGGTATAGATGGCGTCATTTTCCAAAAAAGTAGGTAGATTGAATTTTTTCCTCAGGTCAAATGGCAGAAAAGAATGGTTCTTTTTTCCTGAAGGCAAAATGCCCTCGTTTAGATTGGTAATTACCAAATTTTCGAAATCCAACAAACGAGTTTCCAATAGTCCCATAAACTGTATTCCCTCCAATGGTTCCCCTAAAAAATCAATTTTTTCTCCCTTGACAAGTGCTCTAAAAACCAAAATAAGTAAGGGCAGGCTTTCAATAAAATTGTGTTTTTGATGCATGGTTTCCAACTGGTTGAAAAGGGCTTTAAATTTTTGGAAATAGGCCAAATGTAAATTAGCATCGGCTTCCTGGGAGTGCTCCAAAAACACAATAAAAAAATCGCAAATATAAATTAGGCGGAGGATAAAATCAACAATGACTTCGGCCGGAGCGAAAAGGCAATGGTCAATGGCTCGAACATTATCTGATCGATAGAGTATGTTTTGGGGAAAACGATATAAATTTTTTGACTCAATGTCTTTCAAATGCTCCTCAGTATCCAAGTCATTAAATTTGAGAAGTGATAGAAACCACGGGGTTGAAGATAAGCTTTTGAGATTCTTATAGAAAAAGAATCCTTTCTTGGCATTGACGTGTAATTGGAAAAAGAGTTCAAAAAAATCAGAAGTAGGTGTCTCTTTCAGAGGGTAGCCCATGGTGACATTCCAACCCAATACAGTGCCATCGATAGCAGAGATTGCCGGTGTCAACAGGGATTCGTTACCCAATACAACAGCTGTTTTTTCATCGGGATAATCTGTTGCCAGTTGTACCGCCAATTGAGCAGCATATTTGGCTTGAGCAACATTTTTACTCACGCCAATAAGCTCGATCTTTTTGGGGTTAGTGTAATGGTTTTGAAATGAACTCGGTTGAGATGGTAGAGATTTCCATTCTTGATGATATTTACGGATAAATTTGCCCGCAGCGTTTACTTTGTCTTGAAAAAAATATTGATCGATGTCCCAATGGACTGTTCCCTTGTTACTCGAGATAAACTCCTGAATGATTTGGGATTCGGATTCATTGAGTGCATTAAAGCCAACGAAATAGTGGTGTTTGAAAGTCTGGCTTATATAAAATTCCAAATTGGCAACCGCCTCCCTGAAAATCAATCCCAAGGTACCTTGCTGTTGTTGTTGTAGTCTTTGATTTAGTCCCTTATAAAGCGAAGGCATGATCCTCCAAAATTCCAAATGATTTTGGATGATATTACTTTGATCTTTGTTTTTGGCCCATTGAGTCATTTCCTGGAGCGAAAATTGAAAATCAAAGAAAGTTTTGACATCTACCAAATGGGCATCCATTTCGTTGAAGTCGGATAAAATAACGGAGGCCCAGCCCAGAAATTGATCGAACGAATCCCGTTGTTTTTCATCGGATACCTCTTTGTATACGGTATAAAATTCAAAAATCAGATCTACGGGACCTACCTTTTTTAAAGTTGAAAGTTCTTCTACAAAATTTTCGATACTGACGATTTCAGGAGCAAAAGCCGGTTTTTGAATTTGACGGGCCAATGCATTTTTTAGAAACAAACTTGCCCGACGACTGGGGACAACAACTTTGACAGATTCAAAAGGGTGTTTTGAATTGATAACTTCTTCTGCTATTTCGTCCAGAAAGCTTTTCATCTGTGTTTTTAGACCTTGGGGTTTAATATCATGCTACTGTTTTTACGACGGCCTTTTTTCCTATGTAAACCAAAAAGCATTTTGATTTTTCATTGGTCATCTCCTCCAGCAATTCAGCATAGTGTCTAATTTGAGAGAAGTGGTGGGGCTCTTCTCTTCCAGTTTTATAATCAATAATCACCCAGCCGTCTTTATTTTTTACGATCCTATCGGGACGGACAAAAGATTTTTGGGGGATCAAAATGTCCTTTTCATTATAGACTTCTACATCCTCTTGGTAGCAGGAAGATAGTTGTGGATGATCCACTATATTATTAAGCATTTGTAAATAGTGGTCGTATTCTTCTTTATTGATACTTCCGGAATGAAGAGCATCGGTTACAACAGCAGAGACGTCTTTAAAAGAGTATACTTCAGCCATTAAGTCGTGAACCAATAAGCCTTCTTTTTGGGCAGCAACAGCCGACTCGTCTTGCTTTGCTTGCAATTGTATCCAAAGTCTTTTTTGCCAATTTATCTGGACTTTGAAATCGGGTTTGAGGGTTTTTACCATAGTTTGATCTTTATCATCGCTTTCTTTCCTCTCGGCTGTACCCCATACAAAAGGGGATTCTATTTGAGGGTTTTGATTTTGACTTCTTACAAAATGGTTGAGCAAGGTGGCATAGCTTTTGTCAACGGGCGATCTTTCTGTCTCTAAGGTGCAGATCAAACACATTTGTGAAACAGCGCGGGTCAAGGCTACATAAAAAGTATTGAGGGCATCCCCTCTTTCTGCCAAAATCTCTCTCTCATAAAATGCGTTAGCCTCCTCGCCCAAATATTTTAATTTGCTTGAAAAATGAATTCTTCCCCAACCAAAGGAAGTATCAAAATGGTTTTTGATGGGATACCATACCTTTCGGCTTCGTGAGGACACTAATTCCTCTGAAGCAAAAGGAAGGACCACTACCGGGAATTCGAGTCCCTTAGCCTTGTGAATGGTCATGATCTTTACTGCGTCGGTTCCCCCGGGGATTATTATTTTTTGTTCCTTTCCTTTTTGATCCCAGTATTGTAAGTAACTCAAAAAACTTCCTACATCTTGGTTACTGAACTCAAAAATATCATCTAAAAAGGCGATCAAATGCGCTTCCATGTTTTCAATCAATTGGAAAGCGGCAATGGCATACTCAATAGCATTGTAGAGGGATTTTTTTAAAAAAAGCTGAAAATCAAATGAAACATTAAATTGTTTTTTGATTTCCTCTTCAAGGGCATTAATGGGGAGAAAAACCATAGTACTCAGGATTTGATCCAAATCCATTTTTGCTCCCAATTGACGGTACAAAAATTCGATGATGTTTTTTCTTTGTACTTCATCCTGCGGGTCTACCGCCAAACGAATCAGGGCAATGAGAAAATTTACTTTAATAGAACTCCCTAATGACAGAGACTCTGAGGAGATCAAAGGAATGTCTTCTGCCTGAAGTGCATTGGCTACCAGTTCAGCCTGCTCTTTTTTTCGAACCAATACGGCCATGTCTTTCCAAGAATAACCATTGGATCTTGCGGACTTAAGATAGCTAACCGTTTTTTCTTGATAGAGTGGTATGGTACTTTCTTTTTTCCTACTCTTTTCGATAAACTGCACGACTACCTGCCCTCCTTTTTTGGAATTAAACTCCTGATGGGTATCTTGCTCAAACATTTGCTTCTGCTCGGTGTCTTCACATCTGGCACCTACCCAAGCAAAAAACTGATTGTTAAAATCTACAATGGCCTCTTTACTACGGTAATTTTTTGGTAATAAGGTGATTTCGGGAAACAATAGCGGAAAGGGACTTTCTTTGTTTAAAAGGCTCAAAAACTGCTCGTTATCCCCTCCCCTCCATCTGTATATCGCTTGTTTGGGATCACCCACCAGAAGTAGGGATCCCATTTGATGATCATCGTCTAGTCCTTGCAAAGCATTAGAGATTAGAGGGATGAGATTTTTCCATTGCAAGCGGGAAGTGTCCTGAAATTCGTCGATAAAATAATAACGGTATTTTTCTCCCAGACGTTCGTATATGTATGGAGCATCAAGATCTGAAATTTCATTGTCAATCATATCATTAAATCGACTAAGAAGTAATCGATTTTGAGTAAGCTGAAGTTCTTCTAGACCTTTTTCCATCCGACCGATCAGTGATAAAGGGGTCCATTGGCTGATAATGCTCTTGAGGAGCAGCAGTTTTCCTACCTTCAATTTAGCTCGGCTAAAACTGGTGAAAAGTTCAGGGATCAAGGCATCGATAATTGTTTTTTTTACTTCAGAAAGAGATTGGGTGTAAAGACAGTGTCCTTCCGTGAGGTTTTTTTCCAATTGGTTTTCATAAAGTCCATCAATTTTCCCACTCTCTATTTTTTCAAAATGTTTATAGAGGGTTTTCCGGTTAAAGTCATCTTCGGTCAAACCCTGGTTAATGATTAGTTGAAGTGTATCTGTTCCAATGATTTTAAGCTCATTTTTGAGGTCACTGAGGTGTTTTTCAAATGTTTTTTTTTGGGCTTTGAATTCTTTTTGATCTATTTTTTTTAGGACGGACAGTGGCTGTCGATTGTTTTCGTTGATCAATAGTTTTGAAAAATCGAACAGGTCTTTACCGATGTTCCAACTCTTAAGTTCGTCGATTTTACTTAGACTGAAAGCAACCAAGGTTTCGGTCAAGGGTTTGTCTATGCCTGCCTGGTCTAAAATGTTTTCTGTCATTTCTCCCAACAATAGATCACTGTCGAGGGTAACTTCAAAGCTGGCAGGTATTTTTAAATCTTTGGCAAAACTCTTGATGATTTTGTGTGTAAAACGGTCCAATGTAATTACTTCAAAAGCGGCATATTCGTGAAGGATCTTCTTCAATACTCGCTGTGCTTTTTGTTGAAGTGATGGCAAGTCGATTTTCAAATCAATAATTAAGCTGGAGCGAATCTCCTTGATTTTATCATCATGAATGTGGTGTCCAACTAAGTAGAGATTGTTTAGAACTCTGTACTTAATTTCGTTGACGGCCTTGTTGGTAAAAGTAAGGGCCAACATATTTCGATAGGTATCCTCCCGATGAGTGGAGAGCAATTTTTTGAGATAGGCATACACCAATGCATATGTCTTTCCTGAGCCTGCAGCCGCATTTATGATTTGAAAAGGACTAGATTTCATATGCTGGTATAATTTTTAAAATTAGGTTTTTCATCATTATCGCTTACCAAATGAATAAAAGAAATTCTACTTTTGTAATAAATAAATAATATTATGGCTTTTGAATTACCAAGATTACCTTATGCAAACGACGCATTAGAACCGCACATTGATGCAAGAACCATGGAGATACACCACGGAAAACACCACAATGGTTACACAACCAAGCTCAACAGCGCGCTTGAGGGTTCGGGAATGGAATCCGATACCATCGAGACAATTATGGAAAACATGGACATGAACAATGCTGCTTTAAGAAACAACGGAGGAGGCTATTACAACCACTGCTTGTTTTGGGAAGTGATAGGTCCAAATGGAGGCGGAGCCCCTTCGGGTGCCTTAGCAGAGGCAATTAATGCAACTTATGGATCTTTTGAAGATTTTAAAACGGTTTTTTCTAATGCCGCTGCTACCCAATTTGGTTCGGGCTGGGCTTGGCTTTGCGTTCTTCAAGGAGGCAAAGTAGAAGTTTGTTCTTCTGCAAACCAAGACAATCCTTTGATGCCGGGTATCGGATGTGGAGGAACACCCATACTTGGACTAGATGTTTGGGAACACGCATATTATCTGAACTACCAAAACAGAAGACCGGACTACATCAGTGCTTTTTTTAATGTGATTAACTGGGAAAAAGTGAGTGAATTATATGATCAAAATATTTAAAATATTAATGATCAAATGGGTATTAAAAATAAAAAGGGAGAATAAATCCTCCCTTTTTGCCCCAAATCTTACCATGAACTTAACCTACTTATGTTCTGGTTCTGTAAAATTAGATTATTGCATTATTTCATAAATAATAAAACGTTAAAATGCGTTTTTTTCAGGTGAATGGAACTTCAAGAAATTTGCTTTATTATAAACAAATAATTTTTTTTATTAAAAAAATTATTGCACTCATTAATAGGCTCTTACAGATTTTCCTTCATAAAAATTCATAAAAGCACGGTTAACGACCCTGTTACCACCAGGGGTTGGATAATCCCCCGAGAAATACCAATCACCGAGATTTTTAGGACAAGCTTGATGCAAACCTTCTATAGTTTGAAATATAATTTCCACTTCTGCCTTTATGCTGTCACCCTTTAACATTTGAGCAATTTTGACTGAAATTTGCTCATTGGAAAAAGGTTCGTAAAGAGCTTTTACACAATTTTCGACCTCCTCCAAAGGATAATCTTGATTGAGTTTACAGTTATTGTAAATATCTTCCAAAGTTTGTTCCAGAGTATTTTGATCCTCATGTAATTTAAGGGTCGCCTTGAAAGCTATAAAGTTATCAATTTTTGCCATGTCTATTCCATAGCAATCGGGATAACGGATTTGAGGGGCACTGGAAACAATAATGATTCTCTTGGGATTGAGCCGATCCAACATTTTCAATATACTCTTTTCCAAAGTGGTACCTCGAACAATGCTATCGTCTATGATGACCAAATTGTCTGTGGGTTGGATAACCCCATAGGTCACATCATAAACATGGGCTACTAGGTCATCCCTACTTGCATCCTCGGTGATAAAAGTTCTTAGTTTAGCATCTTTAATGGCTATTTTTTCAATTCTGGGGCGCAACGAAAACAGTTTTTCAAGCTCCCCATTTTGGAGATTGTTTTTGTTTTGTATAGTTTTTTTAAGCGACTGGACAATGTTGTCCTGAACTGCTCCCAAAAGACCATAAAAAGAGGTTTCGGCAGTATTGGGAATAAAGGAGAAAACCGTATTTTCCAAATCATTGTCAATGACTTTTTGGATTTGGGGAAACAGCAGTCTTCCTAATTTCTTACGTTCTTTATAGATTTCTGCATCACTTCCTCTAGAGAAATAAATTCGCTCAAACGAACAGGATTTAGGGGAGACTGCCTCTTGGATTTGACTCAATTTTACTGCTCCCGATTTTTTGGTCAATAAGGCACAACCGGGAGGCAGTTCTTGAATGTCTTCAAAGGAAACGTTGAATACCGTTTGTATGGCAGGTCTTTCTGAGGCAACCACAAGTATTTCATCGTCATCGTAATAATAGGCTGGACGAATTCCGGCAGGGTCTCTAAAGACAAAAGATTCGCCATGACCCAACAAGCCCGCTATAGTATAACCCCCGTCCCATTTCTTGGAAGCTTTGCGCAGTACCTTTTTCATACTGAGACGCTCGGCGATCTGAGGTGAGGCATCTGCCTTTGTAAAACCTTCCTTTTTAAGTTTCTTGTAAATTTTGGCGACAGCATCGTCCAAAAAATGTCCGATTTTTTCCATTACAGTGATGGTATCGGTTTTTTCTTTGGGGTGCTGTCCCAATTCCACCAAAGTATCAAAGAGTTCAGTGACATTAGTCAAGTTAAAATTTCCAGCAACAATCAAATTACGATGCATCCAATTGTTCTGCCTCAGAAAAGGATGAACACTTTCAATACTGTTCTTTCCAAAAGTTCCATAACGCAAATGACCAAGCAGCAACTCTCCAGCAAAAGGGACTTCTTGTTTGAAATGTTCGATATCCTCCAATAGATCCGAATGTTGATTGATGGCTTGCTGCACCCCTTTATTGACTTTTTTGAAAATATCTTGAATGGGTTGAGGACTGTTGGAGCGCACCCTTGCAATGTAACGTTGGCCGGGATTCATATTTAATTTGACACAAGCCAAACCTGCACCATCTTGACCTCGATTGTGCTGTTTCTCCATCATCAAATACATCTTATTAATACCATACATAGCAGTCCCATACTTTTCTTTAAAATAATGGAGATCCTTTTTCAGATGGATCATTGCGATTCCACACTCGTGCTTTATGGTATCACTCATATAATGTATTTATTTACCCGTTTCAATCTTTATTTCAAAGTTAGTTAATTCCTTGAAAGCTTTTAGGCGAGCTACCATCATAGTAGGCGTACAGTTAACTAAATTTTCCGTTCCAAATTTTTCAACGGTAAAGGAAGCCATGGCAGACCCGTAAATGACAGCCAATTTCATATTGTTAAAAGAAATATCTCCTGTTTGTGTCAAATATCCGGTAAATCCTCCGGCAAAGCTATCACCGGCACCGGTGGGGTCAAAAACCTCCTCCATTGGGAGTGCAGGAGCACAAAAAATTTCATTTTTATGGAAAAGTAAGGCTCCATGCTCTCCTTTTTTGATGATGACATATTTAGGGCCCATTTGATGGATCTGATCGGCTGCTTTGACCAAAGAGTATTCCCTGGTCAACTGTCGGGCTTCTTCATCGTTTATGGAAATAACATCTACTTTTGCAATTATCTGATCCAGTGCAGGTCGAAAATGTTCCATCCAAAAATCCATGGTGTCTAGCACAATTAGTTTTGGATTGGTCTTTAATTGCTCTAAGGCTTGTAACTGGACAACAGGAGAGAGGTTTCCTAGCATAACAATGTCGGGGCTTTTGAGATGCTCGGGAATTTTTGGGCTAAAATTTTCCAGGACGTTCAATTGAGTTTCCAAAGTGGTTCTGGTATTCAGATCATTGTGGTATTCCCCGCTCCAAAAAAAGGTGGCACCTCCTGGGACTATTTCAACGCCTGAGAGGTCGATCCCATAGTCTTTCAGTAATTGTAGATGTTCTTTTTCGAAATCCTCTCCTACCACCGATACAATTCCGCAGTCCAATGAAAATCGTGAGGCAGACAATCCGATATAAGTGGCAGCACCACCCAGAATTTTATCGGCTTTTCCAAATGGGGTTGAAATGGCATCGTAAGCCATGGTGCCCACAACCAATAATTTGTTGCCCATACAACAAAAATAATAAACTTCATAAGCTTATTGATTTTTTAGTTGAAGATTTATTGAAGAGTTTTCAATAGGCTATAATTAGTCAGATTTATTTATGATTTTGTTCAAAAAAATCATCTATTTTATAAGGAGACTCTTTGGCTGCTTTTACTGCCAATTCATCACAACGCTCGTTTTGGGGATGGGCATTATGGCCTTTGACCCACTGATAGTTTACCTGATGCTTTCTGTGAATATTAAGATAGCGCTGCCATAGGTCGGGATTTTTTTTGGCTTTGAATGCTTTTTTCTCCCATTTGAATACCCATTTTTTTTGAACCGCATCGATCACATACTTCGAATCAGAATAAACCGTGACCTCCATAGGTTGTTTTTTTAGTGTTTCCAAAGCGACTATTACCGCCAAAAGTTCCATGCGGTTGTTTGTCGTCAATCTAAAACCATCAGAAAATTCCTTCACATACTGCTTTCCTTCCCACTCCACAATAATACCGTATCCACCGGGTCCGGGGTTTCCTAGCGAGGAGCCGTCTGTATAAATATTGATTTTGCCAAACATTTTAAGGAAATAATAGTTTTTGAATCACCTCAGGATAATGTTTGTACTCTAGGCAATGTACCTTGTGGGCGATATCCTGTATACTGTCTTGCTCACTTACTCCCACTTTGGCTTGAAAAATGATGGATCCTTCGTCATAATGTTCATTGACATAGTGAATGCTGATCCCGGTTTCTTTATCCCCGGCGGCTTTGACAGATTGGTGAACCCTGTTCCCATACATGCCTTTTCCACCATGTTTGGGGAGTAGCGAGGGATGAATGTTAATGATTTTTTCAGAAAAAAAAGTGGTAAAATCCGAAGGTATTTTCAGCAAAAAACCCGCTAAGACTATCAAATCAGGACTTAAAAGTCCTATTTTTCTGCTCAATTCTCCATTGTTCAATTGTAGCTTATCAAAAACATTTGTGGATATTTTCATCGGCTCAATGCGCTCAATGACCCCTGCTTTTGGATTGTTCGTGAAGACACCCATAACATCAATTTGGGTATTCCCTTGAAAGTATTTGATGATATTTTCTACATTGGTACCCGAACCGGAAGCAAATAGGATTATTCTTTTCACATTTTTATTTCCCATAAATTTCCCTCAGTGTCAACAATAAAAGGTTTTTTAGTTTATAATTGTCATAATTACTCACAAAGAAAAGTTATATTTTTTTCCCTTAATAGTGTTTTGATTCAAAGTTTTATATTTTTGTCCACAATAATTTAAAAACAAATTTTGATTATGTCTGACATTTCATCTAGAGTAAAAGCAATCATCGTTGACAAGTTGGGAGTAGACGAAAATGAAGTTGTAGCCGACGCAAATTTCACCAACGATTTAGGCGCCGATTCCTTGGATACCGTGGAGCTTATCATGGAATTCGAGAAAGAATTTGATATTCAGATTCCTGATGACCAAGCTGAGAATATAGCAACAGTAGGTCAAGCCATTCAATTCATTGAGCAAGCTAAGTAAATTTTGGCTCAAATGAAACCAAGACGTGTAGTAATTACCGGATTGGGAGCCTTAACTCCTATAGGAAACACCCTCCCTGCCTACTGGGAGGGTTTGTTGTCTGGAACTAGTGGTGGTGCACCCATCACTCATTTTGACGCATCAAAATTCAAAACCCAATTTGCTTGTGAGTTGAAAGGTTTTGATCCTCTCAATTTCATGGATCGAAAAGAAGCCCGAAAGTGTGATCGATTTGCACAATATGCATTGGTAGCTACTGACGAGGCCATCCAAGACGCAGGTTTAGATTTTAACAAAGAGGACAAAGACCGAATAGGAGTGATCTGGGGTGCCGGAATCGGTGGGCTTGAAACATTTCAAAATGAAATATTGAATTTTGCCGGTGGTGATGGATATCCACGTTTCAATCCTTTTTTTATTCCCAAAATGATCTCGGATATTGCGCCAGGACTCATTTCAATGAAACATGGATTGAGGGGGCCTAATTTCTCTACTGTATCGGCTTGTGCTTCATCCTCTAACGCCATGATAGATTCTTTAAATTATATAAGAATGGGCTATTCAGACATTATTGTTTCCGGGGGTTCTGAGGCCGCAGTGACCATTGCAGGTATTGCTGGGTTTAATGCCATGCATGCCTTGTCCACTAGAAATGATGATCCCAAAACCGCATCACGACCTTTTGATAAAAATCGAGATGGTTTTGTTTTGGGAGAAGGAGCAGGTTCACTCATACTGGAGGAATATGAGCATGCAATTGCCAGAGGGGCAAAAATATATGCTGAATTGGCTGGAGGAGGACTATCTGCAGATGCTCACCATATGACAGCTCCCCATCCCGATGGGATTGGAGCTAAGAAAGTTATGATCAATTGTCTTAAAGATGCAGGCCTTAGTCCTGAGGATGTTGATACCATCAATATGCATGGAACTTCTACTCCGTTAGGAGATGTGGCTGAAACTAATGCTGTGAAAGCTGTTTTTAAAGATCATGCCTACAATATCAATATTAACTCCACAAAATCTATGACAGGTCATCTCCTCGGAGCTGCCGGTGCAATTGAAGCTATAGCATCCATAATGGCAATAAAAAATGATATTGTTCCTCCCACCATAAACCATAAAACGGCTGATGATCAATTAGACCCGAAAATTAATTTTACCTTTGGACAAGCCCAAAAAAGAAAAGTTAATGTTGCGCTATCTAATACATTTGGTTTTGGGGGTCATAATGCCTGCGTGATTTTCAAAAAAATTACATAAATTAGAATGTGAATTTTTTTACCCACTTACTGAGACCATCAGCCAAAAAGGATACGATGTTTTTCAGAGGGCTCCGAAAAATCACTTCGATCAAGCCCCGTAATAAAGATATTTATCATACCGCTTTTACCCATCGATCACTAAACTTAAAAGACAATAATGGACATTTGATCAATTTCGAAAGACTAGAATTCCTTGGTGATTCGATACTAAGTATTGCGGTCTCCTCCTTTTTATACGAAAAATTTCCTTTTGCGAAAGAGGGTACATTAACGAAATACCGTGCAAAAATTGTCAGTCGTGAAAATCTTAATCAAATTGGTCAGAAAATAGGACTGATCGATTTCTTAGACCAAGAAAGTAAAGTTAATTTTGGAAAGAACATTCACGGTAATCTACTTGAGGCCTTAGTAGGAGCAATTTTTGTAGATCAGGGATACAAAAAATGTAATAAATTCATATTAAAAAAAATCTTAGAGGATCATGTTGAAATCGATCAATTACAACATAAAGTACTAAGTTATAAAGGATTTTTGATTGAGTGGGGGCAAAAAACAAAAAAGAATTTAAAGTTTAAAACCAATTCAGACTATGGACTTGACCCAGACTTTAACTACACAACTGAAGTGTATCTTAATGAAAAACAAATTGTCAAAGCCCGCGGAATCTCTAAGAAAAAGTCTGAAGAAAAAGCTGCAAAAAGAGCCTTTCACGCCATGAATATCAAATCAAGGTTGAATGGTTAAAATCAAAAGTCATATTTTGGACGAAATTGTTGAAGATGATTTTTCTCTTTTAGCGATCCACAGTAGTTGTGAGGCTTATCTTCTAGCATTTTTACTCAACTCAAAATGCCGGTGTGAATTTACTCGATCAAAAAAAAGAAAAGGAGTGGACCAAGTAGATTTTCCTTTTGAATATTATGAGTGGATCAATCCAGTCAAAGGAATTGAAATTAGACTATTTTCTAATCGCATCTTAATATTTCAAAATGAAGTTCAAAACGGTACAAGCTTATTTGATCTACCTGAAACAAAAGAATTATATTTGGTGCAAGATTTAAAAGATGTAGACTACATTGTAAAGGTTGATTCAGGTTTCGAAACCAATATGATGATTGAAAAAATGGAATCTATCGGCCAAATTTCATACCTATACATAATTGACCAAAGTCGTTTTAGTATTGTTCCCGATCTAAATATTTATTAATGAACAACAGAAAAAAAACCAAAATTGTAGCCACACTGGGTCCGGCATCGACTAAGGTTGAGGTTATGGAACAAATGATACTTTCAGGTGTTGATGTCTTCCGAATTAATTTTTCACATGCAGAACATGGTGAGGTTGAAAAAAAGATTAAATTAATTCGTGAACTGAGTGAAAAACTTGGTTACAATACTTCTATTTTAGCGGATCTGCAGGGGCCCAAATTGAGAATAGGAATGATAGAAGAAGGAACGGTTGTAACACCTGGAGACAATATAAGCTTTATCAATGGTGAGCCTTTTGAAGGGAACAAGAAAAAAGTCTACATGAATTACGAAAATTTTTCCAAAGACGTGCTGCCTGGAGAAAAAATTCTATTGGATGATGGCAAGCTTATTTTTGAAGTTATCTCTACTGATAAAAAAGCAAAAGTTGAAGCCAAAGTAATTCAAGGAGGTAAATTAAAATCTAAAAAAGGAGTCAATCTCCCCAATACCAAAATATCACTTCCTGCATTGACCCCAAAAGATATAATAGATGCAGAATTTGCCATCAAACAAAGTGTAGATTGGATCGCATTATCTTTCGTTAGAAATAGTGAGGATATTTTGGATTTGAAAAAATTGATAGAAAAGCACTCAGATCACAAAATTCCGATCATTGCCAAAATTGAAAAGCCTGAAGGTATAGACAACATTGATAAAATTATTTCTTATTGTGACGGTCTTATGGTGGCCCGTGGAGACCTTGGGGTAGAAATTCCCCCTGCTGAAGTTCCGCTGATTCAGAAAGAATTGGTTAAACGTGCGAAAAAAGCTCGGATCCCCGTCATTATTGCAACGCAAATGATGGAAAGTATGATAGACAGCCTTACTGCAACTCGAGCTGAGGTAAATGACGTTGCCAATTCGGTAATGGATGGTGCAGATGCCGTAATGCTTTCTGGAGAAACATCCGTTGGAGAATATCCCGTAGAAGTAATCAAGTCGATGAGTTCAATTATACTGAGTGTGGAAAACTCTGATCTAATTTCTATTCCTCAAAAACCACCAAACATTAGGACGGTTAGGTTTATTACTAAATCCATTTGTTATCATGCAGTACATATTGCCAATGATGTTCAGGCCAAAGCCATTTGCACCCTGACCAATAGTGGATATACAGCATTTCAAGTATCTGCTTGGCGTCCCAATTCCTTTATATTGGTTTTTACGCCGAACAAAAGGATTTTAACCCAACTTAATCTCATTTGGGGGGTCAAGGCTTTCTTTTATAACAGTTTTGAAAGTACTGACAAAACGGTAGAACAGATCAATCAAATCGCAAAGAATAAAGGCTATGTGAACAATGGAGACCTTTTGGTAAACTTGACTGCAATGCCCATAATAAAAAAAGGAATGGTAAATACTCTAAGGGTCTCCACCATATGATCTTAATTGAAAAAGATAGGTCATTACACCCATATTGTTCCTTACCCTAATTTAAACCATCTCAGCTAGGGATTTGTTTTTGCTAAATTTGTGAAAATGAAAATAGAAATTGAAAGAAAGTTTTTGGTTATTGACTCTGCTTTCAAGGACCAAGCTATAAGTCATCATCACATCCTTCAGGGCTATCTCAGTAAAGATCCAGAGCGAATTGTTAGGATACGTCTTTCAGATAACATAGCTTGGCTTACCATAAAAGGGAAAAGCAAAAAAAATGGAATGACCCGATTGGAGTGGGAAACAGCTATTCCTCATGAGGATGCAAAAGCATTACTTCAACTCAGCATAGGTAAGCCTATTGAGAAAATAAGATATATCATTCCTCATGAAGAACTTACTTTTGAAGTCGATGAGTTTTTAAGTCACAATGAAAATTTGATTCTGGCCGAAATTGAGCTTCCTACCGAAGAAACTCCTTTTCAAAAACCCCTATGGCTAGGCAAAGAAGTTACAGGAAACCCTTCTTATTACAATGCTAACATGTGATACTTTAATTTTTTAACTACACTTTTTGATCCAAAGAATATTGTATCTTTCGGGAAAATTTTAGCATGTATTCATTACTAAAGAACATTCACTCCTATTGGGCTTATCTGGTTTTACTAGTTTTAATTCTTGGCATTCTCAATTCCTTTATTGGAAAAATCAAAGGGAAAGATTTTGAATCCAAAGACCTTAGACTTTCTCTGTTTGGATTAATATTTTCTCACATACAACTTTTAATAGGACTGATTTTATATTTCGTTTCTCCTTGGTTTGACCAATGGTCCAGTCTTGGGGTGGGAGGTGTTATGAAACATGCTCAAACGAGGCTTTATTTGGTAGAACATCCTTTCACCAATATATTAGCCATAATAATCATTACTATAGGTTGGTCTCTTCACAAACCCCAGAGTGACCCCGGAAAAAAGTTTCTTCGAATCGCTTTATTCTATGGATTTGGGTTATTGTTATTATTGAGTAGAATCCCATGGGAATCTTGGCTGTAATAGAATAAAAAAATATGAGACACCGCTCTCAAAAGCATGCTATTTACCATTTAATTTTAAAAAGCAAACTTAAAGTAGCTGTTTTAGGTGGTGGTAGTTGGGGAACGGCATTGATCAAAATTATTACTGAAAATAAAAGAGATGTGGGGTGGTATATTAGAGACCCTGTCAATGCCCGTTTTGTAAAAAAACACAGTCACAACCCAAATTATCTTAGTGCTACCTACCTGAAAACCAAACGTCTTAGGATAAGTTCTGACATCAACCAAATCGTGGCAGAAGCTGATGTACTTATTATCTCCATTCCCTCAGCATTTCTATCTAGTGAATTGGAAAAATTGAATCAGCCAGTTAATGATAAAATAATTTTTTCTGCCGTAAAAGGTGTAGTCCCAGAAAGCATGTTGATCGTGGGGGAACATCTAAATAAAATTCTCAATGTTCCGATAGAAAAAATTGGGGTTATTACATGCCCTTCACATGCTGAAGAGATCGCTATGGAACGTTTATCGTATCTCACGATTGCATGCATTGAAAATAAACTAGCAAAAGCCATTGCCTCTATGCTTAAAACCCAATTCATTCGAACTACTATTTCCAGCGATATCGTGGGAACAGAATATGCAAGTATGCTTAAAAATATTTACGCCATTGCCTCTGGGATTGGTCATGCACTTGGATATGGTGACAATTTCCAAAGTGTACTGATGAGCAATGCAATCAGGGAAATGAAACGCTTTATTAAAGATGTTTACAAAATGAAACGTAACATAAACAACTCGGCCTATTTGGGAGACCTTTTGGTGACCGGTTATTCTGTCTTCAGTCGCAATCGTATGTTTGGCAGTATGATTGGTAAGGGTTATACTATCAAGGCCGGTCAAATGGAAATGAAGATGATAGCAGAAGGTTATTACGCTACCAAATCTGCTAAGATGATCAATCAAAAATATCCCACGAGAATTCCAATCATAGATGCTGTTTTCAGCATCCTTTACCTGCAAAAAAAACCAAAAAAAGTCTTTAAAAAACTGGTCAAAAAATTAGATTAATTTTCAGATTGGAATTGGGATAGAAAACGAATATCGTTTTCAAAAAAAAGACGAATGTCTCCAATTTGATATAACAACATAGCAATTCTCTCAATACCCATCCCAAATGCATAACCCGAATATTCCTCAGGGTTGATTTTACAATTTTTTAGGACATTTGGATGAACCATACCACATCCCATGATCTCTAACCAGCCTGTTCCTTTGGTGATACGGAAATCTGTTTCTGTCTCCAATCCCCAGTATATATCTACTTCAGCACTAGGCTCGGTAAAGGGAAAATAAGAGGGCCGTAATCGGATTTTTGAGTTCCCAAAAAGGGCTTTTGTAAAGTAGAGCAATGTTTGTTTTAAGTCAGCGAAGGAAACATTCTTGTCAATATACAAACCCTCTACCTGATGGAAGATACAATGGGACCGGGCAGAGATGGCCTCGTTTCGGAATACCCTTCCCGGTGATATGGTTCGGATAGGAGGTTGATTGTTTTCCATATACCTCACTTGAACCGAAGAGGTATGTGTACGTAGCAAAATGTCAGGATCTGTTTGTATAAAAAAAGTGTCCTGCATATCGCGAGCAGGATGGTATTCGGGTAAATTCAATGCGGTGAAATTGTGCCAGTCATCCTCAATTTCTGGACCCTCAGAAATATTGAAACCTATCTGAGAAAAAATATCTACGATTCTGTTTTTGATCAATGATAGGGGATGTCGAGCTCCCAAATCTGTCGGAAATGCAGGTCTTGATAAATCACCTTGAAGTCCTTGAGATGGAGTATCTGCTGTTTGAGCTTGGAGGGCTTTTACCTTTTCGACAACTGCATCTTTTAGAGTATTGAGTGCCTGACCATAGTCTTTTTTTTGTTGTGGAGGCACTTCTTTAAAAGCCACAAAAAAGTCATTTAAAATCCCTTTTTTACCTAAATATTTTATTCTAAAAGCTTCGACTTCTTCTTTGGATTGGGCTTTAAAAGAATTTACTAAAGGCAGGTTTTTATTTATTTCATCAATCATTAAACAAAATTAAACATTTATTGAATTAGCTCATGTTTTAAAAAATAGGCAACCAATGCTTCTTTCACTAAAATACTCTGTTCGCCTGGCTTTAAGTTAGGTAGCGCCTCCAAAAGTTCAAAGTGGGGCCAGCCTTCCTCATCATAAAAATCAAATCGGTAGTAACCGTAGGGTTCCAATACAGTACAAATCCCTATGTGAATTAAATTAACATTATCGTCTTTTTTCATTTTTTGGTGAATCTGACCCAATTCTTGTAATCCAACTAAATACAAAACCCCTTCTACATCCAATTTTTCAGCTTCAGAAAACCGCTCACTAAGAACATTAACTAAGCGATCCCAACGATCCTTTAACTTTTTATCTCTGCTTTGATTTTTAAACACATTCAAAGATACTGGCTTTAAGGCTAATCTAGGGAAGAGATTCCTAAAAAAAAAGTACATTCGCACTAGTGAATGTAATTGATATCATACTGGCCGTCGCATTGGGTTTTGGTTTTGTCAAAGGGTTTTTTAAAGGTTTCATTATCGAAGTAGCCAGCTTGGGTGCGCTGTTATTAGGTCTACTAGGGGCTGTAAAATTTTCCAGTTTAGTTAGCAATTTATTAAACGATTTCTTTGACTGGAATCCTGTAGCCACCCTAACAGTTTCATATTTGATAGTATTCATCATTATTGTCTACGCGATCTCTGTATTGGCGAAAGCTCTGACTAAAATCATCACAAAAGCATCCTTAGGACTGTTTAATAAATCTTTAGGAGCTCTATTTGGTTTTTTAAAATGGGCAATATTCATGAGTGTAGGCTTGTTTTTTTTGGAAAAACTCAACACCTGGGTTACGATTATCGATCCAGAAATGATGGAAAGTTCCGTGCTTTATAAACCCATAACTCAATTGGGGGATTACCTTTTTAGTTGGGGGAGTGAGTTATCCAAAGGACTCCCCGAGGAACTTATTTGAATCCTTTCAGGCTTCTGACCCTACCGTTTTTGATCCAACCCTCTGAACCATTAGCGATTCTGATTTTTCGCCATTCTTGCAATTGATCTAGCATTTGAACTTTGGTTCCCTGATGTAACAAAAACAAAACCTCTGCTCTGGAATTGGGCTCTGCCCAAACCTCAATTTTTTTATTAAACAAAATGCCATAAGTAGTATCGGCAGTCTTGGAAGATTTAATGACCGCAATGGATAAAGAACCCATGAGGAGTAATCCTAGAACAAGGGAAAAAATAAAGAAAGTTCTTTTGATAACCGGGACCTTATTCCACAAATAAAGTCCCCAAAAAAAGACCAAAAACCAAGCCAAAAGAATAATAAAATAAGCCCATGCATCTTGAGAAAATAGATCAATGGTCTTTTCCCTCAGTTGGGTGATTTGGGATTTGGGCAATACCTCTACGGCATCTATGGCCATATTTTGAGCAAAATTACTATTGACATTGATGTCATCATCGGTTGGATTTAGTTGTTTCGCCTTTTCAAAATAAAAAATACTCTCCCCAACCTGATTCAAACGATAATAGGAATTGGCCAAATTAAAATAGAGTTCCGCACTGTGCTGGCCGCTCTCCAAAATCTCTTTATAAAGCATCACCGCATTTTCATACTGTCCGGCGTTATAGGCTGAATTAGCATTTTCAAAAGTGGTTTCTTTTTCCTGACCTAAAGCCATTGAACAGCAGAGAAACAATACCGGAAGTAACATCAATAACTTTCTCATAATTTTTTATCAATATTAGAAATCACAGAGAGTGCTTGGTCAAAATCTTGTTGCATCTTTGCATCGTTAGCCGGTGAGTATCGTGCCAATTCACAGTTTTCCAATAAGGCAATAAAGGATTGAACTTCCTCAACAGCTAATTTTTTGTTGGTCAAGATCTCTTCTATTTTTTCCTTGCTAAAATCATCCATTTTGATTTTTAGTTTGGCTTTCAAATAGTTGTATAGCGTCCTTTCCAGCGCATCGTAAAAAAGTGCTTTATTTTTTAAATTCTTTTTAGCTTCGCCTAAATATTTTTTTGACAAACGGTTGGCCACTCGGAGTCTGTATCCTTCCACATCATCAGAAAATCTTTGATTACGACGCATCAACAAAACAAATGCAACTAATAAAAATAGGGGTGAAGTCAATAAAATATAAAAAAGTTTACTATCCCAAAACTCCTTTTTCACAATGGGTTCGAGATTGGGATTCAATTTGATAAATCGGAAAGACTCATCCGTATTAGTGAGGAGTTGCTTAACCCCGGCAGGTGTTGTATTATCACTCGAATTGTTGGCCACAGGACCACCATATACATCCACGATGTGTTCACTGGATCGCAAAGTAAAATACTTTTCTTTTTTGGGATCAAAATAAGAAAAGGAGACCGAAGCGACAGGGTATTTTCCCTGAAAACGTGGTACAACGGTGTAGTTGTCCTCAATATTCCCCTGCATACCGGACAGAGTGGTTTTCACATTTTCAGCGTGTTCCGGCTCAAAAACTTCCAATGTATTGGGCAAAACCAATTCCGGCAAATTAAAGAGCTTGAGGTTACCTTTACCTGTCACCTTTAGTTTGATTTCAAAAGACTCGGTTGCTTTTAAAGCTTTTTTATTGATTAGGGCATCAAAATCAAATTGTCCTACTGCTCCAAAGAAATTTGCTGGTTTCCCTTTTTCGGGTAAGGGTTTAACATTAATGTTTCTTCTTCCTGCAGTTATCGTTCTTGATGATTGCTGAAGGATTCTGTTACCAAAGAAATCTCTACGGTTTGAGGGTAAATCGATGACTAGACTCAAACTGAGCGGTTCTAAAGACAGTTTTCCGGTTTTCTGAGGATATAAAACGCTTTTTCTCCAAATCACAACACTATATGGCTCACCTTTGTAAGTGGCATTCTCTACTTTAAGTTGAGGAATGTCAATGTTGTGGCTCCAAAAATCAGCAAACTGTGGATTCTCAACCACCCTTCCATCTGAGATTCTCAAAGGATTCCTAAAATATAATTTATAGACCACAGTAATAGCCTCATTGAGGAAAGGACTAGTATTGGATATTTCAGCTACAAGATGTAGGTTGTCATCAATCAAATACTCAGGACTATTGGGATCTCTGGGGACCTGTACTGCTTCTGTAACGGTAATTTTTAAAGGAGTTGTTTTGTATGTTTCTCCATCAATATTAATGGTGGCCTGAGCAATAGTTAAAACTCCTTTTTGAGTGGGAGTCAAAAAATAGGTATAAGTTTTAGAAAAACTTCTTTTTCCATTTACCCAAGAATTACTGATTGACTGGTTAGGTCCTACAACAACTCTAAATCCACTAAAACTTGGTGGGGTAAAATCATCCCCGTTTTCATTCATGATAAAATCTACTCGCAAACGCTCATTCAATCCTAAGCTTCTTTTACTGACTTTTGCTTCAAAACTTACCCCTTGAGCTATCATCTGACCGATGGCGCTAATCATCACTAAAATGGTAATAAAAGTTTTCTTCATCAATAAAACTTTACCAATCTTTTTGACCTCTAAGGGGGGTACCCTTTACCTTTTCGGCGTTGACTTTGTCTTGTACTTTTTTCTCTTGATTACTCATGGCTTCTAACAAGCTTTTTACCTGTTCAGGAGAAAGTTCTGTTTTTTGGGGTTGAGAGGGTTGCTCTTTTTTTGAATCGCCCAGCTGGGGTTGTTTATCTTTTTCTTGATCCCCGTCATCTTTTTTCTCCTCTTCGTTTTCTCCTTCATCTCCCTCCTTGTTTTCATCATCTTTTCCGGAATCTTTTTCCTTATCGCCTTCTTTATTTTCGTTCTTGTTGTCCTGGTCCTGCTTATCTTCTTTATCTTTTTGATCCTGCTTGTCGTTTTGATCTTGGTTTTGTTGTTGCTCTTGTTCCTTTTCCAACAACTCTTTGGCCAAAGCGTAATTGTATCGGGTCTCTTCGTCCTCGGGATTGTTTCTCAGAGCATTTTTATAGGCCTCTACTGCTTTGGCATAATCTTTTTGTTTCATTAATACATTTCCAAGATTGTGAAAAGCATGATGTTTGCTGGATTTGTTTTCCGCAAATTTTTGGGTTTGAAAATAGCGTTGTTTGGCCTCTTCAAAATCCTGTTCTTCAAAATGGGTATTTCCAAGGTTATAAAGGGCCTCCAGTCTTTGAGGAGATTTGGACAGTGCCCTGCGGTAAGAAATTTCTGCCTCGTCAAAAACTTTGGCCGAAGCTTGTTCGTTTCCATCATAAATATGATTTGTAACTTCTCCCTCTTGGGCCATCAATGTCATCCCCAAAAAAAGAAATCCCCAAAAAAACATTTGTTTTTGCATCATTTCTCGTTGAACAAATTTAGTCGTTGTACCCATTTTGTTTTGGTTTCAAAAAGAAACAACTCCAACAAAATTAATAGGAATCCCGCAAAAAGAAAAGCTTGAAACTGGTCTTTGTAGCTCACAAATTTCTTAGCCTCAAACTCTTTTTTATCGATATTTTTTAGCGTTTCCGCTACAAAATCCACTACCGCTTGGGTGTCATTTCCATCCACATAATCCCCTTCTGCCGCCTGGGCTATCTCTTGGAGTATTATTGAGTTTCTTTTGGTAATCACTGTCTCTCCTTGCATGTCTTTTTTGTAGGAATCTATTATCCCATTGCGTTTGATGGGAATGGGAGCCCCTTCGTCGGTCCCTACACCAAAAGTAAAAATTC
>JBMTKF010000016.1:0-50122 GCA_049439205.1 Flavobacteriaceae bacterium | reverse complement strand
TAATACTAAGGGTGATCGCAACGTTGCGATTGGCGTTGACGCACTTCATCAGGGTGGTGTTAACACAAATTCAATTGGAATAGGTAACCAGGCTTTGTTTAACGTAAGTAGTAACATGATTGACCCTGAAACAGGTGTGTATGAAATTTATTCAGACAACCCCTCTACTACACTTGACGAATCAATTTTTGGAAGGCCAGGAAATATTGCTATTGGATCAGGAGCCTACAAATCAAGTAGTTCCTCTGAAACTATCTCTGAGGCTAACATTTCAATTGGTCATATGGCCATGTTTAACGCTACAAATGATGCATTTGCAAATTTGGCAATTGGTGCTTTTAGTTTAGCCTCTACACAGGAGAATAGTTGGTATAACACTGCTGTTGGATATGGGTCTCAACAGTCACTTTACAATGGACATTCTAATGTTTCCCTAGGTTTGAATTCTATGAAAAATATTGAAAAAGGATGGGGAAATGTTGCTCTTGGACATATGTCAATGAGAAATACAAATAATTCCACCTACAATGTTGCAGTAGGGTATCAAGCGCTTAGGGATTTGAATACATTAACGGATAACACTGAAAATGGAACCGTAACTCTAACAACAATTGATGGAATCGAGTATCAATCTGGAACTAGAAATGTGGCAGTGGGAGCTTGGGCTATGAGAAGAGCTACAGGTGGTTTACAAAATACAGCTGTAGGAGATGCCAGTTTAATTCAATTAGAAAACGGGATTCAAAATGTAGCTGTAGGTTCTGATGCCTTGAAATGGACCAAACAAACATCTTTTAATGTAGCAATTGGAGTTCAGGCAATGGCAAATTTATCGGGTACTGTAACATATACAGATGTTAACAATCAAGTCCAGTTATTTAATTCTAATGGTAATACTGCCATCGGAAACAGCGCTATGCAACATGCTTATTATGGTTCAGATAATATTGCTGTTGGAAATTACTCCTTACATTATAATTCAGGATTTGGTAATGTAGTAGTTGGGAGTTATTCAATGTTAAATAATAATACTGGTGACAATAATGTAGCTATTGGTAATAATGTTCTACATAGTAATAACGATGGAGACTCCAATACAGCTATTGGAGATTTTGCTTTACATGAAAACATAGATGGATCTTTAAATACAGCTGTCGGTCAACGCTCATTAGAAGAAAATACTGGTAATAGAAACACTGCAATAGGTCATCACTCTTCTGGATACAACACTCTAGGTGAATTTAATACTTCTTTGGGAATTGCTGCTGCAAGGGATGCAAAAAATATTGATGGTGCAGTTGCAATTGGTTATCATGCCATGTCATCAATGAATAATGATTCTAACTTACATGATGATAATTCAGAAACACAAAATACTGCAGTAGGCTACTTTGCTATGGCTGGTGATGAAAATATAATTAATACGGGAGGGGGAAATACTGCTCTTGGGTATTTGACACTTACTAATCTTAGTTCAGGTAATTATAATACTGCTATAGGATCTAATGCTATGTATAATAATGTTGAAGGGATAAGTAATATAGGAATTGGTTGGAATGCATTACATTCTAATTTAGGAACAGGTGAATTCGATAATGGCAATGGTATAACTTGGAAACATGGTAGTTTTAATATTGCACTTGGAAATAAGGCTCTATCAAATAATGTTTCAGGTTCATTTAACGTTGCAATTGGCGATTCGGCAGGTGAAAAAATTTCGGCATCATGGAACAACACTACCGTTGGAAATTACTCATTGGCAAATAATACAAATGGTTCTGATAACACTGCTGTTGGAGCTCAAGCGCTATCCTCTCAGACAGATGACACATATGAAAATGTTGGAATTGGGGCTCATGCACTTCAGAATAATGATGCTGGAGGAGCAAATGTATCTGTAGGAACCTGGAGCTTATATGATGCTAACTTTGTTTATAATACTGTCGCAATAGGTCAAGAATCTGGTAAAAATCTTGATACCGATGGCTCTGCAAATAATACTTTTATCGGTAAACATGCTGGTACTGTTAGTGGTTTAGAGCTCCACAATTCAACTGTCATTGGTTCAGATGCAATAGTTTCCTCAAATCATACTATGGTTTTTGGTGATCATGATGTAAACAAATGGGCTTTTGGACTTGCAACCACAGACTCTGGAAAAGTTATTCAAGTTGGTGACGATACTACAAACGGAAATGGAGCATACCTCACCGCTGGAGGGACTTGGACAAATGGATCAAGTATACTATTTAAAACTAATTTTATAGATTTGACCAGCGAATGGATTCTTGATAAAATAAGTAAACTTAATATTAGGAAATGGGATTATAAGAATACCAATGAGACTCATATTGGTCCAACATCTGAAGAATTTATTAATTTATTTGGGGTTGGAATTAAGAATGAAAATTCGCATATTAGCACCATCGATGTTTCAGGCGTTGCTCTTAAGGGTGTTCAGGCGCTGATTGATGAAAATGAGATTCAAAAGCAACAACTAAAAGATCAAAGTGATTTGATTAATGAATTGTATAACAGGATATTAGCTTTAGAAAAAAGAGTAAATGAGTAAACCCTTATTTTTCTTATCGTCACTTATATTTCTAGCGTTTATTAATTTTTCGAACGCTCAGTCTTTAAATAAATCAGCTTTTTTAAGCTCTGGCAATCATAATAATTCCATAGCCAGTAACAGTGGACAGATTTTTACAGGTTTATCAGCAGATAATTCCGGTAATCAATTATTAAGAGGTTTCTTTTATCAGGTCTCAATGTCTTTGGATGATATAAGCGATAACATCCCCCCCTCGGTAATTCTTACTGATACAGACTCTGATAATATTGTTAAAAACAGTGATGTTGTAACAATAACTGCTCACTTTTCTGAGCATCTAATTTCCGCTCCAACTATATCTTTATCTGGAATTATTACAGATGTCCTTATGACCTCTAATTCTTTTGACTTTAGTCAATATTGGCGAAATAATCAGGTAGTTAATGATCAATCCAATGAGCCAAACAATTCTGGTGGAGATGAAAATTTCGCATACATGGGGATCATTAACTCACAAGATCACCCTCAGCATGATCAAATTGTTTTTGCAGATTATGGGAGCGGAGGTGATGCTCTAAGGTGGATAATCGAGACACAGTCTAATATTGAATTTTCAAATCAATCGGACTATCTCTTAATTGGAAATTACAATAATAAAGACTATTGGATTTCCACCACAGAAAGAAACGATTTTGAAACTTTAATATCTGAAATTGATCAAAATAGTGATATAGAACTTTTAGCTATCGAATCAGACTTTGAGTATGAATATCTAACACAAGTTTTTAGATCAGACTCATCCCTTCACCAAAATGGCCCATACTTTTTTGGTTTAGTCCAAGATACGAGTGCAGATGATTATTCAGAACCATCAGGTGGTTGGGGTTTTAGAAACCCATCCTATACCCCATACTCTTACACATGGAATGTCCAAAGTTCAGCTATATCGTCAACTATAATAGCATCAGTATCATCAGCAACTGATTTAGCCGGAAATCTTTACAGTGGAAGTGAGAGTATAACATTCATTTTAGACAACAATCCATGTTCTAATGCCACAATTTCGCCCACTACAGTAAACAATAACGGATTAGTATCATATTATTTATATGATAATCAAGATTATTCTGATTCACATGAGACAACTTCCTCTCAACAAGTGGGAGCCCTTACAGGATCTGATAGAAATGGTGACCTAGATGCAATAAGGTTTACTGGAGATCAAGATGGAATTTTTGGTAATTCTGATGAATTCAAGCTTCAAAACTTCACAATATCAGCATGGGTTTATATTGATGGTTACCAAAACAATAACATGAATATTTTCAAGGTTAGTTCAAGCCAGGGAGATTGGAGTGATGGATTTGGTTTGACTTTGGATTCTGGAGGAGAACCATATGGCCCTCATATATCTTATGTTTCACCGTCTGATGGGAGAATTAAATTAAGTAAAACTGGAATTCAAAATCTTGAAGACAGGTGGTTCCATATAGCCGCTAGTAAAAATGGTCTAGAGCTAAAATTATATTTAGATGGGATGCTTATCAATTCTTCCTCTAGTCATTTTAATGATGGAGTTGCTCAAACTGATGACCAAATCTCCTTTACATCAAACGAATGGTCCGTGTTATCCGATGGAAATACTAACGGAAACTCATTCGGAGAGAGAATGGTAGATGATTTAATTGTTTATGACAGAGCACTTACTGATTGTGAGGTTTATCAATTATTCTCGGATGATTTTGATATTACCTCGCCCAAGCTTACTATTGAAACACCGTCTGGTGAGAGATTCTCAAACACCTCCGTTGTTGTAACTCTTACATTTGATGAAGCTGTCACTGGGTTAACCACCAATGTTTTAGATTTCTCTGATACCACATCAAATGTTGCTAGTTTGACTTTACTAAGCTATTCTGCTGATTTAACAGAATATGTTGTCCAGATTAACCCCCTTAATGAAGGTGAGGTAAAACTAGCCTTCTCTCAATCAAGCCCAACGATTACTGACCTTGCTGGAAATGAAATGGCTGATACAGTATCCTGTAGTTGGACATATGATATTACAAGACCTAGTCTTACTGTCACTGCAACAGATAATTTAGTTTCTATTTCTGAGCAGTCAACAATTACACTATCATTCAATGAGCCAATTACCTCAGTTACTATCACTGATGTTACAGTTATTGGTGGTGGTTCTGTATCAAACTTAACTAGTACAACTTCATCAGTATATAACCTAACCTATACCCCACCAATAGGAGTATCAAGTAGAGTTTCAATATATATTGAAGAGGGCATTTTATATGACAGGGCAGGAAATACTAATACATCTAGTTCTACTGAGTTTAGCGTTGATACTGTAACACCTACGCTAATTAGCTTTAATAGCGATGATAGCGACAGAATTGTAAATGGAGATGATACTGTACTTATGACATTTACATTTAGTGAGTCAATGGTTAGTCCTGTGATTACCATCTCAGGTGTTGTTTCAGAGGTTGCTCTTACAGTTTCATCCTCCACTGCCTCATCTTCAGTTTCCTCATCAGTATGGACCTATTCCTGGGAAGTTCCAAGTGATGTTGACTCACAAGTTAGTCTAGCCGTTTCTGGAACCGACCTTGCAGGAAACCTATTCGGCCTTAGTGACTCTATTTTATTTACAATTGACAATACAGCTGCAACTGCTTCAATCACAAGCCTATCAGGAGCTAGCGTTATTACAAACTTGACAACTAATACTCTTACCGTTGATCTTTCAGAGGTTTCTCCAGATTTCTCTTTAAATTCAATGTCAGTAATACCAAATTCTTCAAGTCTTGGAAATCTTTCAACAACTGACTCCAGAACTTTCTATATTAGTCTAACACCACCTGATGGTTATTCTGGGGAAGTTATTGTCTCAGTTTACACAAGTTCTTTCTCAGATAAAGCAGGTAATCTAAATGAAGCTTCTACAAGCGCCTCATTCCAAGTTGACTCTGAGAAACCAACAGTTACATTAACGAGCTCTAAAGAAATTTTAAATGCCAGTGAGACTGCTACAATTACTCTAACGTTCTCTGAAGCGCCTCAAGGCTTTACTATAGACGATTTTAATTACGAGAATGGAGTTAGAGTTCTACAAGGTGAGCTCAATAATTTGATAGCAATATCAAACCTTGAATATCAAGTAACCTACTCACCACCCTCTTATGGATTTAGTGGAACTGTAACAATTTCTATTGCATCATCAACCTTTACTGATTTAGCAACTAATCCAAATACTGCTTCATCAACTTCGTTTACAGTTGACACTATAAATCCAGTAATGGAGAATTTATCTAATGATCATGATGATTTACTTGTAAGGGATGCTGATGCTATCCTATTTACTGCTCAGTATAGCGAGGCGTTAACCACTGCTGAAATAAGCATTAGTGGTCTAGTGTCTAATGTCACCATGACTGCTTCTTCATCAACTGACTCTACCACCTGGAAATATGAGTGGGATGTGCCATCGAGCATTAGTGGTGTAGTCACTGTCTCACTATTTGGTGAAGATCTAGCCGGAAACACGCAACAATCATCAGGACTTGTGTCATTCACTATTGATAATGAATATCCATCATTAACAATTTCAAGTACCGCTGAGAATACAGTTATTTCAAATCTAACCTCTACATCAATTGTATTTATTCTTAATGAAGTTTCCAATGACTTTGATAATAATGACATCGTATTAGAGCCATCTAGCACTGAAAGTGATACATCAATTTCGTCTTTAACTACTTCAGACAGTATTGTATACTTTGCTGACTATATCCCTCCAAGTAATTATGCTGGTACCGTAACAATTAGTGTTGGCGCTGGTGTATTCTCTGATTTAGTGGGTCACACAAACATAAACGGTGATTACATTGTTCTTCAGGTTGATACTGTTGGTCCAGAAATTACAATATCAACTGATGATCAGCTTGTAAGTGGTGTAGAATCCTCAACAATTACATTTGAATTAAGTGAGGAATTATCGTCCTTTAGTGTAACTGACGTAACTATTATTGGAGGTGGTGAGCTCACAGACCTTAATTACATCGGAAACTTAACATATCAGGCTACATATACACCAGAGACAGGAGTTACAGGTTCAGTATCAATAGTTATAGAACAAGGAATTGTTACTGATTTAATTGGCAACCCCAATCAGTTTGCTTCAGTAGGATTTGATATTGACACGCAAGGACCTCAGATAGTTACCTTTACTGATGATCATGATGACGATTTAGTATATGACTTTGATAATGTAAATATCACCGTCACATTTAATGAGATCATTTCTCAAGCCTCTATAAGTGTTTCTGGAGATGTTTCAGATGCTGCCATGACAGTTTCTGCTTCAACAGACTCTAAAACCTGGAGGTATATGTGGGATGTGCCCTCAGGTATCAGTAGTGATGTTCTCATTTCTGTTATTGGTTCTGACATAGCAGGTAATAGCTCGCAAGATTCTCAAACATTATCATTTACCATTGATAATCAAGGTCCTGAGATTATAAGCACTGAAATTGATGATGATAATAGCCTTATAACTGTGGTGTTCTCTGAACCAACTTATTATGCCTACAGCTCTAGTGACACTACAGAGTTCTTCTCAATTAACACCTTTGGAGGTGGCGGAGACTTCTTCGCTAGAGCAAATCTAGAAAGTGTAAATCAGGTTGATGACACCACGTTTGAACTTGGAATTTCTTTAAATGGAGTTCCAACGGGTCAGGAATTAGTTACTGTTACACCACTTAGCGACTCAAAACTGAAAGATTTTGTTGGAAACTATGCTACCTCACAACAGTCATCCAATACTGTTAATTTGAATAATCAGCCTCCATATATTGTTTCAATGAGTATCTCTGAGGATAATAATTTAGTTACGGTTCAGTTTAGCGAATCCATTCAAGCTCTCGAGTCTAATGTATTACCTACAAGTGGATTTAAATTTTCTGTAAGTGGTGGGACAGCTGAGTTAACCTCTGAATCCCCACTGGCAGTCACTCAATCAATCAACCAACAGCTCGGAGTTTTAGTCTATGAAATGACATTGTTATATTCAACTGAAGCTGAGGGAGGAGAAATCCTAACATTAAGTGAAGTAGTATCAAATACAATATTTGATTTAACTGGCGCTCCACTTGTTATTGATTCAGACACAACGTCAAACTCAGTTGTGCTAAATGATAGATTAGCTCCAGTCATAGATACAATAACTTTTGTCGGATCAGATACTTTAGAATTAACTTTTAGTGAACCTGTGTATGGATCGGCATCCGTGAGCAGCTCATTAACTGCTAATAACTTTAGCGTTAGCCTATCTGGTCAAGGATCTGCAACTCTGACTTCCAATTCTCCTGAAAATATATCTGTAATCTCTGCATCTAAACTAATGCTTACGATGGCAGTAACGGGTACAGCTTCCGAAAATCAAATTGTAGAGATAAGTATTTCTAATGTATTTGATGGTAATGGAAATGAACTAGACAGTGTATCATCTGTTGTTACGATTCCTTTTGTGTTTGATGATGATGGTGATGGCGTTTCAGATGTATTTGACGCATGTCCAGATACACCTGAGGGAGAGCAGGTAAACCAATTTGGTTGTTCTGCAGATCAAAGGGATCTTGATCGTGACGGTGTTGATAACGTAGATGATATTTGCCCCAATACACCACCAGGAGTTGAAGTTGATGAACAGGGTTGTGCTGCAAACCAGGTAGATTCTGATCAGGATGGTATTCCAGATGTAAGAGATAATTGTATTGACACTATCAATCCTTTACAAAAAGATTATGATGGTGATGGTGTCGGAGATGTTTGTGATCCCGATCCTATCCTTGGATTTACCCCTCCAATTGTGCGTGAGGACGCTATTGTAGGAACATTAGTATCAACAATTCAAACAAGATTAATTAACGAGGATGATGAGGTTTCCTTTAGTATTGAAGATGAGGATAACGTGTTCGGAATTCAGGGAAATCAAATAGTTGTTACTGGAGAACTCGATTATGAATACAAACAAATATATGTTGTAAAAATTATTGCAACTACAACTTCAGGTGGTAGAGCAGAAGAATTACTTCCTATTTCAATCCTTGATGTTGAAAATGCATTCTTTAGAGCAAGATTTTTTATCGCAGTATTTGATTTATTAAACCAATTAGCAGGTGGAAATTCAGGTAGAGTAACTGCCGACCATATTGAGGAGTTTATTTCTCAAAGTACTCAAAGATATTATAATCCATTTAATAGAGGTGTTGGAAAATGGAAGGTGAGAAAGTCTATTAGCGGAGGAAAAGATAAAAAACTGTTTACAATCAAGGAGACTAATACAGGTGCAAGAAGAGATGGTCATGGTGATGAAGATGAAATGGAGGTTGTGGGTGTTCTTGCCTTTATAGATCCTCCAGATTTCAATAATCCTCAAGATCACAATAAGGACAATATCTATGAGGTTGAGGTTCAATTCACCAACATGGAAGATGGGGCTCCAGAGATACCGGTTCCTGTTACCCAAAATCAACTTCAAGTAGCTGAAGGTACAAGTGAAGTAATTGAATTACAATCTCGACCTGCCCTGGCAACTGATGATACTGACGGAGATGGAGTTCCAGATATTCAAGATAATAGTCCAAATGTTGCAAATCCTGATCAATCAGATTCAGATGGAGATGGAGTTGGAGATGTAACAGATGATTCAGATCATGATGGAGTATGGAATCCTCTAGATCAGTGTCCAGATACCCCATATGGTTCATTTGTTGACTTGCAGGGTTGTGAACTATTCCATCTACCTCCGAGTAATTTCCTTATATCAAAATCAGAAGGCTGTTTAGGTCAAAATTCAATTTTAATGCAATTTGAATCTTCCCATCCTTATAATATCAGTGTTACAGGAAGTACTAACTACAGTGAAACTTACACTGGATTTAGATGGCGACTAGATAACTTATCCCAGGGTGTTTACAATGTCTGTGTTACAGTAGATGGTGTTGATCCATCTGATTTTGAGCGTTGTTTTGAGGTGACAATTAATGATCCTGAGCCTCTAACTGTATTCTCATCTCTGAATGATAATAGAGATATTGTAAACCTTGAACTAAACGGTTCAGATACATACAATATTACTGTTAACGGAGTGACATCAAGATCATCCGCTGCTAGGACAAGTATTTCTCTTAGAAAAGGGTTGAATATTGTTCAGGTTACCACTGACAAAGACTGTCAGGGTGAGTTTGAAGAAAAATATTTTGTTTCCGAAGACGTTGCATACTCCCCTAATCCATTCAATGACAACCTTAATATTTTTATTGGTGGTAAGGATACAGACATTAAAATTGATATTTTCACTGCAGAGGGTAGACTAGTTAGTAGTGGTATTTATCAGTTAAATGAAACTGATAGAAGTGTAAGAATTCCTACATCACACTTTGTTATTGGAAGTTATCTTGTAAAAGTAAGCTCCACGACTGTTGATCAATCATTTGTAACAATTAAGAAATAACAGCATGAGACTATATATTATTTACTTCATGATTTTATTCTTTTTGTCCTGTTCTAAAGATGGGACTACTGAGCCTACTCCTGATAATCCAGCAGCTTTTGAATTGATTTATCCCGTAAATGGCGAAACCTGCTTAGATGGAACTGATCAAAGTGATGATCAAGCGTCTGTGCTTTTTAGATGGAGATCTAGTTTAAATGCGACTTCGTATTCAATTGAAATTGAAAACCTAACTACAGGTCAAAAAGTAAATTCTAATACAAGCGCAAATAGTATAAATCAAAACCTTACTAAATCTCAGCCCTATGCTTGGTCAGTTACAGCCTCCGGTGCTCCGGGCAGTACACCCACAAAAAGCCAGAAGTGGTCTTTTTATCTATCAGGTGAAGATCAAGTAAGCTATGGTCCATTTCCTCCTGAACTTGTATCACCTAGACCGTCAGCTACTGTGACTGTTAATAGCGAAGGTCAGATTTCACTTTCATGGACAGGTCCAGATGAAGATAATAACATAACTGGATTTGAAATTTACATTGACACAACAGATGCTTCGACTCTACTAAATACTGTTGACGCTCAAACATCACAACTTCCTGTAAATGTCGAAACTGATCAAACTTATTTTTGGAAAGTAATAGCCCTAGGGACTAATGGTTTTAAATCTTCTTCAGGAGTTTATGCATTTATTGTAAGATAGATAGAAGAGGATTTCTAACTACTAATGGTGTAATCCCTTTAAATTTTCCATTGTTTTCATATAAATTAAATTAAATTAAAACTCACTGAATATCTGTTCTATGAACATGTAAAGATCAATTATGAAAACTAAAACAAATTTTATTAATCTTTTAATTAGTCTAATTTCCATAACTTTTTTTAACTGTGATTTTTCCAAGGAAGAAACTGATAATACTCTTTTAAAACCCTGGATCGGTCCATTTGAAGGGGTTCCCGCTTTTGATTTGGTTAAGGTTGAGGATGTTGAAGAGGCAATGCTTACTGCAATGTCAGCACATTTAGAAGAAATTGAAACCATTGCCAATGATATAACGCCTCCTACATTTGAAAATACAATCGTTCCCATGGAACGCAGTGGAGCTGAATTGGAAAGGGCTTACGCTTATTATGGAGTGTTATCAAATAATCAATCAAGCCCAGAATTCAGGGTAATTCAGAAAAAGTTGGCCCCCGATTTTGCAGATTATCGTTCAAAAATTATTCAAAATGAGAGACTATTCAAAAGGATAGCTACCATCTATGAGAATGCAAAAAGAATTCCATTGGAGGCAGATCAGCAACGTCTTTTGGAATGGACTTATCAAATATATGAGATGAATGGTGCAGGATTGGACAAAGAGAAAAAAAATCTATATGCCGAAATCAACAAAAAATTATCTCAGCTATATACTTCATTTTCTGACAATGTACTCCATGATGAGGAAAACTATACCACTTTTCTGAGCAGAGATCAATTAGGAGGTCTGCCGGAGGATTTTATCAAATCCTCTGCTCAGATGGCAAAAGATAAAGGTCAGGAGGGCAAATTTGCAATTATCAATACGCGGTCCTCAATGGATCCATTTCTTACTTTTTCTACGGAGCGCGAATTAAGAAAACAGGTTTGGGAGAATTATTATTCAAGAGGAGATAATGAGGATGAATATGACAACAAAGGAATTATTGCTGAGATTTTAAAACTCAGATATGAACGAGTACAATTATTGGGATATAAAAATTTTGCTGAGTGGCGATTGCAAAACAGAATGGCTAAAACTCCTGAAAGCGCCCTAAAACTTCTAGAAACCATTTGGCCATCATCCATTAAAAGAGTTACACAAGAAGTCGCCGATATGCAATTGATTGCCAATAAAGATAATATCATCATAGAACCTTGGGATTATCGCTATTATTCAGAAAAAGTGCGCCAGAAAAAATATAATCTTGACTCTGATGAGGTGAAGCAATATTTACAATTGGATCAACTAACCGAAGCGATGCATTATGTCGCAGGTCGGTTGTTTTTTTATGATTTTAGTCCAATTACCAATGGTATTGTTCATGTTTTTAATGAAGATGTTAAAGTTTGGGAAGTAAAAGATAAAAGAACAGGAAAACATATCGGTCTTTGGTATTTGGACCCGTTTGCTAGACCAGGAAAACGCTCTGGCGCTTGGGCAACTACCTACCGGAGTTACAGTAGTTTCGACGGTGAAAAAAATGTCCTTGCCTCCAATAATTCAAATTTTGTGAGACCGGCGCCGGGAGAACCTGTATTAATATCGTGGGACGATGCTACCACATTCTTTCATGAATTTGGCCATGCATTACACTTTTTTGCTTCAAATGTTCGATACCCCACCCTTAACAATGGTATTAGAGATTATACAGAATTCCAATCTCAACTTTTAGAGAGATGGTTGTCAACTGATGAAGTGATAGAAAAATTTTTAGTTCATCATCAAACTGGTGAGCCTATTCCCGATGATCTGATTACAAAAATAAAAAAAGCAGCTACTTTCAATCAGGGTTTCTTTACGACAGAATATTTAGCATCTGCTTTAATGGATTTGAAACTTCATATGACAAATCCTGAGGATATCGATATGGAAAGCTTCGAATATGAAACTCTGAAATCTATCAACATGCCAAAAGAATTACCCATGCGACATCGTACCCCACATTTTAGTCATATCTTTTCCGGGGAGGGATACGCTACTGCTTACTATGGGTATATTTGGGCAGATGTTTTAACAGCCGATGCAGCAGAAGCATTTGAGGAAGCTCCGGGAGGATTTTATGATGAACAACTAGCCAACCGATTGGTTCGTTATTTATTTGCACCAAGAAATTCATTGGAACCTGAGGTGGCCTATAGAATGTTTAGAGGACGTGATGCCCAAATTGATGCATTGATGCGGGCAAGAGGTTTCGCAAATCCCGTAAAATAGAATTTATAATATTGGAAAATATTACATTAATCACAACGGTAACAATGGCTCACCTGATAGCACTGATTAGTCCTGGACCAGATTTTATTGTCGCTTGTAGAAATGCAATTCAATACTCCCGTAAAATTGGAATATTAACTGCAGTTGGATTTGGAATTGGTGTTTCTATTCATGTAAGTTACGCCTTTTTTGGGTTGACATGGATAATCTCAAAATACGATATTTTATTTAACACAATCAAATATATAGGTGCTGTTTATTTAATCTATTTAGGGATTTCCTCTTTACTATCAATAAATACAAAAATAGAACTAACTAAAGTTCAAAACAGTAATAAAATCAAATGGTATACTGCAGTTAAAATAGGACTACTGACAAACTTAATGAATCCAAAAGCAAGCATCTTTTTTTTGAGTCTTTTTACACTTGTTGTCGGTCCGAAAATTAATCCGATGGTTATGGGTGTGCTAGCACTTATTCTTGTATGTTCAACTATACTATGGTTTTCACTTGTAGTTATTTTTCTTACACATCAGAAAATGAGATATATATTTGAGGAATATCAAAAGTCAATAAATAGACTTTTTGGAGTTATTCTGATTATAATTGGAATAAGAATTGCTTTGTTTTAAAGTTAGATTTATAGGTGCTTAATCCTATCTTTATAACGTTCATATAGTGTTTCATTGTCAAATCCGTCGATATTTTGACTATAATACACCGGTAATTTGACCCCCTCTTGAGCTGCAATTTTCATTGCCTCTGTGGCCATCAAATTGACAATAAAACACCCTGCTATAGTTGAAGCGGCTCCAGTAAGTTCCCCTCCTATTTGGAGCATCCCATCTCCAGGAGGTACACAATTATCAATCACTAAGTCAGCGATTTCATAGAGTTTTTTTTGACCCTTAATCCTTACGGGATATTTTTTAGACTGTTCAATTGAGGTAATCGCAATCACCTTATTACCATTAGCTTTAGCGTGCTCCGCCATTTCGATGGGCATTGCATTTCTACCTGAATTGGAAATGATGATAAAAAGATCCTCTTTATCTATTTTGTATTGATCCCACAAAACTTTTGATACCCCACTGATACGTTCTATTTCTGCGCTTCGCCGAGCCCCCTCAGAGGTCATTACAATTGAATCTAAAAAGGCATTTACATTGGCTAATCCTCCCGCTCTAATAAAGAGTTCCAATCCAATGATATGAGAATGTCCAGTACCGAAAGTATGGATTATACGATCTTCAATTATTGTCTTTGCGACCCAATCTATGGATAGGGGGAACACTTTTTTATTTGTTTTAACAATTTGATTTAAAAGTGCTGAAGAAGCTTGATGATATTCGTACATAATAATCTTTTCTAAATTATTCTAATGATATTGCCCTGCCTCCCCTACCCGAAAGATCAAAAGTTCTGAGAGTGATCTTTGAATTTTCAGGGATTAGAATGGGCTTTTGATACAATTTGTCATTTTGATTTGGAACTAGTCCATTGGTCGTATACCTTACTTTAAGTCCAGGAAAGGGAACTCTTATTTTGAGCATACCATTTTCTAAGATGGCTCCCGGTTTGGGCAGGTCGTATTCTATAGTACCATAGATTGAATTGAGCATGGGAAGTGAACGCTGTCCCAACATATTAGCAAATAAATTCCAATCCATATTCATCGCTATGATTTGCTCTTCTGCATTGTTAAAGTTCATCCAGTGGGGACGAGCAGACCAAGCACGCTCTGAAAAAACACTGAGATTGGGCAATAATAGCTCATCAAAAATAGAGGCGGATCTTACCGTCTCTGTCCAAAGTTGGCTCTGTATTCCTAATAAATTATTTTTTTTATCAGCTTGAAGTTTTTCCTTTTGAAGGATGTATTCAGGAGTTATGCCATGTTTTTTATTAAGGCTGTAATTGGCAAATACATTCTCCGGATCGGTACCCCAGGCGTCCCTGTAATCGACATATCCCGACCAGTTCAATCCAAAGTTTTCCATGTCCTTGTCATCGGTCATATCAAAATAAAAAGCAGAGGAATTACTCATCACTGTCTTGAAACCAAGGTTAGCAAATTTATAGATCATATCCTCTCGTGCTTCGCCCCAACTGTTGTTCCAAACGTAAGGGATCACCTCATAATTGAAGTGTTCTAATTTGATTTGTGTTTCCTCCTGGCTTTTTTCGGAATGGTCTAAAAGGATATCTTCCCAACCTGCCATGGTCAAGTTTCTCTTTTCTAAAATGGATTTTAGTCTTTTTAAATTGTATTGATAAAGATCATTGACATTGGATATACCCAATGTATTGTTTGCGATAAAATCCTGACAAATCGGTGAGGCTGTCCAAACTCCATAGGGCAGTTCATCGGCTCCTATACTGAATAGATCAATGGGTACCTCTGCCTCTTTGTACATGGCCAGAATTTCATCTACAACTTTTTCATAAAAATGATAGGCACTTTCTTGACAGATACAGATGATATTGTCATTGTAATTTTGAGCAGATCTGTATTTACTTTGATCGTCCGGATCGGAGAGTTGATAGCTTTTAATCTCATCCTTATTCTCATGAACTTGGGGATTTTCATACCGCTGATCCATTGCTTTGATGGCGGCACGTGCATGAGAGGGAAAGCTGATTTGAGGCATTATTTTAATGGCTCGTTGGTGGGCAAATTTTAACAATTCAATAAACTCTATTCTTTTGAGATAGCCATTGCCGGTAATGCCTCCGTCAGCACCGGAGCCATACATCGGTATAAGGCGATCTTTTTGTTCCGGAGAATATCCTCTTTTGGCACCAATATCGGTCAACTCCGGGAGATCAGGTATTTCTAAACGCCAGCCTTCATCATCGGTGAGTCTGAAATCCAAACGGTTGAGTTTGAATAAACCCATAAGATCCAAAACCTCTTTGATCTTTTTAGGGCCATAAAAATTCCTGGCGATATCCAATAAAAACCCTCGGTAACCAAATCTGGGCGAATCATCAACTTTGATCAAAGGCCATTCTAAACCTTCAATCGCTGTAGTGGTTATGATCTGTCGAAGCGATTGGAGGGCATAAACGATACCGGAATAGTCTGATGCATTGAGCGTAATGATATTTTTGGCTATGGTGAGTTGATAAGCTTCGCTTTTTTGCGCCGGGTCATAACGGATCAAAAAGTTGGCATTGGAACTTTGATCCCATACGGTTTTGATCTCAAAAATACTGTCCACTAAAGGGCTAAGTCGTTTCTTTTGTTGTGAAAATTGTTCATCCAAATCTACAGACCATAATGAATCTTTATTTCTAAATGACCCATCAAAAAAGAGATGATTGGGGGTGGGAACGATCCAGTTCAGTTCTGTTTTTTCTAATTTTTTTAATCCCTCCATGGTTGCATATCGATCCTGAGCAGTAGGAATTTTTAGGGATTCCAAACCTTTTGCTTGTTTCCATTGTACTTGAGTAGCTACCGCTGAGGTTTGCTGTTCTTGAACGATAAAAACACCAACAGGCCCCATGGCGATACGATCCATTATGCCTTGCTGTTGCATTGAAAATTGTATGCTTTCACCGGGAGGAAGCTTCCATTGTTTACCGAACTTTAATACAAAATAATGGGCACCATTGATCCATTCAAAGTCTATGCCCTCGGCTAATGATTGAGCTTTAACAAATCCTTTCATCTGGTTCCAATGGAGTTCCCAGGCTCCACCTTTTAAATCCATCAAACTGTTATTCTCTATGATGACGTTTACGTTCATCTCGTCCTTGGCCAGATCAAATTGCTCTATGGTATAGGTCATTTGAATCATTCCTTGAGATGGTTTTTTACAACGCATCAGTATAAGCGATAAAAACAAAATCAAGTAAACTTTATTTTTCATAGATGGTATTTTTAAAAATGGGGAAAATGGGTTATATTTTATATAAATTTTAAATCATTATTCAATTTGACCGAGGTGCATATAATGGGTTGATGGCATTTGGAATGAGTGCATCGGTTTTTTCCCACCAAGCTTTAAGTTCATCTGCCAACTCCTCTCTTTTATCTACTTGTATTTCTGCAAGGTTATTCCTTTCACTGATGTCATCTTTAAGATTATAAAGTTCAATCCCATGATCTTCAAAATAATAGTGGAGTTTCCAGTCCCCTTTCCGGATCAAAGAACCGGGTCGGGTTCTAAAAAGTGAATCTCTGTTTTCATTGTCTTTGATGTCATAGCCTTGAAGGTATATGGGAAAGTGCCAAAAAAAAGGTCTTTCTTCCACAACTTTATTTTGGACCAACAAAGGCAAAAGAGAGTGACCGTCCAAATCGTTTTTCATACTATCATCCCCTGTAAGATGCATTAGGGTGGGGAAAATATCGAGATGGGAAATGGGAGTTTGGGTGTTTTTCCCGGGACTGATTTTTTTTTTCCACATGAAGAAAAAAGGCACTCTGATCCCTCCTTCATAATAACTCCCCTTTCCGGCTCTCAAGGGTTTTTGCATGGTAATTTTCCCGTAATAGCCACCGTTATCGGAAGTGAAAATGATAAAAGTATTCTCAAAAAGCTTTCGCTTTTTGAGTTTATTCACCAACAGGCCTATGTTACGATCAAGATTTTCAACCATAGTAGCATATCTTGGATTTTTTTGACCTTTATAGGGAGGTTTATTTTCATATTTATACAATAGGGAATCAACCGGATGAATGGGCGTATGGACGGCATAAGGGGAGTAATTCAAAAAAAAGGGGGCATTGACATCGTCCAAAAACAACAGTGTTTTTTCCATAATCAGATCGGTCAAATACTCACTTTTACCTTTTTCAATGCTGATCTGATTTTTATTGTTTCCAAATGGCAAGTAATAACTTCCCGGAGCACCTTGAGGACCACCACCAATATTAAAATCGAAACCATATTCCAAAGGGTTATCACTAAGGTGCCATTTCCCGGAGTGGCAAGTTATATAACCTTGTTCTTTCAACTTCCGGGAGAGGGTAATGAATTTTTTATCCAAAACAGTAGTATTCTTGATTGGAATTAACTTTCGGTCAGAGGCTTTTCCTCTGTCTGAATTACCCACCGTATATATTTGATGTCGGGTAGACCATTTTCCCGAATGAATAGAGGCCCTGCTAGGTGCACAATTTGCTGATGCGGCATAGCCTTGAGTAAAGATCAAACCCTGGGTGGCTAATGAATCAATATGAGGGGTGTCATAATATTTACTCCCCATAAAACTTACATCATTCCATCCCATATCATCGATGTTAATCAAAATGATATTTGGTTGGTTTAAACCTTTGTCAACAGCACAAGAAAATAAAGAAATCAATACTGACAAATGAATTAAAATAGGTGAGATATGTAGGTGTTTTTTCACTTTTTAAAATTTATTTAATTAATGTAAAAAAAATAAGTCAATGTGTTGAAAAAAAGTTTTTATTAAATTGGTAACATACAGTAATAAAGTAATCAAATCATGAAAAAATCAAATTTGAATCTCTTTTGGATTTCCCTTTTGTTGATTGGATGTAATTCAAATGACGAAAAAAAACCCAACATACTATTTGTTATTTCAGATGATCAATCCTATCCACATACTGGCATTTACGGGACTAATTGGGTCAATACCCCGGGGTTTGACCAAATAGCCAGGGAGGGGCTTTTATTTAATCACGCGTATACCACTAATGCCAAATGCTCTCCTTCGCGATCTTCTATATTAACAGGAAGGAACAGTTGGCTATTGGAGGAAGCCACGAATCATGTACCATATTTTCCTGAAAAGTTTACCACTTTCCCTGAGGTGTTAAAAGAGAACGGATACAAAACCGGCTATACGGGTAAGGGTTGGGCTCCGGGGGTAGCTACTAAGGATGGAAAAAAAAGAAACCTAATTGGTCAAATTTACAGTGATAAAAAACTAAATCCTCCTGCCACTTTTATTAGTAATGTAGATTACTTCGAAAATTTTAAAGTTTTTCTTGATGAAAAATCTGAGGATCAAGCTTTTTTCTTTTGGTTAGGCGGACACGAACCACACCGGGCTTATGAATTCCAAGTGGGAATCAATAGAGGAAATAAGAACATCGATCAGATAAACCAAGTACCTAAGTTTTGGCCGGACTCCAAAAATGTTCGTACAGATATGTTGGACTATGCTTTTGAAGTAGAATATTTTGACGGGCACTTGGTAAAGGTCATTGAAGAGTTGGAAAAAAGAAATTTATTGGAAAACACCATAGTTATAGTTACATCTGATAACGGGATGCCTTTTCCAAGGGTTAAGGGACAGGTGTATCCATTTGACAATCGTTTACCCTTAGCCATTCGTTGGGGTAAAGGCATCAAAAATCCTGGACGGATAATCAACGAATATTTTAGCTTCTCAGACTTTGCTCCCACCCTACTTGATTTGGCAGGTATCAATGAAGAAAATCATGACATGAAACCCTATTCGGGGAAAAGCTGGAAACCTGTTTTTAAAAACCTTCCAGATACCCACCCTAGGGAGTACATAATTATTGGAAAAGAACGCCATGATATAGGCAGAGAAAATGATCAAGGCTATCCGGTTAGGGGCATTATACAGGGTAACTATTTCTACAGCCAAAATTTCAAACCAAATCGATGGCCCGCGGGAAATCCTGAAACGGGATACCTCAATACGGATGGCAGTCCCACCAAAACTGAAATTTTGAATCTTTACAGGGCAGATAAAGATTCAACCTATTGGAAATACGCTTTCGGCAAAAGAACCCAGGAGGAATTATATGATATTGAAAAAGATCCTCAATGTCTTAAAAACTTAGCTTTTGATAATAATTTTTCTTCCATCAAAAAAACATTAAAAGACAAGCTTATTAAAGATCTTGAGCAACAAGGCGATCCTCGTATTCTAGGACAAGGAGACATATTTGATCAATATCCTTATTCGGGTGAAAATGTCAAAAACTTTTACAGCCGATACATGAGTGGGGAAGAGATCAAAACCCATTGGGTGAATCCCTCAGACTTTGAGAAATAAATAGCTAAAATCTTTAAAAAGGTTCTATATTATTTCTCCAAAACAGGGATTCTAAATTTTTTCTGTGTAGCAGTAGTATGAGCTTGATCTAAAAAATTTTCCATCTTTTGGACAATTTCAGGATATTTCTTCGCCAAATCATTTAGCTCTTTTGGATCTGTATAAAGATCATACAATGCAAATGCACCTGAACCTTTAAACAGGTTTTTTTTAATCCCTTTCCAATTGCCCGTTCTAATGGCTTGCTGTCCACCATAGGCAGGAAATTCCCAATACAGATAATCGTGTTTTTGCTGTGGTTTTTCCATGAGTGTGGGATAGTAACTGATTCCATCAATCGGATAAGTAGGCTCTATTCCCAATATATCACAAACTGTTGCGTAATAGTCATAAAAAGCACTGGGATGGTCTGAACGTCCTCCCGCTTTAATTTTATTTGGCCAAGTGGCAATCGTAGGAACTCTAATCCCTCCTTCATTGACATTTCCTTTAACAGTATTTTTAGAGTTGACAAAAATCCCTGTACTGTTAAAAAAATGAATATCTGCTTGTTCACTCAAATGGGTGGGACCATTGTCACTTGAAAATACAATAAAAGTATTGTCATATACCTCCATCTCTTTAAGTTTTTTTACAATCTCACCTACCTGCTGATCCAAATAAGAAATCATGGCAGCATAGGTCGCCTTTGGAGTTCGGTTTGGGTAATAGCCCTTATTACCTAAATAAGGGGATTCAGGCCCAAATTTTTCTCTGTAATAACTCACCCATTTTTTTGGGGCTTGCAAGGGAAGGTGGGGTAAAGGACTGGCATAATAAAGGAAAAATTTTTGGCCACGGTTACGATCCAAAAACTGAATCGCTTCTTGATGCATCAGTGTTGGGGCATAGTCATTTTGATTGTAAATGGCATAGCTTTTCTCATCATTGGGATCCAAGCTATCAGGAAGTTTTCCTTTATTAACAATTGTGTTATTTAGAATGTGACGTTCTCTATTTCTCCATAGATGAGAAGGATAAAGATTGTGAGCTTGCCTCTGACAATTGTAGCCATAGAAAAAATCAAATCCTTTCTTATTAGGAATACTGTTAGTATTAGGTGCTCCAAGCCCCCACTTACCTACCATTCCAGTTTTGTATCCTTGGGATTTAAATACGCTGGCAATGGTAATAATAGAATCTGGCATGGGACGTTGACCCTCTAAATTGGGGTTTTCAAACATGGCTTTAAAACTCCAAACCTCGCCTCTCTCTTTCCATTCGCTATTTCCTCTTACAGGGTTTTTTCCAGTATGAAGTCCTGTCATCAATACAGCCCTTGCAGGAGCACAAACAGGCGCACCGCTGTAATGATTAGTCAAGATCATACCCTCTTTGGCCAACTGGTCAAGATTTGGAGTTTCAATCCATTTTTGCCCCTGAACCCCAATTTCTCCATATCCAAGATCATCAGCCAGGATAAAGATAAAATTAGGGGATTCTTTTTTAATCTCGTCAGGTTCCACACAAGAGGAAAATAGGGTTAATAATGCTGTAATAAAAAAGATTTTTTTCATAAGTAGTTTAAAATTATAAAATATCATTTAGCATTTTTTACTGTAAAAGATTTTCTATACAAATCTCCACAAACAAGTTTTTTATTCCTACATATTTCACAAAAAATGAACCAATAAATTTCGTTAAATTAAAAAAATTAACTCCCTATCAATGTTAAAACCAAATGTCTTGTACCTCCCTGATTTCTATGTTCACATAGATAAATTCCTTGCCAAGTCCCCAACAACATTCTACCTTTTTTTATAGGTACATTCACACTACTACCCAAAAGGCTACTTTTTATATGGGAAGTCATATCATCAGGACCCTCCAAAGTATGCAAAAAATAATTTACTGATTCCGGAACCATTACATTAAAATGGGTTTCAAAATCTTGTCTAACCGTTGGATCGGCATTTTCGTTAAGGGTTAGACTGGCTGAAGTATGTCTGATAAAGACGTTTAACATCCCACTCCTTTGAGGCAATTCTCTACTGATATATTCAGTTATCAAATGAAATCCCCGAGAGAAGACAGGAAGAGTAATTTCTTTTTGAAATATCATGTTTCCATTTTTATTAAAAGTAAATATTGATTGATCTAAAAATACTCTTTTAATCCATTTTATATAAACTTTAATCCCAAGAGGTAATAAAATATGTATTTTTAAATATTAAATGATATAAAAACAATACAAACCTATTAAGGGGTTTAAATCAATAGGAAAAATTCATTAAAAAACCAGCCCATTGTAGTAAAGCTGATTGAAATAATTAAAAATGGGCTAACCAATATAGATTTAAAAGTGTGAAAAAAGGATCAAACAGTAGGAGAAATTTTATTAAAAACTCGGGTTTGATTTTTAGTATTATGGCAATTGAGGCAAACTTTTTATTAGCCGATGAAGGCGAGATATTGCTAGATGAACTTTTAAGAAAACTTTCCTCTCTTAATGATGGCAACATTGAGTCCTTGATATTAAAACAGATCAGTTATCCTGGCAGTCGTTGGGACGGTGGAGTAAAAGACATCTACGAGGTTCCCCATGCTCATGCTACAATGAATTTTGTGATAAAACTATCTAGTGCCTATGCTTCCCCATTTTCAAAATTCTATCTCTCAGATAGACTAAGAAAAGCAATAACAAAAGCTATGAAGTGTATTGTTAGAGTTCAACACTATGACGGAACTATTGACTTACACAGTACTAATTTTCACTCTACGCCAGACACTGCTTTTTTTGTTAATTATCTAAGTCCTGTTTATTTAGCTTTTAAGAGTTTAGATCAGGTAAAATTGGAGAGTCTAATTTCATACTTTGAAATTTTCCTAAAAAAGGCATCTAAATGTCTTTTGGTTGGGGGCGCCCATACGGCCAATCATCGTTGGGTTATATGCTCAGCACTAGCAAGGCTTAACTCGTTTTTTCCTTCCTCCGCATTGCTTGATAGAATTGATCTTTGGTTAAATGAAGGTGTTGATATGGATCCCGACGGGCAGTACACAGAAAGAAGTGTAGGTACATACTCCCCTGTTTGCGATGAAATGTTTATTACAATGGGGCGTTTATTGAATCGAAATGACTTACTTGATGTGGCCCGTAAGAATCTTGACATGACACTTTATTACATTCAACCTGGAGGGGAAGTTTTGACGGATGCCAGTGGCAGACAGGATAGCGATAAGATAAGTGATATAGCAGGATACTACTACAGTTATCTTTATTTTTCCCAAAGGGATAAAAACCCTATATATGGAGCCGTTTGTGATTTCATAGAAAATGAACTACCCCATAAATTAACAACTTTTATTCCCTATCTTTTGGAGGATAAATCCTTAAGGAATAAAAGGATCTCAGCAACTCAATTTCCAACAAAATACTTTAAAAGATTCAAATATTCAGGAGTTTTTAGAATCAGACAATCTAACTTTGACGTGTCCATAATCGAAAACAATCCTACTTTTTTGTCCCTGATAAAGGGCTCGGCTGTATTACAGTCCGTGCGATTAGGGTCAACCTTTTTTGGATCCAGGGGACAGTTCACCGCAGAAAATGTTGAAGTCAAAGACAACGAAATATTACTGACTAAATCTGTAAAACATGGATATTTTCAACCTTTTCCCAAAAATAAAATTATTGGAGATGGGGTTTACAGTAAAATGCCTCGGGAGGAAAGGAAGTTGTCAGAGCCACAGGTGATTAACTATAAATTAAGCATTACCATACTTGATCAAAAAATACAGTTGGAAGTCGATATAACAGGAACTGATCATGTATTAGTTTCTCTAGAAATGAACTTTAGAAAGGGCGGTAAACTTTCCGGAGTCATTTCTGATAAAAATAGGGCTGATTCGTATTTTTTAAAAGAAGATTGGGGAACTTATAAAAAAGACAATAATGTTATAACCTTCGGTCCGGGAAAAATTGAGCATCAATGGGGAACCATGAGAGGAATGCTAGAAAAGCCCAACGGAAAAACTGTGTATATTAATGGACATACACCCTTTAAACATATGATAGAAATTAGTTAAATCAAAAGACAATAAAATTTTGAACGGAATATCATCATCATATTTTGTTTTTTTTAAAAAAACCAAATTCATTTTTGTAATCATTTTTATTATCATGAACTTACAATGTACCAATAAAAAAGTTTCTCTGATCATCGGACACCGCGGTGCCAAAGGTCATATCGCCGAAAACACCCTTCCCTCAATTGAAAAAGCTTTGGAATTGGGTGTTGACGGAATTGAGATTGATGTTTTCCTGTGTAAATCAGGTGAATTGATTGTTTTCCATGACAAAAAATTAGACCGATTAACCAATACCCAAGGCTATATCGAAAGTTTAGATTACGATTCCATTAAAAAAATACGTGTTAAGGGAAAATATAAAATTCCTACTCTTAACCAGGTAATAGAATTAATTGAAGGAAACGCTTTTTTAAATATTGAATTAAAAGGCAGTGGAACTGCAGGACCCACACATAAACTTTTGACTTCCTTTATAGAACAAAAAAAATGGATGGCAAACCAATTCATTATTTCAAGTTTTAATTGGGAGGAGCTTCAAATTTTCTACAAACTGAATCAAAAAATTCCCATTGCAATCCTCACCGGTTCCGATCCCCTTGATGCAATTAACATAGCAAAACAACTCAATGCACTAGCCATTAATCCTAACTTTAAAACATTAAATCTAAAAAATGTCAAAAAGATTCAAAAAGAAGGTTTTAAAGTTTTTCCCTATACAATAAACAATATGAAGGATATTGAAGAAATGTTAAACTTAGAAGTTGATGGAATCATCACAGATTTTCCTGAGCGTGTAAAAAAGGTTTTATCCTCAAACTAAACACAAAAGGTGTAAGCCAACCCAGCCAAAACTCCACCAGCAAATGGCCCCAAAACTGGAATCCAGGCATATGACCAATCAGGATCTTTGTTTTTTCTTGGCAACATTTGATACATTAGTCTAGGTCCAAAATCGCGCGCAGGATTTATGGCATAACCCGTAGTTCCTCCTAACGCCATACCAATAACCCAAACCAAAATGGCCACCGGTAAAGCCTGTATGGCTCCTAAACCAAAATTCTCTACGACCATTCCTTCAATTTCTATATTAGGAACTGCGATAAACAAAACAGCAAAAACCAAAACAAAAGTTCCTATTAATTCACTAAAAAAATTGTTTTTAAAATTCCTGATAGCTGGACCGGTGCAAAAAGTACTGCGAACAACTACCTCATCTTTAGTAAGACGATAGTGGTCAATGTAAACAAGATAGCATATCCAGCTCCCGAACATAGCTCCAAAAACCTGAGCAATTATGTAGCCAGGCACCAAAGCCCAAGAAAACTTCTCCGCCACCGCCAAACCTATTGTTACTGCTGGATTGAGATGAGCACCACTGAATTGACCAGTTATGAAAACTCCAACAAAAACTGCAAAACCCCATGCACTAGTTATCAAAACCCAGGGACTTTGCCCATGGGCAATAGTATTATTAAGGTTTACATTGGCAACCACTCCTGCCCCTAATAAAAGAAGAAAAAAAGTGCCAATAAATTCTGCAACGTAGGGATCGATCATCATAATATATAATTTTGTGATAAAATATTAAATTTTTTAAGCTCATCTGCAATCCATTCATCATCTTTTTGAAGAGCAATTGCCATTATATTCGCTACTTTTGGAGCAATTCTTTGGGTTTCTTTAGCATCTAAAAATAAGCACCTCACCCTTCTTGCCAAAACATCCTCAATGTGAATGGCCATTTCATGATCAACAGCCCACAGAATTAAATTCTTGCTAATATAAAATTTATTAGATAATGAGTCGTTATCCTCTGGTTTCCCCATAGAAATGATCCTCTGTCGATCAGAACCGTATACATGAAGAGGATCATTAATGTCAGTATTTTCATCGTAACCGTGAAGCATCAACTTTTTGGTTTTGCACTTTTGTTCATTCAACCCCCCCACAACTGCAGCAGTGTTAATAGTATCTTCTCCCATTTTCCTGTAAGTGGTCCATTTTCCTCCCAAAACACTAACTAATCCACTGGTCGAAACATTTACCTTATGATGACGAGATACTTCTTTGGTTTGAGAAGGATCACCTCCCTGTTGAGCTGCTAGGGGCCTCAATCCAGCAAAAACACTCTTTACATCTTCTCTTTTAGGTTTTTTGGTCATATACCGAGAGGCATTGTTGAGTATAAACTCGACTTCTTCCTCTAATGCTTTTGGTTCTTCATCTGATTGATCGATGGGTGTATCGGTAGTTCCAACCACGACATAATTATGCCATGGTACAGCAAATAAAACCCTTCCATCACTAGTATGAGGAATCATAATTGCATGAGGACCGTCTAAAAATTCATTTTCTAAAACCAGGTGAACTCCTTGACTGGGCCTAATCATGGGACTAGCCTCTGGTTGATCCATTTTAACGATCTGATCACTGAAAACCCCAGTGGCATTAATTACTACTTTAGTTTTTAAAAGATACTTCTCTCCCGATTCGCAATCCAAAACTTCTAAACCTGTAATAAAATCATTTTCTTTAATCAGACTCTTCACCTCTGCATAATTGATTAAGGTAGCACCTAGATTGGATGCGGTCAAAGCCAAAGTAACCGCCATCCTTGAGTCATCAAATTGACCATCGTGATAAATGACCCCACCTCTAAGACCTTCCTGTTGAACATTATTAATCAGTTCGACGGTTTCTTTTTGGTCTAATATAGTAGATGGACCCAGTCCCATATTGCCGGCCATCATATCATATACCTTTAGTCCCAGACCATAAAATGGACTGTTCCACCAGTCATAGAAAGGTATCACAAAGCTCATATCCTTCACCAAATGGGGAGCATTCTTTTTCATAGTGCCTCGCTCTTTAAGTGCCTCAATCACTAAGGAGATATCCCCATTTTGAAGGTAACGAACCCCGCCATGAACCAGTTTAGTGCTTCTAGATGAGGTTCCTTTGGCGAAATCATTTTTTTCTAATAGTAAGGTTTTGTATCCTCTTTTGGCAGAATCAACAGCTGACCCCAGTCCACTGGCTCCTCCACCAATGATTATAATATCCCATTGGTCTACCTTGCTGAGATTCTTTAAACTAACATCTCTATTCATTTTAAGTTAATATTCTGGATACCCTATTCTCCCATAGGGAAATAGTTTTTTTATTATGTTCACTTTGTGAAGGCTTAAAACGTTGATCCTCCTCCCAAAGATCTTTTAGGACATCTACTGATGACCAAAAACCGGTTGCCAATCCTGCTAAAAAAGCAGCACCCAAAGCAGTGGTTTCGGTTACTTTGGGTCGAATGACATCTGCATTAATTAAATCAGCCTGAATTTGCATAAGTAAATCGTTATTACTTGCCCCGCCATCTACTTTAAGACTATTAAAATCAACGCCTGCATCTTTTTGCATTTCAATAATGATATCTCTTGACCTAAGGGCAATTGCTTCCAAAGCCGATCTGGCTATATGTCCTTTATTAGTTCCACGGGTAATACCCATGATAGCTCCAGTGCTGTGAGGATCCCAATAAGGAGCCCCCAAACCGGAGAGCGCAGGAACAAATGTAACCCCTCCATTGTCAGAAACAGATTCAGCCAAAGCTTCGATATCAGCTGATGAGTCAATCATGTGCAATTGATCCCTAAGCCATTGAACCAAAGCTCCGGCAGTAAAAACACTTCCTTCTATGGCATAAGTAACTGCACCATTAATTTGCCAAGCAATAGTAGTTAGCATTTTATTTTTGGAGACAACTGCTTGTTTTCCAGTATTCATTATGCAAAAACAACCAGTTCCATAAGTATTTTTAACATCTCCAGGTCGTAGACACATTTGGCCAAATAAAGCTGCCTGCTGGTCTCCAGCAATACCAGCTATACTTAAAGTTTTACCCAAAACAGAGGAATCAGTGGCACCTACAATTCCAGATGAATTAACCACCTTTGGCAAAAGTTCCCTGGGGATATTCAAAATATCTAGTAGTTCCTGATCCCATTTGTTTTCGTGAATATTATAGATCATGGTGCGACTGGCATTGGTAGCATCAGTTACATGAGTAGTTTTTCCTGTAAGATTCCAAATCAACCAGGTGTCAACTGTTCCAAAAGCCAACTCCCCTTTTCGGGCTTTATCTCTCAAGGTATGGTCTTGATCTAATATCCATTTTATTTTTGTGGCAGAAAAATAAGCATCCACCACCAAGCCTGTTTTTTGTGTAAAAACATTAGACTTCCCCTGAGCAGTAAGTTCCTCACAAATTTTGGCTGTCCTGCGATCTTGCCATACAATAGCATTGAAAACGGGAACTCCTGTCGCCCTGTCCCAAATAATTGTGGTTTCTCTTTGATTGGTAATTCCAATTGAATCAATTTGTTCTAATGCGATATTACTCTTTTTTAAAACGTTTTTTACCGCATTGATTTGGGTCTCCAATATTTCCATGGGGTTGTGTTCTACCCACCCCTTTTGGGGGAATATCTGAGTAAACTCCTGCTGGGCGACGGCTACTTGATTTCCTTTTTGATCAAATATAATAGCCCTTGAACTTGTAGTTCCTGCATCAAGAGACAAAATATATTGCTTCATAATTTAAATTTGTTTTATCCTGTAAAATATAGTAAAACAGAAACCACTAGTCCTATAAGAACTAAAGATAGAATTAGATCAGTTCTGTTAAATGAATTCTGAAATTCCTGTCTCATTTCATCAGTCATAGTTCCAAAAGATAAACCTTCTATTCTAGAATAATTAGGTAAAGTGCACATCAAACTTACACCCATACATATAAAAACTGAGAAAATAAACATAAAAATAGCCATATGTGCAAAGTTGATTGTTGCAAAAGCAAAAGTTACTCCAGGAACAATAACCCCAGAAAGAATTTCTTCTTGAAAATAAATTTCACTTCCTAATCTCAATACAAGTAGAATCAAACCGCTAATTAAAGTGACTATTGCAGCATCAGAGGTTACCCTTTTCCAAATTATCCCTAAAAGAAATACAGCAGTAACAGGAGGCGCAATATATGACTGGACATTCTGGAGGTACTGATACATAACACCTCCGCCTATATTTTCCATAATTGGAATCCAAATAACTCCCAAGATGACTATAATAGCAGTAGCAATTTTACCAATAGTCAAAAGTGATCTTTCTGACATATCTGGCCTAATTTTTTTATATATATCCATGGTAAAAATGGTAGAGCATGAATTAAAAACTGAGGCCAATGAACTCATTAAAGCAGCCATTAACCCACCAGCTACCAATCCCTTGATTCCGACAGGTAAAAGAGTTTTAACCAACATGGGAAAAGCTCGATCCGCTCTCTCTACAATGTAAACATCTGGTTGTTGGAGGGTCAAAGCATAAGCAATAATCCCAGGAATTAAAAAAATTAAGATTGGTAATAATTTTAAATAGGCTCCAAAAATAGCTCCTCGCCTTGCTATGGTAATATTATTAGCGGCTAGTGTTCTTTGAACAATATACTGATCAGTACACCAATACCAAATTCCTACAATGGTCCCACCGATCAACATACCTGTCCATGGAAAATCAGGATCAGACATAGGTCGCCACATATCAAAATGGTTTGGACTCACAGCAGTAACTACCTCTTGTAATTGCCCCCAACCACCAACTTCATAAAGTCCCAAAATGGTGATAATTACCGAACCAAAAATCAAAACAATGGTTTGCAATGTTTCAGTGTAAATCACCGCTTTCAAACCACCAATAACCGTATAGAATCCAGTGAACAGAACAATACCAATAGCCCCATACCAAAAGGGTATCCCTAACAATTCTGACACAACAATCCCTCCGGCATAGATGGTAATAGAGACCTTAGTTAAAACATAGGCCAACAAAGAAAAAATGGAAAGAAACCATCTAGAGCGGCTATCAAACCTTTTCTCCAAAAATTCGGGAGTTGTAAAGGCACCACTTCTTATGTAAAAAGGCAAAAATAACCATCCCAAAAGTAATACAATCCAAGCATGCAATTCATAATGCGCCATAGGGGTTCCTGATTCAAAACCAGTGCCTGCCAAACCAACTACATGTTCTGATCCAATATTGGAGGCAAAAATCGAAGCTCCAATTACAAACCATCCTACATTTCGTCCTGCCAAAAAATAATCTTCAGTATTTTTATTTTTTTGGATAAATACCCATACTGCAACTCCTAAAAGGGCCAAAAAGTATATTCCTAAAACAATCCAATCCAATTGTTGAAGTACCGATGTCATAATTCTATAGTTTAGCTATACAATAATCAGCAATATAATTAAATATAATGTGTAAGCAATTTTTAGATCAACTCTGATTTTACAGCTTATTCTGTATTTAAAATATTTATATATTTGAGATAAACCGAAACCCAATGAGTCATTTTTCAAGAAGATCTTTCATAAAATCGACAACAGCAGCTTCAAGTGGCTTGTTTTTAATTCCTGATTTTTTAAAAAACGCCCCCAATAACCGCCTTAATATTGCAGTGATTGGTGTTGGAGGAAGAGGAAAGGCCAATTGGAGTAAGGTACCTAGAGAAAATATTTTAGCCCTCTGTGATGTAGATGACAACAGAGCTGCCTCAGGTTATAAAATGTTCCCAAAAGCAAGAAAGTTTAAAGACTTTAGGGTCATGTATGATCAAATGGCTAAAGAAATTGATGCTGTAATCATTACCACCCCTGACCACACTCACTTTGCGGCAACCATGATCGCCATGGAATTGGGTATGCATGTTTATGTAGAAAAACCTTTGGCGCATAATGTATGGCAATTGAGAACTCTAAAAAAAGCCGCAAAATACTACAAAGTTATTTCCCAAATGGGAAATCAAGGGCATACGACCAATGGTATTCGCTTGATAAAAGAATGGTACGATCAAGGCATATTGGGAGAGGTCAGAGAAGTTCATGCCTGGCATGGTGAATTTAATTATGGTCCTGGAAAGTACTGGACAAAACCGGAACGTTTTCCAGCACCCATTCATCCCATACCCGATTATTTGGAATGGAATCTTTGGTTGGGGCCTACAAAATATAGAACATTCAACTCTGCCTACGCACCTAAATCATGGAGAGGTTTTTATGATTTTGGAAATGGACAGTTGGGAGACTGGTCTTGTCATACTCTCGATGGCCCTTTTTGGGCATTGGACCTGGGAATGCCGCATACCGTAGAAGCCACTGTCCCAAGTCCAAGAACTCAATATGGGTTCATTGCAGATCAATCGGTTACCCATTTCAAATTTGGTGCAAGAGGTAAAAAACCTCCCGTGACCCTTAAATGGTATGAAGGCGGAGAAAAACCTAAGATTAGACCTGAATGGGGAATTAAGGAATTTGATCGCTCCGGAATGATCATGATCGGTGATAAAAAAACATTACTTACAGGTGGGAGACCCAATAACCCAAGACTTTTAGTCTCCCCCGAGGAATGGGAAGCCTTCCAAAAAAAACCACCAAAAAAAACAATACCAAGGGTATACGAGGAGGGTCCTGTTCAAGAATGGGTTGATGCAATTAAAGACAATATTCTTCCAGGGTCTCATTTTGGCTATGCCGCTGAATTGACAGAAATGGCATTAGTTGGTGTTCTAGCGCAACGTTTTGCCACAAAAATTAAGTACGATGCTTCTAGAATGAAAATCACAAACCGCCCTGATATAGATGCATACATTAAAGAACCCTCACGAGAGGGGTGGTCTTATGGTGAAAACCTATAAAAAAGTATTAAAACAAATAAAACACGTTCCAAGGATTAAACCAAAGGTTCTAAACTTTTTGATAAAATTTTATGGTAAAATATCAGCTTGTTAAAATCTTTCAAAAGTTGTGAAAATTTTTACGTTTTTTTTAATCTTGCCTTTAGCAATCATGGCACAAACTGAAATGCAACCTTATAGTTTAATACAGAAAATTGGGAATGCAGAGATAAGATTTTACCCACCTGTAATGATGGCTAAATATACTGATATTATTGAAGTTTCGGGATTTGAAAAACTTTTTGGGTACATCTCTGGAAACAATTCAAACAATACTAAAATTGCCATGACCACTCCTGTTCATATTGTCAAAAAAAAAGGAAATAATTCAATGGCCTTTGTTTTACCAAAAAAATTTACAGACACGAATACTCCACAACCCAATGATTCTTCACTAATAGTTTTTGAGGATAAAGGAGGGTACTTTGCAGCCATCAAATATTCTGGATATACCAATAGTTCAAAAGAGAAAGAACATACCGAAATATTACTAAAACAGCTCAAAGACAAAAAAATAAATCTACAGGGAACACCCAGAGTGCTTGTATACAATAGCCCTTATAAATTCATAAATCGTAGAAATGAAATTTTGATACCTGTTGAATTTAAAATTGAAAGAAATGAATAAATATTAACTAACAAAGGTCTGAACTAATGAATATTGTAGGACTATTTCTTATTAACTTAATTTCATGGATTTTTTCATTTCCCCCGGATCATGAATTAAAAAAAGAGATTCAAAAACCACCCCTTTTTGAAAAGCAAATGATTTTTAAAGGAGAGCGATTTCCAAATATAATTGTCGCACAAGACGGTTCAATAGTTGCCAGTTGGGGAAAAGAGAACTGCATCAGCAGGAGAAGTAGTGATGGTGGTAGTACATGGGAACCCGCTATTGAAATTGGTCCAGGTATTAATGGCGGAGGGTTAACTATGGACGAAAATAGTGGAGAAATAATTGCTTTTATTGAAAAAGAACACCCTCCTTCTGACATAAAATGTTACAGAAGTATAGATAATGGGAAAACATGGAATGAGAGTGAAATTATCATTTTCCCTGACAGTAATGGAATAATTCCTTCAATGCATATGAATGAACATGGAATTTCACTTAAAAACAAAAAATATAAAGGAAGATTAATTAGACCATCTAGATTTTATAATGCTAAAAGTAGTGCTGAAAGAAAGTTAATGTATTCATCGGCAAAAGAAAAAATGTGGAAAGACCAATACACTAACGCAATCTATAGCGATGATGGAGGCAAAACCTGGATCACTAGTGAACCTTTTCCCGCCAAAGGAACAGGAGAGGCAGCAATTGTAGAATTAAGTGATGGAACACTTTATTACAATTCCCGGAGGCATTTTTCTACCGATGGGTTAAATCCAAGAATGCGGCATATTGCAACCAGTAAAGACGGTGGACATTCATGGAAAAATATTTATGTTAGTAAAGATTTACCGGATGGTGAGCAAAGTCGAGATTATGGATTAATGGCTGGTTTGGATCGACTCCCTTATAAAGGTTATGATTTATTAGTTTTTAGTAATATTGAATCTCAGAGCGGACGTAAAAATGGAACAGTTTGGATTAGTTTTGATGGTGGTAAATCATGGCCTATAAAGAGACTCGTTGAACCAGAGGGGTTTAAATATTCTTCAATGACAGTCGGAAGAAAAAATACCCCCAGTGAAGGATATATCTATTTACTCTATGAGACTGGAACTAAAGAAAATATTAATGACTACGGTGGCGGTATGGTAGCAAGATTTAATTTATCATGGTTAATGGAGGGTAATGACATCAATCAATTTTTAAAATAATCCCGTGAAGTTTGATTTAAGTGGAAAAAAGGCTGTGGTAACTGGTGGTAGTAATGGTATAGGAAAAGCCATATCAAATACATTAAAAAGCCAGGGAGCAGAGGTATTTATTCTCGATTTGAATGAGAATCAGTCGCACAAAAAAGCTGGAATCCAAACCATTATTACGGATATTTCTCAATGGAGCCAGATCAATTCTTCATTGACTTCAATTCCCAATACAGTTGATATATTGATAAATAATGCTGGAATTGGATTTGTAGGAAATATTGAACAAACTGAAGAGGCAGATTTTGACCGTTTATACCAAGTCAATGTCAAAGGAGTATTCAACTGTGTTAAGGCCATTTTACCTCGAATGAAAAAAAAAGGAGGTGTTATCATAAATATGGCTTCCATTGTTTCTCATGTTGCAGTTAAAGAACGACTGGGCTACACAATGACTAAGGGTGCAGTTTTTGCCATGACCAACGCCATAGCCAAAGATTACTTATCTTATGGCATTCGATGTAACAGTATTTCTCCTGCTCGAGTTCATACCCCATTTGTAGATGATTATCTCAAAAAAAATTACCTGGAAAAGGAAAGAGAAATGTTTGAAAAGCTTTCAAAAACTCAACCTATAGGAAGAATGGCGGAACCACAAGAGGTTGCAGATATGGTATTATACCTTTGCAGCGATGAAGCTTCTTTTATCACTGGAACTGATTTTCCAATAGATGGCGGATTTATTAAACTCAATGGAAATTAAAATTAAGTATGAAACTAATTAGATATGGAAAACCAGGAAGTGAAAAACCAGGTGTGCAATTAGATAGTGGCAAAAAAATAGATGTATCTGCTTTCGGTTTAAATTATGATGAAGTTTTTTTTGGTTCTGAAGGTCCAAAAAGGTTAAGGGAATGGTTATCTCTCAATCAAGAAAACTGCCCAAAAATAAATGATTATCTTAGGTTAGGTCCACCTATTTGTAGACCTTCAAAAATTGTTTGTGTAGGATTAAATTATGCGAAGCACGCCCAAGAGAGTGGCATGGAAGTTCCAAGTGAACCAGTATTGTTTTTCAAGTCTAGCTCTGCCATTGTTGGGCCTTATGATGAGGTAATTCTTCCAAAAAACAGCAAAAAATCAGATTGGGAAGTAGAACTGGCCGTTGTCATAGGAGCCAAGGCTAGTTATGTTAATGAAAAAAATGCCATGAATCATGTCGCGGGGTATCTTTTACATAATGATATCAGCGAAAGAGAATTTCAATTGGAAAGATCAGGACAATGGGTCAAGGGAAAAAGTTGTGATACTTTCGCTCCCTTAGGTCCGTTTATGGCAACAACAGATGAGATTAAAGATCCCCACAAACTCCACATGTGGTTAAAGCTTAATGGTAAAACCATGCAAGACAGCAATACCTCTGATTTGATCTTTGGTATTCCCAAACTAGTGAGTTACATAAGTGAATTCATGACTTTACTTCCTGGAGATGTGATCTCAACAGGAACTCCATTTGGTGTCGGTTTGGGATTGGATCCTCAAATTTTCCTTAAAGAAGGAGACGAAATGGAATTGGGTATAGAAGGTCTAGGTATCTCCAAACAAAAAGTAAAAGCATTCAAAAATTAAGTATAGAAAATGAGAATCGATTCACATCAACATTTTTGGCAGTTTAATCCGATTAGAGATGTATGGATTGATTCTTCTATGGAAAAAATCGCTAAAGATTTTAAACCCAAAGACTTGAAACCCCTCCTTGAAAAATGCAAAATGGACGGTTGCGTGGCTGTTCAGGCTGACCAATCTGAAACAGAAACCGAATTTCTGCTGAAATTGGCCGAACAAAATCCTTTTATTAAGGGAGTAGTAGGTTGGGTAGATTTATCATCCAATGACCTTTCAGAAAGGCTCGAATTTTATTCAAAAAATCCTCTATTCAAAGGTGTAAGGCATATCCTTCAAGCAGAAAAAAAGGGTTTTATGTTGCAAGATTCCTTTTTAAAGGGAATTAGTCAGTTGAAGAATTTCAATCTTACGTACGATATTTTAATCTATCCTCATCAGCTTATAGAAGCTAGAACTCTGGTTGAAAAGAATCCCGAACAAGCTTTCGTCTTAGATCATCTCGCAAAACCATACATCAAAGACCAAAAGATTGATGACTGGTCAACTCATATCAGAAAGTTAGCAAAACATAAAAATGTATATTGTAAATTGTCCGGAATGGTCACAGAAGCTGATTGGAATCATTGGCGGGCACAAGATTTCAAAAAATACTTAACGGTAGCTTTGGAGGCATTTGGTTCCGACCGATTAATGTTTGGATCAGATTGGCCTGTTTGTTTGTTGGCGGGGAGCTATCAACATGTGGTAAAGATCATTGATTTATTTATTGAGGAACTAAAGCCGGAAGAACAAAACAAAATTATGGGAGAAAATGCAATCAATTTTTATAAACTATAAAAGATGGATTTAAATCTTCAGGACAAAATCATAATTGTGACCGGGGGATCAAAAGGAATAGGTCTCGCCATCACCAATTTATTGGCAGAAGAAAAGGCCATTCCTTTTATTGTGAGTAGGGATGAAAAGTCCATTCTAGAAACCATTGAAAAAATTCAAAAAAAAGGTGGCAAATGTTCTTATGCATTAGCAGAACTAACAGATCCCCAACAAGGAAAGGAAGCGATAGAGAAGGCCATTTCTGAATTTGGTACAGTTCATGGCTTGGTAAATAACGCGGGAGTGAATGACGGCATAGGTCTTGAAAATGGAGATTCAGAGCAATTTGTCAATTCTTTGAATAAAAACCTTGTCCATTACTATGTCATGGCTCAGGCTTGCTTGCCTTATCTCAAAGAAAATAAGGGCGCTATCGTCAATATTGGTTCCAAGGTATCTCTAACTGGGCAAGGAGGAACATCAGCCTATGCTGCCGCCTGTGGTGGAAGAAATGCTCTTACTCGCGAATGGGCAGTTGAATTACTACCTCATTCAATTCGAGTGAATGCAGTTATTGTGGCCGAAAGTTATACTCCTCTATACGAAAAATGGATTAATACCTTTCCAAATCCAAAAGAAAAACTAAATCAAATCGAATCTAAAATTCCATTAGAAAAAAGAATGACCACACCAAATGAAATTGCCAATATAGTAGCTTTCTTATTATCCATAAAATCCAGTCATACTACTGGACAATTACTGCATGTAGATGGTGGTTATGTTCATTTAGATAGATCACTAATTACATCACAATGAAAAAAACTGTTGTTTCAAAACAAGTCCTACTCCCCTTTATTCTCATTACCTCACTATTTGCTCTATGGGGTTTTGCAAATGCAGTCACCGATCCAATGGTTCAGGCATTTAAAAAGGTACTGGAATTATCTAATTCTCAGGCTGCTTGGGTACAAATGGCTTTTTACGGGGGTTATTTTTGTATGGCCTTGCCTGCAGCGCTATTTGTTAGGAAATACTCATACAAAGTAGGAGTACTCATTGGTTTAGCACTATATGCTAGTGGTGCATTACTTTTTTATCCTGCTGCTATCACAGAACAGTTTTGGTTTTTCTGTTTTGGATTATACATACTAACTTTCGGACTAGCTTTTTTGGAAACAACTGCCAATCCTTACATTTTGGCTATGGGTGATAAGGTTACTGCAACTCAGCGACTCAATCTAGCTCAAGCCTTTAATCCATTGGGACTTATTCTTGGGCTCTTGGTTGCTCAACAATTTGTGTTAAAAAAATTACAGTCCGATAATATTTCCGATTTCAGCACTCTGGATGCAGCAAAAAAAGTAATGATCAGAACGGCTGATTTAATTGTTATCAGGGATCCATATGTCATTTTGGGATTAGTTGTAATAGGTGTGTTCATATTAATTGCAGTTTCCAAAATGCCTCAAGCCAAAGACGACGGGGAGATAGCACCACTTAGTTCTACTTTTAAGAGCCTTTTTAAAAATGCAAATTATCGCAACGGAGTAATCTCACAGGTTCTCTACGTAGGAGCTCAGATCATGAGTTGGACTTACATCTATCAGTATGCAGAGGCCATTAATATTTCGAGTGAAAATGCTGCCAACTATCAATTCTTATGTTTTATTGTTTTCTTGATCGGTAGAGCCATTGGCACCTATCTCCTTAGGTTTATCAATTCGGGAAAACTCCTTTTACAATTTGCTATAATGGCTGGAGTTTGTGTTTTAGGAACAGTTTTTATTAATGGAATTTTCGGGCTTTATGCTTTGGTAGGTATATCTTTTTTTATGTCACTAATGTTTCCAACGATTTATGGAATTGCACTTGAAGAATTAGACGAAAAAGAATCTAAAATAGGTGCCGCTGGATTGGTTATGGCAATTGTAGGGGGTGCACTCATGCCAAAGCTTCAGGGAATGGTCATTGATCTTGGGGGAAGCGGTGTCGATGATATTCAAATTATGGGGGTCTCTGAGGTTAATTTTTCTTTCCTGTTGCCTTTATTGTGTTTTATGTTTATTGCTTACTATGGTTGGACGGTAGCAAATCAAACATGATATGAAAAGATATTGTTTAGCATTGGACTTGGTCGACGACCCTATTATGATTAGTCAATACATCGAACATCACAAAGCAGTTTGGCCAGAAATCATCGATAGTATAAAGGAGAGTGGAATCATAGATATGCAAATTTTCAATGTTGCTGATCGACTTTTTATGATCATAGAGGTAGAAGAGGCTTTTAGTTTTGAAAAGAAAAACAAAATGGATAATCATAACCCTTATGTCATTAAATGGGAGGAATTGATGTCTACTTATCAAAAAACATTACCCAACGCTCTGCCTGGAGAAAAGTGGATTTTGATGGAAAAAGTTTTTGATCTCAATACCCAATAGAAAATGATTCGTCTTTTTTGCGTTTTTTTGTTTGCCCTTTTGATCGTTAGTAATTCAGTCCCTACGAAATCATCGAAGGAAAATTTACCAAACATTTTATTTTTGTTCGCAGATGACTATACATATGATGCTATCCATGCTTTAGGTAATAATATCATTGAAACACCTAATTTGGATCGACTTATTCAAAATGGTACTCATTTTACTAATGCCTTTAATATGGGAGGATGGAACGGGGCTATTTGTTTGGCTTCGAGGGCGATGATTATTACAGGTAAAACCATTTGGGATGCAAAAACAACCAGTGATAAATGGAGTAAAAAAGAAAACTTAGAAGCCGCTCAACAGAGCTGGGGAAAACTTTTGGAACAAAAGGGATATCAAACCTATATGACTGGTAAATGGCATATACCGATTGACCCCAAAGTGATTTTTCAGACGGTTCGAAATGTTCGACCCGGTATGCCAAGAGATTTCTTTAAAAAAGAAAATCGAAAAGGCTATAATCGCCCAATAAAAGGTGAGGATGACATATGGAAGGCCTCCGATTCACTCAATGGTGGATTTTGGGAAGGAGGAAAACATTGGAGTGAGGTGATTAAAGATGATGCTTTGGATTTTTTGAAACAAGCGGAGAATAAAGAGGCTCCTTTTTTTATGTATTTAGCTTTCAATGCCCCTCATGACCCTCGCCAGTCTCCTCAATCTTTTTTGGATCGTTATCCGCTTGACAGTATACCTTTACCAAAAAATTGGCTTTCTGAGTACCCATACAAAGATGCCATAGGGAATCCAAAAACATTGAGAGATGAGGCATTAGCACCATTTCCAAGAACTCCCTATGCTGTCAAAACTCATATTAAAGAATACTATGCCATTATATCCCATCTAGATGAACAAATAGGAAAAATTCTAGATTCATTGGAAGCATCTGGAAAGGGAAAAAACACTTATATTTTCTTCACAGGTGATCATGGGTTGTCTGTAGGCAAACATGGTCTTTTAGGTAAACAAAGTATGTTTGATCATAGTATTAGGGTTCCTTTGATTATGACTGGACCAGATATACCCCAGGGTAAAAGAATTGATCATGAAGTTTATTTACAAGATATTATGGCTACCACTTTAGAGCTGGGAGATATACCTCCACCTCAATCAATTGAATTCAAAAGCTTTTTAAACCTAGTGAAAGGTAAAGATGATAAACCACTTTATCCCGGTGGGATTTATGGAGCTTACATGGATTATCAGCGTATGATTAGGAAGGATAACTTTAAACTTTTAGTATACCCTAAGATAAATAAAGTCCTATTATTTGATTTAAAAAATGACCCTCATGAAATGAATGATTTATCAAATGATTCAAGATATTCGGAGAGAATTAAAATTATGTTTAGAGACTTAATTAATCTTCAGATTAAAACGAAAGACACTCTCAATCTCTCGCACATTTTACTGAGAATCTAAATTTAATAAATTCCCGAAAATCGGTATTTTTAATTTAAATTTGAAAAATCAAAAATATATTGATGCTCAGACCTTTAAGAAGTCTAATACTTTTTTTTGTTAGTTTTTTATTATATGGAAACTCAACAAAATCACCAGTAATTTCTCTACATATTGATGCTAATAATTTAGAATCATATAATGAAAATTTAAACTCTACTACAATTTTTGATCTTAGTGGGAGTGAAAATCATTTAAAATTCAATGGGGATGTGGTATTTGTAAATGACTCAAATGAATTCAATTACTTTGAATTCGATGGTGCCAGCGATTATTTATCTCTTGTTGACACCAACAATAACTTTAATAACGATCCAAATGTTGACGGTAACTACACTATTCACATGAAAGTGAAAATTCCTAGTGATTCCCAGTTTGGAAATATGATTTCATTAGGAAGAGCCGGGTCTACATTTAACGGTGAATTTATTTTTTACAATACATCTGATGGAAAAATTGGTTTTTGGGATTATTATACCTCCAATGGTGGTATGGGATTTAGAGAGGGAAATGAAAATGTAAGATCAAACTCTTCTATAATAGATGATAGTTGGAAAAATATAACTTTTGTCAAATCAGGAATAACTGGAAAGTATTTTATTGATGGGAAGCTTGACAGAACTGTTACAGGAGATAACAATATCACTTATACAAATTCTAAATATCTATATGTAGGTGGAGATGTCAGGGATAGTAACGATTGGTTTAAGGGAAAAATATCTCTTATAAAAATATTTAATGATGCTTTAAGTGAAGATCAGGTATCTTCTTTATCTTCAATGGTAACACCCACAAACTACTTAAACTTTAATGGTGGTAATATTTCTGTTCCAGACAATTCAATTATAGATCTGGGTGATAGTGACGATTTTACTTTAGAGGCTTGGATAAAAATTATTGAAAGTCCCGATTCAGGATCTTCAGATGGAAACCACTCCGCGGAGAACAGAAACTATATTTTTGAAAGAAAAAATGACTGGAGTTTTTATACCGTTAATATCAATGGCCAAGTTTTTTTATCTGGAAGGTTAAGACTTGACTACAGTGGTCAGTGGCCTGGCGTACAAACAACAGAACCGCTTGAAACCAACCGTTGGTATCATGTTGCTTTTACAAATCAACTTGATGGTACATCTGGAGTTCAAAAACTGATTATTGACGGAGAAGAGAAAAAAACAAATAATTACACTAAAACTACCGGTGCTGGACTTACCAATACTTCAAATAAAATAGGTATTGGGGCAAGTCTTTGGAATGAGACTCCAAGTAATCAATTCAAGGGTGGTATTGCTGATCCTAGGATATGGAAAACGGCCAGGAGCGCTCAGGAAATTCAATCTTCGATGGCATCAACCATTGAACCAAATGAGAATTTATTACTTAATTACAAGCTAGATGAAGGTAGTGGATCGTCGATTGTAAAAAACAACTCTACTTCAGAGTTAGATGGATCATTAATTGGAGTTGAAGGAAGTGATTACTCTTGGGGCACTACTTCATCAAATTCACTAGGTTCTATAGTTTTTCACTATGATTTTTCAGATACTGAAACACATAACTTAAATCAAAATCCACTAACTATATCAGATTTATCTGGAAATAATAATGATGGAGTTGTGAACAACTCCAACTCGATTTATTACGAAAGTTTGGAAAATGCTTTCCGATTTGAAGGAAATTCAGGAATTGGAATTGATAATATCAATTATGTATCAGGTGATTCTGATCAATTAGAAAATTTCACAATTCAGGCTAAAATAAAAGCGAATGACGAGGATGGCAGCAGACAAAGAATAATCCTCTCGTTTGACAGGAGTTCGGTTTTCAGATTCGGAATTGGTAGTGATGATAACTCAATCAAATCCGCTGCTGCAGGTAAACTTGCGCTTTCATTTACTAATTCTGATGGCACATATGATAAATATGATGCTGGATTCACTGGGGATTTGAGGGATAATCAGTGGCATGATGTTATGATACGATTTGAGGCTAATAAACCCAATGGTCTTAATTATTATGTTGATGGTGTGCTCACCTATTCTGACCCGAACACCTATGCTCCCATTGGTAATCAAACCACATCTGAGACCCCAAGACATGGAATTGTTGGTAATGGAAGTGAGGCAACTAGTCCTTCGGGAAATATGAGTCCAAATGATCCTTTTACAGGATCGATTAGAGAAATAAAAATGATCGAAAATTATGAGACACAGATACCAACTGATACTATCGCTCCCTCTGTTATTGTCTCATCAAACAAATATGACTATGCATTTAAACACAACGAACAAATTACAATTACTGCAATTTTTTCTGAGGAAATAGCCTCAAACCCAACAATTAGTTTTTCCGGAGTTGTTTCAAATGTTTTACTTACTGCCACTGAAACTCCATCTGTTTGGGTATATAATTGGACCGTACCCAATATTGACGATGCATTTGTCTCAGTTACTGTCTCAGGAACTGATTTAGCTGGAAACAATTTAAGTGAGATCAATGATCTTAGAATTCTTATTGATAGTTCAAATCCAACCGTTGAGCTCTCCCACGATTTTTCTAAAAATATTTTTAATAAAATTAGAAGTAATGAATCGGTTACTATCGAAGCTATTTTTTCAGAGCCATTGTCATTTTACCCAAACTCTCCCAAAATAATTATCAATGGTGAATCAAATGATTTAATTTTCGAAACAATAAGTAGTACAACAGCATCTGAGCAGTCTGTTGAGTTTTTCTCCAGTCTTGCCTCTGATACACTTAGTGGGATTGTAACTAGTACAGAAACTTATGATATCAGTTCTACATTAGACTTTCAGGATAGCTTAATAAGTGATATTTTAAATGAAACTATAAGCTCGAGATTTTACTACGTTTGGACCCCTACCGATACTTCCTCGATAGTAACAATTTCCGTTTCAGGAAATGATTTAGCTGGAAATAGCTATTTAGGTACAGATTCAATAACTTTTTATATCGATAACGAGGCTCCAACTGTTATTTTTTCTGATACTGATGAAAATGATATCATTTCTTCATCTGACATTGTCACCATAACTGCAAACTTTTCCGAGCAACTCTTGGGGATACCAAGTATAAGTATTTCGGAAATTAATTTGAATCAACCTATGGTTCAAACTAATTCTAACACGATATGGACTTATTCTTTACAAGTGACATCGACTTCAGTAAGTGTCGTAACTGTTAATGTCTCGGCAACAGATATAGCAGGAAATGATTTAGTTAATCAAGAACAGATACGTTTTGTAATTGACAATGAACCTCCTCTAATAAATCTAAGTGATAATGATGATGGAGATGGAGTTCTGATAAAAGGCCAATCACTCGATTTTTATATTACAACAAATGAAGAGTTAATAAACCCTCCAACTTTAAATGAAAAAAGTAAAAGATATTATAATTCCAATGGGAATGAATTTTCAAATGAAACTGATGAAGATCTTGTAATTGCTGATTTGACAGATCGTTTTTACAGATCATATAGTATTGTTGACACTGAAAGTTTAGTTTCAGGAACGGTAACATTCACAGTTCAGGCTACTGATAAACAAGGAAATACATCAACTACAACCAAAGTTTATCAGATACATGGACTTGAAATTGAAGCTCAATTATCTCATTCAGCTGAAAACAATTTACTTAACAGTGAGAAAGATTTAACAATAACTGCAAATTTCAATCAGCCTGTTGATATAGCATCAGCAAATGTTTTAAAAAATGATATTACACTTCTATCAAATCAGTTAATGACCGTAACAAGCTCATCTGAATCAATGACATGGACATATAATTTAGATCTATCAGAATTAGATGGTAATATCTCAATTACAGTTTCTGCAGTAGGTATATATGGTAATCAGTTTAGCGGTTCTACAAGTATTTCTTTAGTGATTGACAATGAACTGCCAGAGGTTATTTCTATATCTCATGACTTACCACCTCACAGATTAAATACAGCAAATAATTCTGATCTAATCACTGCCTATGTTGAATTTACTAAACCAATGAATCAACCTAAAATTTCAATGACTGGTTTAGTTTCAGACACAAGACTCACTCTCACTCAAAAAACAAACAGTATTTCTGGTACTTTTTGGAGATACTCTTTTAATGCAAGTGACTTTGATAATTCAACAATAATTTCAGTTTCAGGGGATGATTTTTCTGGAAATAGCTATCAAGGAAATGATATTTTGGAAATTAAAAAAGATATAACCCCAGCTAAACTTGATAATCTTGAATTATCAGGACCACAGACATTACATCTTGAATTTAGTGAGCCTGTTTTTTCTCAATCCTCAACAATTACTTTTGATCTCACAGCAGACTTATTTGTAGCTTATGTAACAACAAAAATTCCTCCTAAAACTGAGGATTTAAATATATTAACTTCTGATATATCTAGCACTCTTTCAAACCCAAACCTTGATTTTAGCAATGCTTATGACTTGAATAGTTTTTCAAATGATCTTTTTTCAACTTTGTCTCCTGAAATATTAAAGATAGTTCCTAAAAAAATCACTTTAAATAATTCTAATGATGAAGTATTTTTAGATTTTGATGGCATAAATAAATTATCTGGTGAACTAATGATTCAGTTAGTTTCCCCAATATTTGACAACGCTGGTAATAAAACAACACTTCTTGAAAACAACCTTATTAAAATTGTAAATGATTCAGACTCAGACGGGGTTATGGATTCAATAGATCAATGTCCTGAGACTCCTTTGGGAGATCAGGTAGATAATAAAGGATGTACACTTATAAATGATGATACAGATGGAGATGGTATTGCTGATAGGATTGATCCTGACGATGATAATGATGGTATACCTGATACAAAAGAATTAGAATATGGAAGTAATCCATTAATCAAGGATTCTGATTTTGATGGTTTAGATGATCTTGAAGAAATTAATTTGGGAACAAAACCAAATAACTCAGATACCGATGGAGATTCATTTAATGATCTAGATGATGAATTTCCACTGGATCCAGATGAGAATAGCGATAATGATAAAGACAGAATTGGAGATAATGCAGATGTTGATGATGACAATGACGGTTTACCTGACAAAGAGGAAAAAATCTATGGAATTGATCCACTAAATCCAGATACTGATTCAGATGGACTCACTGATAGTCAAGAAATTATTCTTAGAACTGATCCCAATGATCCAGATACAGACGATGATGGTATTTTAGATGGTGCTGACTCAAACCCATTCTCTCCCTTTAAAGTAGCTGACTTTGATAGAGATGGATTACCTGATGATATTGATCCAGATGATGATAACGATAATGTAAAAGATACTTTTGAGTATGCAATAGGTACCGATCCTTATAATCCTGATACTGATGGTGATGGACTAAATGATGGCAGTGAACTACAAAGAAAAACAGATCCAAAAAATCCTGATACTGATGGTGATGGATATGTTGATACTATTGATCACTTCCCCACAGATCCATTCGAATATATAGATTCTGATAGAGATGGTTTAGGAGATGTTTATGATCAAGATGACGATAATGACGGGGTTTCAGATATTGAAGAACTCTCTAGAAGAACCGATCCTAAAAATGCAGATAGCGATGTCGATGGACTTACCGATTTTGAGGAAGTTTTACTAGGCACAGATCCAAGAAGTCCTGATACGGATAAAGATGGTCTTTCTGATAATCAAGAGAATGATATTGGTACTGATCCTCTTAACCCTGACAGTGATGGAGATGGAGTTGTTGATGGCGATGATAAACTTCCTAATAATGCTGATGAAGATTTTGATAGTGATGAGGATGGAATTGGTGATAATAAAGACCCCGACGATGATAATGATGGTTTACTTGATGCTGAAGAACTAATATACGGAACGGATCCTTTAAACCCCGATACAGACAATGACGGATCAAACGATGGAGAAGAGTCTGAACGAAATACTGATCCCTTAAACCCTGATAGTGATCAAGACGGTATTCTGGATGGTGATGACGACTTCCCATTGGATCCAAGCAGAGCTAATGATGCTGATGGAGACGGTATCCCTGATGATGAGGATCCAGATGATGACAATGATGGTTTATTAGATGAAGAAGAAGAGTTAATTGGAACAAATCCTGAAAAGGCAGATACAGACGATGACGGACTGAGCGATTTTGACGAGGTTGAATTAGAAACAGATCCGTTTAACCCCGATACTGACGGAGATGTTCTAACTGATGGTGAGGAGGTTGAAAATAAGACTAATCCATTGAGTCCTGATTCAGACCAAGATGGACTTACAGATGGAATGGAAATATTAAATGAAACCGATCCAAATAATCCAGATACCGATGGAGATGGAATAATGGACGGATTAGATCAACTTCCTCTTAACGCTCAAGAAAGTAGAGATCATGATGGTGATGGAATCGGTGATGAAAAAGATGATGATGATGATAATGATGGAGTTTCTGACCAGGATGAGGAAAAAATAGGAACTAACCCATTTAACCCTGATAGTGATGAGGACGGTTTAAGTGATGGTCAGGAGGTCAATAGAAGAACTAATCCACTTAAAAAAGATACTGATGGTGATGGTGTTATTGATACAGATGATAACTTTCCATTGGATAACAAAGAGTCAATAGATACTGATAGAGATGGTATAGGTAATAATTCAGATTCAGACGATGATAATGACGATATCACTGATGATGAGGAGATAACTTTAGGAACGGATCCACTAAAATCAGACAGTGACTCTGATGGATTAAAAGATGGTGACGAGATTAAGGCTCAGACAGATCCTCTAAATCCTGATAGTGATGGCGATGGTTCTCTCGATGGAAGTGATGACTTCCCACTTGATCCAAATATTTCTGTTGATACTGATAGAGACGGCGTTTCTGATCAAAAAGAAAAAGAGATCAGAACCAACCCTGAGAATCCAGATACCGATGGAGACGGATCGAATGACGGGGATGAGTTAGCTCGAGGAACGAATCCAAGGGATATTGATAGTGATGATGACGGAATTATTGATAGTGAGGATGATCTTCCTCTAGACCCAAATGAATCAATAGATACTGACGGAGATGAAATAGGAGATAATTCAGATACAGATGATGATGGAGATGGAATTGAGGATGAAATCGAAATATCTGAGGGTACAGATCCAAAAAGTACTGATAGTGACGGAGATGGAATTGAAGACTTTGATGAAAAAAATCTTGGTACTGATCCATTAAATTCAGACACTGATAATGACGGAATAGCTGATGGAGAAGAGCTTGAGATTAAAACAGATCCTTTAAATCCAGATACTGACGAAGATGGAACTATTGACGGTGAAGATCAGCTCCCACTCGATGCAGAAGGTAGTAACGATAATGATGGAGATGGAATTAAGGACGAAGAAGATCCTGATGATGATAATGATGGACTAACAGATAATCAAGAGGCTTCTCAAAATACTGATCCTTTAAATCCAGATAGTGATGGAGACGGGGTATTAGACGGGGATGAAATTAAATTTAATTCTAATCCAAATAATATTGATAGTGATGGTGATGGTTTGAATGACGGAGTTGAGGTATCGATGTCGACTGATCCTACAAGTAGAGACTCTGATGGAGATGGAATAGCGGATTCAGAAGACTCTTTTCCACTAGATCCATATGAGAGTGTTGATTCTGATGGAGATGGCATTGGAGATGATGATGATTTGGATGATGATAACGATGGACTATCAGATAGTACTGAGGTAAAATACGGAACAAACCCTCTGGTTGCTGATTCTGACCAAGATGGTTCCACCGATGGAGAGGAAATTAGATTTAATACTGATCCTTTAAATAATGATTCAGATGGCGATCAAACACTTGATGGTGAGGATGATTTCCCATTAAATCCAGATGAAAGTACTGACTCTGACTATGATGGTATTGGAAATAACACAGACACTGATGATGATAATGATGGAGTCTTGGACATTATAGATAATTTTCCAACAGATGCATCCGAAGTAAACGATATAGATGGAGACGGAGTTGGTAACAACTCAGATATTGACGATGACAATGATGGTGTTAGTGATTTTACTGAAATGCAATTTTTGGCAATTATGCAACCAGTGGACATATCCTTTCTTCCCTCTATAAGATCCTCAAACTCTGATACAATTAATAATGGTCCTCAGAATAGAAGGAGAACTTATAATCCATTTAGAGGTGTCGGTAAATGGAAGATTCGTAAAAGTATAGCAGGTGGAGCTGATGCTCATTTATTTACAATTAAAAATGGTGAACCCGGATCAAAAAAAGAAGATTTTCAAAACTCTAGTCAAAGATCAAAAGTTTTCAGAAATGGAATTAATGGAGATGATGGTGAAGAGGAGGAAAGTGATGAGGGAGGAACACTAGCCTTTATAAATCCACCTGATCCAAACAACCCTCAAGATCATAATAAAGATGGAATTTATGAAGTTGTTGTAGGCTACGTTAATACTGAGATGGGATCAACTGAAGTACCAATTCCAGATGTTCCTTTAAACATATCTTTTACTGATTCAACAAATTTAGATGTAGCAAACTTAAAAACTAATCCTACCAAGCTTGAAGAAGTTGATTCAGACCTTATTCAGTCAGATACAGATGCAGATGGAATTGTGAATTCTATTGACGATGATGATGATGGAGATGGTATCGATAGTAGATATGAAGCAACTATGTCAAATCCTTTTTCTGCAAGAGGGACCAGATCAAGAAGTGATGACTTTGACGGAGACGGTATAGTAGATTCATTGGATCCAGATGATGAAAATGATGGGATTTTTACTCAATATGAGAATCCAGATCCAAATGGAGATAGAAATTCAAGTGATGCACTTGATACCGACAATGATGGTCTACCTGATTTTATGGATGATGATGATGATGGTGATGGAATTCTAACGGTTCTTGAGGGATCGGATATTAATTCAGACGGAAATCCTGATGATTCAGTAGATTCCGACTTTGACGGTATTTATGATTATATAGACTATGATGATGATAATGATGGTGTGCCAACATCACTTGAATTAGGTGATGACAAATCTTACAGGGATTCTGATTACGACGGTATACCAGACTATTTGGATACTGACGATGATAATGACGGTATCCTAACTAGTTTGGAGATTGATATTGAGGCTGAAGATTTTCAATCTAGACTTATTGATTTAGATAATGATGGAAAACCCAATTATCTTGATACAGATGATGATGGAGACGGTATACAGTCTATTGATGAGGATCGTAATTTAAATGGTAACCCTGCTGATGATGATCTTGACGGGGACGGTTTGATTGATGCATATGACTCAATAAATTCAGATTGTGATCAAGATGGGGTCATGGATGAGCGAGATGCTGAAAATTGTAATCCCTACAATGATAGTGATGGAGATGGGTTCTCCAATCTTGATGAAATTAGTTGTGGCGTAAATCCTAATGACTCCTTTAGTGTTTGCCAGGATTTTGCTTCAATTGGTCTTAAGATTACCGATTTTTTCTCACCCAATGGAGACGGTATAAATGATCAATGGGCAGATGAGTCATTTTTAAGATATCCTGACAATGAAGTGTGGATTTATAATAGATCTGGTCAATTGATCTTCAACCAAACAAACTATCAAAATAATTGGAATGGACAATTTAACAATGAAGACCTTCCCGAGGGTAGTTATTATTATTTAATTGATTTCAATAGGAATGGTAACCCTGATTATGAGGGTATTATCTATTTAGCTAGATAATAAATGATTTTACGTATTCTATTTTTATTATTACCAGCTATAATCTTTTGCCAACAAGATGGTTACCTATCGCTTTATAACTTTAATATGAACTTAATCAATCCTGCATTCGCAGGGTCTGAGGGAAGTCATGTTTTATCGCTTATATCAAGAAATCAATGGAATACCATCGATGATAGCCCAAAAACAACAGGACTATCATATTCTCTATCAACCAAAAAA
>JBMTKF010000015.1:0-51812 GCA_049439205.1 Flavobacteriaceae bacterium | reverse complement strand
CATCGATGATAGCCCAAAAACAACAGGACTATCATATTCTCTATCAACCAAAAAAAATGTTGGGTTAGGAGTTTCAATTATAACTGATAGAATTTTTATCGAAAATCAAACCATGATAACCATTGATTTTTCTTACAAACTCACTTTGAATAATGATGGTGTAGTTTTTTTTGGAATAAAGGGTGGTGGAAATTCATATAGTGCCGACCCAACTCCTTTATCAGGTTTTTCAAAAATTCCTGATCCAGCTCAAAAATCCTTGAGTAGATTTAATCCTAACATGGGTGTTGGTATTTTGTTTAGGATGGGAAAATATTGGTTCTCCGGTTCAATGCCCAGATTATTCAATTCAAAAAGAGATGATGATATTGTAATACAGTCAAGGGATAGAATCCATGTATACCTTGCAGGTGGAGCATCGTTTAATATCAATGAAGATTTTACAATCAGACCCAATTTGATATATAGGAAAGGAAAAGGACTTCCAAATTCGATTGACTTTGCCAGTTGGGTTTCTTATCTCAACAAATTTGATCTTGGAGTTTCTTTTAAATCAGGTTCTGTTTTTTCATTTCTTGCCTCTGTTGGTTTAGGTGAAAACGTATCAATAGCTTATGCCTATGATACTTATAGAAATCCAACACTTTCAGGTCTTAACTTAAGTGGACATGAACTAGCAATTCGTTTTAACCTCGGGGAGAGTGCAACTGACGACTCCAATATCGAAGAAAGCGTTGAGGAATAATTTTTTGTTTTTTTATATATTTATAAATATCAGAATGTGAAAAAGAGCCATTTTTTTAAAATAAAAATGTTAGTTATAAATAAGTAAGAAATTCATTTAATGAACGAAATCATAAATTATTTTGAAAATATTCCTTCTTTACATCGAAGTTTATTTATTGTGGGGGGGATTAGTTTTTTTTGGTTTTTGGAAGGACTCTTTCCTTTGGTAAAATTCAATTATAAAAAGTTGCGTCATGCCATTCCCAATTTATTTTTCACACTTACAACCATTCTCATAAACTTGTCAATGGCCTTTTTACTTATGAGTACGTCCGACTGGAGTGCTAACAATAATTTTGGATTAATACAATGGATTGCTGGTTTACCCCTTTGGACTGAAGTTATTTTAGGTGTTTTACTGCTAGATTTTGTTGGTGCTTATCTGCCCCACTTCACCGAACATCAAATAAAACCTTTATGGATGATACATCTGGTTCACCACAGTGACCCCAATGTAGATACAACTACAGCAAATAGGCATCACCCACTTGAAAGTATTGTCAGATTTTTATTTACTCTATTTGGTGTTTTTATTTTAGGCACTTCTATTGGTATAATAATGCTGTATCAGGCCTTGTCCATTTTATCTACCCAATTCAATCATGCCAATATCCGCCTACCAAAAAAACTTGATCGATATATCAGTTATTTTTTGGTTTCCCCTGACATGCATAAAATACATCACCACTACCGTTTACCTTACACTGATACTAACTATGGAAATATCTTCTCTATTTGGGATAGGCTTTTTGGAACCTTTAGCTATTTTGATCGTGAAAAAATAGTCTATGGGGTAGATGTTTTTCCTGATAGGATAAAAAATACTCAAATTAGCAGTCTTCTAAAACAGCCTTTCGAAAAATATCAAAGACCTACCATAGATGAACTAGACTAAATCAATTTCTGCAAAACTTGTGTCATTTGGGCAATAGGATGTTTCACTTGTGCTCCAGAAATCATATTTTTTAATATGAAATTTCCTTTTTGCATCTCTTCTGAACCTAAGATCACAACATAAGGAATGGATCGTTTGTGAGCATAGTTCATCTGTTTTTTTAGTTTGGCAGGCTTGGGATAAAATTCACAGGGAAATTCAAGATCCCTTAGTTTTGTCAACTGGTCGAAACAAAAACCAGCAGAGTCATCTCCAAAATTCAAAAATAAAAGCTGAGTTTTGTTATCCAATGTATCGGGGAATAAATCCAATTCCTCCATAACTAAAAATATACGATCAAATCCAAAAGAGACACCAAAACCACTAGTGTTTTTTAGTCCAAATAAATCAGTAAGGTTATCATATCGTCCACCTCCCCCAATAGAACCCATTTTTACTCCTTGAGGTGGCAGAACTTCCAAGATCGAACCTGTGTAGTAATTCAACCCCCTCGCTAAGGTAACATCAAAAGTCAAAGAGACTGTTTTTAGGGAATGCCGATATAATTGATCGTAGATAAATTTCAGCTCATCAATTCCCTCTTGAGCAATTTCAATATTATTTAAAGCTTCAGAAACAACTGATAATTGTGTTTGAAAATCTCCATTTAGAGAAAGAAAAGGTCGCAAACGCTTAATTACATCTATTGAAAACCCTTTTGACCGTAGTTCATTAATCACTCCTTGTTCACCTATTTTACTCAGCTTGTCCAATGCTACTGTAAAATTGATCAATTGAGATTCCACTCCAATACACTTAGCGATACCAGCAAGAATTTTACGGTGATTTAGATGGATATGAACCCCTTTGAGGCCAAGCTTTGAGAAAACACAGTCATATAATAATACACCTTCAACTTCTTCCCACAGAGATCTCTCACCAACTACATCAGCATCACATTGTAAAAATTCTTGAAACCTCCCGTGCTGAGGACGATCCGCTCGCCATACCGTCTGTATTTGATATCGACGAAAAGGAAAAACTATATCATTTTGATATTGAGCTACATAGCGGGCAAAAGGGACAGTAAGGTCATAACGAAGGGCTTTTTGAGAAAGTGAATCGGTAAATTTTACCAACCTCCCATTTTTCAATGCCTCCAAGTCAGCATTTTTTACCTTTTCTCCCGAATTCAATATTTTAAAAATCAATCGGTCTCCCTCCTCGCCATATTTACCCGATAATGTTTCAGACCTTTCAAAGGATGGCGTTTCAATGGGTTGGAATCCAAAATTTTCAAAAGCAGCTATCAAGTGGGATTTAATATAATTTCTCTTTGAAAGAACCTTAGGAGAGAAATCTCTTGTTCCTTTGGGTATGGATGGTTTTATAATCGACATATATATTGAATCTAGGGCAAAGATGAAACAATTCCTATTATTTTGAAAGAAAACTTTTTAAGTCCTCAAAGGTTTTTCCGTCTGAAAGTGAGGCTCCGTTACTCATCAAATTGAACTTTTCCTCTTTTGAAGTCTCTTTGAAAGAACGGCTTGACTCAAAAATGGTAACTCGAGGGTCTGATAGGTGCTTTTTTAACCAGTTTTTATAATCCTTTTGCATCAGCGATGGACAGTTATCCTCTATTCGAATCAAGATCAAATCAATTTGAGCGCCCTCGCATTTGAACAAAAATAAATGATGATCACTTCTGTTTTCGAGATAAGTTATTTTTTCAAGAGATTGGTCCCAAACCAAGTCACTAAAGAGATCTAATAGTTCTTCTGTAAGCCTATAATTTTTAGCTTTTATTTGATCCCATCGTATTTTATCAATGGATTGGGAAGCCAGGAAAAGAGCGAACTCCTTTTGAAGACTTTCAAATTGTTCTTTCGACAAGCGAGTATATTTCATATAATTAAGTCAAAAAAAAACCCCACACAAGGTGGGGTGTCAATATCATTCTTAATTTATTTTTTTTCAGGGATGACCTCAAAAGGGAACTGGATGGACACCTCTCTGTGAAGTCTAATTCTTGCCTCATAGCTTCCCAAACGCTTTAGTGTTTTACCTGGAACACCAATGGAATTTTTATCAATTTCATGTCCTTGTGCATCAAATGCTTTTACTAGATCTAGAGCTGAAACCGATCCAAATAGCTTGTCTCCACTACCAACTTTGGAAGGAATTTTGATATCTAAAGCCATGAGCTTTTCTCCTAATTTCTTAGCATCTTCAATTATTTTTTTTTCTTTAAATGCTTTTTGCTTTAAGTTCTCTGCCAATACCTTTTTGGCAGAGGATGTAGCCAAAATAGCTTTACCTTTAGGGATGAGATAGTTTCGCCCATACCCATTTTTGACTTTTACCATATCATCCTTAAAGCCAAGATTTTCAACGTTTTCTTTTAATATAATTTGCATGACTTAAAGTTTTTATTTGAGAAGGTCACCAACATATGGCATCAAGGCCAAATGTCTTGCTCTTTTGATTGCCACTGAAACTTTTCTTTGATATTTCAAAGAAGTTCCTGTAAGCCTTCTAGGTAAAATTTTACCTTGCTCATTTACAAATTTCAGAAGAAAATCAGGATCCTTGTAATCAATGTATTTAATACCGGATCTTTTAAATCTACAATATTTCTTCTTGGGATTGGTTTCTATATTAAGAGGGGTTAAATATCGTATTTCCCCTTCTTTTTTATTAACAGACTCTTCATCAATTTTTGACATATTGCTTAAGCTTTAACTTTTAATTGATTTTTTCTTCTTTTTTCGGCCCAGTTTTGGGCATGCAAATCAAGCTTTACGGTCAAAAAACGCATCACTCTCTCATCTCTCCGAAATTCTAACTCTAAGGCATTGATGACATCGCCGTCACCTTCAAACTGAATCAGGTGATAAAAACCACTGTTTTTATTCTGAATGGTGAATGCTAGTTTTTTTAATCCCCAATCTTCTTTGTGAACAATTTTGCACTTTTGTGATTCCAAAAGTGATTCATACTTTTTGACTGCCTCCTCTATCTGTGAATCAGAAAGAACGGGATTTAGAATGAAGACAGTTTCATAATGGTTCATATATTTAATTTTTGGAAATGCAAAAATAAGTTAATCATTAATTTACACCAAAAGAATATTTATTTTTTAGAGATTTTTTTTAAATTTGATAGAGTAATTATTAAAGATTTAGCCCCGTTATGAATCTAAAGTACATCTACATTGACCCCAATCCGGTAGATCGTCTTCATTTTCTTCAAGTTTCTAAGCATTTTCAACAAATCTCACTAATGGCGGAATTCTCTGATGCAGTTCATGCTAAAGAATATTTGAATTATAACTTTGTTGATTTTGTTATAGTTTCCTCCGACCTTACTGTATACAACTGTTTTGAATTTGTGGATCAACTTAAAGACAAAATTGAAGTTGTTTTACTAACCAAAAAACCAATGGACGGGATTAAATCATATGAAATGGGTTTTGTAGATTGTTTATTGAAGCCAGTGAACAAAGATCGATTCAAAAACTCAATTGAAAGACTAATCCACAAGATTGAATGCCAAAATGTAATTAATAAAAAGAAAGAACAGATAATACACTTCAAATGTAATTTTAAGTCTGAAAAACTCAAGGCTAACAATATCCGTTGGGTTGAAGCTATGGGGGATTATGTAAAAGTAGTGACCAACAATAAAAACTACATGGTACTCTCAACTATGAAATCATTTTTGGACAAACTCCCAAAAAACCAATTTATTAGGATTCACAAATCCTACATAGTCAATCTAAAAAAAGTAATCAATTACTCTACTAAAAATGTCAATACTGACGGGGAAATACTCCCCTTGAGTCGCAAACAAAAAGAAATTTTTAAAGAAAACTTTCTCAATTTTCAATAAGGATCAACATCCAGATTGACTTTACACGATCTGAAAACAGCTATTGACTCAAAATGCTCTAAGGTTCTTTTAATGATTTGTTTTACCCGACCTCGAGACTGGTCAGCACCAATCTTAACCAAAATCTGCATACGATATCGATTTCTCACACGAGCAATTGGTGGAAAAACAGGTCCTAAAATATGTCCATCCCAGGATTGAAGTAAAAGATTCACGATCCACTGACTTGCTTTTTTTGCCGTTTCCATATCACTGTGATTAACTACTATCCTGATCAATCTATTGTATGGTGGGTAATGATATTCTTTTCTATCTTCCAATTGCTGTTTTAGCATTTGATCATAATTTCCTAGAATTACCTGTCGAATAATGGGGTGGTGGGGCTGATAAGTTTGGATTAAAACTTTTCCCCTCATTTTTTTTCTTCCTGCTCTTCCGGCCACCTGACTTAGCATTTGAAAGGTTCTTTCATGAGCCCTGAAATCTGGGAAATTCATTAGATGATCTGCATTGAGAACCCCAACCAAATGAACATTTTGAAAATCTAATCCCTTGATGATCATTTGAGTACCAACTAAAATTTTCACTTTTTGTGTGGCAAAAGAATTAATTAATTTATCGAAAGCCCATTTTCCCCTTGTCGTGTCCCAATCCATTCTGGCCACTTCAACTTCAGGAAAAAGAGCAGCCGCTTGTTCCTCTATTTGTTGGGTTCCCATCCCCTTAGTCGTTAGATTCGTCAAACCGCAAGCATGACACTTTTTTGGGACTGCAATCTGATATCCGCAATAATGACACTTTAGTTGATCTGTAAATTGATGGAACGTGAGTGTAACATCACATTGATGACAATGAGGCATGTGTCCACAGTCCAAACATTCTATTAGGGGTGCGAAACCCCGTTGATTTTGGAATAGTATTATTTGCTTTTCCATAGCCAGCGTTTTTTCCATTTCCAAGATTAAAGTTTGCGAAAACCCTCCCTTTATTTGCTTTTTTTTATGAGCTAATTTTAAATCAACTGTTACAATTTCTGGCAATGCAACTTTACCAAACCTTTCATTAAGTTGCACCCAACCATATTTACCAGAAATGCGGTTGAATGAGCTTTCCAAAGAGGGAGTTGCTGAACCCAACAAAACTTTGGATTGATGGATTTTGGCCAAGACAATAGCACTGTCTCTAGCATGATAACGTGGTGAAGGATCAAATTGTTTATAAGACAACTCGTGTTCCTCGTCGACAATTACCAAACCTAACCGATGAAAAGGAAGAAAAAGTGCAGAGCGAGTACCTACTATGATTTTGGCTTTGGCATTATTTTCAAGTATATTTTTCCAAACCTCTTTCCGCTCGTGAACAGAAAACTTGGAATGATAGACGGTAACCTCCTCACCAAAAGAACCTTGTAACCGTTCTACCATTTGAGGAGTTAGAGAAATTTCTGGTAAGAGATACAAAATCTGTTCTCCCTCAGAAATGGAACGGGCAATCAACTCCATATAAACTTCTGTTTTTCCTGAGCCTGTGACACCCTGAAACAATACTACAGATTTTTCTTCATAAGCCTTGGTAATTTCTTTAAATGCTTTATGCTGTGCCTCGGATAATTGTCTTTTTTGATGTTGTTTTTTATAATTGTAAAGTGAACGATCCTCTCTGATAGTTTGTTCTTCAATGATCCCCTTACTGATCAAAGTTCTCAAAACATCTGAAGTTGAACTGGTTTTTTTAAGCAATTCTTTGGAGTTTTTCCACTCATTACCTTTGGGATTTTGTTCGAAAATCCCCATCAACAATTTTTTTTGTCTTGAAGCATTTTTTAATAAATCAAAAACCTCCTCTAAATTTTTAGTTTTCAAAATCAATTGGGACAAACGAACATATCTAACAAGTTTAGGTTTGTATTTTTCATCCAGTTTTTGATGGATGTCAACTACTCCTTGCGAAAACATTTCCTGTAAAAGTCCCAAAACACTTTTTTTTCCAAGAATCTCAGTAATTTCTTTAATACTTAAAGCTTTAACATCTAGTGCTTCATAGATTAAAAATTCGTCATCCTTGAGGGTACTTTTTTTTTGATCTGAAATTTCTTTTTTGATCACAACTGTCTCACTCTCCAAAAGAAAAGTAGCAGGAAGTGCAGCACGAAGGATATGCCCAAGTTTACTCTGATAATAATTAGACAACCAGTACCAAAATTTGAGCTGCTTTATTGTTACACTTGGAGATTCTTCCAAAATTAACTCAATAAATTTTGGAGTATATCTCTTGGGGGCTTGGTTGTGAAGTTTAACAACCACTGCAGTATAAACTTTTGATTTACCAAAAGAAACCGCAACACGAAAACCTGGCTTTAAAATAGCATATTCATTAGAGGTAACTGCATAAGTGTACGGTTTACCAAGTGCTAGAGGAAGAAGAACATCAGCGAAATACTGCATTTTTTAAAAATACAACTTTGCTCTCTATCCTAAGCCTTCTTGCCTAGTGTTTTTAAGTCTATTCAGTGTAGCATTCAATTCAAAACCCAAGAGAAGAACACTCGAATTAAGCCATATGTAAAATAAAAAAATCAGTAATGCTCCTATAGAACCATAAAGTTGATTGTATCTAGAAAAATTTTCAATATAAACACCAAAAAAATAAGTTGTCAGAAGAATCAATAAACAGGTCATCAAAGCACCCGGAGAGAAAAATCTTGTCTTTTTACCCTCTATAGTTCCAAAATAGTATAAGATAGCTACAGAAATATATATCAAAATGGTGTAAAAAAATAATTGCCCTATCCTGATCCAGTTGATCTCATTTGGGATCAATTCATCAAGATTATTCAAAATAAAAATTTCAAAAAATACCAGTGCCATAACCCCTACCAAAAGCAATAGGGCCAAAAGAATACCAACCATCATGGAATACAAATACTGGCGAATGAAAGATCGTGACAGTTCAACATGATAAGATCCTTCGAAACTGGAAAAAATAGAACTTACACCATTAGCAGTAAGAAAAACAGACAATAAAAAAACTGAAGAGAGGAGTCCTGCTCGCTGTTTTTGACGAATGTCATTAAAAATATCCGTAAAAAAGCTTTGACTCTCTTGAGGTAATAAAAGTTCTATGAAATTAAAAAGAACTGAATCAAAATTATTAATGGGAATAAAGGCAATCAAATTTAAAATAAAAAGCAAAAAGGGAAAAAGAGCCATAAAAAAGCTGAAAGAAATACTCCCTGCTCGGGATGATAATGCCCCTTTTACAATTCCTGAAATATACATTTCTATGAGATCATAAAAAGAAAAGCCAACGTATCCAGGAATTTTCAAGGCCTCTAGGAACCCAACAAGGGTTTTGATTATGGGGATTGTTTTTAATTTTTCTCTCAAAAAAAATTTCCTTTGACCAAAGATAAAACAAATCTGTTTGTGTTTGTAAATTTGTGTTATGCATACACTATTGTTAATGGTGGGAAAAACCAATGATCCCAGAATGATTTCATTGATGGATGATTACACTATGCGGATCAACAGATACCATCGCTTGGACATTCAAATTATCTCTGAAATAAAAAATAAGGGTAAAATGAGCGAAAACATTCAGAAACAAAAAGAGGGGGAATTAATTCTTGAAAAAATAAAAAAAAAAGACTGGGTCATTCTTTTAGATGAAAAAGGCAAATCATTTGATTCTATTGGTTTTTCACAATATATTAATAAAAAAAGATCCGGTCTTAACAGTAGGATGGTATTTATAGTAGGAGGGCCTTATGGTTTTTCTGAATCATTGTATGCAAGAGGACAAGAAAAAATCGCGTTATCAAGTATGACATTTTCCCATCAGATGGTTCGGCTTTTTTTTCTGGAACAACTTTACCGAGCCAATACTATTTTGAAAAATGAACCTTATCATCATAAATAGTATCAATGGAACTTATCTTCGGAACCCACAACCATAATAAAGTAAAGGAAATCAATAAACTTTTACCCCCTAATTTCACAGTCAAAAGTTTAACTGACTTAAATTACAACAATGAAATTGAAGAATCAGGAAAGACATTAGAGGAAAATGCATTGATCAAAGCCAAAACAATTTTCAATACTTTTAAAAAGAATTGTTTCTCAGACGATAGTGGTTTGGAAGTATTTGCCTTGGGAGGAAAACCAGGGGTTTATTCGGCCAGATATGCAGGAAAACAAAAAAATGCAGATGATAATACGAAAAAAATCCTTCAAGAGTTGAAAGGCATCAATAATCGTGAGGCCCAATTCAGATCAGTAATTGCACTAATTTTTAATGAAACCGAATACCTTTTTGAGGGCATCATAAAAGGGGAAATATCTCCTTCACCCCGGGGTAGAAATGGCTTTGGCTATGATCCAATTTTTATCCCCGAAAAACAGCATTTCACTTTTGCTCAATTAACGCTATCTGAAAAAAATAAAATGAGTCATCGTTCGAGAGCTTTTGAAAAATTAATTGAATTTTTAAAAAGTTAAAATTCGAATTGATGACTAATTTGTTAATTTTAATTATTCTATTGTGATAAATTGTAAACAGAGATGATAAAAAGACTCCATTTATTTTTATTATCTTTTTACGGAGTAATGGTTTTGGGTCAAGAACAAATACAATACCTCAAAGGGATTGTAGAAAATGAATCCACTGGGTTCCCTATGGAAAGTGTACACATACTTAATCTCAATATGGTCGAGGGAACGACCACTGATAAAAAGGGAAATTTTGAAATTCAAGTACATGTAAATGACACCCTCTACTTTTCATATTTGGGATACAAATCTCTAAAAGTCGCTGTCACCCAAGATATGCTAAGGTTTGAAAATTCTAAGTTTCAAATCACACAATTGGCTTATGCACTCGAAGAAATTATACTGCGTCCATACCAATTAACCGGTTATCTAGATATCGATGTGAAAAATATACCAATCAATTCTGCTGGTCGATACAGAATTCCTGGACTTCCAGGTGCTGGATATGAAGGAGGAAACAGAAACCCCAACGCCATTGCTAAAACCTTTGCCTCAATTTTTAATCCGGCCGATTTCTTGCATAACCTTTTTGGAAAGAAAGGTGTACAAATGCAAAAATTGAAGAAAATGAGAGAAAATGAAGAGCTTAAAAATCTTTTAGCATCAAAATTTGATCGTGAAATCATTATTCAATTGTTAAATCTTGATCGTCTTGATCTCGATGAGATTCTTAGAAACTGCAATTATTCTGATACTTTTCTTAAAGAATCTAATGACCTTCAAATATTGGAGGCCATAAGTAGCTGCTATGAGGAATACCGTGTTTTACAATTGTAATAAAGCCTAACAGCCAAGCAGTATTTAGTTATTTGGCAAGACATATCTCACGAATTTTGAACACATTTTAAAAGAAGAAGCCTTATCTTTGCTGTGATTAACAGTAGTATGAAACTTAGTCCTTTAAATGCAATTTCACCGATAGACGGAAGGTACCGGGGAAAGATCAAAAGTTTATCTAAATATTTTTCGGAAGAAGCTTTGATCAAATACAGAGTAAGGGTCGAAATAGAATATTTTATCGCTCTTTGTCAAATTCCACTCCCACAACTTGAACAAATTAATCCAATCATTTATGAGGATTTACGAAGTATTTACAAACATTTTTCAGAGGTTGATGCGATGGAAATCAAAGAAATTGAAAAAACTACCAACCACGATGTCAAAGCAGTTGAATATTTTATAAAAAATGAATTTGATAAGCTTGATATAGGGAGATACAAAGAATTTATTCATTTTGGGTTAACCTCCCAAGATATCAATAATACTGCTATACCTTTGTCAATCAAGGAGGCTATTCAACAAATATACATTCCTCATTTGGAGGAAGTTCAAGAAGCATTATCTTTTTTATCTAAGACATACTCCAATATTCCAATGTTGTCCAGAACACATGGTCAACCTGCATCACCAACTATACTTGGCAAAGAAATTGCCGTTTTCTCAAAACGATTGGAAGTACAAAAAGCCAGTTTAATGCAAGTGCCAAATGCCGCAAAATTTTCCGGAGCTACCGGTAACTTTAATGCTCATAAAGTAGCCTATCCAGATATAGACTGGAAAAAGTTTGGTGAAAAGTTTGTCGAAGAGCAATTAGAGCTCCATTACTCCTTTCCTACCACACAAATCGAACACTATGACAGTATAGCGGCACTTTGTGATTCCCTAAAAAGGATCAACACCATTTTTATTGATTTTAATAAAGACGTTTGGACATATATATCAATGGATTATTTCAAACAAATCATAAATGAAAATGAGGTTGGTTCTTCCGCCATGCCACACAAAATCAACCCGATTGATTTTGAAAATGCAGAAGGCAATTTAGGCATAGCCAATGCACTACTCAATTTTTTTTCCACCAAACTGCCCATCTCAAGGTTGCAAAGAGATTTGACAGACAGTACCATATTAAGAAATATTGGTGTTCCCTTTGGGCATATATTAATCGCTTTAAAATCAATGCTCAATGGAATAAGAAAATTGAATATCAACCAAACTAAAATAGATGCCGACTTGAATGAAAATTGGTCTGTAGTAGCCGAAGCCATCCAAACCATATTGAGGAGGGAAAAATTTCCCAACCCCTACGAAACATTGAAACAATTGACCCGAACCAATGGGGTAATCAATAAAAAAGTAATTCACGAATTTATTGAAAATCTTGAGATAGAAGATCAAATCAAACAAGAGCTTAAAGAAATAAGCCCCTCCAACTATACCGGAATCTCCTGATAGTCTCTAGGCTAAATTCCTGACATTTTCAATTGATCACCCCCAGGTAGATTCATTTTGGAAATCAATTTTCCGATTTTATCCAATTTGAAATTTCCCTCAATTAATAAAATCACAGCCTTAATATCTTTGCCTTGAAGTTGTGCATCTGGAATGGCACTTGAAACGCCATTAGAAAACATCAAAAGACTTTTCAACATACCCTCTGCACCACCTTGCTTAACGTAAACACTTAATTCGATTTCTGATTCTTTAATCAACACTTCCTGAAAAAGACCTCTACTACCGGCTTCTTTTTTTACCCATAGATTAATTTCTTCACTTATCAACTCACTCCCCGTCATTAAAGCTTTAAAACTTGTAATTCCACGAATCATCTCCAATAGCTCTTTACTTTCTGAATCACCTGAAGAAAGAGACATACTGCCTAGTAATTGAAACATTTTGGGACTTATACTAACTGCTGACACCTCTTTGTCATTCTGATACTTATCAAAAATTGATTGACCCAAAAGAGGAACTGGTAAAATAAAAAACAGGATAATTATAAAATATTTTTTCACAGATTTAAATTTAAGTTAATTAGCTGAGATCTATCCATATCATTTGATTGAGAATTATATACTGTTTGTTTTTAAACCCTCAAAATGAGTTTTACAAGTCTATATTTTAGATTATAAAACTAATCATTATCAATATTTTATGACAAAATGAAAATACAGATTAACAAATCATTCAAGAAAATTAAAAAATTTCTTTATATGCATAGAAGAACAGAGTTTGGCATGAAATATGTAATTTTATCAACGCATATAATTTGAAGATGAAAATCAACTATTACCCATTAGTATTCAGTGTTCTATTATCATTTTGGTCTTCCTGTTCCAAAGAAAATAATGCTTCCAATAATAATGTTACGGGTACACCTGCTAAATCCGTTTCCAACATCAGTAAATCTCCAAGTCTTTTGTTAGGTTCATGGAATTTGACAAAGGACAATGTTTCACAAAACTCGGAAAAAACATCTACAGATTGTAAAGCTTCTAACATTCATTTTCTAGAAGATAATTCATTTTATCTTAAATACTTAGACAATCGCATCCGAGGAAAATATGAAATAATCGATTCCATCAGCCTCAATTTATTAAATGGCTCGAGAATCATAGGTACTGCTACTAGAATTGAAGTCCTTGAAAACACAATTAGCTTAACAATAAAAGTAAATAACGAATGTGAAGAAAGTTACAAAGGTGAAAAATATTTCAGAATTCATGAATTTATTTGGACAGCACTCAATGACTATTATTTATGGCAAGAGGAAGTGCCTTCATTGGCCGATGAGATCAAACCAATAGGTTCTGCAAGATATAGAGAACTGATTAAACCCTATCCTGAGCCTGAATCCTTTTTTGAATCACTCAAACATGAAGAAGATAAATATAGTCTCATAAGATCCAATTATGAAGATATCGAAAACTCAATAAAAGGAATTGATGCTAACAATGGATTAAAATTTATCCTATCAAGGTACGGCTCTGGTGAAAATGTTTTTGGTGTTGTGACTCATATACTAGAGGATTCAGATGCTGTTGCCAAGGACATCAGAAGAGGAGATATCTTTACAGGTGTGGACGGTCAAAATCTCAATTTAAATAATTACAGAGAGTTATTATTTGGTGATAATTTAAACTACACTTTGAATATGGCTGATCTCAACAATAATTTATTAAGCCCTAACGGCAAAAATATCTCATTGACAAAAACTGAAAACTTCCAAAGTAATCCTATTCAAATCAGTAAAATTATAAATAATGGTGATAGTAGAATAGGGTATTTAATGTACAACCAATTTGCCGATGGGTTTGACGATGATCTCAACAATGTATTCGCCTCTTTCAAGGCAGAACAAATCAATGACCTTATACTCGACCTAAGATACAATGGAGGAGGTTTAGTTCGATCTGCGGTAAATTTAGCCGGGATGATTACTGGACAATTTAATGGAGAGGTTTTTGCCAAATATTTGTGGAATAAAAAACTGATGACTTATTTTAATTCCGATATTGAAAGATTTTCCTCACAACTAGAAATAAATTTTAGTGATGCTTTAGGAGATGGTACTCCGATCAATTCATTGAATTTAAGTAGAGTTTACATTATTACCTCTGGACGAAGTGCCTCTTCAAGCGAATTAGTCATAAATGGTTTGTCCCCTTACATCAATGTTATTCAAGTTGGAGATAATACTTATGGAAAAAACGTAGGAGGTCCAGCAGCTTTGTATGATTATATAGATAATGATGGAAACAAAAATCCTAATCATACATATGCTATTTACTGCATGACCTTTTACAGTGCAAACAGTAATGATTTTTACGATTATGCTGATGGTTTAGCGCCTCAAGAAGAACTAAGGCTTAAAGAGGATATAGCAAACATGGGAACTTTAGGTGATAACTCAGACCCACTTCTCGCACTGACAATTCAGCACATAAACTCAGAATCCTCAAGGCATAGAATAAATCTACCTGTATTCCCTATGGAGGAAATAATTGAAGATCCACAATTTATTAGAGATCTTTCTATTACTAGGCTTGAAAGTTTAACTTTACCAGAACTGGATTAAGATTCCTGCCAAAATATTTCTTCCTCTTGTTGCGTATTGAGGAATGATCACATATTCTGTATCAAAAAGATTATAAACACTCAAGAATATATTAGCATTTGGTTTTTTTAGTCTATGGTTCAACTGCACAGTAAAAAGGGAGTATGCTTCCAGTAAGGTTGAGCTGTCATTCGAAATACGCTCCCCCGAATATTGACACACCAAGTTTAAATGTGTTTGATCCGATAATGGAAGATCCATGACCCCATTAATGGCATGTTTAGGAATACCCCTTAAATCGCCATCGGTGGTCTCTGTAAAAATATAATTCAAACGGGTTTTGACTGAATCAAAGAGTTGAAAATCATAGGCCAACTCTACCCCACTGTAAGAAATTTCTTTATCGGAATTGGCATAACGACCATATGGATAGCCATCTGATGCAGAACCAAAAATAAGTGTTGGATCTTCTTTGCGGTTGAAAAAGACAGCAGAAAGTGTGGTTTGATTGGAACGAAACTCGGAACCTAATTCAAAACTTACGTTATTCTCTGGTAATAAATCATTATTTCCATAGAAAGGATCATATAACTGATAAAGTCCAGGAGCGATAAAGGCCTTACTGTAACTGGTCAAAAACTTCATCTGATAATCAGTATTGAGATCAAAAGAATAGGAAGGGTTCAAACTGTAAATTAAATGCCCTTTATAGGCATTATGGTAATTGTAACGAACTCCCAAATTTAAATTTAAGCCAGAGGGATCGAGATAAACCGAATTTAAATAAAGGTCAGCTTGTTTGACTTCGGGCTTGTAATCGGCTTTCATTGTTGCTTTTTGATATTGAAAGCCTACTATAGTGTAAAAATTATTGTTGAAAATATATTTATTAAAAAGGTCAATATTCAAATTATCACTCTCAAAAACTATTGGATAGGAGCTTTGAAACTCCCTATTGTTATGCTGAAAACCTGCGTTAAGATTTAGGCTTCCACCGTTGTAATCGTATTGTGTATTTAATGAAAAACGATCCAATAGGGTAAAATACTTGAATTCAGCCTGTTCAATTGGGAAACTATTGTCATAATCTGCTTCGATATCATCTCTATTCCAGGCCAGTTTCCATTTTAACCTGGAGGTTAGTTGTCCGGAAATTCCCGCATTAATATTGACCTTGTTAAAAGGATCAGGGACCTCACCAACGACCGCAGTCATGGCATTACTATAGCGTTCTGAATAAGCAAGATTAATCGCGATTCCTTTTTGTGTACCACTGAGTTGGATCATGTGATTTCCTGCATTGATTCGATCCAAGGATTGATTTGATACCTGTTCCGTACCCAAAGTTTTTTTTGCAATCAAGCGAAAAGAATCTACGGCTTTTTTGGTGGTGATATTAATTACCCCCGTCGCAGCAGAACTTCCATACAAAGCACTGGCTGCGCCCTTAACTATCTCAATAGATTCTATCATTTCAATACTCAAAGCATTGATATCAAAATCGTTATCGATTCTAGAGGGATCCGATACCCTTATTCCGTCAATCAAAATTAAAACCTGACGGTTGCGGCCTCCTCTTATAGAAATGGTGCTAGGGTTATGCCCTGAATATAAATTTTTACCAATAACATCTATTCCCAAATGGGTCGACAAGATAATACCCAATCCTAATGCTGAAAATTGTTGAATTTCTTCCTGTTTGATTTTGATTACAGTTTTTCCGGATTGTGATCGCTTTAGAGCAAACCTGGAATCAGTAACAACAACTTCACCAAGGTATTTAGTGGACACAGCTATGCTGTCTAAGGTTTTGTTCTGTGCATAAATGGAGCAAAAGCTAAGAAGTATGCCCAATAAGGCATTTGCTAACTTCATAAAAATAAATTAAAGGGACGTAATATCCATACAGCAAGCTGATTCTTTATCCCCGAAGTTTCAGATCACTATGAACGGCAGGTATCCTGGCTCGCGTTTTTTTGAACACCTTCCCGAAATTATCAGTGGTATGAAGTTTCCAAAAAACGTCCGCAGTGCGGACTAAGCTTACAGTTGCGGGTACAGCGCTGGTTTTTCACCAACTTCCCTTTTCATTTGCGATGCAAAACCGTATCACTATGCAAATTTACAAAAAATAGCCAGATTAATGATTGACCCCATTTCTAAAGAATACTTGATTCTTAAATTTAAAAAAACCAATTGGTGTCTTAATCCAAGAATGGGGGAAAATTCTGGCAATTCTATTTTAAGCAAAAAACATGTCTCTTTTATGCAAAGCATAAAAAGGATAGATCAATAAGGACCCATAAAACAGATCACCTAAAACTGTATTTAAAAAGAAAGGTAAAGCTAAAGTATAGCATTCAATAATTCCCTCAAAACTTATAGGGTATTGTATGAGCCAAACGCCAAAGTTGCTTACCAAAAAGAATATTGTTGAGGAAAGCAATACTGCACTTATATTGATTTTTTTGACATAGCTACCCAATAGCGTAATCAAAACAAAAGAAGTATAGACAAATGGTATTGTTGCATGTAATCCTAAAAATAAATCCGAAATAAACAAACTCATAATAGGAATTAAAAACATTAGCCAACGATTAGTAAAACCTTTAGTGGACAACAAAGCTATGGCAGCAATAGGAGTAAAATTGGGAGGATGGGGCAGGAATCTCGAAAGTATTGCAAAAAAAATCAGCGAGATTACAAAGACATTCTTATTAATCATACTTCATTAATCATCTATCAAATATACAGAATAAAAAATTATTTGGTAAGATACATTTTCCTACGCGCATATAAATCGTAAAATTCGTCCTCCTTGAGGTTATCAATAAATAATATACTTTCCCCTGTACTCTTCATTTCTGGACCTAATTGTTTATTGACATTGGGGAACTTATTGAATGAAAAAACAGGTTGCTTTATGGCATAACCCTCTAATATTGGATTAAATTTAAAGTCTGTAACCTTGTTTTGTCCCAACATTACTTTGGTGGCAAAGTTTACATAGGGTTCATTATAGGCCTTTGCGATAAATGGAACTGTTCTCGAAGCCCTTGGATTAGCCTCTATTACATATACTTTGTCGTTTTTTATGGCATACTGAATGTTTATCAAACCTTTGGTTTTCAATGCAAGTGCAATTTTGTGGGTATGATCTTTAATTTGTTGTAAGACAAACTCACCCAAGTTGAATACAGGAAGAGTTGCATTGGAATCACCAGAATGAATTCCGCAAGGCTCTATATGCTCCATAATACCAATGATGTATACGTTTTCTCCATCACAAATGGCATCTGCTTCTGCCTCAATTGCTCCGTCCAAATAATGATCCAGCAAAAGTTTGTTATTAGGGATTTTTCTGAGTAAATCCACCACATGGGTTTCCAACTCCTCTTTGTTGATGACAATTTTCATTCCCTGACCACCTAATACATAAGAGGGTCTGACCAAAATAGGAAAGTCTAGTTCATCGGCCAATTCAAGCGCTTGATCTGCAGTTTCTGCGACTCCAAACTCTGGATAAGGAATATCGTTGTCTTTAAGCAAAGAAGAAAAGCTTCCTCGATCCTCTGCCAAGTCAAGAGATTCAAAACTAGTTCCAATGATTTTGATACCATATCTATCAAGTTTTTCAGCTAATTTAAGTGCCGTTTGTCCTCCTAATTGTACGATAACACCTTCGGGTTTTTCGTACTGAATAATATCGTAAATGTGCTCCCAAAAAACAGGCTCAAAATATAATTTATCAGCAATATCAAAATCGGTAGAAACTGTCTCGGGGTTACAATTGATCATTATGGTTTCATAGTCACACTCGGAAGAAGCCAAAACCCCATGAACACAACAGTAGTCGAATTCAATGCCCTGGCCTATTCTATTGGGTCCTGATCCTAAAACAATGATTTTTTTACGATCACTTACTTTACTTTCGTTTTCACTGAAGGAATCACCATCTTTGAGTTGCATTTTTTCTTCGAAAGTAGAATAATAATATGGAGTTGAAGCTGAGAATTCTGCAGCACAAGTATCCACAAGTTTATAAACCCTCTCAATGCCCATGTCTGCTCTTTTCTTATTGACCTCACTCTCAAGACAATCAAGCATATGAGCAATTTGTCGATCTGCAAAACCTTTTTGTTTGGCCTCCAAAAGCAATGCCTTGTCTAAACTATCGATATTGAACTTGGAAATTTCTTTTTCCAATTCGTAAAGTTCTTGATATTGTTTCAAGAACCACATGTCAATTTTAGTGATTTCGTGTATTCTACTTAATGGAATGCCCATTTGTATGGCGTCATAAATCACAAAGACCCTATCCCAACTAGCATGTGTCAATTTATCTATAATTTGATCGTATTGAGTGTATCCTTTACCATCTGCCCCCAATCCGTTTCGCTTGATCTCCAGTGACTGGGTGGCTTTATGCAAAGCTTCTTGGAAAGATCTCCCGATACCCATTACCTCTCCTACTGATTTCATCTGTAATCCGAGTTTACGGTCTGACCCTTCAAACTTATCAAAGTTCCAACGTGGAATTTTTACAATCACGTAATCTAATGTGGGTTCAAAAAGTGCAGAAGTAGATTGAGTAATCTGGTTTTCCAATTCATCTAAAGAATAACCTATGGCAAGTTTTGCAGCAACTTTGGCAATAGGGTATCCAGTAGCTTTTGAGGCTAATGCAGATGAACGTGAGACTCTGGGATTAATTTCAATGGCAATAATATCTTCATTTTCATCTGGACTAACGGCAAACTGAACGTTGCAGCCTCCAGCAAAATCACCAATGCTTCTCATCATTTTGATGGCCATATCTCGCATACGTTGGAAGGCAGTATCAGATAATGTCATCGCCGGAGCTACAGTAATGGAGTCTCCTGTGTGAATGCCCATTGGATCCATATTTTCAATTGTACATATGATGACTACATTGTCTTTTTTGTCTCTTAAGAGTTCCAACTCGTATTCTTTCCAACCCAACAAGGCTTTATCAATCAGTACTTCGTGAATTGGAGAGGCCTCCAATCCTCTTGTCAATAATTCTTCGAACTCCTCACCATGATGAACAAAAGAGGCACCTGTTCCTCCTAATGTAAAGGATGGACGTATCACCAATGGGAAACCAAATTTTTGAGCAATTTCTTTTCCTTTGAGGAAAGAGGTTGCGGTTTCTGCAGGAGCTACGGGTATGTCTATGGTTTGGAGTAATTTTTTGAAACGATCTCTATCCTCAGTGATATTAATAGCATCAATATCAACCCCTATAATTTCTACACCAAAATCCTGCCAAATACCTTTATCCTCTGCCTCGATACATAGGTTAAGTGCAGTCTGTCCACCCATGGTTGGGAGTACGGCATCCACCTTATGAATTTTCAAAACCTCGATAATGGATTTTGTTGTTAGAGGTTTTAAATAAACATGATCAGCCATGGAAGGATCGGTCATTATAGTAGCTGGATTGGAATTGATAAGAATGGTTTCAATTCCATCTTCTCTAATGGATCGTAATGCTTGGGTTCCGGAATAATCAAATTCACAAGCTTGGCCAATAATAATAGGCCCTGAACCAATAATTAAAATGCTCTTTATCTCAGGTCTTTTAGGCATGAATAATAGTTTGTAAAATTTTCTTAATATAAAAAAAAAGGGTGTTATTCAAAATAGAATAACACCCTTAAATATTGTTTTTTTATTATCATTTTTTGTGGCGAGGCTCAGAGGATACAGATATTTTTTTTCTTCCTTTTGCCCTTCTATTGGACAAAACCTTTCTACCGTTTGCAGTAGCCATTCTCTCGCGGAAGCCGTGCTTGTTTTTTCTTTTTCTTTTTGAGGGTTGAAAAGTCCTTTTCATTTTTTAAAACACTTTATCTTAAAACCGGGCAAATATACAACATCTTTTCTCTTACACAAATGGATTTAATCCTATTCTTATTAACTTCGAAGTTAAATTAAATCTTATGTTTCCTAAAATAATTAAATTCATTTTGGCTATAGCCTTTCTTTTATATGGGGGTTACCAATTCTATGAAAATTATATCGGTAATGGTATTTTCTTGACGCTTTTATCCGGGATGATGGTATTGCTGTATTTTAAAAATGAAATGATTTTCTTAGCTTTTCTAAGATTGAGAAAACAAGACTTTCAAGGCACTGAAAGATGGCTTAATAAGATCAAAAGCCCTGAGCGATCCTTAGTCAGAAAACAACAGGGGTATTTTTATTACCTGCATGGAATCATACAATCTCAAAATAATCTAACAACTGCCGAAAAACACTTTAAAAAAGCCATTCAATTAGGACTTAACATGACACACGATTTGGCCATGGCAAAAATGAGTTTAGCAGGAATCATGATGCAAAAAAGAAGAAAGAGGGAAGCTGCTGCTCTACTGGCAGAGGCAAAAAAATTGGACAAACATAATATGCTAAACGATCAAGTCAAAATGATGCAACAACAAATGAAACGAATCTAATAATGTCCTTTTTCAGGTATGGCAATTTCATAGTGTTTTCTTGATTTGTTGTTCAGGTGATTCTCCAATAGCCATGGGTTATGTATCTTCAAAATTTTGTAATTGACACCCATTTTCATTGCAAAATTAGTTAGGTTGGAAATAGCTGTATCCAAGCCATGATAACGAACTGGAACTGAATAATACAAGTCACTGTCATTAAAAACATATCCGTACTTTAAAGGATTTTCAATAATTTCTTTAACAGCAAGAATCCTAAAAACATATCGACTGGTTTCCTGACCCAATCGCAAATCAAAATAACTTTCCACCTTTTGTGTATCTAATTTTTTTTGAATTCCCAACATTCCTCTGTTGTATGAGGCAGCGGCAAGTGTCCAAGATCCAAACTTTTCCTTTGCCTTTTTTAAGTACTTGGCAGCCATTCGCGTAGAGAGTGATATATGGTAACGCTCATCAACATTACTGTTAACCTCTAATCCAAACTCTCTAGCCGTTGTCCTCATAATTTGCCAAAAACCTTTGGCTCCAGCAGGAGAAATAACATTTTCTAATCCACTTTCGATGACGGATAAATATTTCAGGTCAGCTGGAACACCTTCTTCTTTCAAAATTTTTTCAATAGTAGGAAAAAACTTATTTGCTCTTTTAAGCAACAACATCATATTGGATTGCCAATAGGTGTTGACAAGCAATTCCCTATCCAATCTCTCCCTTAGGTCTGGAGAATCAAGGGGTACTTTTTCTCCAGCAAAACTCAAAGTATCGGGTAAATCTAATGCGTAAACTTTATATGTAGGCTCTTCACCATAACTTTTCAGAGCAGTAAAACCATTGATTTTGAACATAAACCCTGAAACCAAAATCAAAATGCTGCAGAGGAGTCCTCCCAACAAAATTGGCATTATTTTACTTTTCATAGTATTAAATTATTTCAAAAAAGTTGTATCTACCAAATTTTCAGTCATTATTTTAGGAAGATTTTTGTTAAACCAAATACTTTTGGTAATTATGATTGCGTGATCACCTTCCATTTTAATGAATGGGTTTTTAATATTTTTTACTGGAAAAATAGAATCCTGTTCACCGTGAATATGGACAATACCTTTTTGAGCTTCATTGCGGTTCCATTTAACTAATTGATCAATGGCCCAATTGAGATATTCAGGATCCCTTTCAGAAAAATACCGTTTATAATAACTAAAACGGCGTTGAATTCCCTTACCCAAAACAAATAGTGGAAAAGTCTCAAGATTTTTAATCCATTGTGTGGGAAATAATCTGTGAGTATTAGTTCTTCGTGCCAATTTCATATGGCTGGGCATTTCTTGATTTGATTTAATACTGGAAATAATAATTACTTTTTTACATTGGATATGATTTGCCATTTCCTGAACCAAAACACCACCAAAAGAGACCCCTATGAGAATTGGATTTTTATGTTTGACCCTATAACACATTCGCTTTGCGTAATCTTGTAAGGATTCATTTTTTTGCGGAGTAATCCATGTTAGAAAATTGACATCATAGCCTTTGGATAATGAAAGAAACTCAAATATTCTTGGATTTGCGCCCATTCCTGGCATAAGATATACTGATTCTGTCATCATCTTTTCTTATTTTTTATTGTCAATTACTTAAAAAATATTTAATTTTACAGCTCCCCTCTTCAATTAATAGACCGAAATTTTATTATTTTTTAATTAAACCAAATTAGTAAGATTCGTAATGTATCCAGTTGAATTACAAAACAATGAATTCCTGAGACAGTTCGAAACTTTTGTTAATGGATCGCTGGCAAGAATTGAATATGCCGAGCAAGAAAGAAAAATTTTCCTTACCAAACTCGTTATCCCTGGAGAAGTTAATGATGTTGAATTTGAAGAGAATTTCATCAAAAGTGTTTTAGAATTTATTTCAGAAAAAAATTTAAGAGTAGTACCCACTTCACCGAAAATTGCAGGGTTTGTGAGACGTAATAAGTCATATAAATCTCTTTTACCCGTGGGGATTAAACTTTAACTTTTTTCAAACCTTACAAATCCCTCCTGATCTATTGATTGGAGTGTTACCCTTTTGATCCTGTTTGCCATTGCAGGATTCCACGCGGTTCTGACCTTTAGATAATTTTCGCTGAAACCGGTGATGTAACCTCCTTTATTTTCATTTTCGAAAAGGACATCTACTGTCTCTCCCAATTGGCTTTCGTAAAATACACGTCTTTTTTTGGCCGATAAGCCCCTCAACATTTTACTCCTTTTATTTCGTATGACCTGTGGAACCACATCTGAAAAGCTTATAGCTTCAGTATTGGGCCTTTCAGAATAGGGAAAAACATGCAGATAAGAAATGTCTAAATCAGCCAAAAAGTTGTAGGTATCCAAAAATGCTGAATCGGTCTCGCCTGGAAATCCAACAATTATATCACCTCCAACACAAGCCTGAGGCATCAAACTTTTAACATGCGATAATCGATCACGGTATAACTCTCTCAAATACCTCCTTTTCATTTTTTTTAAAATCTGATTATTTCCACTTTGCAATGGAATGTGAAAATGAGGAACAAATGCTCTGCTTTGAGCCACGAAATCGATGATTTTATCGGTCAATAAATTAGGTTCTATAGAGGAAATTCTGATTCGCTTCAAAGCCTCAATTTCATCCAGTGCAGCAATCAGGTCGAAAAAAGTATGATTATGTTTTTTGTCACCAAACTCTCCTTTCCCATAGTCTCCTATATTTACGCCGGTAAGTACAATCTCCTTTATCCCTCTCCGAGTAATTTCCAGTGCTTGTTTGATTATGTTTTGCAAAGAATCACTTCTAGATATACCTCTTGCTCTGGGAATAGTACAATAGGTACATTTGTAATCACATCCATCCTGAACCTTTAGAAAAGCGCGAGTACGGTCATCCAAAGAATATGAGCTTTTATAATGATTGGCCTCGAAGATTTCACAAGAGTGGATCGCTCCTGTTGGATTTTTAGTCAAATCTCCCAAATAGTCCATCAATTTAAACTTCTCTGTAGCTCCAAGAACTAAATCGACACCATCAATTTCTGCCAACGCTTCTGGCTGTAATTGAGCATAGCAACCGATAGCCGCAACAAATGCATTTGGATTTTGTTTTAGCACTTTTTTTACCAAACCTTTAAATTTTCTATCGGCATTTTCTGTCACAGAACAAGTATTGATGACATAAACCTCTGCCGGAGTGTCAAAATCAACATGTTTATAGCTATCAGAATGAAAATCTCGAGAAATAGTTGCCGTTTCAGAAAAATTCAACTTACAGCCCAATGTGTAAAAAGCAATTCTAGGTTTTGAAACTTTAGGTGTCATTTCCACAACATCGTCCATCATCATATTAGATTAAAAAAGTTGTATTTTGGTCCAAATATACAATCTTTTGACTTGTTAAATATCCAGCTTCATATCACCATATTGAACCATTTAAGTATTTTATCACTAATTCTATGTTTATTTTCATGTTCACAAAAATCGGAGGAAGACCTATCACACATGGTCTTTCGATACAATGAGTATGGAAGTGTTACTTCACTTGACCCAGCTTTTTCCAGGAATTTACCGAATATTTGGGCAACTACCCATTTATTCAACGGCTTGGTTCAACTTAATGACGAACTGGAGGTCATTCCTGATATAGCAGAGCAATGGACTATATCTACAGATGGTTTGATCTACGAATTCAAAATCAAGGACGATGTTTACTTTCATCAGCACCCTCTTTTTGGAAAGACAAAAACCAGAAAAGTAACTGCATCAGATTTTGTATACAGTCTAAAAAGGCTTTTAGATCCAGAATTGGCTTCACCTGGGGGATGGGTATTACAAAACGTTGAGAATTTAGAGGCAAAAAATGATCAGCTTTTGATCATCAAGCTCAAACAACCTTTCCCACCTTTTTTGGGGTTGCTAAGTATGCGATATTGCTCGGTTGTTCCCAATGAAATAGTGAAAGAGACAGGAGAAAATTTCAGAAAAAATCCAATTGGTACAGGTCCTTTTGCCTTTAAAAATTGGGAAGAGGATGTAAAATTAGTTTTGAGAAAAAACCCACTCTATTTTGAACTTGACGATTTGGGTAACACCCTTCCCTATCTTGAGTCTATTGCCATTACTTTTGTGCCAGACAAGCAAAGTGAATTCATGCTTTTCTTGCAAGGAAAATTAGATATACTCAATACACTTGACAATTCATATAAGGATGAATTATTGACCCAAGAGGGCAATTTAGCCGAAAAGTACAGGGGAAAAATCAACCTCCAAAAAGGACCTTATCTCAATACAGAATATCTAGGTTTTTATTTAGATAGTCATTCCCCTGTTATAAAATCTCCACTGATCAGAGAAGCCATTAATATTGGTTTTGATCGTAAAAAAATGATAGTTTACTTGAGGAATAATATTGGTTTTACAGGAAATAAAGGCTTTATTCCAAAAGGACTGTCCGGTCACCACAAAGAAATAATCTTAAAATATGAGCCAGAAAAGGCAGCAAAATTAGTCAAGTCATTTGAAAAACAGACGGGACTTAAAGCCAAAATAAATTTGGCCACAGATGCTAACTATATCGACCTATGTGAATATCTTCAAAGAGAATTACAAAAAATAGGTATTTCCATCAAAGTTGATGTGATGCCCCCGGCAACATTAAAACAAGCTCGATCTCAAGGAAAATTGGAAATGTTTCGTTCCAATTGGATAGCAGATTATCCCGATGCCGAAAACTACCTGTCTCTTTTTTACTCTAAAAACTTTAGCCCTTCAGGTCCAAATTATACCCATTTTTTTAGTCCTAGTTTTGATACTTATTATGAAAAGAGTTTAATGATCAATAATGGCAAAAAACGAGATAAACTCTATCAAACTATGGATTCACTAGCCATGAGCAAGCACCCGCTAATCCCACTTTACTATGATCAAATCGTACGATTTTCGCAAAAAAATGTAAAAGGACTAAGCCTAAACCCTATCAATGTTCTTAAACTTAAAAAAGTTCGTAAAACAAAAAAACCCTTATAAACAAGGGTTTTGGACAATCTATAATTATAGAGGATTATTTTTTAAACTTTGAGTATTTATTTTTAAACTTGTCAATTCTACCTGCAGTGTCTACCAATTTAGACTTCCCGGTGTAATAAGGATGAGAGGTGCGGGAAATTTCCAACTTCACCAATGGATACTCAATGCCATCGTGTTTGATAGTCTCTTTAGTTTCAACTGTTGACTTGGTAATAAATATGTCTTCGTTAGACATATCCTTGAACGCTACAAGTCTATAATTCTCAGGATGAATTCCCGTTTTCATGATTATTTATTATTAAAACGTTGCAAAATTAATGTTTTTAAATAAATTTACAAACGTTGTCTAATTAAAAATAAGATCTAAGCATAATTTACCTGTGGAAAATAAAAAAATAACAACGGCTCAAATAGCCACTAATTTTGGCCTGCTATTAGGTGGAACTAATATTCTTTATGGTATAATGCTGTTTATATTGGATATGCATTATCAAAACGATACCGCTACAAGTCTGATTGGCTATGGTTTTTTAATTGGTATCATCATTTGGGGAATAATGCGCTTTAAAAAAATCAACAATGGTTATTTAAAATTATCGGAAGCCTTAAAAACTGGAGTGGGCACTGCCCTGATCTCTGGCATAGTGATTGCCCTCTATTTCGTCATCATGTCTCAATACATCGATCCCGAATTTATAAACAAATCCATCGAATACCAAAAACAAAAGATGTTACAGGAAAATCCGGAAATATCCTTAGAAAGCGTAGACAAAATATTTGACATGCAAAAAGAATTCTCTGGCCCTGTTATCACCTCTGGATTCATTATTATTTTCAATTTATTTTTTGGTTTTATCATTTCATTGGTTGTTGGACTAATCCTTAAAAAATCTCAGCCCGAATAGTACAAATTTCCTACTTTTGCGATGAAACCATATTTCTATGGACATTTCCATCGTGATTCCATTACTGAACGAAAGCGAGTCAATACTACCGCTTCACGATTGGATCATACGGTCACTTGAAAAGAAAAAAAATAGCTACGAAATCATCTTTATTGACGATGGAAGTTCTGACCGCTCTTGGGAGATAATTGTGGAATTGTGTTTAAAATATCCCAATACCCATGGGATTCAGTTTTCGAAAAACTATGGAAAATCTCAGGCTTTGCACGCAGGTTTTAATAAGGCTCAAGGGGATTTCGTGGTGACCATGGATGCAGACCTACAAGATTCTCCCGAGGAAATTTCATCCATGATCGCTCAATTAAAAGAGCAAAATCTCGACCTGATATCCGGATGGAAGAAAAAACGTTACGACTCCATTCTTTTGAAAAATTTACCCTCCAAACTCTTTAATTGGGCGGCCAGAAGGGTTTCGGGCATCAAACTCCATGATTTCAATTGCGGATTGAAGGTTTACAAAAAAGAAGTTATAAAAAATATACAAGTATTTGGAGAAATGCACCGCTATATCCCTGTTATTGCCGCACACGAGGGATTCAATAAAATTGATGAAAAAGTGGTAAAACACCAGGCTAGAAAATTTGGTAAAACCAAGTTTGGTGCTAATCGTTTTCTAAATGGATTTTTGGACTTAATTACCCTATGGTTCATCAACGGCTTTGGAAGAAGACCCATGCATTTCTTTGGATTTTGTGGAACTTTAATGCTTTTGGTGGGATTTGGATTTACTTTATACCTGGGCATTGACAAACTCTATTTCAACACCCAAAGTAGGTTGATCACCCAAAGACCTGAGTTCTATATTGCTTTAACCACGATGATTTTGGGTGCTCAGTCCTTTATCGCTGGATTTTTAGGCGAAATATTGATCCGTCATAATAAAAATATCAAAAAATATAACATTGCTAAAACGACATATGACAAAAGCAATAGGGGCCAAAATTAGAGAATGGTCTCGCCCTCCTTTCGACAAAGAAACAGTTGCTCAACTCAAAGCACTGGAACAAAACCCCGAACAACTTGAAGATGCTTTTTATAAAGATTTAGAATTCGGAACAGGAGGAATGCGAGGGATTATGGGTATTGGTACCAATCGAATCAATGCTTACACGCTGGGAAAAAGTACCCAAGGACTGAGTAATTACCTCAAAAGTGTTTTTAATGAGCAAACCATCAAGGTAGTGATTGCCTATGACTGCAGAAACAACAGTAAAAATTTGGCTTTAAAAGTCGCTGAAGTTTTTTCAGCCAACGATATCAAAGTCTCTATCTTCTCTGATTTGAGAACTACACCCGAGCTATCTTTTGCCGTAAAACACCTTCAAGCCCATTGCGGAATTGTATTGACTGCATCCCACAATCCCCCTGAATATAATGGGTACAAGGTTTACTGGAAAGATGGAGGACAAATTGTTCCCCCACAGGACAGACAGATCATCGAACAAATCAATCAAACCCGATTTTCGGATATAAAATTCAATGCCAAAGAAGAGTTGATTGATTGGATTGATGAAGATGTAGACCAGGCCTTTTTTGACAAATCCGTCCAATTGGGACAATTTGAATTGAACGGAAGAGAAAATTTTAAAGTTGTATTTACGCCTTTGCACGGAACTTCAATAACCGCTGTACCTCAGGTATTGGCAAAAGCCGGTTACAAAAATGTTCATTTGGTCGAGGAACAGTCCACTCCCAACGGTAACTTCCCCACCGTAGCATCCCCCAACCCCGAAGAACCAGAAGCCCTGCAAATGGCTTTAGACCAGGCATATGCTATGGGTGCCGATATGGTTGTTGGAACAGATCCTGACAGTGATCGTTTGGGGGTCGCCGTTAGAGATCATAAAAACAATTTCCGTTTGCTCAACGGAAACCAAACCATGGTGGTCATGACTTATTTTCTTTTGGAACAATGGAAAAAAAATAAGCTTCTGGATGGCAATCAATTTATAGCTACGACCATCGTTTCTTCTCCAATGATTCAAAAAATGGCTCAATCTTATGGAATCCAATACAAGGAAACCCTTACCGGATTCAAATGGATTGGCAAACTGATCAAAGATTTCCCTTCATTAAAATTCATTGGGGGCGGAGAAGAAAGTTTTGGTTATCTCGTAGGTGATGCAATCCGAGACAAGGATGCTGTAACTGCCACACTTCTCGCCTGCGAAATAGGTACTTTTGCTAAAAATAACAACCAAAGTTTCTACGATATTATGGTAGAATGCTACAGAAAATTTGGAGCTTACAAAGAAAAGCTCATCTCATTTACTCAAAAAGGAAAAGAAGGAGCAGACAGAATAAAGGCCATGATGGAAGAATACAGAAATAAGCCTCCTAAAGAAATTAGTGGGATTAGGGTTACTCGAACAGAGGATTATCTCAAAAGTGAAAGGATTTTCCCATTGGAGAACCGCTCGGAGGATTTAGATTTACCTGTGGCTGATGTTTTAATTTTTATTTTGGAAGATTACTCTAAAATTGCCATTCGACCAAGTGGTACCGAACCCAAAATTAAATTCTACTTTAGCGTAATCAATAAGCTTGAACAAAATGAGGAATGGGATGTCATGGAGTCTCAACTGGATCAAAAGATTGAAACAATTGTAAAAGGAATTGGACTGTAAATGAATTATTTCTTTAAAATACTTCGGTTTGGATTACCTTATAAAAGGTTTGCCTTTTTGAATATATTTTTCAATATCCTTTATGCGGTTTTCAGTGCTCTGGCCTATGTAGCCATGATCCCAATGATGCAGATTCTATTTGGAACCACACCCAAAACATCTGTTCCTCCAAGCTATGAGGGGATTGGACAAATCAAAAATTACCTCGAAAGTTTTTTTAATTACAAAGTCACCCAATATATGGAACAAGACAGTGGTAATGCACTGCTCTTAGTAATCGGGATGATCATTAGCTTGTTTTTACTAAAAAATATTTTCAATTATTTAGCCATGTTTTTCATCACCTTCCTCAGGAATGGTGTTTTAATGGATTTGCGGAATGAATTATACCAAAAGACAACTACTTTGCCACTTTATTTTTTCTCTGAAAAAAAAAAAGGAGATCTTATGGCCCGTATCTCCTCTGATGTTTTGGAGCTTCAGCACTCTTTTTTATCCATATTGGAGTTGATCATTAGGGATCCGCTTACCATTATTTTTTCTTTAATCGTCATGTTCAGTTTTAGTGTAAAACTAACTCTTTTTGTACTGATTTTTATACCCATGTCCGGTGGTATGATCTCACAGATTGGAAAGTCATTAAAACGGAGGTCAGACCGAGTTCAAAAAGAACAAGGAGAATTTTTGTCCCTTTTGGAAGAAACCATAGGTGGAATTAAGATTATTAAAGCCTTTAATGCAGAAAATGCTTTTGTCAAAAAATTCAAACAGTCCACCACGCGTTTTTTTGATTTTTCGAATAGGCTTTTGAACCGACAAAACCTTGCCTCACCAATAAGTGAGTTTTTGGGGATCTTGGTCATTAGCGTATTATTGTGGTATGGAGGAAAAATGGTATTGATCGATCAAAGTCTTAACGGAGCTATATTTTTATCCTATTTGGGATTGGCTTATAATATTTTGACCCCGGCTAAAGGCATCAGTAAAGCCTATTATAACATCAAAAAAGGAGATGCTGCGGCCATGCGAGTACTCGAGATTCTCGAAGCCAAAGATGACATGGAAGACACAGCCGATGCGGTTGAAATTGAATCTTTCAAGAAGGAAATTAAATTTGATGATGTTTCTTTTTCCTACGAGCAAAACCCGGTATTGGAAAATTTTTCACTCGAAATCAAAAAAGGACAAACCGTTGCCCTTGTCGGGCCTTCAGGAAGTGGAAAAACCACTTTGGCCAATTTACTTAATCGGTTTTACGACATAGACAAAGGTAGTTTGACTGTAGATGGAACACCTATAAATATAGTCAAAAAGAAATCTTTGTACCTACTCACAGGAATGGTAACCCAAGACTCTATTTTGTTTAATGACAGCGTGAAAAATAATATTGCTTTGGGAAATCCCAAAGCGACGCTTGAACAAATAAAGGATGCGGCCAAAATTGCAAATGCCAGTGAATTTATAGAAAAATTGGATCAAAAATATGATAGTATCATCGGTGAGGGAGGTAACAAACTCTCCGGAGGTCAGAAACAAAGGTTGTCCATAGCACGTGCCATCTTAAAAGATCCGGATATTTTAATATTGGATGAAGCCACCTCTGCATTGGATGCCGGCTCGGAGAAAATGGTACAGGAAGCATTGGATAATTTGATGAAAAACAGAACCTCTCTTGTTATTGCACATCGACTTTCGACCATCCAAAAAGCAGATTTGATCGTAGTAATCAACCACGGTAAGATCATAGAAACCGGAACTCATAAGCAACTCATAGCTCAAAAATCGGCTTACAAAAAACTGGTTGAATTGCAAACTTTATAGGACTGCATTAAACTTTTTTATAAAAAAATTATCAAAGAAGAAAAAGACTTTGAAACAGCAAAATCAATTTATAAAGTCATTGTTATCCCCTGAGACCCAGGAGGTGGCTTTTAAAAAATTACTTGCTGATTATAAGGAAAGGCTTTACTGGCATATTAGAAAAATTGTGATTAACCACGAAGATGCCGATGATGTTTTGCAAAACACCTTCATCAAAGTTTTTGAAAACGTGAGTAAATTTAAAGGTAATAGTAATATATACACTTGGATGTACAAAATAGCTACCCATGAGTCATTGAACTTATTAAGTAAAAAATCGAGAAAGCTTGGCATATCGAACGAAGAATGGATTGAAAAACAAGCTGATCAACTCGAATCAGATGTTTATTTTGAGGGAGATGCGATGCAGTTGAAATTACAAAAAGCAATAGCCACTCTCCCGGAAAAACAACGCTTGGTTTTTAATATGAAGTATTTTGAGGAAATGAAATACGAGAAAATGTCCGAAATTTTAGAGACATCTGTAGGAGGTTTAAAAGCTTCTTATCACCATGCCGTAAAAAAAATTAAACATGAAATTAATGAGCCCTCTTAGAGGGATTTAAAGAACCAAGATAAATTTCTCAAAAAAAGAAATGATTTATCAGCTAGTTAACTTAGATTTTAACAAATGAAAAGAATAGATAAAAAGCCCCCATTTAAGGTACCCGATGGCTATTTTACTCATTTTAATCAAAAATTAGCAAAACAAATTATTTCCATTAACCCCATCAATGGTTTTAGAACGCCTGTTGATTATTTTCAAAAGGTTGAAAATCAAATAGTGGATAGGGTTAATTACTCCAACCCAAAAACGGACTCCTTCAAAAATTATATATGGAAAGCCATGGTTATGGCCTGTGTGATCACACTCTTTTTTATCAATGAAAAAACGGCCATTCACCAAAATGAGTTAGTCGAATTTTTCATAGAAGATTATTTGATCACCAATTCGACTTATGATATAGCCGAACACTCTGATTATTCCTTTGAAATGGGAAATTTCATTGAAAATTATGAATCCATTGCTATAGACGATGCTTTGGAAATAAGATTATACGGGGAAACCCCTACAAATTTAAACTTGTTTGATGATGAATAGATTATTGACAATTGTGATGTTGCTCGTTTTAAACAGCAGTTTTGGGCAAAAAGGAAAAATGAGTTTTGAAAGACTCAAAGCACTAAAGATGAGCTATATAACTGAAAAAATCGGATTGACCGAAGCAGAGGAACCTGTTTTTTGGGACATCTATGATCAATACGAAAAGAAGATATTTATCGATTGTAGAAAAAAAATTAAAAACCTGAGGAGGAGTTATATGAAGTCCCAAGACAGCATTAGTGACAATGAGGCTTTAGAGATGATTCAAAAAATAAATGAGTTGGAAAAAACTGCCCTCCAACTCAAAGAAGAGCGAGACAAATCCCTGATCGAAAAATTTTCAGCCAACCTGATCCTTAAGATGCATCACGCTGAATACTATTTTAACCGCGATATGGTTTTCAAAATGAAAAAAAAGAATGATTCCAAAGAGTGATAAGTCGGTTTAGTTTTGTACCGAACATGAAATTACACCGCAACATCGCCTTGGGTATAATATCTGGATTGGAGAGTACACTTATCGATAGACGCCCTGCGTCAGATGTCATCAAAAAGCTACTCAAAAGCAGTCCCGGTTGGGGGTCAAGGGATCGGCGTATTATTGCTCAAGCTTTCTACGATATCATTCGTCAAAAAAGATTATATCATGCCCTTACGGGATCAGAAAGTGAGGATCTCAATCTTTGGCATCTCATTGGGTGTTGGATGGTGCTCAATGACTTTCAACTCCCAGAATGGATGGAGTTCAACAATATTCATAAAGAAAGAATCAGGGTCAAAACCCAGGTTTTGGTTCAAGACAGAAAATACAAACATTCTATTCCCGACTGGTTAGATCAAATGGGTGTTGAAGCTTTTGGAGAATCTACTTGGGAAAAAGAAATCACAGCACTTAATATTCCTGCAAATTTGATCGTCAGGGTCAATAATAACAGGACCACTGTCCAAAAACTAAAAGAGAGACTTGAAAAAAAATATAATATCATAAGTGTTATTATTCCTGACTATCCCGAAGCTTTAGTCCTTGAAAAAAAACAGTCCCTTCAAGCAATAAAAGAATACCGCGAAGGTTGGTTTGAAGTTCAAGATGCCAATTCACAGAAAATCGCCCCTTGGTTACACCCTGAATCGGGTAAATATTACATTGATGCTTGTGCCGGTGCCGGGGGAAAAAGTTTACACTTGGCAGACCTGACAAAAGATTCTGCAAAAATAGTTGCCTTGGACATTTATCATGCTAAACTGGATGAACTTCGTAAAAGATGCTATAGAAACAAAATACAATCCGTTCAGACCATAAATGTTGATGATGAGAAAGTTCTAAAAACAGTGAAAGCAAATGCCGATGGTGTTTTAATAGATGCGCCCTGTAGTGGTTTGGGGGTTCTTAAAAGAAACCCTGACACCAAATGGAGCATGACTCCCGATCGCTTGGCTGATATAACAAAGACCCAAGAGAAATTATTTCAAACCTATGCCCCTAAGGTAAAAAAAGGAGGAAATCTGGTTTATGCAACTTGCTCTATTTTACCATTAGAAAATCAAATTCAGGTGGAAAATTTCCTGAAAAGCAAAGTGGGATCAAAATTTGAATTGGAAAAAGAACATACTTATTTTTCTCATTTGACAGGTTTTGATGGTTTCTACTGTGCGCGATTAATCAAAAAATGTGAATAAAATGCTGAAAAGTTGTTAACTCAATATCCGATTTGGTAATTCAAAATCATTGGAAAAAATTATTTTTGAAATAACAAAAATCCATTGATGATTTACTTTTTTGGCAAGCCCACGGAAAGCCTATACGCCGTTCAAACCACAAAAAACATAGACCCTTCAATTCAAGAAAAATTGGTTTGGCTTTTCGGTAATCAAAAATTTGTAAAAAAAAATTTTATTGAGGGCAACTTTATTGGTCCCCGTGCTACGATGATTACCCCTTGGAGCACCAATGCCGTTGAGATTACTCAAAATATGGATATTGAAGGTATTTCAAGGATAGAAATGTTCATTGCAAAAAATCCGGAAGAGGAATTTGATCCCATGCTCTATGAGGTTTATAATGGTTTAGATCAATCCATTTTTGATATCGATGTCATTCCAGAGCCGATGACGAATATCACCAATATAGAAGCCTATAATCAAAAAGAAGGGTTGGCTTTAAGCAAAGAAGAAATTACTTATTTGGAAGGATTGTCAAAAAGTTTAGGGCGACCCCTAACCGATTCGGAGGTCTTTGGTTTTTCTCAAGTCAATTCCGAACATTGCCGTCATAAAATTTTCAATGGACGTTTTGTGATTGATGGAACTGAGCTGGAAGAAAGCTTGTTCCAGATGATCAAAAAAACTTCCAAAACGAACCCCAACAGTATTGTATCTGCATATAAAGATAATGTGGCTTTCGTATTGGGTCCGGAAATAGAACAGTTTGCACCAAAAGATGGATCTGTTCCGAGTGTATATGAAATCAGCACCATCAAGAGTGTGATATCACTCAAAGCAGAAACCCACAATTTCCCAACCACCGTAGAGCCTTTCAATGGGGCTGCTACGGGCTCCGGTGGGGAAATTCGCGACCGTCTGGCGGGAGGTCAGGGTTCGCTCCCATTGGCAGGAACAGCGGTCTATATGACCCCCTACTCTAGAGTTAAGGGAGACAGGAAGTGGGAGGAGGGTTTTCCCAAAAGAAAATGGTTGTATCAAACCCCGTTGGATTTGTTGATCAAAGCATCAAACGGCGCCTCTGATTTTGGCAATAAATTTGGACAACCCCTGATTTCAGGTTCTGTTTTGACTTTTGAACATCAAGAAAAAGAACAGCGCTTAGGATATGACAAAGTCATAATGTTGGCGGGTGGAGTTGGCTATGGAACTCAAGATCAGGCCCAAAAAAAGATGCCTAAAAGGGGTGACATGATTGTAATTTTAGGAGGTGATAATTATAGAATAGGTATGGGAGGAGCTGCTGTATCCTCTGCCAATACCGGTGCTTTCAGCAATGAAATTGAACTCAATGCTGTTCAACGATCAAACCCTGAAATGCAAAAAAGAGTGGCTAATGCCATTAGGGCTTTGGTTGAAAGGTCTAATAATCCCATCATTTCAATTCATGATCATGGAGCAGGGGGACATTTGAATTGTTTATCCGAATTGGTGGAGGATGCTGGTGGTGAAATACACATCAATCAACTTCCATTAGGTGATCCAACTTTATCAGCCAAAGAGATTATAGGAAATGAATCTCAAGAACGAATGGGTCTGATATTGTCCAAAAAAGATACCCTTTTACTCAAAAAGATTTCCCTACGCGAAAGGACACCTTTATTCATTGTTGGTCAAGTTACTGGAGATCATCATTTTTCGTTTGTCAATTATAACAATGGTGAAAAACCGATTGACCTTGCTATTGAATCCTTATTTGGAGATGCCCCCAAAACTACTCTTTTGGATGAAAAGAAAAAGGTGAATTTCGATAGTCTGTCCTACGATTTCTCTAATGTTGAGAATTATTTAAAAAACGTACTCCTATTGGAATCAGTTGGTTGTAAAGACTGGCTTACAAATAAGGTAGACCGTTGTGTTACTGGTCGTGTAGCACAACAACAAACAGTGGGTGAATTACAACTTCCATTGAGTAATTGTGGCGTGATGGCTTTGGATTACAATGGAAAATATGGGGTGGCCACTGCCATTGGTCATGCACCTGTGACGGGGCTTATCGATCCCGCTAAAGGAAGTATCAACTCGATTGCTGAATCCCTCACTAATATTGTATGGGCTCCTTTGACAGAAGGTCTAAAATCAGTTAGTTTATCAGCAAACTGGATGTGGCCTTGCAATAACCCAGGGGAAAATGATCGATTGTATCGTGCCGTAAAAGCCTGCTCGGACTTTGCCATTGATTTGGGAATTAATATTCCCACAGGCAAGGACTCATTATCAATGAAACAAAAATATAAAGAAGGTGATGTATTGGCTCCTGGCACCGTGATCATCTCCTCGGCAGGTCAATGTGAAGACATCAAAAGAATAGTAACTCCAGTATGCATACCCAATAAAGGAATGCTCTATTATATCAATTTATCCTCACAAAAGCACGTTTTGGGCGGATCATCTTTGGGCCAAGTATTAAACAAAATAGGCTCTGAAGCACCTGGAGTTGATAACATAAAGGTCTTTAAAAACACTTTCAATGTTACACAAGAATTGATTTTGAATGAAAAAATCATATCTGGTCATGATATTTCTTCTGGAGGATTGATCACTAGCTTATTGGAAATGTGCTTCCCAAGTAAAAAAGTGGGAATGGAAATTGATATGACTTTACTAAATGAAAATGATACAATTGCTTTACTCTTTTCAGAAAATTCTGGATTAGTGCTACAAAGTGAAGTTGATCTTACTAATCATTTTGGCAAATATGAGATAGAATGTTATCAAATAGGAAAAGTTACCGAAACAGGCAAACTAATTTTTCAAAACAATAATGATCAACTGAATTTGGATGTCGCTGAGTATCGTGATCTATGGTTTTCCACCTCTGCAGCACTTGATGCAAAGCAAAATAATTGCGCAGAAGAAAGGTTTGCTAATTATAAAATAGTACCACTAAAATTCAATTTTCCTTCTTCGTTTAATGGAAAATTATCTCCATCAAACAATCCCAAAATTAAAGCAGCCGTCATCAGAGAAAAAGGTAGCAATTCTGAGAGAGAAATGGCCTATGCCATGTTTTCAGCAGGTTTTGAGGTTTATGATATTCATATGACTGACTTGATCGAAGGAAGGAAAACCCTCGAAGAATTTAAATTTATTGCGGCAGTGGGCGGTTTTTCAAATTCAGATGTGTTGGGCTCTGCTAAAGGTTGGGCAGGTGCTTTCCTATATAATCCAAGGGCCAAAAAAAGCCTGGATGATTTTTTTGCCAGGGAAGACACCCTATCATTGGGTGTTTGTAATGGCTGTCAATTGTTTGTTGAATTGGGAATGATTACTCCAACTCACAAAGAGCTTCCAAAAATGAATCGCAACACTTCGGGAAAATTTGAATGTCAATTTACAGCCGTAAACATTGGTTCGTCTTCCTCAATAATGTTAAGAGGATTGGAGGGATCTACTCTTGGAATTTGGGCTGCCCATGGTGAAGGAAAATTTCACTTACCAATGGATGAATCCCAATACCAAATTCCAGGGAAATACCATAAAGCCATCTACCCTGCTAACCCAAACGGTTCTGATTATAATGCTGCCATGCTGTGTAGTGAAGACGGAAGACACTTGGTCATGATGCCTCACCTAGAACGATCTACATTTCCTTGGAATTGGGCTCATTATCCAAAAGACAGATGCGATGAATTTTCTCCTTGGATCATAGGTTTTGAAAACGCAAAGCGCTGGCTAGAAACGAAATAAGAATTTGATTTCTAAATACCAAAGTTTACTAACTTAGCAAAAAGATAAGCATGACACCTTCCAGAATCTTTGATATTTTGAGTATTCAGAGGAAAAAGAAACCCTTGGACAGATGTCTTAATGATAAAAAAAATGGAAAGTGGGAAACTCTATCGACGCAAAAATTTTATGAATCCGCCAATCTAATTAGTACTGCCCTTATCGAAATGGGAATAAAACCCCAAGATAAAGTTGCACTAATTTCAAGCAATAATAGATCGGAATGGTCTATTGTTGACATGGCCATTCTTCAGCTGGGAGCTATTACGGTTCCTCTATATCCTAATATCAGCACCAATGATTACAAATATATTCTTAATCATTCCGAGAGCGTATACTGTTTTGTTTCGGATCAATATATTTATGATAAAGTTTTTTCGATCAAATCAGAAGTTAAAATTCTAAAAGATATATACACTTTTGATGTGATTGAGGGCTGTAAAAACTGGTCAGAGCTTTTATTAATAGGAAAAAAAACTTGGAATAAAAAAAAAATTGAGGAGGTTAAATCAAATGTAAAGTCGGACACCATTGCTACGATCATTTATACTTCGGGAACTACAGGAGTTCCAAAAGGTGTAATGCTCAGTCATGATAATATTGTATCAAATGTGATTTCGGCTACAAAAAAATTTCCTTTTGAAAACAGTAAACAAAAAGCATTAAGTTTTCTGCCATTATGCCATATTTTTGAAAGAACTTTTATCTACGGTTATCTTTTCAATAATATTGAAGTCTATTTTGCTGAGTCTTTAGATACGATCAGTGAAAATTTAAAAGAGGTCAAACCTAATTTTATAACAGCTGTTCCAAGACTTCTCGAGAAGGTATATGACAAAATATATGCCAAGGGTAATGAGTTTAAAGGTCTTAAAAAATCACTTTATTTCTGGGCCGTTGAAGTAGGCCTTAAATATGATCCGTACGACAGATCAAACTTAATCTATAACGTAAAACATTGGATAGCAAAGAAACTTATTCTTTCAAAGTGGAAAATGGCATTGGGAGGAAATTTAGAAATTATTTGTTCCGGGAGTGCACCACTCCAACCTAGATTGGCCAGGGTTTTTGCCGCTGCCGGTATGACTATTGTTGAGGCCTATGGTTTGACAGAAACTTCTCCAGCAATATCAATTAACGATCAAAGAAACGGAGGTTTAAAAATTGGTACAGTAGGAAAAATTATTGAAGGTGTTGAAGTAATTATTGCAGAGGATGGTGAAATTCTATGTAAAGGACCTAACGTTATGAAAGGTTACTTTAAAGACCCTAAACAAAGTCGTGAGGTGATGGAGGGTGATTATTTCAAAACAGGAGATATTGGAATACTTGATGAAGAAGGATTTCTCAAAATTACCGATCGTAAAAAACAGATGTTTAAAACTTCTGGAGGTAAATATATCGCACCTCAAGTTATCGAAAACCAATTGAAACAATCACTTTTAATCGAACAGATTATAGTTGTAGGGGAAGGAAAAAATATGCCTTCTGCATTGATCCAACCATGTTTTGAGCAAGTATTGAAATGGTTTGAGGACAAAGGGATTTCATATAATGACGATAAGGAGTCCTTATGTAAAAATGAAAAATTATTGAAAAAAATCAACGATGAAATCAGGTTTCATGACCAGAAATTCGGTAAATGGGAGCAAGTAAAATCAATTCGGCTAACTCCAGAAATTTGGTCTGTAGAAGAAGGACACCTTACACCTACCATGAAAGTGAAAAGAAAGTTCATTATAGAAAAATATCAATATTTGATAGATGATATTTATTCCTAAATTTTTTTTGTATATTTTATTATGCATGCATAATATGTTTTAATATATTTGTTAAGTTTTGAAAATAAATGAGAAAAAAAACAATTGACGCCGTATTACGTTCCTCCTGGAATGCTGTAAGCAAAATGTATAATAGAGAAGCCTCTAAATTTGATTCGACAATGGCCACAGGATTTGCACTTTTAAATATTGAAGCTCAGGGGACACCCTCTAGCGCTTTGGGTCCAAAGTTAGGTATGGAACCGACCAGTTTGTCTCGTCTACTAAAAAGTATGGAAAACAAAAAATTGATTAAACGTATTCAAAATCCATTAGATGGCAGGAGTGTACTCATTTTTTTAACACCTTTTGGAAAAGAAAAAAGAGATGATTCGAGGTCAGTGGTCTTAAATTTTAATAAAGTTATTGAGAATGAATTATCCGACATTCAGATCAAACATTTTATGGAGGTAACAGAATGTATAATGGAAAAAAGTAAAGAATTTAAACAATATTAATTAAATATTTAAAGCTTATGGAACTTTCAACTAATATCCTAATCAAGGGCGGGGAGTTTATCATTAAGGATTCAAGCCCCGAAGACATTTTTACTCCAGAAGATTTTTCAGAGGAACAAATCATGATGAAAGAAAGTGTTCAAGAATTTATTGATCGTGAGATTTGGCCGAACAAAGAACGTTTTGAAAAAAAAGATTTCGAATTCACAAAATCATGCATGCAAAAAGCCGGTGAGCTTGGTTTTTTGGGGGTTTCTGTCCCGGAAAGTTATGGGGGAATGGGTATGGGTTTTGTATCTACCATGTTGGTCTGTGATTATATTTCAGGTGCTACCGGATCTTTTTCCACAGCTTTTGGAGCTCATACAGGTATAGGGACTATGCCAATAGTGCTTTATGGAACCGAAGAACAAAAACAAAAGTATGTTCCAAAACTGGCAAGTGGGGAATGGTTTGGCGCTTATTGTCTTACTGAACCGGGAGCAGGATCAGATGCTAATTCAGGTAAAACAAAAGCAGTACTTTCCGATGATGGAAGTCACTATTTGATTTCAGGTCAAAAAATGTGGATATCTAATGCTGGGTTTGCTAATCTATTCATCGTTTTTGCAAGAATTGAAGACGATAAAAACATTACAGGATTTATTGTCCCAAATGATCCAAATAATGGAATATCATTTGGGGATGAAGAGAATAAATTAGGAATTCACTCCTCGTCAACCCGTCAAGTATTTTTTAACGAAACAAAAGTTCCCGTTGATCATATGTTGTCAGAGCGAGAACACGGTTTTAAGATCGCAATGAATGCACTTAATGTGGGCCGAATAAAATTGGGTGTTGCATGTTTGGATGCCCAAAGAAGAGTAATAAATTCCTCAGTTAGGTATGCTAATGATCGAATTCAATTCAATAAACCAATCTCTCATTTTGGAGCTATTAAAGAAAAAATTGCTAGAATGGCGACTTCATGTTATGTAGGAGAATCTGCAAATTACCGCGCTGCAAACAATATAGAATTGAAAATAAATAGTTTACGTCAAGATGGATTAGAAAATCATAAAGCAGAGCTAAAAGGAGTCGAAGAATTTGCAATTGAATGTTCTATGATTAAGGTGGGAACCTCTGAGGATATTCAGAATTGCGCCGATGATGGTATTCAAATCTTTGGAGGTATGGGATTTTCAGCAGATACTCCAATGGAGTCTGCATGGAGAGACGCACGAATTGGAAGAATTTATGAGGGCACAAATGAGATCAACAGAATGTTGTCAGTTGGAATGTTATTTAAAAGATCTATGAAGGGGGAATTAGACTTGATGAGTCAGTTTATTAAAATCTCGAGTGAAAAATCTGATGGAGCTTTAGAGGAAAAAGTTGAAATTAATCAAATTCTTTCTGTAGAAAAGCAAAAAATTAAAAACATGAAGAAGGTTTTCTTGATGATTTCAGGACATGCATTTCAAAAGTATGGCCAAGAATTAGATAATAATCAACAGGCACTAATAGGTTTATCAAATATCATGATAGAAATCTACTTTAGCGAATCTGCGATATTAAGGACAATTAAAAATCATAAATCAGGGATGAACGTGGAATATCAGATCGATATGACAAGACTTTATGTTTTCGAGGCTTTAGAAATTACATTAAAAAGTTCAAAGGAAATCATTGCAAATATTACTAAGGAAAGTGAACAAATTAATTTAATCAAAAGTATAGATCGTTTATGCAGATATGAACAACTACCAGATATAATTGATTTAAAAAAACGAGTAGCAAATAAGTTAATTGCAGAAAACTCTTATTGTTTTTGACTAATAAATTAAAAAATATTTTTTTAATTATTTAATATTCAACAATACTATCTATGACTATACCGGATTTATAAATAACTTTTAGTTTTATTTTTCCATCTGAATTATAATCTATCCATTCTCCATCTCTTCTACCATTATCATCAAAAGATATGATTTTTCTTGGATTACCATTTGAAAAATAAAACTCACTGACTCCAATCATGGCTCCTCTTTTAAAAAAATTTTTTTCTTTTAAATTACCATTCCCCCAATTTAGAATTCTTTCTCCCTCCATTAGGCCATTTTTATACTCAAATTCCTCCATTAATAAATTATTCTTAGAAAATTTAGAATATTTTCCATCTAAAATTCCATTCTTAAAATTTGTTTTTTTTTTAATTGAGCCACTGGAGTAATATTCAATATATTGCCCATCAATTTTACCGTCTTTAACAGAAAATGACAATAACTCTCTATCATCTGTATATTTTTTTACAAAACCTGTAAATAAGGTACCATTCTTGAAATAAGAGGAATCTCTTGAAGTCCTTACAATATCAATTTCACTTAAGGAAACTGCATTTGATTTATCCATACAAGAAAAGAGTATCAGACAAAATAAAAATGTTAGCAATTTTCTGTAAATCATATTAAATTTTTAAACCCATTTGAAATTATTTTTTGAACTTTCTAGTTATAAATATATACTAAAAAAAATTCTTAATTTTTTGATAAACAATATCTTTGTTAATTAAGCGTTATATTTACGATAGAACAAATTTAGTGGGTTCAATTTTCAACAAATTCAGGTTTTTATTAACCGTAGTTTTTTTGTCTGCAACATCTGTTTATTCTCAGATGACGGCAGACATTGACTTTGATGATGTTATCATCTTAGGTGATGTCCCACCTTATGAATTTTGTCAAGGAACGATTCCTGCTTTTGAAATTCAAATGGGAGTTAAAGCTGGTTCAACTACTCTTACCCTAAATGCAACAAATACACTGGAATTTACCGCCATTGGATCTGGCTCGAATAACTTTACATTAACCATTACAAATGTTATTAATTTACTTGGTGGCAATGAAGTAACAACGGGGCCCAATTCAAATCAATATCGCTGGCCCACTGCTGGCCCCAATGCAATCCAACTCATTAATCCAGGTATTACCGATATAGTTTTTAAAGTTTTTCTCAATTCCGCACAATATTCTGACCCAGATAATCCAGATGCTGCAATTTCCTCTCTCACAATAACCGTTAACTCAAATCCACCCCAAGTAAATATTGATACCTCCCAGGGACCATTTGATGGTTTTAGAAATATTACAGTTTGTCAGGGAGATAACTTAACACTCATTGCTGATCCTGGTTATACAAATTATGAGTTTCAAAGGCGTCCAAATGGTCTGCTGAATTTTATCTCACAAGGTGTTTCTAATCAAAATACTATTACTCTTACAAATATTAATGCTGGGGGTGAAGATATATTGGTCACAACTTACAATGGGGATTGTGCGCAAAATTCTCAAATTTTTAGAATTAATGTGACTGGAATTCCAAATATCACGCTAAATGCTCCATCTGATACAGCATGTTCAGGAGGAAATATTGAATTTTTTGCTACGGGATCTGGAGCTTGGTTTGAGTTTCTTGTAAATTCCGGTGGAGTAATTACCTCCCAACAATCATCTACCTCTGACACTTGGAGTTCAACTATTTTGAATAATGATGATGAAGTAATAGTTAGAAATTATACAACCTCTGCAACGACATGTTATGCAAGTGAGTCAGTTGATGTTTATATCAATTCATTCTCTGGTACTGATGACATCTCTGGGGATCAAATAGTTTGCGCCGGAAATATGCCAGGTATATTGTTAAGCGATGATGAATCAACTGCAGATAGAAATTTGGATGGTTCCGGAGCAACCGTAAATTATTATTGGGAAAGTAATGAGGGTTCTGGCTGGAGTGGTCCATTGGCTGGATCTAATAGTTCAACTTTTCAGCCCTCTGCTGTTACAACAACCACATCATTTAGAAGAGTTTTCAGAAGTCAATTTAGAGGGTCGGATTGTACAAATATCTCTGATACAGTCACCATAACTGTAACCCCAGGACCTTCAATAACTGGATTCTCAAAAACCAGCGGTGATAACCCTACAACCATTTGTGACGGAGATATACCAACATTTACCGTTACTACAACGGGAGTCTCTAGCCCAAGTTTTAGATTTTATCACCAGGGAAATCCAATAAGCAATTTAATAACAGGTTCCACAACAGCATCTCATACAGTCACAAGTACCATTAATTTAAATGATTTAGACCAAATTAGGGTTGAAGTGTATGCTAATCCTGACGGTACAGGATGCACTGTATCTCAATCCATAAATTTAAGAGTTAATGAGTTTGATGCAACCTTTAATATCATTGATGGCAATCAGATTGTATGTAATGATGATTCGATCACCGAAATAAGTGACGTAAGCTCTCCCACAGCACCAGGAGTGATAACTGTTAAATGGTATTCAAGCCCATCAGGTTTAGCTACTCCTGTATGGTCGCCACTAGTCGGAAATAATCCGGATTATACACCCCTTACAATTACAGGGGATACTGATTTTCAAAGAGTACTAGAGTCAAATCTGGGAGGTAAAATTTGCTACAGCTATTCAAATGTAATAACCAAAGAGGATGTTGAGATCAATGCTGATCTGGTTTCTAATGATTTATCATCAAATCCAATTAATGATTTAATCTGTGAGGGTGAAACAATTTTATTTGATGCTGGTGCATCTACTGGTGCTAGTGGATATCAATTTAGTTACAAAGGTGTTCCTATAGGAGCATTTTCATCCAACACAACAATTACATTTAATGGATTTTCAGATGGTGAGGAATTTTCTGTAACTGCATCAGAAAATGCTGATGGATCAGGCTGCACCTCGACTGCAACTGTTACCATCAGAGTCAATTCTTTTAATGGCTCCCACACTCTTACTGATTCGCAGACAATCTGCCTTGGAGATAATGCAAGTCAGATAAATCCAACAAATACTCCAACACCAACAATTTTAACTGCTGTTGCTACTTACCAGTGGCAAAGAAGAGATTTTGGTTCTTTAACTTGGTATAACATTGCTGGAGCTGCAGCTCAACTACCAAGCTATACACCACCTGCTGGAGCTGTAACTCAGACAACTTTTTATAAAAGAATTATTACATTTACTCAATCATCAACTGCATGTAGTACTCAAACGGCTTTATTTGAGTCATCCGTTCATACTGTTAACGTAGGTATTCATCCTGGTGGAAATCTCATTGCGTCTACAACATCAATTTGTACAGGCGATTCGGTTAATTTTACTGCTTCAGGTCCAGCAGGAGCAAACTACACATTTTATGTCGGGGCATCGATAGCAAAACCAAAAAGCTCTTCTACTACATTTACATCAAACAGCCTCAATAATGGTGAAGTTGTATCAGTTGTCATAGAAGATACTATTGGGAGTGGTTGCGAATTTACTCCACCAGGAATCCCAGTTGTGGTTACTGATTATCCTGCCGCATCGTTAACATCAACAAGTGTTACACTTTCAACAATTTGTGATGGGGATACACCAACATTTGAGGCTACCTTCACCACTGGTGCTACATACCAATTTTATATCGAAGGAATTCCAGTTTCCTCAGCTGCAGTCTCTGGAAATTATCTTCTAACCTCTCTAGTTACAAGAACTTTAGAACACAATGATATAATTGGTGTAGAAATAACTAATACAAACGGATGTTCTAGTTCAGCAACTATTACTTTAAGTGTTAATGCATTTATAGGCTCAGATGTAATTACTACAACTACTATAAGTTACTGCTCAGGAGCTGACCCAACTATTATTACTGATGACGAAAGTTCCTCTGGGTTAAATGGTGGAAATATTACTTATCGCTGGCAGACCAGGACATCCAGTCCTGTCGCCACAGCATGGCAATTTACAAATCTCCCGGCTACAGTTACTCCTCACTATAATCCACCTATTTTAGCTGATGGAGTACATCATTTTAGAAGAGTTACATTTAATGAATTGAATACTGTTTCATGTACTAACAATGTATTAAGTAATGTTGTAACAATAACTGTTGGCAGTGGATCAGCTCCATCTCTTACTGTAACACTGACTAATACAGTAACTTCCAACCAAGTCACAAGTGGAGCAGTATGTGATGGTGAGGGAATCATAGTAGATGCATCTGGCTCGACAGGAGACGGTTACGAATTTATATTAAATACTGCAACGGTTCAAGGCCCATCATCTGTTAGCAGTTATACTTTCCCTGCTTTTTCAAATGGAGATACTATACAAGTGAGGGTTTTTGAAAACTCTGATGGTACAGGTTGCTTTACTGATTACTTCCAAACAATAAGGGTTAATAGTATTTCCGGTAATAACAGCATTAACGCCTCAAATCAAGAAATTTGTTATCAAGGTGATCCAACTTTAATAACATCTATCTCAACTCCAACGCATAATGTTATTGGAGGTTCAGTTTCTTACCAATGGCAAAAAAGACCACAAGGAACTGCAAATTGGTCAAATATAGGAGGTGCTGTAGTTGAAAGTTATGACCCTCCATCTGGCCAATTAACATCAACTACTGAATTTAGAAGGGTTGCATTCGCAAACTATAACGGTTTAGTATGTAGTGACAATTCCTCTCCATCACATACATCAAATATAGTAACAGTATCAGTAGTTGCAGCCTACACAGCAACACTTACAACCCTACCAAATCCCCCAAATATTTGTGAAGGAGATCCTATTACAATTGAAGCAAATGCAGTTGGGGGTGCTAACTATGAGTTTTTTGTTGATGGACAAACCCAAGGAGCACCCAGTGGAGTCAGGACACTAAATGGTGTCTTTAATAATGGTCAACAAATAACAGTTGCTATTTCTGTCAGTAGCTGTACAATTGCATCTGATCCAATTACAATAATTACAAATCCAAATCCTATATCTACACTGACTGCAGTTGGAGTTGTGAGTAACACAATCTGCGAAAATAATTTACCAACTATTACAGCAAATCCAGTCGGTAATTTTACTTATACATTTTATGTAAATGATTTGCCTGCACCTCCTGGAGCGGTTACAACCAATTCGTTGGATTTAAGTCTTTTACCATCTGTTTCGAATCCAATTAAAATTGATGTAACTGTTTTAAATAATGTTACAGGATGCTCCAATACTACTACTACCACTAACAATAGTTCACTTGTTTTAAGCACCAATTCTTTAATAGGTTCTAATACTATTGGAACTGGAACAGTAAGCTACTGCTCTGGATCTGATCCAGTAGTTATAAATAGAGTAAACAATCCAACACCAACAGCAGGAGGTACTCTAAATTTTCAATGGCAGACAAGGACTCCTGCTCTAACAGCTACGTGGACAACTATTTTAAATGCAGATAAGGAAAATTTTGATCCAAATTCTTCAATAGGGGATGGAGTTCATGAATTTAGAAGACTAGTAACCTCGAAATTGAATAATGTCGATTGTACACCAGATAATTCTAATTATATCTCAAACACAGTCACAATTACTATTGGTGGAGCTGTTGGTAGTTCTCCTCCAGTTAGTTTATCCTCAACGATTAGTCCCAGTGGAAGTAATGTTATATGTGAAGGTGAAGACGTTATCTTTACTGCTACTTCGAATGCCTCAGCTACTTGGTATGAGTTTTTTGTCAGAGGTCAATCAAAAGGAATAAGTGCTTCTAATACCCTTGACACATCAACAGCTAGTGTTACCCTTTTAGATAATACAGAAATTAGAGTAAGAGTTTACACAGGTGTTGCTACTGGTACCGGATGTTTCAATGATGCAGTTATGACAATAAGGGTAAATTCCATGTCTGGCAATAATATTATTTCTTATGCCGGAGCTGATCCTATATGTGGTGGTGAAAATCCTGATATTATTCAGGGTATTTCTAACCCTATATCTGATCTTGCTTCTATTACAGGCGAAATAGAATATGAATGGCAAATAAATGAAGGACTTGGTTGGCAAGATATTCTTAACTCAGATTCTGAGGACTATGACCCGCCAGTTCTCACTACAACTTCAGCATATAGAAGGTTAGCAATTGCAAAATATGGGTCTAGTGAATGTGCTGTACCCTCTTCAATTTATTTATCAAATGTTGTAACAATTACTGTAAATCCGGGTCCAGCCCCATCTGCTGTAATTAGCACTGGCTTGACCTCAGACACATTTTGTTCAACCACAAACTCATTAACACTGGATGCCAGTTTAAGCTCTGATGCAAATAGTTATTTGTTCTATCACAACGGTAACCCTATTTTATCTCTTCCGGCATCCAGTACAACATTTACTACTACTGATACTATCAACCATCTAGACACATTTACTGTGAGAGCATATGCAGGAGCTAACAGGACTGGATGTTTTGACGAAACCTCAGTAACGGTCTATTCAAATCAAATTAGTGGCACTAATCAAATTGGCCCTAACCTTCAAGAATTATGTGACGGTGAGGATCCTATTATGATAGAAGGTTTACAAACACCAACATCTAATGGTACCTCTACCACCTTTGAATGGGAAATAAGGCCTCTAGGAGGTGCTTGGGGAGAAATTCTTGGAGCCACTAGTGCATCACACACTCCAACTGTTCTTGGAAACGGATCTGCTTTCAGAAGAGCATTTATTAGTAATTTAAATGGTGTTGAGTGTAAAATATATAGTAATATAGTTACTATAACAATTGATACTAGCACACCCACTAATGCTGTCCTTAATTCTGATAAATTATCTCACACTATTTGTTCCACAGAAACTGGTACAATTTTATTCACAGCAGATCCTGATCCTTCAGCTTCCAGATACGAGTTTTATGTTGGTGGTATTTTAGAACAGAGTTCAAATGTTTCAAGGACATTTGAGCTGCCTAGATTATCAATTGTTGATGGTCTTTCAGTGTCAGTAAGAGTTTACAATGGATCACCGCTTGACTGCTATGATGAGGATGAAGTGACTGTAAGAATTAATGATCTCCAGTCTGGAACCATAACTGGCACACAATCTGTATGTCAAACATCAACAAATACCATATTACTTAACACTTTATCCTCAGGTACAATTAATGGAATACCTGCTGTAAATGGGGATTATCAATGGCAACATTCGACTGATAACACAAATTGGACTGATATTGCATTAAATGCAAATAACGCCTCGTATGTTATTCCATTTAATTCAACTCACCCAACCAGATACTACAGAAGGCTAGTTTCCGGTTCACTTTTAGGAGTTCCATGCTCAGCTCCAACTGCCTCTGTAAAAATAACAGTATCTCCAAACCCTGTTCCAGGATTGATATCAAATATTGGTGGCGCCTCAACAAATATTACTGTTTGTACAAGTAACACACTGAACTTTACAGCCTCAGGCGGAGAATCCTTTAGATTTCTTGTTAGAGGTGTTCCAGAATTAACTACCGATGCTGATCCGGGGTTAAGCACCTATAATTTTGATCCAATAACAGAGGGAATTTCAATCAATGATGGAGATGAAGTAAGTGTTATAGTCTATAATAAACCTTTAATTGCTGGAAATCCTGATCCAACTGCCTGCTCATCTACAAGTTCAGCAATAACTGTAAATATACAATCGGATCCAAATGCTACTCTAAATACTGATAAGGTTAATAATGTAATTTGTGATGATGAGAACTTCACATTAACTGCTTCTGCAGGTGGAGTTGGTGGAGCAACATATGTATTTAGCATTAATTCAATATTAGCTCAGACAATTACATCAACTGTGACTCAGACCACAGTATCATTTACTCCCCCACTTCCATATACCTCCTCAATGACAATTTCTGTTGAAGTAACCACACCATCAGGATGTGTTTCAACTGCTTCATTAATTGTACTTGAAAATACTATCACAGCTGGAACTATTTCTCCTACTAATCAAAATATTTGTTCTGGTGAAATTCCCTCAATTATCTCAGGAATTTCAACTCCTACAATTTCGTCAGGAGCTACAGCTAGTTATTACTGGCAATCTTCTATAGACGGATTTGCTACTTTCAACAATATAATGATCAATAGCGAAGACTATCAACCACCTGCATTAACTCAGACTGCTGAATATAGAAGAGTTGATGTCTCTAATCTAAATGGAAAAACATGTAGTGCAACAACTGTCCCAATTACTGTATTTGTAAATGACTCTCCGAATGGAAGCATAAGAGTAAACGGTAGCGATACAGCAAGTATAACACTTTGTATTGGTGATTCTCCAATATTTACTATCACCGGGGGTGTAGCATCTAATTCATATACTTTTAGAATTGATACAGGAGTTGTAACACATACAAACATCCCAACATTCGACCCTGTTGCACTCGGATATGTCTTCAATCCTGGTTTAACCTATAACGTTGATGCTATAATATATGACAGACCTCTTGTTGCTGGAAACCCCGACCCTGCGGCTTGTACTAATAATACTAGTTCGATAACGATCCTGATAGATGATCCAGACCCAGTATCTATAGATGTTACTGGCGCAATTTCCAATACTTTCTGCAGCGGTGATAATGTAGTATTTACCGTTACTAGTCCCCCAGCTGCTGATGTCACCAACTATCATTTTATCCACAACGGTATCACAACCATTCAAGATGGGGCCTCTGCAACAACCAGTAGATCAACACTTAACGATGGTGATACCATTACCGCTGAACTAACTCTAGTATCTGGTTGTGTAGTCTCTGCAACGGTAACACTCATCGAAAATATTGTCACCGCTGGAACTATCAGTCCTGTAAATCAAACTATCTGTAGCGGTGCTACTCCAACTATCATCACTGGTGTAACCACTCCTACTATAAATCCAGCCGCAAATGTTAGCTACTACTGGCAAGCTTCTACTGACGGATTTGCTACTTTCAATAACATTTTAAGTAATACTGAAGACTATCAACACCCTCTGGGTATTACTACTACGACTCAATTCAGAAGAGTTGATGTCTCAATTCTCAATGGTAAAACTTGTAGTGATACTACTGCTCCTGTAACTGTAGGTGTAAATGCTCCACCTGTAGGAAATTTAAGAGTCAATGGAACTGCTCAAGTCAGTCTTACAATATGTGCTACTGATGCACCAATATTTACTATCACCGGGGGTGTAGCATCTAATTCATATACTTTTAGAATTG